>NZ_AP014647.1:1200000-1901581 GCF_023167545.1 Streptococcus constellatus subsp. constellatus
TCACCCATTTGCTGATATTTATCTTTTCCTCGATTGTTTTTTAAATACTCATTTATCAAGTTGTTTCTATAATCATTACCATCAAGCATTAAGTCTTTAAACATTTCGTTTGTATTACCATAATGATGATAGACACCTCCTCTACTCATTCCTACCTCTGTGATAACATCTTCCATTGTTGTAAGTTGAAACCCTTTATTTAGAAAGCATTTCTTTGCAGCTTCTCGAATCTCTTTTTTTCTAATTTGTCCAACTTTTTGTTTTTCTTCTTTCAAAACAAAGACCTCATTTCATATCGTAATAAAAACCGACACTACTGTCGAATTTTATTTTATCATAAATGATAGTTAATGTCAACTAACTTTTAAGTTTGAATAACAATCTTCTTTATAGCTTTGACTTTCAGCAAATTTTATTGTAAAATTATCTAAAAGTTAATAGATGCTTAATGCTTGCTATCTAATTCATTCTTTTGTAGCAAGCACAGTAAGTGTACGGACACTTACGAAAAAATTGATGAAGCAGCCCTTTGGGATCTGCTTCTTTTTTTATCAATTTTTAACTTGTTAGGGTGTACCCTAAGACCCGAAATACATTCAAAGGAGGATTTACCTATGGCAAATAGAATGCGAAATGAAAGACTTGAAATTAAATTAACTGAAGAAGAAAAGGCTCTTTTTGAGGAGAAAAGAAAACTTGCGAAATGCAAAAATATGAGCCATTTCATTCGCAAGTGCGTTTTAGAAAAGGAAATATATCAAGTGGATTTAGAGCCATTTAGAGATTTACAGGGCTTGCTTTCCAACGCTACAAACAACATAAATCAGATTGCAAAGCGTGTAAATTCGACCGGCATAATCTACAAAGATGATATAAACGATATGAAAAAGCAGATTGAACATTTCTCAAAAGAGTTGTGGCAGATACATTCACTGCTTCTTAACAGAACTTCTGGAGGTGATTAAATTTTATGGCTATTACAAAAATACATCCCATAAAATCAACCCTTAATCTTGCCATTTCATATATTGTTAATGGAGAAAAAACAGACGAGCAAATCTTAGTAAGCACTCATAAATGCCATCAGGAAACTGCTCATACCCAATTTTTAAGAACACGAAATGATGCAGGAACAAACGGAACTGTTCTTGCCAGACACCTTATTCAATCCTTTTTACCGGGAGAAACAAGTCCTGAAATTGCACATCAAATCGGTCTTGAACTATGTAAAAAGATATTAAAGGATGAGTACGAATTTGTCTTATCTACCCATATAGATAAAGGGCATATCCACAATCATATCATCTTCAATAATGTAAATATGGTAACTGGCAAGTGCTATCAATCCAACAAGAAAAGCTACCACCAAATCAGGTATCAAAGCGATAAACTATGCAAGGATAATAACCTTTCTGTGATTGATGAGTTCTACGAGAGCTATAAGAGAAAGTACAAAACAAATGGCAAGTCATGGTATGAAAATGAACAGGCAAAGCGTGGCAGTTCTTGGAAGAGCAAGCTTCAATTTGACATTGATCGTTTGATAAAACAGTCTAAAGATTGGGAAGAATTTCTAAAGAAAATGGCGGAACTTGATTATGAAATAAAGCATGGAAAACATATAGCCTTTAAGCCAAAAGATAAGCAGAAATTTACAAGGGCTAAGACGATTGGTGAGGATTATACCGAAGAAAGATTAAGAGAGCGTATTACAGAAAATCAATCAATTAAAGCCCCACCTGTCAAAAAACGCATTGGAAATGTCATCAATATGAATACCAATGCCAAAGTGAAAGAGAGCAAAGGCTATGAATATTGGGCAACAAAACATAACTTAAATACAATGGCTGAGTCAGTTGTTTTCATCAGAGAACATGGCATTAAATCCGTTAAGCAGCTTGATGAATGCATCAAGAAAAGTGCTGAAGAAAGACAGAACTTACAAGATAAAATCAAAAAAATTGACAAGGATATGCAACTACTTTCTGATACGATGGAACAAGTTCATACTGTTAAAAAGTATCGAGCCTACTACAAGGAATATAAAGCAAATCCTTCTGATAAGGCATTTTTTGAGGAGCATAAGTCTGAAATCACACGCTACGAAACAGATCTTGCAAAACTCAAAAAATCCTATTCAAAGCTGCCTGATTCAAAAGATATTTTAGATAAACTTGATAAATTGCAAGAAAAAAAGAATACCCTAATGCAAGAGTATTCTTCTACAAAATCTACTATGGACGAGCTTTATCAAATACGAAAGAACTATGGGATTTACATGGGCAAGGAGATGGAGAGATAATTTTTTCTCTCCTCTTTTTTCAAGACAAATAAAAAACAGTCGGTGCAGCCCTAAGACCACACCGACCGTAAATTTATCTCTCAGCTTCTTTGTTTGCTTCTTTCTTTTCTTTTGGCTTTTCCTTATCTTCCGCCTGATATTTCTTGATAGCTCCAAGTACAGATTCTTTCTTTTCTTCTTGTCCTTTCATTTGTTCCTTTGCCTTTAGTAGCTTTGAAGAAAGTATCCTGATGTTGCTATGCTCCTTGCCGTTATCATCAATGGATGTTCTGATTTGTCCAAAGAGCTTAACAAAATCTCCCTGCTTAAAGTCCTTTGGAATATCGCTTTTTTCTCCGTATGCCGAACAATTATGATATACCTTATTCCCTTCATCGTCTTTGGATACTACGGAGAAATTCGCTACCTTAAAGGCTTCTCCGTTTTTATTTTCCCTTTCAACTACATCGACCTCTCCAACGATATTTCCTACAATATTTACAAGGTTATCCTTTTCTTCCTGAACATAAGGCAGGTCTTTTATCTGCCCCTGTTCTCTTAAATCCTCAATCATATAGTCAAATTCCTCATGCAGCAAATTAAGGCTGTCATTGTCCATATAAGCGTCATAGAGCTTATCTAAAGCACTTTCATTGTTGATACCTTTTTCTAGGCTTATAATCGCCTTTACAAAGTCCTTGTGGTTATCATTTACCATATCTTCTATTTGATTTCTCATTGTTTTGTAATCCATGTTTTTATCTCCTTTCATGGCAAAAGGGAGGTTACCCTCCCCTTATCTTAAAAATTCCTGTTCTTTTGTTTTTTGCTTTTCTTCAGTTTTGCTTTCATTTTGATAAGCTCTTATCTGTCCTAAAATAGATGGCTTATCCTCAGATTTTTGTGCGGTTTCTTCTTTGCTATGAAGATTGTCCTCCACATCATAAGTTGACTCAAAATAATCACTGTCCTTAAAGTCATTGTCATATCTGTCAGGAATACCGTCATTATCGAGGTCTTTGGAAAGCGGATCATAGAAGTTGCCTTCATCATCAATTTCAAGCCCTGTTGCTGCTTTTAAATCTTCAGAATCAACATAGACTAAATCACTAAAAGAGGACATTTCCATTTCATTTTTCATATTCCTTAGAGCTTCATTTTCTCCTTTACTCTCGTAATCAAAGCTCTCTGTTTTGATAGGAGTATCATCAATGTACTGTGTCCAAGTTTTCTCCTCTAAGTTCAGTTCATACTGAATCCCATGCCTTTCATCTGGTGTATTGGTATAGGCGATCCCGATATGCTTTAAGTCAGGATACAAGGTATTAAATTCATCATAGCTGTGATTTTCTTCGTACTCTCTGTTACAGAAGTCAATGATTGCCCTTTTTACATCTTCTACAAGTGGATTGTCATTTCTCTTTTCTTCCACTTCTCCCATATCAAGGAGCTTATTCAGTTCTGCAAGTCTTAATACCTTAGTTTTCAGCTCATCAGCTTTTTCAAAAGGCTTTTTGAGTTCTTCTTTGGCATTTTCAAGTTGTTCCTTTGTGCTGATAAGTTTTTCTTCAAGCCTATTTAATTTCTCAGGCATTTTCTCAAGAGCGTTATCAAGTCTTGTAATGTTACCGTCCACACTTGTTCCAAGCTCTCCTGAATGCTTTGCAGCACCGTTTAAGCTAAAGTTATGCTCATTGGTAAAGAAGTTATAGCTTACCTCTAAATCCATATTTCTATACCTTCCTATAACCTTGCTTTCATTGATTTTAACCTTTGAAATTGCTTCAAGCAGTCTTTCTCCGGCTAATTTCTTATCGGTAATCTTTTCTCCTGCAATAGTAATAGAAGTAAACTTTTCCTCACCTTCCGCTTTAGGTTCTACACTTGCTATATCTTTCTTAACAGCTTCTATGAGCTTTTCCGTTCTTGCGATTTCTTCAGGATAGTTTTTCGCCACTTTATCCTCTAATCTGTAACGGTTAGACTTATAGTTTGCTTCAAGCATTTTAAGTTTTGTAACCTCGTTGTCCAAATCCATCTTCTCTTTAATCTTTGGATCACCCGTTGCAAGAGCTTTAATCTCTGCATAGTTAAGAGAGCTTTCGTCCACATCTTCCGCAACACGAACAGGAGTCTTTGAAGTCATAATCTGAGAAATGAATTTCTGCTTATTCTCTATCGTCTGCCATAAGTAGCTGTCAAATGTATTCTCTGTAACATAACGATAGATATTTACTTTCTCATTTTCGTTTCCCTGTCTTACAATTCTCCCTGCTCTTTGCTCTAAGTCAGCAGGTCTGTCGAGTAGGTCAGGGATATTACTATCCCTTTCCCCTCTAAGAACCGTGCATGAGAGTTTCCCCTCACACGGCTCAAGCAATTCAAAACATATGCCAATACAGATGTCGGCTAGTCAACTAACGATTTTCTTTGTAGCATTTATCATGCACTAGATAACGGGCTATTTGCCCATTTTCTCTTTGTTCTCGTACATTCCATTGAGTGTCAGCAGTTATCTTTTTATTGCAAAGTGGACATTTATGTTCTTGCTTGTTCCACATATACAGGAGTGATTTCCTTCCTTTTAGTGACAAGAGCATTTTATAAGTCATTCTTTCTTCGAAGTACGATTTCCATTCTATATCAAATGGATTCGCTTCACTTTTTATTTTCTTGTGTCTGATGATTTTTGTATCAAACATAAATTTTAGTGGAAATATATCTACTTTTCCATTCTTGATTGACTTTACTAAGAATGTCCAACGTCTAGTCTTATAGAAATGAAAATACTTATTAGCAATCCAACGTTTCCCTTTTTTAGGGTGTCGCCTTTTCGCCCATTGCCATAGCTTTTGGAAAATTTGGTTGTCTACTTTTTGAAATGTCTTTGATGAAGCTCCACATCTATAGTAGTTTGCCCAACCGATTATTTTAGGGTTTAACAGCCTTATTAGAGTTTCTTGTTTGCAAGACTTATTGCTATCGATTACATATCTAATGCTATCTAAGAACTTCTTTACACTCTTTTTAGACGGCTGTGTAAGTAGTACACCTTTAAATTTCCTGATATTAAATCCAAGAAAATCAAATCCATCATCAATATGTGTAATTAAAGTCTTTTCTTCTGATAATTCTAATCCTCGCTCACTTAAAAACTCGACTAGCATTGGTTTGATGTCTTCCAATGTCGCTTTTGTTCTACCTGTGATTATGAAGTCATCAGCATAACGCACCATATTAACCATTGGAGAGTATTTCTCATATTTTCGATTTACTCTCTTGTTTTTAGTAGCTAATAATTCACCAAGTCCATCTAATGTCATGTTAGCAAGTGTTGGTGAAATAATTCCACCTTGCATTGTTCCCTCATCAGTTGCGAACAATTCTCCTTTAAAGATAACTCCACATTTCAACCATTTCTTTAATATTTTGGTATCCATAGGAATATTATTGAGTAACCATTCATGACTAATGTGGTCAAAACAACCTTTTATATCGCCCTCTAATACCCATTTTGGAGAGTTTTGGCGACATAAGATTGTATGACATTGTTGTATTGCATCTTGTGGGCATCTTTCTTTCCTAAATCCATAAGAGTGAAAGTCTGCCGTCATTTCTGCAATTGGCTCAAGTGCTAATAGATATAGTGCTTGCATTGCTCTATCTTTCATTGTAGGTATCCCAAGCGGGCGTAATTTCCCATTCGCTTTTTTAATAAATACTCTGCGTAAGGGCTGTGGCTTGTATCCTTTTCTTTTTAAACTTAAAATAGCCTCATACTTTGCTTTGTCCGTAGACCATAATACTTTGTCTACTCCTGCTGTTTTCTTACCTTCGTTAGTTGTCACTCTTTTTACTGCGATTGCTTTTGCAGCAAAAGAGTGTGTCAGTGTCCATTGCAAGGATTTTACCTTGCCGTGTCTACCTTCTTTTCTAGCCTTTACAATACGTTCTTGTAGTTTTTTAACCTGTGCTTCGCATTTTTTCCAGTCAATGGATTTCCATGCAAATTCACGGTCAGTAGTTGCACACGTCTTTTTATTAACGTTCATTTGCTTTACTCCTTTCAAAAATTCTATAAGCTTCTTGTAAAGAATTACCTTACGTAGAAGTCTGCACCCTTTCGGGTTAGGGTAAATTTTGAACCCCTATTCATTTCATTACAAAATGACATTCGCTTTTTCTACAATCCTATACCTGCACCTCTATCGGTATTTCTTACGAAATACTTTCCTAAATTCTTAGGAGAGATACAGGCTTACCTTGTTCCACATAGATAACAAGAGTAGGTTAGGCTCTGTCTCATTCGCCGACGGTACTTAATATCCGTGTAATCCTACCATGGAGAGAATTAACTGACCGCTTCCCATTTTGGGCTGGAGCCTATCAGCAACTTTGGCTCGTTGGACATTACGACGTTTAAATGACAGTTCACTTATATTAGCCATACTACTCAAGCCTAGCTCCCTAACCGCATTGTTGCTAGCAGATTCGCCTTAGCCTCATGGCTTCGACTTTACCACTTTCGTGGAGGGCTACATTGTCATACCAGCTTCCAAACATTATCATTGCTGATAAAGCAGGTGGTATTAGGCTACCTCTAACGGAATAGAGGGTTTAATCTTCATTTAGTTAAACAATTATCTATGCGACTTTCAAGTCACACCCATGGTACGTCTAAATCATGCATTGCAATTAGTTTATTTTGCACATTTGTACCAGCACCCATCTTCTGTGTCGAACCCATTAAGATACGAACTTCGCCTTTTCTTACCTTTGCAAAGAGTTCATCTTTTTGCTTATCGGAATTCGCTTCATGGATAAAGGCGATTTCTTCTTTCGGTATTCCCATAGATACGAGCTTTTCTCTAATATCATCATAGATGTTAAATTCTCCATCTCCTTTTGGAGTAGACATATCGGAAAAAAGTAGCTGTGTTGACCTGTTTTCTTTTGTCTTATCCCAAATAGCAAATACATTTTTCACGCATACATTGACCTTGCTATCAGGATTATCAGGAAGAAGTGGATTGATTAAACGCTGATCTAAGGCAAGTTTCTTACCATCGTTGGTAATCTTAAGCATATTATCAACATCTGGCTCTACAACCCTATTTCTGACATCATCTGCTCTTTCAGAGAGGCTCTTTAGAATTTCCTTTTGTTCCTCACTTGGCTCTGTCTTAATAACCTCGTAGTTAGCTTCAGGTGTAGGAAGATTAAGCATATCTGCCGTCTGAATATCAGCAACTTCCTTAAACATAGACATAAGCTCAGGCAAGTTATAGAACTTTGAAAATCTCGTTTTCACCCTATATCCTGTACCTTCAGGCGATAATTCAAAGGAGGATTGTGTTTCTCCAAAAGTGGAAGCCCAAGAGTCAAAATGCTCCAGATTATTTTTCTTTAAGCTCTCATACTGAAGATAACGCTGCATGGTATAAAGCTCGGTCATTGAGTTACTTACAGGCGTTCCTGTGGCAAAGACCACGCCTTTGCCGCCTGTCATTTCGTCCATATATCTGCATTTCATAAACATATCGGAGGACTTAAAGGCTTCTGACTGCCCTATACCTGCAACATTTCTCATTTTGGTATAGAGATAAAGGTTTTTAAAGCCATGTGCTTCGTCAACAAAGAGCTTATCAACTCCCAGCTCCTCAAAGGTAATCACATCGTCTTTCTTAAAATCATCATTTAATTTTTCAAGCCTTGTTTCCAGTTTTTTCTTTGTCTTTTCAAGCTGTTTTACGGTAAAGTTCTGATTTCTATCATGCTTGTATTCTTCTACATAGTTTACGATTTCATCAATCTGATCTTGAATATGCTTTTCCTGATATTCCTTACTCATCGGGATTTTTTCAAACTGCGTATGTCCGATAACAACCGCATCATATTCCCCTGTGGCAATCTTACCAATAAATCTCTTTCTGTTTTTCGGCTCAAAATCTTTCTTATCAGCCACCATAATGTTAGCCGATGGATATAGCTGCATAAACTCACGCCCGATTTGCCCTGTTAAATGATTTGGTACAACAAACAAGGACTTACTGCACATTCCAAGCCTTTTACTCTCCATTGCGGAAGCTACCATTTCAAAGGTCTTTCCACTTCCTACTACATGGGCAAGCAAGGTATTTCCTCCATAAAGGCTTCTTGCTATGGCATTTCTTTGATGAGGTCTTAAGTCAATCTCTGTATTCATTCCCTCAAAAGAGAGATTGCTTCCGTCATATTCTCTGTTGCGGATTGAGTTAAAACGCTCATTATACAGTTTTACAAGACGGTTTCTTCTTTCCTGATCGTTAAATATCCAGTTCTTAAATTCTTCTTTTAATAACTCCTGCTTTTGTCCTGCAAGCATGGTTTCTTTTTTATTTAAGACAGAAGTTTTAGAGCCATCCGGATTTACAATCTGGTCAAATACCTTTGTTTCTTTTAGGTTTAAGGCATCTTCAATCAGCTTATAGGCATTAACTCTATTTGTACCAAAGGTCATTTCTGCAAGGTCATTTCCTCTGTCCTTGCTTTTTCCTTCTACATTCCATTCGCTTGTAAGGTTGGAAAATTTTACCTTAATATCCCATTTGGCATATCCCGGAGTTTTTAGCGTTTCAAAAATAAATTTCTCAATATCTTTAATAGGTATCCAAGTTGCACCAAGACGCACATTGATTTCACTTGCTTCCAATTCCTTTGGAAGAACTTTTGTAAGCTCTGTTTTTTGATATTCCAAACGGTTCATTTCATAGCTTATCAGCTCTTTTTCTTTGCCATTTTCTTCATAGCCAAGATGAGGAAGTTCTCTTTCCGTTTGTCTTAGCTTTGATAAGTAGCTGTCTACTATGACAATCTTATCCCTGATATTTCCACTCAAATATTCATCTTTTGTTACATAGCCATATTTATATGAATTACTGCCATTAGCACAGGCAAAAGGTAAATCGCCATCTTCTAAGTTAAAGGAAAGTGGTCTGTAAAAGTTTTGTTCTTCTCTGATGTTTAGATAGATTTCCCCTCGAAGCTCCTCAATTAAAGTTGGTCTGTCTTTTCCGGTAAGACTTCCCATATAGTCAAAGTCCACATATCCTTTTTCAGATACCGATAAAACAAGAGCTTCTAAAGAGGTATCCACATGGTCTATGATTTTGGCTTTTGTAATGGTTCTTTTGGAGAAAATATCTCCCTTTGCCTTGAAATTTTCTTCTTCATCAAGGATTTCTATGGAGGAAACAAGCGGGAAGTTGCTATCCTCTTTTAAGGCTCTGGTATTGCTTAGGTTATTGACAAAGCCATGCTTTTTAGAAAAGTTGTCATATACTTCATTTAGTTTTTCCTGTGAAGCCTTGATTTCTTCTTCGTTAAAATCTTCTTTCTGCTTGTAAATCACATCTTTTAAGGCAGCATTCAGCTCAAGGTAATCCTTGATTTTTTCTTTATTCTTGTCTGATACTTCCTTTTTGATAAAAAGTGAGTTTTCTCTGTAATAGACTTCATCGTCAATCAAGGTATAAGAGAAGTTCTTTACATCATCGGTTGCAGGGATAGAAGTTATTTCATCATCAAGTAGCTCTATTTCTTCATACTTGGCTTCTTTTGAAATTCTTTCTCCTGCAATCTCGATACGCTCCTTTAATGAAGCCATGTTTATCTCTGTACCTAAATAAGCTATCGGCTCACAAGTGAGTGTTTTCCCAAACCTTCCGCTAACTTCACGCATAGAACCAAGCACCTGCTCAGGATGATCGACAAAGTATTTGTTATATGAAAGTCCATTTTCATCTTCCGCAAGGTGTATCCAATCTTCATCTCGCTCTAATACACTATCTCTTTTCTTTAAGAAGATAATATCCGAAGTTACTTCTGTGCCGGCAACACCCTTAAAGGTATCGTTTGGAAGTCTGATTGCTCCTATAAATTCGGTTCTTGCTGCAAGATATCTTCTTACACTTTCGTCTTTTTTATCCATTGTTCCTGAAGATGTAATAAAGGCGATAACACCGCCGTTTCTTACCTTATCAATGGACTTGGCAAAGAAATAATCGTGGATAAGAAAGTTATTACGATTGTATTCCCTGTCATTTACCTTATACTCTCCAAATGGAACATTTCCGATTGCTACATCGAAGAAGTTATTGGAAAATCCCGTTTCTTCAAGTCCCTTTACCTGTATATCACTTTCAGGGTATAGCAGCTTTCCAATACGACCGCTTACCGAATCAAGCTCTACTCCATAAAACTTTGACTGATTCATTTCATCAGGTAAATTACCGATAAAGTTCCCGATACCCATTGACGGTTCAAGGATATTTCCCTGTTTAAATCCCATACCTGAAAGCGTCTTATATACGCCATCTATAACGGTTTTCGGTGTGTAAAAGCTCGTTAAGGTTGATTCTCTTGCAGCTTCATATTCTGATGACGATAGATTTTCCTTTAAGAAGGCTCTTGCCTCTTTCCACTGTCCATCCTTACTTTCATCAAAGACATCAGCAAGTCCACCCCAACCAACATATTTCGCTAAAACTTCCTGAGCTGTAATATCAAGCTCTCGTTCTCCACTTTCCACCCTGTTGAGCATAGAGATTGCTTCAAGGTTATTGTTTAACCTCTCACTTGGAAATAACTTTGAAGGAAGCGTTTCTTCTGTAATCTTGAAATTGTGAGCCTGATTTTTCTTTATCTCTGCTTCCTCAAAAGTCTTTTCAGGTTTCGCATAAGTCAAATTTTCAAAGATTTTACCAATCTCACTTTCCTTACGATAAGGAATAACATCGGAGCCTGTAATCATGCCTCCAAGATATTCGGTATTATCCTTAATCGTTACTGTCTTTAGGTTATTTCCCATATCATCAAATCTTGTGATGGTATAGTCTTTTCCCTTATATTTCACTTCATCACCTATGATAAAGTCAGGTCTTTCAAGACTTACTTGTCTTAATAAATCCTCATTATCAGTAAAGGCTACAATCGGTATTTGATGATTACCTTGCCTTGCAGGATCAAGCCACAAATCATTTCTTCCTGTGATTGGATTTTTGGAAATCTCTCTTACTTTGTACTCCTCATGATTAAAATAGACGGTATCATCTTCTTTAACTGCAAACTCATCTGAAGATCTGTCCTCTTTTTCATTAAGCTCTACTTCTTCTTTTTCCTTTAGATAATCTAATAAGGTAGCCTGAAAAGGTTCTGCCTGTATGCTTTCTTCTACTTCTTCAGGTGCTTCAAGGTCTGCAATATTCTCCTCAAAGCTAAGTTCTCCGTTAAATACATTGTGAAGCTCCTGCTCATCCATCTGCTTTTTAAGCTCACTGTCTCTAAGTTCTCTAAAGGTCTTTGGAAAATCCTCTAAAATGAGCCTTTGTGCATTTAGTTCCTTTAGCTCTTCAAGATTAAAATATCCCCATTCAGGCTCTATTCCAAGCACAAGTCCAAAAGCGTCTTTACTTTCCCTGTCATATTCCGTCATATACCAAGTCCAGTTACTTCTAAATGGAATGATATATGCTGCATGAACCTGTTTATCCGCTAAAGCTACATCCTCTTGTGCATAAAGTTCAGGAACTTTCTCAAGCATTTCATCAGTCATTAGATTATATGGATCGCCTTTAGAGTAATAACTTGGCTCTTTTTGTTCTTCTATCGCTGTCTTGCTTTCAATTTTATTCTCTTCAAGATAAATATTTTTAGAAAGCAGCTCATCTATATGCTTTGCTACATTTGACCATGTAAGAAAAACATCGTTACAATGATTCTTCTGTAATTTCAGTCCCTTTGCATCATGCCATTCATCACTTCCCTTTGCTCCTGAAACAGCATGAGAACCTCCACCGATTCCATACTCATCTTTTAAGAAATTCGCTTTTTCCTGCAAGGTATGATTTTCTTTGAAAAACTTAATAATTCGCTCTTTTCCTCTATCAAAGCCGCTTCCTCTTGAAATCGTAGCAAGGACTTCATCTTCTGTAATAAAGCCTTGTACCTTTGGAGGTTCGATAAGGTTAGAAGTATATTCCTTTCTTGTAAGTTCAAGCTCCTGCAATTTTTGATAAAGGCTATCTACCTTGTGATAATGAAACCTTAGTACATCTCTATTTTCTTTGTATCCTGCTAAAAAACGGCTGTACTCGGAAATAACATTTTTTAGATAGTCAGGATTTTTAAGAGCTTCCGATAACTGTCTTGTTTCTTTAGGAAACTCACCTCCTCTTTCCATAAAGTCAAAATATCCCTGTGCTTTCCCTTCTTCACTTAAATCGTGATATAAATACCATAAGGATTCTGAAACTCTATCTCTTTCATAGTCATGTGCTTCCAAAAGCTCTACATTTGTGGCAAACTCTCCATTTTCCAAAAGCTCATTGATTCTTCTTACAGCATCACTCCAGCTTAAAATTTGCGTCATATCTTCTCTTGCAGAAGTTCCATAAGCTAAATGAATACCTTTATCCGAATACCAGGAAGATACTTCTGCTCCATTAAGAAATAAACCGTTTCCGCCTCTAAAGGTATCTTTAAGGTATTCTCCTAATTCTTCTACTGTTTTCCCTTTGGAAAATTCAGCAATGATAGGAAGTCTTTCGCCCTCATGGTTTCCACCGTTTACAAGAATACTGTCAATATCATTTTGTGTAAGAGGTATTGTAAGTTTAATCTGTCCTGATCTGTTTTCGGGTAAAGAAAAAGAAGCCTTGTCAGCTTCTCTTATCTCTTTATCCGTATTTTCTTTTAGATTTCCACTATTTCCTTGATTGTCATCTCTTTGAGGGCTGAAATCATCGCTTTGTACTGCGGATGGCTCTCGTCCTCTATCTCCCAAGCTGCCATCAGTTTCGGCTTCTCTGCTCTCATAAATTCTATTGCTTGTTTCTGCGTATCCATCAGATGCCCTATCAGTTTCTTCTCCTTGTATAGATCCACTAACATCTCGAAGTTGCTCTGCTCCTCGCTGTTTGAAAGATAATCCAGTCTCATCACTGCGTATGTCGGATTCGGATATTCCCTCATAAAGTCCATCTCTTCCTCCAACTGATTCAGTGTATTCTCTTTGATTTTCTCTATTATCTCGTCCGTACTCTCCATTTCGGAAAATTCGCTCGTTTTCACTAATTCTTTCCTGATCATCTCGTCGAAGTACATTTTCTTCTACCTCCTCTAATTTTTCTTTTATTTTATTATATCCTGCTTCTTTACCTCTTAAAACTTCTTTTTGAAGCTCTAATTCTTTGCTTTTTTGAATGGTTGCATCAATGACTGTTCCGCTAATATCCGATACAGTTTCTCCAAGGCTCATAAGAGAAATGCTGTCAAGCATTGCAAAGTTTTCCTTTAACAGCTCCTTATCCATTGGATAGTCTAACTTAAATCTTGAAGCTACTGCATAACTTACCGAGTCCCTTGCAAACTTGGTAAAGGATATTCTGTCCTCATCAGATATTCTAAGTTCATTCATCAAGCTATCTATTTTTTCATCTCCGTAAAGCCTACTTAAAGAAAAGATATTTTCTAAGGTGCTTTCACTTTCTTCATAGCCTTCAGCTTTTATCATTTCTTTTAATACATCTCTATGAGCTTCTTTATCAAATCTCCAAAGATTTACCTCATTGACATCTCTGTTTTTGGAAACTGTCTGACTAATATCAAAGATATAGTCCACCTTTTTGTATGTGCCATAGTCCTCTAAAATGGGAATACCCTTTTGACCTCGCATGACAGTTCGGTTAAAGTGTTCTCTCCAGTAGTCAAACTTGGCACAAGCTGTCGCTTCAGGATTTTTATCATAAATACTTAACTGACTTCTAAAATCGTACTTCTGATTGTTCCCGACAACTTTTAAGAGCTTCAGATACTCTGCTTCACTCTGCAGAACATCTTGTTTTATCAGCTCCAAAATGTTATGAAAATCATTTATTCGCATGTTTACCTCCTTCTTTTTTTACAAACAAAAAAGGCGGTTAGATTTTACTCTAATCACCTTTAAATTCTGTGTGCTACAACTTACTGCTATTCATTCAGTTCCCAATGACCATTACTTCCACTTCCTACATATTGTAGATTATCCATTTCTTTAATGGTTCTTTCTATAGTCTTTACACTAACTCCAGCTTCATCTGCAATTGCTTTTCTTGTAATCTTGTTGTTTCCTCTTATTTTTTCTTTTATAAACTCTGCAAGAGCTATCTTATCGTGAGCGACATCCTGAGCGACACTGTGAGCGACATCCTGAGCGACACCGCTTCCTCCAACTTTTTGAGTCGCTATTTTCTTCAAAGGAATAATCGTTCTAAATATATCTCCCTCCTCAAACAGAGGATCAACACCTGAATATAGCCTTGTATATTTATAGGTGTTTCTCATACCTGAACCAAGCTCATCAGCAAGTCCTATTTCTCTAAATACTTTTGAAATAGCCGGATTTTTAGGAAAAGGTTCAAACTTTTGTAAATCCAATGCTCCCATGCCATGAGCTAAGTTACTGTTTTCAATCATAATCTTCTCATCGTCAATAATCATTTTTGCAGGGAAACCACTTGAATAATCTCTGTGAGCCAATGTATTAGAAACAATTTCTCTAAGTATTCTATCCCTTGCATTGACATTTACAATTCCGTCTAAGACAAATAAGTCATTCAAATGCTTCTGTCCAAACGCAATAAGCCTATCGTAGCTATCAATCAGATTTGTTATGACAACATCTCTATCGTCATACCTATCCTTGTTTTCAACTCTAAATATTGCATCAGTTTTATGCTGTGGGAGAACTGACATAATAGAGTTGTCTTTTCCAAATAACAAAATTGCCGCTAATGTAATGCCCTCATGCTTTGTTTCAGGATCTGTCAGAATGAGATTTGCACTTCGGAGCAGTTCCTCATAACTCATATTTTCCCAGACATGATTTTTATTTCTTGCTACTGCCATTCTCTTGGCTTTATCAATAACATCAGTATCAAGAAATTCTATATCGAGGTTTGGATACACCTTATTCACAAAATAGCTTCCCTGTTTCCTCGCATATAGCTTATAAACAAGTTCTGCATGGTCTGTGATATTGATGTCTCCTTCATAAGACCTGTCCCATATTCTTCCGTTATGCCTGCATACCTGATAACCTTCAGGTACTCGGATATAAATCACTTTTTTACTGTCAAGCTCAAATACTTCCGGTAATAAATAAAGTGGTGGGTACATCTTCTGCGAATTGTTGATAGATGTTGTAAATTCTTTAATAATCTTGTCAACTTTATCTTCACTAACACCAACAATATCTCTTTTATCATTTACACCAAGTAAAATATGTCCTCCATTTCTATTGTTGAAAGAGCATACTGTATCAAAGACATCTTTGGTTAGAGCATTCCTCGATTCTTTAAATTCAACATCTATCTTTTCTCCATTTTGAATTAACTTTTTTATTTCATCTATAGTCATCTTTGTTGTTTCACCACCTTTATTTATCAATGTTTTCTTCAATAAAAGTCTTGGAGTTTTGAATTTGCACTTTATCTTTATTGACTACAAAAGTAACATAATCTCCATTTTGTAAGTCCAAAAGTTCTCTTATCCTTTTTGGAATAGTAACCTGCCCTTTTGACATAACTTTTGCAGTATCCATAAATGTATCTTTCATACCTGTTTCCTTTCTCCCTACTTTTCCTACAAAAGATTATATCATTTTTAGGGCATTTTTTCCACCTTGAAATTAGTGGCATCTTACTTGGTATAAGTGGAAACCACTTCTTTTATCTCATTTTCAATCGCTTCTAAAAAGTTTTCCTCTGAAGATTGCCCCTGTGCAATATCCGATAACTCCATTTCCCACTTTGCTGTTGTTTCTGCTGATTTAAAAGTATCGGCTACAATCGTTACAAGGCTGATTCCCTTATGTGTAGCAATAAGGTTCTTTTTATCTCTTTCTACAAATCCCTTGAAAATCAGATTTTCAATAATCCCTGCTCTTGTTGCAGGTGTTCCAAGTCCTTTTCGCTCAACTTCTACACCTTTTTCCAATGCGTCATTTCCTGCAAGCTCCATCGCCTTTAGGAGAAGATCTTCCGTAAAATGCTTAGCTGGTTGAGTGTATTTTTCTTTTATCTCTTTATCTTTAATATCAAGACTATAACCAATCTTTACATCCGGAAGCACTGTATCTTCATTTTTCTTTTTCGCATATTCGTTTAGGTATTTGGTAAAGCCATCATCTACAATCACCTTTCCACTACTTGTAAATTCAAATCCATCAAATTCAGCCACAATCTTCGTTGTATTCTCAATTAAAGGATAGCCTACACTTGCATGTAGCTTATTTAAAATAAGTTCATATACCTTCAATTCACTTTCCGGAAGAGAAGTTAAGTTCTCATTCATACTGCTTGCTGTCGGTATAATCGCATGATGGTCTGTAACCTTTTTAGAATTAAATACCGTCTTGATACGCTCTGTGTCAAAATCATTCTTTCCTAAAATGTTATTAACCGTACTTACAATCATATCTTCCGTAAGGCATCTGCTGTCTGTTCTTGGATAGGTAATCAGTTTCTTTTCGTAAAGACTTTGAGCATAATCAAGTGTCTGCTTAGCTGAGTATCCAAAATATTTATTGCACTCTCTTTGAAGCGTCGTCAGGTCAAATGGCAGCTCAGGCTTTGTTATCTTTTCCTTTTGAATAACATCGGTAATTTCTATCTTATCGCCTACTAAATTTAAGAGCTGTTCCGCTGTTATTTCATCATCAATTCTATCTGTTGATAGTGTAAAGCCATTAAGGCTTAATTCCACTGTAAAATATTTTTCTTTCTTGAAATTGGCTATCTCACCATCTCTTTTTACAATCATTGCAAGGGTAGGTGTCTGCACTCTGCCCACACTGTAATTTTGCTTGTATAGACACGAATACAGTCTGCTTAAATTCATTCCCACAAGCCAATCTGCTATTGCTCTTGCTTGTGCAGACTCAAATAGATTATCGTAAGAACTTCCATCTTTTAGGTTATCAAAGCCCTCTTTTATGGCACTATCTTCCATTGATGAAATCCAAAGACGCTTCATTCTCTTTTTACAATTTGCCTGATTATATACAAGCCTGAAGATGGCTTCTCCTTCACGCCCTGCATCGCAGGCATTTATCACGATGTCTATATCCTTATCATTCATCAGCTTTTTAAGAATCGTAAATTGTTTCTTTGTAGACTTTGCAATCTCATACTTATATTCCTTTGGAATAATCGGTAAATCCGCCATATTCCACTTAGCATACTTTTCATCATAGCTTTCCGGATTTGCCATTTTAATTAAATGTCCAACACACCAGCTTACCTTATATCCGTTTCCTTCATAATATCCGTCTTTCTTCTTTGTTGCTCCGATCACTTTTGCAATAGAAATTGCAACACTTGGCTTTTCAGCAATTACTAAATTCATCTATTTTTTCCTCCTGTTTTTCAAAATAATAGGGCGGAAGATGTTACTCTCCCGCCCTGTCTTTTGCACCAAATATTGTATAGTTTTGGGTGCAAATTTATTCCAATTCATCTTCTTTATCTTCTGTTTCTGTTTCATCTACTTCATTTTCACTTTCTTCTGCCTCTGAAAAGAAATCATCATCTTCCTCCTCAAAGCCTTCAAGCTCCTTATCTTCTTTTTTCTTAACGACCTTGAAATAATATCCTGCACCTAATGCTCCTGCTACTACAAGAATGAGAATTAAGTAGGTTCCCATATTGCTGCTTTCTTCTTTTTTTACTGGCTTAGGTTCTTCTTTTTCAGGTTCTTCCTTTGTAATTTCCTGTTTTGGAGCTTCTTTCTTTTCAACCATATTAAGAAGATCATCTTCGGATACTTCTGTTAGGAGCATGACATTTTCGCTATCCTCATCGTGATTGATGATTAAATGAAAGGTCTTGCCATTCTTAGTAGTAAAGGTAACAAACTGTCTTGCATCCGCTGAATACATATCCGTTTCTTTATTATCTTTACTGTCATTATGGTGTATTGGATAATCCTTGTTCGCATTATCCTTATTTTCCGTAACAGTTCCTCTTGCCTTTGATGGTGCTGACGCAACTCCTTTATTGGTATTTACATTCTTACTTGAACCATCCATAGAGGAATCCTGACTGCTGTTATTGGCAGGCTGTTTCGGTGTCAGCTTATTGGGATAACGAACTTCTTTTTCTTTGTCATTATTCTTACCAATATTTGTGTCCTTTGTAATCTTTCCTGTATTATCCTGTGATGATGAGCCTTTACCCGTATCACTTACAGATGTTTGAGGAAAGTTTCCTGTTCCTGTTTTCATTCCGGAGATAGGGCTGATTGGTGTTACAGTAGGATTATGCGTAACTGTAGCCTTGCCAACCTCATTCGTCTTTTTCTCAAGCTCCTTAATTTTCTCAGTTAGCTTCTCAATCTCCTTTTTAATATCCGCCGATAAATCCTTATCGTCTTTGCCCTTTTCAAGTTTTTCCTTCAGCTTATCTATTTTTTCCTCAAGGTCTTTGATTTTCTCCTTTTGCTTGTCGCTTAATTTATCCTTGTCCTTAATCTCCTGATTTAGCTTATCAAGTTTTTCCTGAAGTTCCTTAGATTCCTTTTCCATTTTGGAAATGTCATCTTTGCTAAGCTCTGTTTGAATTCCCTTATCTTCAGTTTTTGGCTTTTCTGTCTGCGTCTGAGCATTACTTTCTAACTTCTTTACAATTCGGATAATACTATCGCTTCCATCACCTTTTACTGTGTAGCTTACAAAATCGTCATTAAAACTCATATTATCCGGAAGCATTTCAAGATCAGACGCATCAATCATCTGATTTTTGTCAAAGGAAGCTGAATACTCCTTATATACATTTCCGTCCTGATATTGATATTTGATCTTTACTTCACTTTTTGTCTGACTTTCCTCATCCTTAGTATCCTTATTGTCTGTTTGAGCTGACGCATTCGCTACCCTCTTATATAAATCCTCTAAAGGTAATTCAAGGTAGGGTACACCAGTATGAAATCTATTCCATGTTTCAATAATCAGCTTGTCCTTAACAATCTTAATTTCTTTTACATTGTTGATATTGGGATTTGCTTCTTTTACTCTGCCAATAATAGAATTCTTTGTTTCCTCTTTAAACTCTCCCTCATAGTCAACAGTTACTTTCTCAATATTTCTATTTAACTGTAGAACAGGGCAGGTATAGACAATGACATTTGCTTTCTTTCCTTTTACGGTTCGTTCTTCTGCATTTTCTGTAATATCTCCAATATAGTAATTATCCTTATCTCTTGGAGAAACGATACTTGTAAAAGCACCTGTCCCTATATTATGAATTCGATAATATGGATAGGGTTTCTTTGTCATATATCTTAGATCATCTAACTGATTTACCTTGTCCATATTCTCATTGGTAAAGGTTTCATTATACTTATCGACAACTACACCGCCCTTTTCTTCAAAGGATTTTGATAAGGAAAATTTAAAGTTCAATGGCTGACCTTCCTTATTTCCTTTTCCGAGATGATAAAATCCTCTAAAGGTGTCATCTGAAGTATGATCCTCAAATTTCAGTTCATAATATGTTTCATATTTTTCAGGCGGTTCATTTGATGCAAATACTGTCTTTGCACCAACTTTTAACACCCCTAAAACTCCACCCATTAGCAGGGTAAAAGCTACAACAATGGCTGTAATTCTTTTATTTTTCAAACTGGTTTTCATTTGTTTTCTCCTTTTTCACTTCTGCTTTTTCTCTGTTTACTTTTGCCATTAAATCACTGATTGTAATGTTGTTCTTTCTGCAAATGGCAATAATTTCTTCGTTTTCAAGTTCTTCCTCACGAATGAACAAAGGCTCCAATTCTTCATCAATCAGAGCCTTTTTATCTTTTAATTTCTTTATTCTGTTTTTTACTGCTGTAAGTTCTTTTTTCAAATTGTGTCCTCCTTATCTGTTTACATTTGGCGGAAAGCCGAAGCCTACTGGATGATGCTGACAAAAAGATGCTATCCAATCATCTAAAGTTGTTACTCTGATTCGACCGATATTATCTATTACTTTGCCATCGCCTATATAAATGCCTACATGACCATAAGTAAGTCCTGCTGTACTTCCGCTGCTACTACTTTCCACCGCAACAAGCATTCCCACCTTGAGTTTTGATTTGTCCGATGTAAAGGTGTAGTTTCGATACATATCACAGGCATTTCCGCCAATATATCCAAGTCCTGCATTTTGATAGACCTGTGATACCCACATGGCACACCAGCCTGCCCCCGGAGATGGCGTAATGTATGCAGCATTTACAATCTTCTTTTGAACTTCCGTAGAAGCCTCATACTCTTTTCCGCCTCCGATACCTCCATTGGAAGCAATAAGGTCGCTATTACCAAAGGCTTCTCCCATATTGCCTTGAGCAAGGAATAGGGCTTCATAGTGCTTCAGATTGTCAGGATAGTTTGCAAAAACCTTTCTGATAATGCTATCCATCTCTTTTTTATGAAGCGTTACAATCAGTTTCTTGTACTCGTAAGGTTCTTCATGGCTTTCGGTATATTCATTTCCATCTTCATCGGTATAAGTTTCTGTAACTGTCCTATATCTGATTTCCACTTCTTCCTTATACTCAAGGTCATACATGGACTTAAAAAGCTCATTTAATACGGAGCTTACTTCCGATGCATTCTTTACTTCCCCGCACCTTGATGTAATGTAGGATAAAAGCTCGTGGACATTATGACCGATGTACTCTGTGTTATTTAGGATGTACTCATCATATCCGGGATAATTTTCTTCTACATTGTCAACCTCACTTTGAAGCTCCTTTTCCATCTCCGAAAAATTCTCATTGATTTCACTTAGGACATTTGGCTTTGACAAATAGCTTGTTGTAAGAACAGAACTTGT
Organism: Streptococcus constellatus subsp. constellatus; assembly: GCF_023167545.1. NCBI lineage: Bacteria > Bacillati > Bacillota > Bacilli > Lactobacillales > Streptococcaceae > Streptococcus > Streptococcus constellatus. The sequence goes on from NZ_AP014647.1 coordinate 1,221,175, forward strand.
GGAGTTCATAAAGCCTGTCATTCCTGTTCCTGCAAAGTTGATAAAGAAAGTTCCCAAAATAATAAGACCTATGAAAATAATCATAAGTCCCTTCGCTTTTCTTAATATAACTTCCTTTGAACTTTTAAGACTTCCTATAAGCCCTTCCTTAATGCGATCTCTAAGCCTTGACTTATTCTTCCTTTTAATGGAATCTTTCATCTGCTTTCGCTTCTGAAATCGCTTAAAGTTATTTGCTTTTTGATACTCCTGTGTCTTTTTCAGCTCCTCTTTGGCATCTCGAAACTCAAGTTTGGATTTTCTCTTTCTGATTTTATAGTCCTTATTCGTAAGGTCATATCCTTTTTTTGCTTTTTTCTTATCCGAGTAGTTCTTAATGCCATGAATGAGCTTTGAGCTTGTATCTGCTGTCTTCTCTCCTGCCTCTACCCCTTGATTTTCATCGCTTCCATGAGATAGGTAATCTCTTACGGTTTCACTTCCTTTAGCAAGTCCTGATAAAGCGGACACTTTAGAAGTCTTATTCTTAAAGGCTCTTTCCTGTTCTTTAGAAAGCCTGTTTTTCTTTTCTCTATCAAGAATGGCTTCTTTTCCGCTTTTTTTACTATCCGCCTTTTCCTCTTTGGCTTCTTTATCCTTTTTTCTGGTATAGAGCTTATCAGAATAGTTTTTTCTCTTATAATTTTTCTTTTGAGCTTTTTGGCTTTTTGAAAAGCCTTTTGTATCTTCTACTTTATGTTGCAGATTATCCTCTACATCATAGGTTGACTCAAAATAGTCGCTGTCCCTAAAGTCATTGTCATATCTGTCTATGATTCCGTCATTGTCGAGGTCTTTTCCTAAAGGATCATAGATTTTTCCATCCTTAACCTCAGTATCATAATCCGCTTTCCCGATTTCTTCCTGACTTACACTTCCTGTTTCAGGACTTCTATACCTTGCATTTCTTTTAGAAGTTTTTCCGTTTAATTCAGTTTCTGCACTTCTCTTACTGACCTTTTCATGAACCTTATCTTGAAATCTGTCTTTGTCATGGACGATTTTCCCTCTGTAATCATCGTTATGCTTTAGCTTATTTTCTTCAGGCTCTATGCTGCTATTACTTTGCAGCCTTTCCTTTTCAATCCTTGCCCTTTGCCTTTCCTTAAAGTCCTTTTTCAGTTTCTTTCCCATAAGCCTACCTCACTTCTTCAGGCTTGGTTGTCATTTTCTGATAAAGGATTGTGTCTTTCGGGAATTTATCAAGGAAAGGGACAATGGTATTTCCAAAGAACAAAAGTCCTTCTCCTGCATTGGAATTGGTTACATATTTTAGCTGTGGCTGTGAGATTTTAAGTTTCCTTGCTAAAATCTCTCTATCTCCTGAAGCCTGATTAAGCATTAAAACAAAGTCCGTATTATCAAAGATATTTTCAATTTCCTTGCTCATAAGTAAGTCTTTGACATTTTGTGTAATGCCTGTCGGGATTCCTCCCCACTTACGAAATCTTTTCCAAATTTCTACGGAATAGGAAGCTGTCTGCTCATCTTTTAACAATAAGTGAAACTCGTCGATATAGTACCTTGTAGCCTTATTTCCTCTGTTTTGCGATACCTTATTCCACACCTGATCCTGAATAACAAGCATTCCGATTTTTTTAAGCTGTGAGCCTAACTCCTTAATATCAAAACAAAGTAGCTGCTTATTTAAGTCCACATTGGACTGATGGTTAAATACATTTAAGGATCCTGTTACATAAATCTCCATTTCCGTTGCCAGCTTTTTACCGACTTTTTCTTCCTGATTTTTGAGCATATCATACAGGTTTTGAAGAATCGGCATATTACAAGGCTTTGGATTTTCAAAATACTTTTCATAAATCTTAGGAAGGCATCTGTCTATAACCGACTTTTCTTCTGCTGTAAGACCACTACCGCCAACTACTAATTCAAGCATCGACATAATGAAGTTTGCTTTATCTTTCAGTGGTGCGTCCCCATCGCCATAGTTCATATTTATATCTAAAGGATTAAGGTAGTCTTTTGACTTACTGCTGACCTTTATTACTTCTCCTTTAAACTGACGAACAAGGTTTCCGTACTCGCCTTCCGGATCGCAGATAATAACGTCATCATCCGTTGTAAGAATGGCATTTGCCATTTCTCTTTTTGCACTAAAGGATTTACCACTTCCCGGAGTTCCGAGAATTAAACCGTTCGGGTTTTTCAATTTCTTTCTATCAGCCATAATCAGGTTATGGCTTAGGGCATTTAGTCCATAATACAAACTGTTCGCCGAATTTATGAAAAGCTCCTCTGTGGTAAAAGGCATAAATACTGCCGTAGATGATGAGGTTAGTCCTCTGTCAATTTCAATCTTATTTACCCCAAGTGGAAGTACACTGATTAAGCCCTGCTCCTGTGAGTGATCAAGTCTTTTTAACTTGCAATTATGCTTATTGGCAATGGAGCTGATTTGAGAAATGGTATTGTCCAGCCTTTGAATTGTCCTTGCAAAGTTCATAAAGATGATGGTTACGACAAACATACGCTCATCTCTTGTCTGAAGGTCTTTTAAGAGGCTTTTTACATCTTCCCCATAGGTGATTAAATCACTTGGAAGAATGTCCATATCATAACCGCTTCTTACAGCCTTTTTATTCTCCTCAATCTTCATCTTGTCAATATCGGTATTTTTTCTTTTTACCATCTTGATGGCTTCCGACTGTTCGATTGCCTTGATATGAAAAGAGATATTGATGTTATCGTCTATATCCAAAAACTCTGCAAGCATACGGTCTGAAAGCTCACTTGCAAGGATTTGAAAATGACTTGCTGCTCCGATAAATTTCCCAAACTTAAAATACCTTGACGGTGTAAAGTTAAATTCATCAGGAGCAATATATGTCTTTGTGCTTTCTTTCTTCTTTAAGTCCTTATATGAAAATTCAAAGGTCTTATTGGGATTTAAAACATCATGAAGTATCTTCAGCCTTTCTTCTCCGTTTAGACTTTCTGCTCTTACTCCCATACTTTTAAGACTTGATAATATATCTATCTCCAGTCTTTCAAGTTTTGATGTTGCCTGCTCTAAATTATCCGCTTCCACTGTAAAGGTTACATACTTTGATTTTTTCAGTCCGTTATTTCCCTTTACAATCTGGCTTTTCAGCATTTCTCTAAACTCAAGGCGAATATCGTCAAAACCGTCCTTTTTATCCGGTATTTGAATGGCTGATTTCATTTCTTCATTTCTGCCAAGCTGATTAATATATGAAAACTCTATGCTGACACTTGGATCAAAGGAATTAAGAAAATTTGCAAACTGATTAAAAATCAAATCTCTATCTTCTTCTAAGGCAAGCTGATAGTTTATATCCTCAAAGGCAATACTCTTATTAAAATGCTTTTCATCAATCTGACATATCCCGCTTTTTAAGAGTCTAAGATAGGGAATGGTATCTTCAACAGTGTATCTTTTCGGTTCTTTCCTAAAGATAAGGTCAAGTAATCCGCCCCTATCTTTTTTAGACTTTCCCTTATTTTGCTTTAAGTCCTGTTTTTGACTTCTTAACTTCTTTTGGTTTTGTTCTAACTTTAGCTGCTGAATTTTTCTTTTGTCTTTCAAGATAAACCTCCTTTCTCACTCTTTTTTGTGGCTGATAAAATTTGTGAAGGTAAATATACTTAAAATATTTCTCAAAGCTAAGTCCGTCCTTTTCAAAAAGAGTTATGAAAAATATAGGGAGAGTGGACACAATGAGAAAGATGACTGCTATATCATTTGGAACGACCTTTCGCATAAATAAATAGATTGGTATTCCAATAAGTCCTGCAATCGTAAAACCTATAAGCTGTCTTTTCGTCAAATTGAATGCAACCTTTGTTTTTACCTTCTTTAAGTCTTTTGGGATAGGTACATACGCCATAACTTACCTCCCATCTTCTTTTCCCTTTGAAAGCTCCTCTATATGCTCATATACGGAGCCGATTTCTTCCTGAATACTTGCAATCTGTTCATCTGTACTTCTGTTATATCTTTCCTGCATTAGACAAAAATCATTGTGGCAGCGACCGATGTCTTTTGTTCTTTCTTCCAAATCATTCTCTTTGATGTGAAGCCTGATTCTATCCATCACTGCCAAAATACCTGTTCCAACTGCTACCGCTATCAATACTGTTTTTCTTTTGTTCATCATATCTATCCTTTCTTTTAGTGTGCATTTAATACGCTTTTGGCCAGTGTTCCGCTCTTTAGCATCATTAACCCCAGCAAAACCGCATATCCAAGTATCGTAAAGGTACTTGTGTGTATATCTGTTATTTGTATTGTCTTAACTAATACTGCGTATATTCCAAGACAAACCATTAAAAAGAGTCCTTGTAATCCTATGGCAAATAAGCCTTTGATATAGTTTGTTCCGATTTGTCCCCACTCTTTGTTTCCCATTGTGGCAAAAGGAATGGCTGAAACGGATGAGTAAACATAAATCTCAAACATTCTGCCGTATACCACAAGCATAATCACAATGGAAATGACCTGTATTGCCACCTTTATGAGCGAGGTTTCAAAGAGTATCATGACAAGCTCTCCAAGACCTTTATCTTTTAAGCCTTCTACCATCGTTACAATCTGATCTCCAGAGATAACGGCAGAGGTGTTAATTACCCCTGCCGCTTTATTTACCATGTGCTGTGCCACATCAAAGACTGCCATAGAAAACTGAAAAGCATGGGACACTAACCATACGGCAATCCACATCTTTATGATGTATTTGAAAAATTCAAAGGTATCCGTATCGTGCATATTGTTCTTTTGCATAACCATATTGATAAGCTCGATACAAAGGACTGCCGTTATGATTAGCCCTGCAATGGGGATAATGACAGAGTCGTTAATGCTTTTGATAAAACTAAAAACCTGTCCATTCCACCCCATCGGTGTCTTTCCCACATCCGTTGCAATCGCACCAACTTTATCGTTGATGTCAAGAAACATGGACTCTAAGTTTGCTTGGATACCGCCCAGTAGAAGATCTTTGAAAAACTCCTCTATCTTGTCGAATATCCCAAACATTTAATTTCTCCTTTTCTTCTTACTTGAGTACATTTGCAAGAAGCGGAATCAGCTTTAATCCGATAAGGACAATACCGCCTCCTGCCATAAGCTGCTTAATGCCCTGAGATTTTGCACCCGGATTGTCATTACCATAACCTTCCATCAGGTTAATAACGCCCCATGCTCCAAGTCCTGCACCTACTGCCATAACTAAAATCTTTAATACATTTACTGCCTGTGTAAAAAATTCCATAATTTATTCCTCCTCGTTTTCTTCTTTCTTTTCAATTTTGTTGTATGACTTCACAACAAAGTTTTTGTAAGTCTTTCCATCTTTTTCACGCTTCTTAAAGTATCCAAAGATATGGATCAAATCACCTTTTTCAAAGGCTTTTGCTGTTTCTGACTTTTCACCATAGGCTGCACAATTGATATATTCCTTGCCTTTCCCATACTTTTTTACAAGCGTAAAGTTTACAACTTCAACCGTTTCTCCCTCTTTGTCAAAACTTGAAAAAGTTGGTTCTGCCAATAAGTTGGCATTGATGTTAATCATTTCTTGCTTCATTAAAAATTTCTCCTTTTCTTTTCAATAAAAAAAGCGATCGGAGTTTTTCTTTTCCAATCGCTGATACTCTTGCTATTTAGTTTTCCTTAGTGGGACTTCTTATCCTTACCATCTTTCCTCCTGATTTTGAGTAATAAAAAAGCAGCAAATCTATGTTCTTTAGACTTACTGCACTCTTGTAATAACCGTTTCTCTATTTAATTTTGCTTTCCCTTTTCTCTTGATATATTCCTCAATATCAAAGGCATTTTTCTTATTAAAATCTTCAAGTAACTTGTAATTCTTATGCTTTGTAATATCAAATTTATCTGATAAAAACGGTCTTACACCTCTAAGCTGAAAGATACATTTACTGCCATCCATAACCGTTATCTCATCTTGACTCATCAGCTCTTTTCCTGTCTTTTGGTAATTGAGTCCATAACTATTAGCATTGGAGCGTGTTTCAGAAGTGTTATATAGATCTATCGTTTCCTTTCCAAGCGTTTCTGATAGCTCTTTTAATGTGGTCTTTTCCTTTCCACCTAAAAACAATGTACTATCACAGTTGCCCACGATTGTGTCAGCATTATCCTTATATATCGCCTTTAACTGAGATTGTGCTTGCAAAATAATGCTTGCAGATATTTCTCTTGAACGGATTGTCGCTATTAACTTCTCAAACTTTGGAATTAAGCCGATATTTGCAAACTCATCAAGAAGGCATCTTACATGAACAGGTAATCTTCCTCCATACTCATCATCTGCCTTATCACAAAGTAGATTAAATAACTGTGAGTACATGATAGATACCACAAAGTTAAAAGTATCATCTGTATCAGATATAATGACAAAAAGTGCTGTCTTTCTATCTCCAAGAGTATCAAGCTCAAGTTCATCTTCTTTCATCAAGTCCCTAAGTTCCTGAATATCAAAAGGAGCAAGTCTTGCACCACATGAAATAAGAATAGACTTCGCCGTTTTTCCAGCAGCAAGTTTGTATTTCTTATATTGCTTTACCGCAAAGTGCGTAGGCTCTTTCTTTTCCAATGCTTCAAATAGTCTATCAATGGGATTCATATATGTTTCATCATCTTCCCTGACTTCTGAAGCATCTATCATATCCAGTAGTGTCGCAAAGTTCTTTTCTTCTCTTGGAGCTTCATAAAAAATATAACCTATCAAAGCCGTATAGTAGAGTTTCTCGGCTTTCACCCAAAAATCCTCACCTGCCTTTTCCCCTTCACCCTTAGTGTTTGCAATGATTGTCTGCACTAATTTGAGGATGTCTTTTTCACTTCTGAGATAGGCAAAGGGATTGTACTTCATACTCTTTTTGAAGTTGATGGTATTTAAGATTTTTATCTCATAGCCATTATCTTCAAGCATCTTGCCACACTCAATGACTATCGTTCCTTTAGGATCTGTAACACAATATGACGAGTGCATTTGCATTAGGTTTGGCTTTACATAAAATCTCGTCTTTCCGGAGCCAGAACCACCAATAACAAGTACATTCTTATTTCTTGCATACTTTGGATTTGCCGGTCTGCCATTCATGGTTAATCGCTCTGTTTGAGTAAGCAAGATATTGTTTTGGAACTTTTCATCCACATACGGCTCTATATCTTTTCTCGTTCCCCATCGGGCTGAACCATACTCTTTCCCCTGTCTGAACTTTTTTGCATTTTTACCTTTGGTATAGACAATAAATTTAATTAAAACTGCCACTCCCACGCCCATTAAAATATCTATTGGATGAATGCTCGGAATAAAGCTCATGGTATTAAGCTCTAATATTCCTTGAAATATTTTATCTATTACATCGCCACCTGTATAGGCTCTTACATGGTGAGAGAAGATGTTTCCAACATAGAAAAATGCAAGATAGGGAATATTCTGCTTGAAAAACTTTGACTTATCTTGCACCTTAAATAAGCCTTTGATGTCTTTTAGTATCTTATCTATCATAGGCTCTGCTCCTTTTGTTTATTCTTGACTTTATCTTTAGAAAGAGCGTTCTTTGCCATTTCCTTGAACTTCTCAATATTCTTGTGGATAGATTCTTTTCTTTCCGTTTTCTTTTCTGATTCCGAAAGAGCGTGTTTAAAGGCTTTATCCATGACTTTCATGTCTTTTGCCTGAAAGAATACGGAGTATTTACCGCTTTCTTTATCTTTCATCACCGAAAACTTTACCCCATACCGATTAAGTTCCTTTTTCAGTTCCTTCAGCTCTGCTTCTTCTACCGGAATTTCTTCAAGCTGTCCCTTTTTAACCATATCTTTTAGCTTTACTTCATTTCCGTTAGCATTAACCAGCTTTTCCAGTCCTCCAAGTTTTTCAGCCTCTTTCATCAGTTTCTTTAATAAGTTCAGAATTAGCTTTCCTGTTACTTTAGCAGCTTTCACTTCCATGTTAAGCGTTTTTCTTGCGATTTCTTCATTGATCAAGTTCTCTCACCTCCAGTCAGTAATCTTTCTTTATTCCTCTTTAATTTTTCTTCCTGAATAACTTTCCTGTAATCTTCTCCGAGTACCATCACAGGAATACACATCTCGATAATTCTTGAGTAAATTCTTTGGTATTCCACACTCTCCGTACAGTTTTCAATTTGGCTGTATGAAAGATTTGTGGTAAAGATTGTTGGCTTATGCTTTAAGTACCTGTTATTGACAATGTTATATACCTGCTCTTTGGCATAGCTTGTATCTCTTTCAATTCCTAAATCATCTAAGATGAGAACGGAAGTGTTTACAAGGGATTCGATATATGCGTTTTTATCAATGTCAAATCCTCCTTTTTGCAGTTCGTTGATTATCTGTGAAAAGTTTCTAATCTTAACGCTTATCTGATACTGTTCAATCAGTGCATTGGCAATAGAGCAGGCAAGATAGGTCTTTCCGCTTCCAACTGTTCCATAGAACAGAAGTCCGATATTTTCCTTTTTCATCAATTCATAATCTTTTACAAAATTCTTTGCGATGATAAGACTCTGATTTTCTTTTCCCTGATAGTTTTCAAAGGTATATGACCACTGAATAATAGATGTGAAGCAGATACTTTTTAATCTCTCGATTTCAAGCTGCTTTTGTCTTTCTTTTTCTTTTGCTTCTCTATCTCTATCGCATTTACAAGCTGTCTTAAATATCATCTGCTTTCCGAAAAATTCTAATGCTTTTCCATCTTTTCTTTCATGGCACACTTTACAGTAGGCGTGTCCGTCTTTGATGTATTCTTTTTCAGGATTGAAGCTGTATTCCACATCTTCTATCATCACTTTTTCTAATTCTTTAATCATAAATGTACTCCCTTGTTATATTCCTCCCATGTAGGGATATTGGTTTTTTTCTTACTTCCCTGATCTTTATAAAACCAAGAAAGGATTGTTGCTTTATGGTCTTTATATGTCTTTCCGGTACTTTGAAGATAGGTTGATAGTCTTTCAATGTAGTTATCAAGCTCTCCTGCCATTATTATTTGTAATTCTCCTATGTCTTCGTCCTTTAAAAAGACATTTTGAAATGTTCCAAGTCCGCTTTTCCCAAAACTATATTCTCTCTTACTATACTTACTCTTATTATTCTCTATATAGTTAGAGTCAACATTTTGAACTTCCTGAAGTTCATTTTCTTTACTTCTGAGGTTAAAATCTCTTACTTCTGAAGTTAAGTTTTTTGACTTCTGAAAGTCATTTTCTTTTACCGCTATTATGCTCATAAAATCTTTAACATAAATGACATTCGGCTTACCAAGTCCAAGCCTTACTCTTTCAATCAGTCCTATTCCTTTTTTGCTGTCTAACTCGTCCAATGTTTTTATGGCAGTAGGCTTTGAGATATTTCTTCTTCTCATAATTTCTTCAACAGTAAAATAGATAAATACTCTGCCTTCCTTGTCCACCCAGTTATTCTTAAAGGACATTCCTGTGCGTTTCAAAAGCATGGAGTATAGAATAATGGCTTCAGCAGACAGTCCCTTAAATTCTTCTCCGTCTACTAATATTTCAGGCACTTTCAGAAAGTTAAATCGCTCTGCTTCTCTGTTATAGAAATAGTCAAAGTCCATGCAAGATCACCTCCCTCCTTAAAAATTTGCAAAGAAAAAGACGATAGTTTTTTCATCTATCGCCTTTGGTAACCATTTTTATGAAATTTTTTAGATTGATTTTATTGCCTCATTGATACCTTGTAAAAAAGCTATAACAGTTGCACCAACCATCGGTATTCCGTATGGACTAACTAAGAATCCAATAATCAATGCTTCTATTCCGATGGTAACTTCTTTTTGCAGAAAAGATGCAATTGCTCCAAATATACAAAACATCATCAGCAAATATAGTAGGGCTGTTCCGATACCAAGTAGAAATGTCAGAAATGCTGTGAGGATACTTAACACCAAGCTAATTGGGAATAAGATTATTTTTATTATCCATCTCATAATTTCTTATTCCTCACTTTCAAAAACATTCTTTGTATCTCCACACACCATATCAATGCAAACATTCACATCCATATAATTTTTTAAGACTTTTTTTCGTCCTCCCTCTCCGTCTTCTACAAATACATAATGCTTGTAAAACTGCTTAAAATGCAGTATTTTCACTATTTCACTCTTTGTATCAACGCTATGCACTCCACATGATGCGTTTGAGGAAATAAGTCAACCGGCTGGACTTTCTTCAGTTTATAACCCAGTTCTTGGTAGAGCTTGATGTCACGCGCCATGGTTGCTGGGTTGCAGGATATGTAGATAATTTTCTTTGGTTCCATACTAACACTGGATTCGATGAAGCTTTCTGTCAAGCCTTTTCGTGGTGGATCAACCAGAATAACGTCTGGTTTAATGCCTTGCTTACTCCAGTTAGCCATAGCATTTTCTGCTGAATCACAAACATAATGGGTATTAGTAATGCCGTTGATTTCCGCATTCTTTTGGCTATTTTCGACAGCTTCTGGAATCACTTCTACACCATAGACCTGCTTGACCTGCTTAGCGACTGACAGACCGATAGTCCCGATGCCTGAGTAAGCGTCAAGCACCACATCATCTGCTGCCAGCTCGGAAAAGTCAATAGCTGTCTGATAAAGTTTTTCTGCCATCTCAGTATTAACTTGGTAAAAGGCTGGCGCAGCAATCTGGAAGTCATTATTCAGCATGCGGTCTGTGATATAGTCTCGACCGTGAAGCGTTTGCCAGTCTTTTCCAAAAATAGTATTGGTATTCTGATCATTGATATTCTGCATGATGGACTCGATAGCTGGAAAGGCCTCTACCAAACGCTCAATCAGCTGCTCCACTCGGAAAATCTTGGACCTGGTTGTCACCAAAATCACCATGATTTCACCAGAATAATGGCCACGGCGAACAACTAGATTGCGAATGAGACCAGTCTTTTCCTGCTCATCGTAAGGTTTAAGGTCAAAGCGACGGAGCAAGTCACGTGTAAAGAGGATAACTTGGTCAATGACTGGATCCTGAATATAGAAATCTTCAATCGGCAGGAGGTCATGGGAATTTTTGCGGAAAAATCCTGTTTCCAGCTGGCCATTGACACGGCGGACAGGCACTTGAGCCTTATTGCGGTAGCCCAGCGGCTGCTCCATACCAAGTGTCGGCGACACTTCAACATTGGACAAACCAGCAATCTTATAGAGACTGTCTTTGACTTGCTTGCGTTTGAAGGCCAGCTGGGATGGATAGCTCAGATGTCCCAAGTCCGCAATTCCCGTACGCAGATAAGCCATATCAAGATTCTCATTACGCTGGTCTGAAGTGCGAAGAAACTCCTCTACTTTACCAAAGCCGATTTTTTTATTGACCTTGAGAACCCGCATAAGGATTTTTTCACTTGGTAAGGCATTTTCTACAAAGAAAACCAACCCTTCTGCCTTAGCTATTCCTGCACCATCATGACTCAAATCTACAATTTCAACTTCTATCACATCATTCTTTTTTAACATATTTTCTCTTTCTATCTGCTCTGCCATTTCCCAAAAAAAGAAAGCGACAAAATTATCACTTTCTATTATATCATTATCTGAGTCCAAGTTTTGCTAATTTAGTCTTATAAGCTTCAAAATCAACAAGCAATCCTTGACCACCATACATATCATAAGCATCTATCCAATCACCATTTTTAGGAATAGTCATCTTTTCAACACCATTACGAGCATTGGTAAGAGAAGATAAGCCATGTGTTAGTAAAAAGCTATAGGGAATATTTGTCGAAGTTAACGCAAAGACTTTTCCAAGTGCTTCAGATCCTGTAAACAGTTTCGTTGGGTCTTTTATTTGCTGAATAATCGCACTCATCACCTCTTGCTGGCGACGTGTACGTCCAAAATCTCCCTCATCATCTTTACGGAAACGCGCATAATTCAAAAGCGTACGACCGTCCATTCGTTGTTTGCCAACCTTAATCGTCTGCTCTGGAACCACGCCGTCTTTCATATTAAGATCATCCGGCACCTGAACTTCACTCACTTTTTCGCCATTGATAGTTGAAAAGTTCGCATTCATTTCAACACCATTTGGAAAAAGTGTATCAATCGCTGTTGCAAAGGTCGAAAAATCAACCAAGGCATAATATTTAATGTCAATATCAAAGTTATCTTTTAACACTTGGCGTACTAATTCAGCGCCTTGATTCTTATTTTGCTCTCCAATGGCATACGCTACATTTAACTTTTGATCATAACCCGATCCTTGGCTGACTTCATCAATGTGAACGAGCGTGTCCCTCATGAAACTGACGAGTTTCATTTTTTTATTTTTTCCACCGACATTTAAGACCATGATCGAATCTGTCCGCGTTTCAGAAGAAGATTGCCCAATTCGTCCATCTGTACCCAAAATAAGTATATTCACGCCGTCTTTTGTATCTTTCCCATGAAAAATCTCTGTTTGAGCAGCTTTTGCATTTGGATTGCTTTTAGAGGTGTTCAAACCTTTTATAAACATAAAAAGCATCCCTCCAATAATCAACACCACAAAAAGTGCTAACCAACCTAGAATCCGCTTCACACGTAATTTTCTATGTCGTTTTTCCTTTTTAGGCTTGGGCAGATTTTCTACATTTTCGGTTGTATAGTTTGGTATGCGCTCAATTTTAGATCGTTTACTACGGCGACTTCTTTCTGGATATTGAGGTAATCCTTGTTCAGTATAGCCAAAATTCTCAGGAACCTGTTGGTCAGAAAAGTTACTTCTCACTGCTCGAGCTGGCTCTATTGTTTGTTTTCCTTCTTGCTTGCTAAGAAGATATTGATACTCTTTTTTCTCACGTTCATTTAAATAATGGATATTTTTGTAAAGATAGTCCAGTCTCAACTGCTCATGGTGGCTGAGATTATCAGATTTTTTACCCATGATTTCTCCAATCTACTTTTCTGAAATGGTATAAACAGTATAATTTCCTAAAATTTTATAAGTAATACCAATTGTTTCTAACTCTTTTATCGCAAATGATACCAAATTCGCTTTTTCATTATTGATATCCACAATGAAAAAATATTCTCCCAAGGCTGTCTTCAATGGACGGCTTTCAATCTTTGTCAAATCAATTCCCCGCCATGCAAAAGTTGCAAGGGCTTTGTATAAAGCACCAGGTAGATTATCTGGCAAAGTTAAAGCGAGCGTCATTTTCTTTTCCTTCGGATACAATGGCAAATCCGAGATTGACTGTCCAAGCAACCAAAAACGAGTGAAATTCTCATCCATTTCTTGAATATCCTCTGCAATAATCTGCAAATCATATTCACTGGCTGCAGTTTTAGGAGCAATGGCTGCATAATTTTCTTCAGGATGTTGAGCCACAAAACGGGCTGCATAAGCTGTGCTAGCTGTTATTTCGATTTTAGCTTGTGGATAATGCTGACGGATATATTTTTTGCCTTGCGCAATTGCCTGCGGATGAGAAAAGATTTTTTCTACTGGCTTATCAGTTGCTGTGACCAATAGCTGTTGTTGTATCGGTTGCACAACTTCCGCCACAGCATAAATGGCAGCCTGATGAAAAAGATAATCCAATGTTTCATGGACACTGCCTTCAATTGAATTTTCAACCGGCACCACAGAATAATCTACTTCACCTGTCTCATAAGCCTTTACAACTTCTGTGATATTTTCAAAAGCAACTAAAGTATCTGCTGGAAAGGCTTCTTGTGCCACATGATGAGAAAAAGACCCTTTCGGACCTAAAAATCCAATTTTCATTGCAACACCTCCACAATTTGTTTCGGTGTCAAAGTAGTCACATCAATAACTTTTGTAGCTACTTCTTCATACCAAGCCTGACGTTGATTAAAAAGACTTTTTAAATCAGCTTTGCTATTGTTCAAATAAAGCGGGCGCTGGTGTTTCTGATCTTCTTCAAGGCGCTGGTAAAGTGTCTCAAAATCCGTTTTCAAATAAATGTTTTCAGGATTTTGTTTTAATAACTTGCGATTTTGAATACTGCTTACGATTCCGCCACCGGTTGAGATGACTTGTTCTGACTGCAGCAATTCTTTTAATAATTCACTTTCTCTTTGTCGAAAAGCTTCTTCACCATACCGCTCAAAATATTCTTTAATCGGCATCTCTAGTTTTTCTGACAAAAACTCATCCATATCAATAAAATTCTCATCTAACAAGCTAGCAATTGTTGATTTTCCAGCCCCCATGAAACCAATCAAAATTTTAGGCATGAAGTAAATCCTCCAAATCATGAAAGAAATTCGGATAACTCGTATTGATAGCTTCGGCTCGTTCCAGTTCTACTTGATCGTCGTTTACCAAAAGAGCTGCAATAGCTGCCATCATACCAATTCGATGATCGCCAAATGTATTCACTTTAGCACCATGAAGAGGGCTTTTCCCTTTGATGATCATGCCATCCTCTGTCGGAGTAATATCGGCTCCCATGCTATTTAGTGTATCTGCCACAACTTGAATACGGTCTGTTTCTTTTACTTTTAGTTCCTCTGCATCACGAATCACCGTTTGCCCCTTAGCTTGAGTAGCTAAAAGTGCAATGATGGGCAATTCATCAATCAAGCGTGGGATAATTTCTCCACTAATTTCTATGCCAACTAATTCAGATGTTTCCACCGTCATAGTTGCAGACTTAGCAATATTGTCTACATCCGCCACACTTAACTTCCCACCCATTGCTTGAATGACATCCAAAATACCAGTCCGCGTTTCATTGATTCCAACATTTTTCAAAATAATCTTAGAATTTGGAACAATAAGTCCTGCCACCAACCAGAAAGCTGCACTAGAAATATCTCCTGGTATTACAACATTCTGTCCTATAAACTCTTGTCCACCCTGAATACGAATTTCCTTATCATTGATAAAAATCTGACCACCAAACTGCTCAATCATATCTTCTGTATGGTTGCGGGTCATCTCTTTTTCGAGAATGACGGATTCACCTCGAGCTTGCAAAGCAGCAAATATCAAAGCAGACTTAACCTGAGCAGAAGCTACAGGTAATGTATAATGAATTGGTTGTAAGGTCTTATTTCCATGAATCGTAAGCGGCGGCAGGTCACGATTGGTTTGCCCAGCGATTTGGACTCCCATTTGACGGAGAGGAATTGTTACACGATCCATAGGACGTTTCGATAAACTATCATCGCCAACCATTGTTGCTGCAAAATCCTGTCCAGCTAGTACGCCCGAAATCAAGCGCATGGAGGTACCAGAATTTCCCATGTTCAGTGTGTTTGTCGGGGCTTTAAGGCCAGCAAAGCCCACCCCGTGAATCGTTACTACATTGCCATCATCGTCAATCTGAACACCTAAATCGCGAAAGACTTGCATGGTGGATAGAACATCTTCCCCTCGCAAAATATCATGAATCGTTGTGACTCCTTTAGCTAAACTACCAAATATAATTGAGCGATGACTAATAGACTTATCCCCTGGCACATGAATGCACCCTGCTAACCCACTTGCCTTTGTTCGTAATTGCATAGAAAACCTCATACCTGATCCTTTTTACATATTGTACCATAAAAAAAGGAGGGAAACAAAAGTGAGTGGGAGAAGACTTCATTTCTTCAGATTCTACTTGCCCTCAACCTCTTAAGACAATAAACTTTCTAAAAATTTTTGCTCGATGAATGGTGCAGAACGAGTTAAGTTGAACTTGTTCCAGACAGAATTCCCTCACATCCTACAATGGCTGGATACCTCAAATAGGTATCTCATGGTTGATAATATATTGAAAATTTGTCCAGTAGATATAATTCATTATACTCAGAAATCATTAAAAAACAAGCATTTTCCAAAAACATGCAGAAAATTCACATATTTCTGGAAGACACTTGTTTTACAAAGTTTCTTCTTATCCAAAAAAGCTGATTCAAAATTTGAATCAGCCAACCTGTGTATATTTTTTATTTTAGCAATTCTTGAACTGGATCAAAAATGATACGTTCAATGTCCGCCAAGTAAATAGATAATTGCTGTTGTTTGTTGAAAAATTCAGTCAGAGCAGGATTTACTTGAATTTTTTCCCCAAAGGATTTCATCTTATCTTGTACTTCTTGCGTGGGCATTTGACCTGATTGTGCCATCGCTTGCAATTCTTGTTGAAAAGCTAGATAATCCTTTAAAAGAGCTTTCGCTTCACTATCAGCATCTACTGCTTTTTTACTTTCGACAACAGCTTTGTACTCAGGAAGGTCACGCAGAGTACGGCTAAGTTCATTTGCTAAATCATAAATATTTGACATAGTCTTCCTCCTTAATCTAAAAAGACTGGATAATGTGTCTTTTCTCTTATTATTTTAGCAGATTTTTCCAAATCTTCACGATTTTTAAAGGTGATTTGGAGAATTCCGTTAATGTCTTCACGATTTTCTTCGTTGATGTGAATGTTAACAATGGACGTTCCTCTTAGAAGTTCTAGGATACCTAAAATAGCATCTTCTTCATCAGGAACATTGATGAAAATGTCATAAAAGCTATCCACACCAGCTCGTTTATGAATTTCCATAGCTTTTCGGACTTGCCGCCCATGTTGAAAAAATTTCCAAATTAGATCTTCATTTTTATTCTGAATAGCACTTGAAATGATATCTAATCGCTTCTTAAAATCCTCTATTCTCTCTAAAATAGCATCTGGATTGGTCAACAAAATCGAAGTCCACATGCTTGGCTCACTCTCTGCAATCCGTGTCATATCACGAAAGCCTCCAGCAGCGAAATGTTGTGTCATTTCGTGCTGTTGAGTATATGCAGCTGCCTGATCCATAAGGCTCGAAGCTAGAATATGCGGAAAATGACTAATTTGGCTAGTTACATCATCATGCTCTTTGGCATCAATCTCGATAAACCGAGCATGCAAACCCGATAAGAGATCTTTCATTTCCTCTATCGTGCCATCTTTCGTCAAATGAGACGGAGTAAAAATATAATAGGCATTTTCAAACAGATTCACATCTGCTGCACGAGCCCCCGTTTTATGACTACCTGCCATAGGATGCGCACCTACAAATCGGATATCTTTCTCCCTTAGAGCTTCTTCAGCAGCAGTTACAATTTCAGCTTTGGTAGAGCCTACATCTGAGATAATAACAGCTTTTTTTAAATCTAAAGTGGCTAATTGTCGGATAAACTCAATGGTTTGCTTGATAGGGATAGCAAGAATAATCACATCTGCCAGAGGAGCAAATTCAGCAAACTGGTTGGTCACTTTATCCACTAAGCCTTTTTCAAGGGCGATCTTTCTTGACTCTTTTCCACGATTATAGCCTAATATGATATAGTTTGGATGACCACGTCGAATTCCAAGTGCGATTGATGATCCAATCAAACCAAGACCTGCAATGTAAATAACTTTCTTTTCCATGCTCACTCCTTTACTTTGGTTCAATGATAAACCCTAGAACAATCGACACCAAAATAATAATCATAACAATCGCTGTGAAAATCATATACATTTTATCTTTTGTTTTCAAAAAAATGATAAATGTCGAAATCACTCGAAAAATTGGTGTCAAAATAAGCATAAAAGATCCTAGTAACATAAACGTTACTGCATCAAAAATGGAATGGCTCTTCACGTAGTCAACTGGATTAAACTGTTCTAAATTTCCTAAAGAAATCACCTGCTGCCCACTAAAAAAGTAAAAAATCAGACCAAGGAACATAAAAAGAAGGGACAGTAAAATTCCTATGCGAAGAATTTTCCCCATTACCAAATCCAGCTGCTCTTTTTCTTCTCGCATCTTATCTGTCATTTCATACCTCGTATAAACATTTGCATACCAAGAGCTAACAAAGCAACAAGAAAAATCCACCGCAAAACTTTTACAGGCACATATGGCATGATGCGGCTTCCGATAAAAGAGCCGACTAGAACACCTAAGGCGATTGGTGTCACTAATACCGGATTGATTTGTCCTACAAAAAGATAAAAGATGGCTGAAGCAGTTCCTGTAACTCCCATCATAAAATTAGCGGTTGCTGAACTAGCTTTTAAAGGCATTTTCATCACCGTATCCATAGCCAAGACTTTAAAGGCACCTGCACCAATGCCTAAGAGAGCCGACATAACGCCTGCAAAAAACATAACAACGGAACCACCTGAAACATTAGCTACTTGGTATTTAATCGTCCGATTTAAGCCTTTATCAAAATATTCCCCACTGAGATTTAGTTTTTCAGCAATAGCATCATTTTGACTAGGTAAATGCTCTTCTTTTTTAGAACGAATTTTCTGGTACATATTAAATGCTTGAAAGAGCATAAGAGCTCCATAAAGTAAAAAAAGAAACTGTGAATCTATTATCACTGATAACACCGCACCTACAAAGGCGCCTAAAGTTGTAAAAATTTCTAAAAACATAGCAATCCGTAGATTGAGCATATCATCTTTAAGATAAGCAATAGCAGAGCCTGAACTAGTTGCTAAAACTGCAATAATAGAGGCTCCCACCGCATACTTAATATCTACTTCAAATAAGAGAGTGAGTACAGGCGTGATAACAATTCCGCCTCCAAGTCCTAATAAAGCCCCCAAAATCCCCGCAAACAGTCCTACGAGTAACATGGTACAAATATAAGTAAGCATTAAAAACCTTTCACATAATCACGGTATTGTTGAACTGCTTCTTTTAATTCGTCTAGGTTATCCGAAGAAAATTTCTCCAAGATCTCCGTTGCAAGTACTGTTGCAACAACAGCTTCCATTACTACACCAGCAGCTGGCAAAGCAGTTGGATCACTCCGTTCTACTGTTGCCTTGTAAGGTTTGTGTGTTTCAATATCAACACTCATAAGTGGTTTATAGAGAGTTGGTATCGGCTTCATCACTCCGCGTACTATGATAGGCTCCCCGTTAGTCATGCCACCCTCAAAACCACCAAGATTATTGGTACGACGAGTAAAGCCATCCTCTTTAGACCAGAGTATTTCATCCATAACCTGACTGCCCTTAAGCCGCCCTGCTTCAAAACCAACCCCAAATTCCACACCTTTAAATGCATTAATAGAAACTACTCCTTGAGCAATTTTAGCATCTAATTTCCTATCCCACTGAACATAAGAACCTAGTCCAACTGGCACACCACCAACAATGGTTTCAACAATTCCGCCAATAGTATCGCCATCTTTCTTTATCTGATCAATATAGGCTCTGATTTCCTCTTCCCGTTCTGGGTTGACAATCGAAACTTCTGATTGACGAGCTCGCTTCTTGATTTCAGCAACAGTCAAATTTTCCGGAATTTCAACATCAATACCGCCAAAACTTACAATATGACTGGCTACTTCAACTCCAATTTCTTCTAAGAGTCGCTTAGCAACAGCTCCTACTGCAACCCGCATGGTCGTTTCACGTGCAGAAGATCGCTCCAAAGAATTGCGCAAGTCATCAAAACGGTACTTCATACCTCCAACCAGATCTGCATGACCCGGGCGTGGCTTGGTAATCTTACGCAGTTCTTTTTTTTTATCGTTCACATCTGCCACATCCATAATGTCCAACCATTTTTGATGATCCAGATTCGTCACATTGAGTGTAATCGGCCCGCCCATGGTTCGCCCGTGACGAACACCGGAAGTAATTTCCACTTTATCACTCTCTATCTTCATGCGAGCTCCACGACCGTATCCGCCCTGACGGCGTTTGAGTTCTAAATTGATGTAATCTGTCGTAAGAGGAAGTCCAGCTGGTACTCCCTCAATGATAGCTGTTAAACGCGGCCCATGTGACTCCCCAGCAGTTAAATATCTCATTTAGTTACCTCGTATTTTATATACACTAAGCTATTATTTTTCTAAATAATCCTTCATTTCTTCTAAAGGAATCTGATAAATAGTTGCCGTGCCCAATTTTGGAACAAGAACCAATTTAATCATCTTTCCTCTAGCTTTCTTATCATGAAGTAAAGCTTGATAGAGTTCTTCCTGACGCCAAGGTTGGTAATCAGTCGGGAGACCAAACTTACAACACATCTTCTCAATCTCTGTGGTTATTCCCTTAGGCATTAGTTTTTCTTTTTCTGCCACGCGCGCAACCTGGACCATTCCAATAGAAACAGCTTCTCCATGCATGACTTTTCCATAACCTGCAGTCGCTTCTACTGCATGACCAATAGTATGCCCAAAATTTAGATAAAGACGCACTCCATTATCAAGTTCATCTTCTACTACTAATTTTCGTTTGACATTGCAAGAATGATAGATGATACTTTCTGCGTGCTCTAAAATAGACTCTGGACTACCGTCCATATCAGCCAGTTCCTTCCACAACTCTACATCTTCAATCAAACCATACTTGATAACTTCTCCCATACCTTCAATCAGCTCCCGTTGTCCCAAAGTTTTTAAAACATCTGGATCAATCAGAACTCCATCTGGCTGAGTAAAAGTTCCCACCATGTTCTTTGCCCACGGTGTATTGACACCCGTTTTCCCACCGATTGAAGAATCTACTTGAGCAGTCAAACTAGTCGGTATCTGTACAAAATGAACACCCCGCATATAAGTTGAAGCTGCAAAACCAGCTAAATCACCAACCACGCCACCTCCTAAGGCTACAATACCATCGCTACGGGTCAATCCAACTTTTGCTAAAAATTCATAAACGTTAGTAACTGTTGTTAAATTTTTACTGGCTTCACCTTCCAGAAAATTAAACACAAATACTTCAAAACCTGCAAGCTCTAAACTACGTTTGACTGTTTCGGCATATAGACTTGCCACATGATTATCAGTGATAACAACAAGCTTTTGAGCTGACCACAAACTTGCCAGCCATTCTCCAGCCTTTGCTAAAATCCCCTTTTCAATGATAATATCGTAAGGATGATTGGGGAGGTTCACATTTAATTTCATAGGCAACTCCTTAATTGTACTTCTGTTCCAATGCCTGCCAAATTTCCTTAGTTGGCATATCTTTTCCTGTCCACAATTTAAATGCTTCTGCGGCTTGATACAGTAGCATACCTAAACCATTAACGACTTGCACATTTTGTTTTTTTGCCCATTTTAAAAATGGTGTTTCAAATGGCTGATAAATCACATCCGCCACAAGGAGTGATTTTGATAAACGAATAGTGCTAGGTACGGGGGATGTCTTTTCGTCCATCCCTAGACTGGTCCCATTGACCAACAAAGCGGAAGCATTAAGCTTTTCTTGCAATAATTCTCTTTGTTCTAATGGTAACACTGAAATTTTCGTGCTAGCTGCCTGCTGAATTTGTTTCATTTGCTGTAAAACACGCTCAAAAGAAGTTTTCCTCGTAAACACAAAAATCTCATCAGCACCTTCTAAAACAGCTTGTACAATAATGGCTGTTGCAGCTCCACCAGACCCAAGTATAAGCATTTTTTTGCCTTTGATGACAAAAGATGGCAAGCTCATAAAAAATCCCTTACCATCTGTATTATAACCAATTAATTTCCCGTTTTGATTTACGACAGTATTCACTGCCCCTATCATCTGTGCAGCCGGTGTGAGCTCATCTAAAAAAGGAATCACAGCTTGTTTATAGGGCATGGACAAATTAATTCCAAACATATTATAGCGGCGAATATTTTCAACAGTCGTTTTCAAGTCATCTTCTGAAATTTCCCAAGCTAGATAAACTCCATTAACGCCCGCTTGCTCAAATGCTGCATTATGAATAAAAGGAGAAATACTATGTTTGATTGGATTGGCAACAACTGCCGCTAAACGAGTATAGCCGTCAATTTTCATTCAAAATCTCCTGAATTTGTTTCATATTAGCAAGAGAAATTTGCCCTAGAGCACTAGACTCATCTAAACTAGCAAAAGACCAGCTTGAGCCTGTCAAATCCGTTGTTATTCGTGAAATTTTTCCAATTTGTCCCATAGAAATCGTCACAAAATCCTGATCTGGATTCAATGTTTTAAAGCCACGCGTATAGTTCATCAAATCCAGTACATCTTGCTCACTATGCGCCATAACAGAAACTTTTACTACTTTTGGAGTCAAACTGGTCAATTCGGATAAAATTTCCATCATATTTTCAGGCGTTTCTTCAAAATTGTGATAACTCAAAACAAGATTTGGAAAATCCAACATTTCCTCAAATCTATCTTTATGAGAAAAATATTCAAAATCAATATAATCAGGTTGATATATTGTTGAAACTTCCTTAATGATAGAAATATATTCATCATCCGTTAATTCAATCTTTCCACCCTCCCCAATTGTTCTCAGAGTGAAAATCAATTCACGACCAGCAAATTTTTCAAAAATAGCAGGCGCAACAGTCAGAATATCATCTTTTGCTAAAAAATCAGCGCGCCATTCAATAATATCCGCGTCATTATAGCGCAAACTATCAATATTTTGCGCTTCTTCTAAATTTTTAGGCATCACTGATACGACTAATTTCATTTGTCCACCTTAATGGTAAATACCTTGAGGTAATTACTTCTTTCATCTTTCTTATTATAAGTAAAATCTGCTGGCAAACCGTATTCTTTCAGATAACGGTGCTTGCTTCCTGCAAAACCTTTTTCAATTTCTTTTTTAAACTTACTACGTGAAATATTTGCGGCATTCGTACTAGCAATAATCATTCCGTGAGGATTTAAAATTTCTAAAGACTGAGCAATCAACTTATGATAGTCCTTAGCCACTGAAAAAGTTTGTTTTTTATTTCTTGCAAAACTCGGCGGGTCTAAAACAATCACATCATAGGTCAGACCATGTCGCTTTGCATATTTAAAGTAGTCAAACGCATCCATCACAAAAAATGTATGATGACTCAGATCCAAACCATTCTCTTTAAAATGTGCTTCAGATAGCTCACGACTCCGTTTTGCTAAATCGACAGAGGTCGTCTGACTTGCTCCTCCCATGGCTGCCGCAACCGAAAAAGCTGCCGTGTAAGAAAACATATTTAATAGAGACTTGCCAGTTGCTAGACCATTTGTCAGGCTACCACGAACCTCATGCTGGTCAAGGAAAATTCCTGTCATCAAGCCATCGTTTAGAAAGACTTGATACCGAACACCATTTTCCAAAATTGGGAAAAATGTTGGTGCTTCTTGCCCATAAACATGAGCGGATTCAACATTCAACCCTTTGAAACGAATTTTCTCATACGCTCCTGCAACTTCTGGGAAAACGTGTTGAAACGCTTGAACAACGGTCTCTTTCATTTCGTAAACAAAGAGATTATACCAAGAAAAGACAGCATAATCTTGATACAAATCTATTGTAAAACCGCCAAATCCATCTCCTTCTTGGTTAAAAAGACGGTAAGCTGTCGTCTCTTCAGATTGTTGATAAACTTGTCGTTTTTCTTTAGCATATTGGAATAGCTGACAGAAAAACGAGACATCTAAAGTTACTTTCTTATGTGAAATAAACCACCCAATCCCTTTGTTTTGCTCCGATAAGTATCCGATGCCTATAAATTGTCCTTTTGTATTTGCCAATTCTACGGCTTGATCATGAAAAGGAAGAGAAGGGAAATCTTGTTTTTCTAAAACAAATTGTCCTTTTTTTATCTTTTTTTCGGTGTAAGAAGGAATCGTAAGCTGTTTCATAAACTCTATTATATCAAATGTTATGAATTTTCTCAAAAAAATGTACTGCTTATTACAAAATGATTGCAAGAAAATGGTGATTTGTAAAACTTCTATTTATTTTCAGTATATAAAAGTTCTACTCTGTTTTTTATCTGATAAAAGCAAATGCGACATTTTAAATTACCTACTTAAAACGAAAATATGTTATACTTAATAGTGAAAATTTTAGGAAATAAGACAAGGAAGTACAATTTGTGAAAAATATGACTAGGAAGATACTCAACTTCATGAGTACAAGACTAGGTTTTGTCTTGACCTTACTGACTCTTTATTGGCTTAAAACCATGTGGGCCTATTCTGTTGATTTTAATCTTGATATTCAAGGTGCATATCAAGTCTTTCTCGCTATGATCAATCCTATCCCATTAGGGTTGTTATTAATTGGGCTAGCGCTTTACATTAAGAAAACCAAGATTTTTTATATTCTAGCCTTTTCTCTTTACACTTTATTGTTTGTCTGGCTCATTTCAAACTCCATCTATTATCGAGAGTTTAGTGATTTTGTCACTGTCAATACTATGCTGGCTTCAAGCAGTGTTTCTGCTGGTCTAGGAGAAGCTGCGCTTGAATTATTTAGAGTGAGTGATTTGATTTACATCATTGATTTTCCAATTTTAGGTTTTCTTTTTTATAAAAAATGGATTCGATTGGATGACCGTTCTTTTAATAAGCGAGCTAGCTTTGCCATTACCGCACTATCTAGTATGCTCTTTTCTGCCAACCTCTTTTTGGCAGAAATTGACCGACCTGAATTGTTAACGCGCGGTTTTTCAAATTACTATGTTGTCCGTGCATTGGGCTTACCTGCTTTTCTTGGGTATAGCGCCAATCAAACATACAGTGCCAATAAAGAACGCTCCAAAGCAAGTGCAAATGATTTGAAGCCTGTTGAAGAATATGTCAAGTCACACTATGCGGAGCCAAATAAAGAATATTATGGTATTGCTAAAGGAAGAAATGTCATCTACCTTCACTTAGAAAGTTTCCAACAATTCCTGATTGATTATAAATTGAAATCTGAGGGTAAAGAATATGAAGTAACACCTTTCCTTAACTCACTTTACCATTCAAATTCAACTTTATCCTTCTCCAATATCTTTAATCAAGTCAAAGCTGGGAAGACTTCTGATGCCGAAACCATGTTAGAAACTGGATTATTTGGACTCAATCAAGGTTCTTACATGGTAAACTATGGTGGAACAAACACGCAGCAAGCTGCTCCATACATCCTTTCAAAAAACGGTTATAATTCTAGTGCTGTTTTCCATGGAAATGCTGGTAGCTTCTGGAATCGAAATACCACCTACAAACAATGGGGATATAATTATTTCTTTGATGCAGCTTATTTCTCCAAACAAAATAAGACCAACTCTTTCCAATATGGTCTGAATGATAAGATTATGTTCAAAGATTCCATTAAATATCTTGAACATTTGCAACAACCTTTCTATGCAAAATATATCACCGTTTCTAATCACTATCCTTACACTACTAGTTTGATTGGTGATGAGACTGGCTTCCCGCTTGCGACAACAAAAGATGAAACCATTAACGGCTATTTTGCAACAGCAAATTATCTGGATTCTGCGGTTAAATCATTCTTTGATTATTTGAAAGCGTCTGGACTTTATGAAAATTCCATCATCGTACTGTACGGAGATCACTACGGTATTTCAAATTCTCGCAATCCATCACTTGCACCACTACTTGGCAAAAACTCTGAAACTTGGTCTAGTTATGATAACGCTATGCTCCAAAGAGTTCCTTACATGGTAGTGATTCCTGGAATGACAAAAGGAAAAATTGTCAATACTTACGGAGGACAGATTGACCTCTTACCTACTTTGGAACATTTGCTCGGTATTGACTCCAAACAATACTTACAAGTTGGACAAGACTTATTGTCACCCAAACATCAACAAACTGTTGCCTTTCGTTCATCAAATTATTTCGTGACTCCTAAGTATACAAGCTACAGTGGACGTACTTACTATACTGAAACAGGGCAAGAAATTACCAATCCTGATGAAACAACCAAAGCGGAACTTGAAAAAATTCGCAACACAACTAATGAACAGTTGAAGATGAGTGACTTGATTCAAACAGGAGACTTGCTTCGCTTCTACAAAGGAAATAATTTAGGAAAAGTGAATCCTAAAGACTATTCTTACACTAATTCACTTAAATCATTATTGTCCATTGAGAAGAAAAAAGACACCGAATCTACAAGTCTTTATAGCAAACGCGGTGGAAATTCAACTGTTGATTTGTTCAATTCACCAAGTTATCGAGCTCTTCATCCGGAACAATTTGAATCAACCAGTAGTAACAGTTCTTCCTCATCGACAGAAGAATCAAGCTCTTCATCTAAATAATTAAAAATCCCATACAAGAAATTTAATGGCTTGTATGGGATTTTATAATGGAATGAAACATTTAATCAAGAAACGTTTTGATGACTTGATTAACACGATCAAAATAAAACTGCTCTTTATCATAAGTGATACCGGTTGCTTGTGCTAGCAAAATCAATATTTCCATAAAAAATTGAGAAGAAAACCCGGTAGTGGAGTACAATTCTTCTTCATCAAAATGCTTAATCAAATGTGCCAAAGGATTTCGAACAGATTTCTCCAACTTTCGCAACTCTTTGACCATTATTTTGACTTGCTCTGACAAATCCAGTAGCAAAATCAAGCTAGCCAGACT
The DNA here is from genome assembly GCF_023167545.1 of Streptococcus constellatus subsp. constellatus. Classification (NCBI taxonomy): domain Bacteria; kingdom Bacillati; phylum Bacillota; class Bacilli; order Lactobacillales; family Streptococcaceae; genus Streptococcus; species Streptococcus constellatus. Next base: position 1,247,542 of record NZ_AP014647.1, read on the forward strand.
AGAAGAATGAACTGGACTTTCAGCATGGAAAGTACTCAAAATAGGATGAGCTGTGTTTTTCATCTTTTCAAAATTCCAACGATCGTAACTCGCTTCTCGAGAATTATGAATATAAGATTCAATATCAGGAATTTCCAGCTTAATCAAACGCATAAAAATCCGATAAATAGCTGGACTAACGGCACGAATAAAATCAATCACTTGTTCATTTTTAAGCTTCGCTTCTAAATCATAGAGATAATTTGCTAATTGCTCATCTTCCTCAGACTCATGACAAAAAAGTTGAAAATCATTTCTAATTTCCAACTGACATTCCATAGCAGGGCGGATATTTAACTCTCTCCGTTCTGCCATAATATACAAAAGTTCAATTAGCTTTGATCCTGCATCGTTCAATCTTTGAGCTAATTTATAGGCATGAGCATAATCATAGCGAGAAATAGCATACACTATCTCTTCTTTTAGATCTAAATTTCCAAGCATCACTCTGAAATAATCGTTTCTAAGCCGACTTTCATCATATCTGTGAAAGTCGTTTGTCGTTCTTCTGCTGTTGTATCTTCATCTGGATTCACCAAGCTATCTGAAATAGTCATAATACCGAGTGCTTCAACATTATATTGAGCAGCTAAATAATAAAGAGCTGCCGCTTCCATTTCCACAGCCAGAACTCCCATTTTACCAAGTTCAATATTTTTTTCACCATAGTTTGAGTAGAAAACATCTGATGATAAGACACTTCCAACGTGCGTAGTCATACCAAAATCCTTGGCAAGGTGATAAGCCTTATCTAAAAGACGAAAACTTGCAATTTGCGGAAAGTCATATTGAGGCCAATCATTACGAATGATATTTGAGTTTGTCGCTGCTGCTTGCGCTAATACCAATTCACGTACATGAACGTCTTTATTCAACGAACCAGCCGTTCCTACACGAATTAAACGTTTCACGCCATAGTTAACAATCAACTCATGAGCATAGATCGAAATAGACGGAATTCCCATTCCAGTTCCCATAACACTAACACGATGCCCCTTATAAGTCCCTGTATAGCCAAACATGTTGCGAACTTCATTAAAACATACAGCATCTTCTAAAAAGTTTTCGGCAATAAATTTAGCACGAAGTGGGTCTCCAGGTAGTAAAATTTTATCAGCGATTTCGCCTGGTTTTGCTGCAATATGGATTGACATAATTAAGATACCAAACCCGTAAAAAACCCAAACTGAAAAGTACAAGCGCTAAAAAACTTTTCTTAGGAGCTTATTCATCCCAGAAAGGATTGCGTACAGGTTTTATTCCTTTCGTTTTAATTGATTATAGAAAAGCGAAAATAAAGCAAGCTCCACTCTCCTTTTCTTCTAAATTTTAGTTATTTTTACAATTCTGCAAGGATTGCTTTTACAAGTCCTTTGAAGTCTTCTTTGATTCGTTCAGTCACTTCCACCACTTCTCCATGGTTTAGCTCGCTTTGAAAACCAGCTGCAAAGTTTGTAATAGCAGAAATCCCCAATACTTTCAAGCCTGAGTGGGCTGCCACAATTACTTCTGGAACAGTTGACATACCGACAGCGCTAGCTCCTAAGGTTTGGAAAGCGCGGATTTCAGCTGGCGTTTCATAGGTTGGACCGGTAACACCCAGATAAACTCCTTCTTTCAAGTCAACACCTAATTTTTCGGCTACAGCATGCGCTTTTTCACGATAAACTTTTGTATAAGCATCAGACATATCTGGGAAGCGTGGTCCAAATTCGTCCAAATTCGCTCCAATTAAAGGATTTTGTCCAGTTAAATTGATATGATCTGAAATAGCCATTAAAGTGCCAGGACCATATTCAACCCCTCCGGCAGCATTTGTGACAATGACACCTTCACAGCCTAGTGCTCTCATCACACGAACAGGGAATGTCACCACTTCCATCGGATTTCCTTCATAAAAATGGAATCGTCCTTGCAAAGCTAATACTTTCCGGCCTGCTAAATCACCATAGACCAATTTACCGGCATGCCCCACTACTGTTGAGCGACCCCAATTGGGAATATCCGCATAGTCAATACTGACAGCATTTTCAATCTCACCAGCTAATTCTCCCAAACCAGATCCGAGAATTAAGCCAAATGCTGGTACAGTAATTCCTTTGTCTTTTAAAAACTGTGCTGTTTCGTTAATTTTATCCATTAAATTCATATCATTTCTCCTCACTCTTATCATTTATTTCCCTTTTAGCATTTTGTCTGTAAGGGTAGTGAAATATTAAGCTATTTGTGACATTTGTTAGAACAACTTATTTATATACTCTAACATTTTTACTTTCATAAAAATCAGCATTTAATGTAGTACCAATTCAGTCTGAATCCATGACAACAACATGAAGATAGTTCCATGTGACATAAAATTTTACTCTCCTTTTTATTTTGCTTTAGTTGATTTTAAAATTTGCACGCCATTTTTTCCAGCAACAATGACCATATCCACCATTTGATTAAAGAGTCCATGTTCCACAACACCGACTACATGATCTAATTCTCGCCCAAATTCAACTGGATTTTCAATCACACCTAAGTCAAGATCGATGATAAAATTCTGCATATCAGTGACATAGCGCTTGCCATCTTTTTCACGAAATGATGGTTTGTAGCCTGCATGTTCAAAGCGACGAAAAAGCTGTTCTGCACCATATTGCACCACTTCTACCGGTAATTTGAACGCACCTAATTCATGAACCATTTTACTTTCATCCACTACCCAAATGTAGGTCTTTGTTGGAGTTGCAACAACCTTTTCCATAAGCAGGGCGCCACCGCCACCTTTGATACCATTAAAGTCAACGTCCACTTCATCAGCTCCGTCAACTGTCACGTCTACTTCTGCTACTTCATCAATCGCTTTCAATGGAATTCCCAAATTTCGAGCTTGTTCACTTGTCTCACTTGAAGTAGTGACAGCAGTAATATTTAACTGTTCTTCCTTGATACGGCGGCCAATTTCTTCTACAAAATAATAGGCAGTCGAACCAGTGCCTAAACCAACTACCATTCCATCTTTCACATATTCTGCAGCTTTGATTCCTGCCATTTTTTTGAGGTTTTCCATTTTTACTCCTTTAATCAATCTGCTTCTAGTATACCATGATTTAGCAACTTTAGCACAAAAAATGAAACCACTTTCTTGTAAAATTATTATTTTTTACCAAAAATTCTAAAAGCCGAATATTCCTTTTTTCTTTATGATAAAATGTTAAAAATCCTTAATTTTTTTCTATTATAATTTGATATTTCAAATGAATGACCGAATAATCTTTTTTATTTAGTTTATCTTGTTGAAAAAATGATGAAGAGCTCTCTTGACTAAAAATAGCATGTGAAAATCTTGCGACAAGCATTGTTTTGCGTTACAATGAATAGAGAGTACATTTGAATACATTATATAAGGAATAAATGATGATTACCAAAGAATTTGATACGATTGCTGCTATCTCGACTCCTCTTGGTGAAGGAGCTATCGGCATTGTTAGACTAAGTGGAACAGAGAGCTTTGCGATTGCCCAAAAAATCTTCAAAGGAAAAGATTTAAGCAAGGTTGCCAGCCACACACTTAACTACGGTCACATTATAGACCCTCATTCAAACCAAGTGCTAGATGAGGTCATGATTGGAGCGATGCGTTCTCCCAAAACATTCACACGCGAAGATGTGATTGAGATTAACACTCACGGAGGGATTGCTGTGACTAACGGAATCCTTCAATTAGCTATTCGAGAAGGAGCCAGAATGGCAGATCCTGGTGAATTTACCAAGCGAGCCTTTCTCAATGGACGTGTAGATTTGACACAAGCTGAAGCGATCATGGACATTATCAGAGCAAAAACGGATAAAGCTATGAATATTGCCGTCAAGCAATTAGATGGGTCTCTATCCGATCTCATCAATAATATACGTCAAGAAATACTTAACACGCTGGCTCAAGTTGAAGTCAATATTGACTATCCAGAATATGATGATGTTGAGGAAATGACGGCCAAACTTCTGTGTGAAAAAACGGCTGACTTTGAAGAACTTTTAACTCAACTTTTAAAAACAGCACGCCGAGGTAAGATTCTACGTGAAGGAATTTCTACCGCTATTATCGGCCGCCCTAATGTTGGCAAATCTAGCCTACTCAACAATCTTTTATGTGAGGATAAGGCTATTGTGACAGATATAGCTGGTACCACTCGTGACGTCATTGAAGAATATGTCAACATTAATGGCGTGCCATTAAAATTGATCGATACTGCCGGTATCCGTGATACAGATGATATTGTCGAACAAATCGGAGTAGAGCGATCCAAAAAAGCTCTCAAAGATGCTGATCTTGTACTTCTTGTGCTAAATGCAAACGAGCCCTTAACAGAACAAGACCATAAACTTTTAGAAATCAGCCAAAACACCAATCGTATCTTGCTACTGAATAAGACAGACTTGGACGAAAAGATTGAAACTACTCAACTCCCAGATGATTTTATCAAGATTTCGGCTCTTCAAAATCAAAATATTGATAAAATTGAAGAACGAATCAATCAACTTTTCTTTGAAAATGCTGGCATTGCAGAACAAGACGCTACTTATCTCTCGAACTCTCGTCATATCTCTCTAATCGAAAAGGCCATCGAAAGTCTTCATGCTGTTAATGAGGGACTAGATTTGGGAATGCCGGTAGACTTAGTTCAAGTCGATCTAACTCAGACGTGGAGAATCCTCGGCGAAATCACAGGGGATGCAGCTCCTGATGAACTCATTACTCAGCTTTTCAGCCAATTTTGCTTGGGAAAATAACAAAAGATAAATTCAGTTGAAAACAATCAAACTCTATGATTTTTTCTGTAGAAGTCATAGAGTTTTTTATTGTGTTCATAAAAAAGTCCCATAAGACCTATAATGAAAAGCGACAAAACCATCATTAGAAAGGCTCTTATGGAACAATTAAATTTTATCACAACCTTACTCGGAATGAAAGACCCTAATATTACTATTTTGGATTATCTAGATGCTGGTACACATAAAGAAATCATCGCTAAGCTAGAAGCTACTAACAACCTTATCAAGGTTATCAAGCGCAACGCTTTTGACTTCCGAAACTTTGAAAACTTTAAAACTAGAATTCTCATCGCTTTAAATATCAAAAAGGAGAGAACCAATTTGGTCCTCTCCAGGTTGTAACTTTTCGTCACCCACTACAGTTGACAAAGAGCCTATTTGTGTAAGGCTTCGATTGCCTCCGGAAAAGACATAACAACAGCTTATGCAGAATGTGGCTTTGGCAACTATTCCGGTTTTTACCGTACATTTAGAAAAGAATTTGAGATGTCACCCAATGAATTTAAGAACTCCTCAGAGAAAATAAAATCCCGATAAGTGGCAGTTTATGTGTATTATCCCGGTACAGCCTTTGGTTTGCGTATAATTTTAACCCAGTAAATCACTATCAGCAAAATAGATATAACAGTCACGGGCAGTCCCGCTTCAAAGCCGTATCTGCCTCCGTTCAATATGGTTTGATTCATGTCCGCCTCAGTGAGAAGTACGCTTGTAGGCTGTGCAAAGCCACTCACTATAATGCCGAAAACTGGTCCCAATATGAAATTCCATCCCGAATGAAATCCGCTCACCAGCCATACATTGTCATAATAGTAGAATATAAGGCTTGCAAATGTTCCGATTAGAACGGTATTGATTAGGCTGATCGCGGAAGCACCTGAATTACTGATGTGTCCGAGTCCAAATATTATCGAATTGGAAATTATACCCGCAGCCATGCCCCACTTTACAGCAATCTGAGTAAACAACAGGCTTCTAAGCAAAAACTCTTCCATAAAGCCCTGAACTACAAATCCGGCAAGCAACATTAAGAAGACTGTTATGTTGAAGTTCTTATTGAACTGAAAGCTCACTCCGCCAAGCAGAATATTAATCCCCCACACAATTGCCAGCATAACAAGAGAGACAAGCCAGCCGGCACAATATCTGAGTAAAAACTTTTCTTTACTCATTCCCAGAGATGCAAAGCTCCTTTTACCGACCTTAACCATAAAGCCCACACAAACGGGCATTGCAGCGAAGTAGCCAGCAAGAACTCCTACGATTTGTTGACTGCCTCTGAATATAATCTGAAAAATAATCATTACAGCAATATAAAGCAGATAGCAAAGTGCAAATGTCTTAAAACCTGCTCCCTCTGACTTTTTCAATTCAAGCATTGTGCTGTTAAGCTCTAATTTTCCCATGTAAATTTACCTTTTCTTAATTATACATACTACTGCAATACAAACTAATTGACTGTACCAATATTCACAATAAAATATAGCAATCGTTATTAAATTGTTATGTTTTTATATATAGCACCACGGGTCAAAATATATATTTTTCATTCTCATCAGAATAAGTACAACCTACGCTCTGATTGTCATAAATGGTGACCCCTCTGTATTATCAGTTGGATCCAAACTCCGTACTCTAAATAAATAATCTACTGAATAATAGCCATTATTACTAGCATTATAAGGATCCATTACATAGGTCATTCCGTTGTTATAACCTTTCATGATTAATTCATGTGTGACAGGATAATTTGCAAACACACTAGTTCCTACTGCACCAAGCACATGGTGCCCCATAGCAAGTGCTTCTCGTACAGCTGCAGTTGATCCTAAAGTCTCTGTTTTTAGACCCCAATGCCGTGCTGCTAATACAATTCCGTGGCTCGTTGTTCCGTAACTTCTCTTATTAAATTCATTCGTAGAATGATAGAGATAATCGGCCACAGTCGTTGGCAAGACAGTCTGTCCTGTAATACCAGAAATTGCCATAGCGACTGTCGTTGGAACGCAGCCTGTTGCGGCAAACGTATAACCACCATAAGTTCGTCCTGCCCAACGACTATCACGTTGAGAATAATATGGCGTTTCATAGACTCTTTTGTTAACTTGAAGTTTAATCCCCCCCACACCAACTAATTGACCATCATTTTGGACATAATATAGATGGACATTGTATTCACCAGTGGAGTTTTTATGATTACTAGCATTGACAAATAATTTATAAGTTCCATCAGCTTGTTTTGTGGCTGTGTACCAACTAACATCATCTTGTCCATTGACACTAGACCAAGTTGGTAGTTTCACTTCACGAACACCATTGGGACTGAAAACATTGGATACGACAACTTCAAAAGTTCCTGTGTTGGGATTGTTGTTTTGAATAGTGATTTTTCCAGTTGGTTTCAGCTTATCTGGAGAAATTGTGACATTGGTTGATGTACCACCTACTCCAATCAATGTTCCATTATTTTGAACATAGTATAAATGAACATAATATAAACCGGTCGAATATTTATGATCACTGGCTTTGACTGTGACTTTATAGGTTCCATTGACTTGCTTTGTAGCAGTGTACCAAATAATATCATCCTGCCCATTGACACTAGACCAAATTGGAACACTAACTGCTTTCACTCCACCAGCCGGATTGGAAACTTCTGATACAATCACATCAAAGGTCCCAGTATCAGGATTATTATTGGCAATAGTAATTTTCCCTTGTGGTTTAGCAATGGAAACATTGGTTTTTGTTCCAGTCACACCCACCAATTTACCATTATTTTGGATATAATATAGATGAATATTATACTCACCAACCGAGTTTTTGTGATTACTTGCCTTAACAGTCACCTTATAAGTTCCATTGGCTTGCTTAGCTGCCGTATACCAGATAATATCATCTTGTCCATTGACACTAGACCAAATTGGTAACTTGACTTCGCGTACACCGTAAGGATTAGAAACATTGGACACGATAACATCAAAGGTTCCAGTATCAGGATTATTGTTTTGAATGGTAATTTGTCCTTGTGGCTTAGCTAAAGAAACAACTGTTTGTGTCCCTGCTACACCTACTAATTTACCATCATCTTGTACATAATAAAGATGAACATTGTATATGCCTGTTGAATATTTATGATCACTAGCTTTAACCGTTACCTTATAGGTTCCATCTGCTTGCTTTTTAGCAGTATACCAGATAATGTCATCTTGACCATCTACATTAGACCAAGTCGGTAATTTTACCTCGCGAACACCATCTGGGCTGGAAACACCTGATACAATCACATCAAAGGTTCCTGCATTCGGATTATTATTCGTAATTGTCAAAGTACCTTTAGGACGAGCCATCGAAACAGTTGTCGTTGTTCCAGTCACTCCTACTAACTGACCATCATGTTGAACATAATATAGATGAATATTATATTCACCTGTGGATCGTTTATGATCAGTTGCTTTAACAGTCACCTTATAAGTTCCATCAGCTTGTCTAGCAGCTGTATACCAAATAATATCATCCTGTCCACCATCACTAGACCAAACTGGAACACTAACTGTCTTCACTCCACCAGCTGGATTGGAAACTTCTGAAACAATCACATCAAAGGTTCCTGTTTCAGGATTATTATTAGCAATAGTAATTTTCCCTTGTGGTTTAGCAATAGAAACATTGGTTTTCGTTCCACCTACACCAATTAATTGACCATCATTTTGAACATAGTAAAGATGGATATTATACTCACCAACCGAGTTTTTGTGATTACTTGCCTTGACCGTTACCTTATAAGTTCCATCAGATTGTCTAGCAGCTGTATACCAAATAATATCATCCTGTCCATTGACACTAGACCAAATTGGCACACTGACTGTCTTCACTCCACCAGCTGGATTAGAAACACCTGATACAATCACATCAAAGGTTCCTGTATTGGGATTGTTGTTTTGAATGGTAATTGTTCCTTTGGGCTTACCAATGGATACAGTTGTTTTCGTTCCAGTCACACCAATTAATTGACCATCATTTTGAACATAGTAAAGATGGATATTATACTCACCAACCGAGTTTTTGTGATTACTTGCCTTAACCGTTACTTTATAAGTTCCATCAGATTGTCTAGCAGCTGTATACCAAATAATATCATCTTGACCATTGACACTGGACCAAATTGGCACTTTCACTTCACGAACGCCATAAGGTGCACCGACATTTGAGACAATCACATCAAAAGTTCCTGTTTCAGGATTATTATTGGCAATAGTAATCGTTCCGGATAAAGCATCTTTTGCAATAGGTGCATTACCAGTAAAACGTCCAGTATAATCCACGCTTTGATCAAACACGTGGCGGCCAGGTAGCAACTCAGCTTGCGAAGTAAACTGCCAAGCCCCTGCTTCACTATTATATTTCAATGTTTTTGCATCATCAGCACTTAATTTTGAAGTTGGATATTGCGCTACCCAGAAATTCTCTAAACCAAATCTCTCTGTTTGGATTGGTCCTTTCGTTCTGAGATTGTTTCGATCAAGCCAACTTGCACTTGTATAGTACATCAAATTGGAAAAACCCATACGCCGCATTTCATCCGCCCAAGCTTGAGTGCTTGTATTGATATTCGAAAGCATATCGGAATCTTCAATATCATTTACCATAACAGTTGATGACGGAAGATTTAATCTCCTTGCTTCCTCTGCAAAATAGCGCGCTTCTGCTCTTGCTTCTGCTTCATTAGTATAGTGAGAAAAAGCATAAGCTGAGACTTGCATACCCGCAGCTTGTGCATTTTGTGCTTGAGAAATTGCATAAGGATTTTTATAGCTCGTTCCTTCTGTTAGTTTAACAACAACGCCACTTACTCCTTTTTCAGCTAAGCGCTGATAATCTTCTTTGCTGATGTGACCATTATGACTACTGACATCTACAAAAGTTGATTTTTTCACTTGTGCATCAGTATTACTCCTAGCTGTTGCTTGATTATTTTGCGCAGCAAAAAAAGTTGATTTATTGTCTTTTTTAGTCTCATTTGCAACTACTGGATTTTCTTTCACAACTGATTTTTCTTTAGACGCTTTAGCCTCAGTTAAAGCAGTCGAAGAATCAGTTACTTCATTTTCAGATGAAGAAGATGAAGTTACTTGATTTACTGGAGATGTATGAGTAGCTTCTTTTGTTTGGAATTTAGGTGAAGAATCAGCTTCTTGTTTATTGAGCTCTACTGTTGTTTCTGAAGTAGAAGCTTTTACGGATTCAGCGGCAAAAACTTGATGCGAACTAGCTGCAATTAAAATAGCTGTGCTTGTTAAATAAAATAAACTTTTCTTTCTCACTTTTGTTCTCCATTTTAAAATCAGCCTGCTATAAAAGTCTAGCAAGCTGATCACTTTTTATAAGAATTATTTCACAAAGTCTAATAACGCAAGGAAACTTTCTGCTTCAAGTGATGCACCACCAACAAGAGCGCCATCAACATCTGGGCAAGCCATGTATTCAGCAACATTGTTAGGTTTTACTGAGCCGCCGTATTGTACACGAACTTTATCCGCTACTGCTTGGCCAAAATCTGCTGCAACTGTGTCACGAACAACTTTACACATTTTTTGTGCGTCATCTTGGCTAGCTGATTTACCAGTACCAATAGCCCAGATTGGTTCATATGCGATAACAAGTGAAGAAACTTGTTCTTCTGATAAGCCAGCAAGAGCGGCTGAAACTTGTCCACCTACGAATTCAGCAGCTTTACCTGCTTCATAAGTTTCAAGTGTTTCACCACAACAAATAATTGGAAGCATCCCATTTGCAAAGATTGCTTTTGCTTTTTTGTTGATATCTTCATCTGTCTCATGGAAGTATTCACGACGTTCTGAGTGACCAATTACAACATAATCTGTGCCCATTTCAGAAAGAACTTTGGGACTATTTTCACCAGTGAAAGCACCAGCATCTTCAAAATAGCAGTTTTCTGCGGCAATTTTAAGATCAGAACCCTTAGCAGCTGCAAGAACTGTTGACAAGTCAAGGGCTGGAGCTGCGATACCAGCTTCAACAAGTTCTGATGAAGGCAATTTAGAAGCTACTGCTTCAACAAATGCTTTAGCTTCTTCTGGATTTTTGTTCATTTTCCAGTTACCAGCGATAAATGGTTTACGTGACATTTCACATACCTCTTCTTTTTTTATTTACATCTATCATTTTACCATAATTTAATAGAGAAATAAAGACTGAGTCTAATGAAATCATAAAAAAGAAAGCCCCGCAATAGCGGAGCTCGTTTGTCTGACTTTAATTGTTCATCTGGGAACTTAACTGAATTAAGCTTCGATTTCTGTAACCATACCTGAACCTACAGTACGTCCACCTTCACGGATAGAGAATGTAGTTCCTTGTTCTACGGCAATTGGGTGGATCAACTCAACATCAATTGTTACGTTATCACCAGGCATTACCATTTCAGTACCTGCAGGAAGTTCGATTGAACCTGTAACGTCTGTAGTACGGAAGTAGAATTGAGGACGGTAGTTGTTGAAGAATGGAGTATGACGTCCACCTTCTTCTTTAGTAAGGATGTAAACTTCACCTTTGAATTTAGTGTGTGGATGAATTGAACCTGGTTTAGCAAGAACTTGTCCACGTTCGATTTCGTCACGTTGGATACCACGAAGAAGAACCCCTACGTTATCTCCAGCAAGACCTTCGTCCAATTGTTTACGGAACATTTCAACACCAGTAACAACTGCTTTTTGGATTTCGTCACGAATACCAACAATTTCAACTTCATCATTGACTTTAACAGTACCACGGTCGATACGTCCTGAAGCAACAGTACCACGTCCAGTGATTGAGAATACATCTTCGACTGGAAGAAGAAGTGGTTTGTCAGTGTCACGTTCTGGTTCTGGAATGTATTCATCAACAGTATCCATCAATTCCATGATGATGTCTTCATATTTTTCATCACCTTCAAGAGCTTTAAGAGCTGAACCTTGGATAACTGGGATTTCATCACCTGGGAAATCGTATTCTGAAAGAAGGTCACGGATTTCCATTTCAACCAATTCAAGCAATTCTTCATCGTCAACCAAGTCAACTTTGTTCATGAAGACGATAAGGTATTTAACACCTACTTGACGTGAAAGAAGGATATGTTCACGAGTTTGAGGCATTGGTCCATCAGTTGAAGCTACTACGAGGATAGCTCCGTCCATTTGAGCAGCACCAGTAATCATGTTTTTAACGTAGTCCGCGTGTCCTGGAGCATCGATGTGAGCATAGTGACGTTTAGCAGTTTCATACTCAACGTGTGCAGTGTTGATAGTGATTCCGCGTTCGCGTTCTTCTGGAGCAGCATCAATAGATGAATAATCTTTTGGTTGGTTAACTGAACTTGGAAGACGACGTGCAAGTACAGTCGTGATAGCTGCAGTTAGGGTAGTTTTACCATGGTCAACGTGTCCGATTGTACCGATGTTAACGTGTGGTTTACTACGATCGTATTTTTCTTTTGCCATTTGAGTAAAAGCCTCCAATAAAATATATTTTATAGATAGACAGTAGGCAATACAGTCTAACTTTCTTTATTATTTTATCAAATTTTCTTCAAATTGCAAGTGTTTTACGCCTTTTTTATCAATTTATTCTTTGTCCAACTTGTAGTATGGTTGATTTGGTATAGAAGCTCCAATGCTTGATGCATAAATCCACTCCTTACCTTCCAACTGTGCAAAATTTTCAGCTTTTCCTGTTAGGATAACGCCTGAGAATTCTAATTTTTCTAAGTCTTCTTTCTTAGACAAGTCTAGCTTACCAAATTTTTTCAAGTAAGTTTTAATGTCATCTGACGGAGTTACATTATTGTAGGTACTTTTTCCAATGTCAGTCGCAATATATTTTTTTAAATTAACCAAGAATCCATCTACATCTTTCATTTGGGCAAGTCTGTTACTCAGTCTCTCTCCTTCTTTGAGATTTTTAATAGCTTCTTCTGCTTCCTTTTTATGAACATATTCTTTTTTCGTTAGATAATCTGGACTCGTGCCGTATAGATTACTTGGTTGCCACCAACTTGGATCACCTGTTGAATTTGTACCAATCCAATACCAATTGGTTTTAAGATTCTTAGGAATCATTGCTCGAATTTCTTTTAAACTATATGGTTTATCAAAAGTCAGTGCTACCTCTACTAATTGATTTTGCATATCTTTTACGTAAGGAAGCTCTTTAGTTGGTTCATGGACAGATTCTCCTTTCTCCTCTTTCACATTTTTATTGTAGAATTGTGGCACTTTTTGGTTATTTTCTATTTGAATAGTTGCCCCAGATTCTGTATATCTGCCAGAATTTGCATGAAAATGGATTCCTCGATTGATATTAAAAATTCCAAAATCTGCCTTATATTCACCATAGTCGAGTGGAATTCCATAAATATCTTTAGCTTGTCTACCTTTAATACCACCATGGAGCATGTCCCCACCATTAGCAGACCAGGTATAAGTTTCAATATTAGGAAAGGCAACGCTTTCAACTAGTTGTACCTCATTGACTACCTTCCAAGCTTGGTTGCTGATGAGTTTTCCCGTAATCATACGAGCACCAATATATATTCCAAAAAATACTACCACTACTGTTGTTGACCAGAGAATAATTCGCTTTCTATTTCTCTTTTTGTTTTTCTTTGCAACGATTTCAAAAGTTTCCATGATAATATCCTTTCTTTTCCAAAACCTGTCGAAGTTTCTTTCGACTGCGCATGAGCTGAACCTTGACTTTGCTTTTAGAATAATGAAGCACTTCTGCTATTTCGCCTGTTGAGAACCCTTGAAAATAATAAAGATCCAACATGATTTTATCCCGCATTGGCAACTTTTCCACCTCCTCCATGAGAAAGTCGTAGTCTGATCCTTCAACAATCAATTGATTTCCCTTTGTAAAAAAATCTCGTCTCAGGATTTCCATATAATGCTTATCACGCCGGTATTTATCAATATAACGGCGAATAGACACACGATACATCCAAGCTCGCATTTTTTCAGCAGGGATGACAAAATCAGACTCTAGCATTTTGATAAAAACATCTTGAACAACATCTTCTGCTTGCTCTTTTGGAACGCCTGAGCCTTGCAGATAATAGACGATTTCTTTCGCAAAGGCAATCAAGACTTTTTCATAATCATCTAATTTGATATTCTCATCCCCCTTCCTTCACTAGTATAACGAATTGAAAGCGTTTCTGGTTACAAAAATATAAAAAAATCGGACTATTTCCGATTTTTTATTCTTCATCAGCCTGAATTTCTCAGTCCAGTCGCAATTCCATTGATTGTGACGTGAATCAACCTTTCTTCGTCAGGAGATAACTCCCCACGGCGTTGGCGTTTGATGAGTTCTAGCTGAATATAATTCAAGATATTAAAATAACGCATGCGGTAATCCAAACTGTCTCGCAAGTATGGATTTTCCTCTAACAGTTCATCATAATCTTCAATAGCAAGAATGACATTCTTGGTCAACTGCCACTCATCTAAGATTGTGTAATAGATTTCTTGAACTTTTTCATCTTCGCATAGTTTTGCATATTCAAAGGCGATATTCATATTCGACTTAGACAGCACCATGTCCACATTGGACAAAAGCGATTGGAAGAAAGGCCAGTTTTTATACATCTTTCTTAAGAAAGCTAGATTTTCTTTTGGATTTTCATCAATAAATTCTTTAAAGCTGGATCCAACACCATACCAACCAGGAAACATCACTCGGCTTTGGGACCATGAAAAGACCCACGGAATGGCACGCAAGCCACCTATTTCGGTAATTGTCTTACGCGCAGCTGGTCGCGACCCAATTTTAAAGCTGGAAATAGCTTTAATCGGGCTTGATTCAAAGAAATAATCGTAAAAATGCTCATTGCCAAAAACCAGGTCACGATAAATTTGATAACTCCGTTTTACTACTTGATCCATAATATATTCATAACGATTTGAAGTGTTGGTATCACTTTTTTTCTTAGTAATCATACGGTTAATCGTTGCCGAAACCAGCATTTCTAAATTGTAATAAGCAGCGTCTTTATTTCCGTATTTATTGCCAATAACTTCTCCTTGCTCTGTCAGGCGAATTCGGTCATTGATACTGCGGAGAGGTTGAGCGGTGATAGCTTCATAAGTAGGTCCACCACCACGACCGACCGTTCCACCACGACCATGAAAGAATGTAATCTTCACACCAAATTCATCTCCGATAGCGGTCAATTGCTGTTGAGCTTTATAGAGAGTCCAGCAGGATGATAAGTAACCACCGTCTTTATTGCTATCCGAATAACCAAGCATAATTTCTTGATAGTTATTATTGGAGGCGATCCATTTCTGAGCAATTGGAAGAGATAAATATTTCTTCATCGTATCATAAGAATTATCCAAATCCTCAATCGTTTCAAAGAGTGGCACGATCTGCACACGCGCAAATTCCCTATCAATAAGACCAACTTCTTTATGCATAACCGCCAGCTCTAAAAGGTCAGACACACTTGTTGCATGAGAAATAATGGTTTGCTTAATGACAGCATCCCCTAGCTTGTCTTTCAACTCACGTGCTGTCTGAAAAATTTCTAATTCTTTTTGTAAAAGATCTGATTTTTTAGCGTGTGTTGCAGAAAGAATCCGTGGATCATAGAGAAGTTCATTCAGCAGAACATGACATTTTTCGTCCTCAGAAAGCTCGCTATAATTCTCCACAATTCCTGCACTTGCTAACAACTCCGCAACGCAGGCTTCATGAACACTGGAATCTTGACGCATATCGATAGAAGCAAGGTAAAAACCAAATACTTCTACCGCTTGCAATAATTCAGTAAATTCGCCAGAAATCATTGCTTCGCTTTTATTTTCAAGAAGAGATTGTTTAATCGCTAACAAATCATGTTTAAATTCTTCAATTTTGTGGTAATGTGGCTCTGTCTTTATCTGATCAATAAAGTAAGCCTTTGTATTCTTTAATTTTGTTTGAATATAGTATAAAGCGCGACGATACAATTCTTTTTCGCGGTAAATAGAATTATCCTCTGATAAATAAGCCATTTCCTGTACCGCTTCACTGACTTTTACGATACCAGTTGACAAAGAAAACTCACGATACAGGTTAGCAACTTTTGTATCGTAATAATTCATAATCACTTCGCATTGTGTCAAAGCTGATTTTTTAAGCGTTTCAGATGTAACATACGGATTCCCATCTCGGTCGCCACCAATCCACATTCCCATTGTAATAGGGGTTGGATTTTTTAAGTCAATTCCATGTTTTTTGGCTAGACGCTTGTATTCTTCTGTTAGATTGGTCACTGCCTGTAAGAAAGAACTGTTGTAGTATTCCATCACATTAGTGATTTCATTCGTCACTTTTAATTTTTTCTCACGAATCATATCTGTGCGCATGATAATTTCTATATATCGCCGAAGATCATTATGCCATTTTTCTTCATTGAGCAAGCCCATTCGCACATCACGGTATCTACGTAACAAGACATGAATGTGATTGGTTAAATCCAACATAGTCGTCCGTTGCACTTGAGTTGGGTGAGCTGTTAAAACAGGTACAACATTTAAATGCTCTAAAATTTCAGCAGCATTTTCCTTTTCAGCAACTAAATCAATTGTTGTGGATAATTTTCCAAGATAATCTTGACCAACATTATTTTGATAGTTAATCTCAAAAGCTAAATCAACGTCTTCTGAAATATTGATCAAAAGAGGCAAGATAGAAAAATAACGTGAAATATAGGACATTTCCTTGTTCGACAGATTCTGAACAATTTCATTTAATCCTTCGTAATTTCCAACTGCTGCCAATTCTTTTAAAGCGATGATTTTTTCAAAGGTTTCAGGACTTAACATATTTTGTGTAACTTCTTCCAGTAAGTCCGTCAAAATCGTAACTTCTTCTTGGATGACTTCTTTATTATTGTAATTTTCTAATTTTTGAAGTGACATGATCTACACCTTTCAGTAAGCTTTTGCACAATCTCAAGTTAGCGAACAACTCTTAAACCGTGATTGGTTTCTTCTATTTCCCTATACAAACTTTCTCGTTTTTCATTGGCATCAATATTTAACACAAAAGCAATTGCAACAGATAATACCAACAGGCTATTTCCACCTTGTGACAAGAATGGGAAGGTCACACCAGTCGATGGAATCAAACCTGAAATTCCCCCAATATTGACAAAGGTTTGCGTCAGTAACATTCCACCAACACCAAGAGCCATCATAGAATTGAAAGGATCTTTCGCTCGTATTCCCACCAGAATGATCCGTAGAATAAGGAAAAATAAAAGAGCTAAAATCAAGCTGGCACCAATAAAGCCAAATTCTTCAATAACAATGGAAAAAACGAAATCTGTCTGTGCTTCTGGCAAATATCCGCGTTTCTCAATAGAGTTTCCCAATCCTAAGCCAAACCAACCGCCATTACTCATAGCATAATAGGAATTAGCTAGCTGGTGACCTGCACCTGACAGATCCTTAAATGGATTAAAAAAGGCACTAAATCGTTTTGCTACATACCCAAACACAGGAACCTTAGCGACTTTTTCCACACCAATGAGCCAAATACTGGTTAAAACAACTGTAGAAAGAGTGACCAGCACTCCGAGAAGAGTTGAAAACCAACGATAACCAATCCCACTAACCGTTACCATAATCATGGTCGTCAACAAAAGAATGGTCGCATTTCCTAAATCAGGCAAGGCAGCCACGATTCCGATTAGCACGATAACAAGAATGCGCCAATCGTTCAGTGCACGCGGAATCAGTTGATTTCGTGTCAAAGCCTGATAGTCATAAGTTGCGATTTCATCTTGCTGATGAGAAAAACGCAGCGCTAGGAACCAAACCAGAATGATTTTTAAATATTCAGCTGGCTGAATGCTAAAACCACCAAAACGTAACCAACCGTGTGCTCCATTGATTCGTGCACCAAGGACACGTGATAAAATTAAGAGCAAGATTTCCACAAAAATAACAATGACAATCAATCGATTGTTTTTCAAGAAATCTAACTTTATTTTATAAATTAAAGCAATAGCAAGTAAACTGATTATCCAAAAAATTCCTTGATTTAAAACAGATCTGAGAGAATTGGCTCCTACCTGTACTAGAGTAGCACTTGACGTCGAATAAACAACTATCAGTCCTAAAATAGATAAAATCAAATAAGGAATCAAAATGGAATAATTCAGTAGGTGGCGTTTATCAATTTTCATAGTTCACCTATTATTTTAAAATTTTCACCGAACATTATACCATTTTTCAGGGTAAAATAAAAGTATTTAACGAACGGCGTTTTCGAAATCCTTTTGTTATCTAGGCTAAACTTTAACTAAAAAAAGAACAAGGCTATGAAATTTACTGTCACATTTTGAGCTTGGAAAAGTATTTATACACAAATAGCTTGATCGTACTCAATAAACCGCTTTCTTTAATATTTCAATTTGATGACAAATACTTATTTTCTACTAATTTATTTTGCTTTTTATCTGACTTTACGTTAAAATAAATTTATATGAGAAAGAGGATTAAACCGCTTGTTGTCTTTGTCTTTTTTGTGAGCTTTATTACGATTATTTTAGGAGCGAAGCATTATTCAGAAAGCAAGGAAACTAAACAGCAAAAGGCTGCCATTGAGCAATCATCCACTATCACTCCAAAACAAGCTGATATTTCTGATTCTAACAAGGAAGATAAGACCTACAAACCGATTATTGACCTGTCAGGTTGGCAACTACCAAGTGATATCGATTATGATCAATTAGCGAAAAATATCTCTGGCGCCATTATACGCGTGCATAGCGGAGCACAAGCAAAAAAAGAAAATGCTGCTACACATCTAAATGGGATTGACAAGTCCTATCAACGACATATCGAAGAATTTCAAAAGCGAAATATCCCTGTCGCTGTTTACGCTTATGTTGCTGGTAGCAGTAAGAAAGAAATGCAAAAAGCTGCCGAAAGTTTTTATAAGGCTGCTTCAAAATACAAACCGACTTACTACTGGCTAGATGTTGAAGAAAAAACTATGGAGGACATGAATGCTGGCGTTGAAGCTTTTCGTGCTAAGTTAGCATCATTAGGTGCTAAAAATATTGGGATTTATGTCGGAACCTATTTTCTTGAAGAACATAGTATTTCCACCAAAAAATTTACAGCTATTTGGATTCCAACTTATGGCTACAATGACGGTTATTACAACGCAGCTCCTAAGACAGACTTGAAATACGATTTACATCAATACACATCACAAGGTTCAATTAGTGGTTTTGCACATGATGTCGATCTCAATCAACTGTCTCCTTTAAAAAATCAGAGAAAAACATTTAAAAAATTATTTGGTAATGGAAAATAATAACTCTGTAATAGTTTGAATCGAAAACTTTGCAGAGTTTTTCTTTTTTTCTCGTCCAGTTATCACTACTTTCTTGTTTCTAAATATGTTATAATGACTAACAAAGAAAAGTTTAGGGAGTAATGAATGATTTCTTGGTTAATCAGAATTTTTAAGGGAATTATCATCGCGCTAGGATTTATTCTTCCCGGGGTATCTGGTGGAGTTTTAGCCGCTATTTTGGGGATTTACGAGCGGATGATTTATTTTTTAGCGCATATAAAAGAGAATTTTCGTGAAAACATACTCTATTTTTTACCCGTTGGCATTGGAATGGTTTTAGGAATTGCACTATTTTCCCTGCCAGTTGAATATCTCTTAGAGCATTATAAAATCATTGTTTTATGGGGATTTGCAGGAGCGATTATCGGTACGATTCCAAGTTTACTAAAGGAATCTACCAGAGAATCTGATCGCGACCGAACAGATGTTATTTGGTTCGTAGCCACTTTTTTCATCTCTGGGATTTGCCTTTATTTCCTCAATAGTTTAGTCGGAACATTACCAGCAAATTTCTTGACTTTTATTTTAGCTGGTGCCCTTATCGCACTGGGAATTCTCGTTCCAGGATTAAGTCCTTCAAATTTGCTCTTGATTTTGGGTCTGTATTCCCCGATGCTAATTGGTTTTAAATCTTTAGATATTTTGGGAACCTTTTTACCAATCGGAATTGGCTGTCTCCTCGCACTTGTGATTTTTTCCAAGTCTATGCACTATGCTTTGGAAAATTATCATTCTCAAGTGTATCATTTTATCATTGGTATTGTCTTGTCTAGCACTGTTCTTATCTTGGTACCAAACCCTGGAAATAGCGAAAGTATTCATTATGCTAATACTTCTATCATCACTTTGGTTACTGCTGCCTTCTTCTTTGGTTTGGGAACTTGGCTGGGTGCTTGGATGAGCCAATTGGAGGAAAAGTATAAATAATGGCTAAAAAAACAAAAATCAAGAAAACCTTGGTTGAACAAATCTTGACGAAAGCTAAAGTCAACCACAAAGGGCTTCAAATTAATGCTTTAGAAGGAGAATTACCTGAAAAAATAGATCGTTCACAGATTTATAAGACATTAGCCCTAACAGGTGATAAAACAGGTGTTATCATTGGGATCTTGCCCATTACAGAACATCTTTCAGAAAAGAAACTAGCCAAACTATCTGGTAACAAAAAAGTAAGTATGATCCCACAGAAAGATTTGGAAAAAACAACTGGTTATATTCATGGTGCAAATAACCCTGTCGGCATTCGACAAAAGCATCATTTTCCTATTTTTATTGATTATTCAGCATTAACACGCAAGACTATTATCGTCTCAGCTGGAGAATTGGGACACAGTATTGAAATTAACGCAAAGGATTTAGCTGATTTTGTTGAAGCAGACTTTGCAGATTTAAAAGAAAACTAATATACCATTCAGAAAGGAAACTGTATGAAACTCTACTTCGTTCGACACGGAAAAACTCAATGGAATTTGGAAGGGCGATTTCAAGGAGCTAATGGTGACTCACCACTACTTGAAACTTCTATCAAAGAACTACACTTGCTTGGAAAACATCTGTCTCACATCAAATTTGATAAGATTTTTTCAAGTGATTTACCACGTGCAATGGCAACCGCACAGATTATCTGTAGTGAAAATCAATATTCATCAGTTGTTGAACCACATACAGAGCTACGCGAGTGGCAACTTGGCTCCCTAGAAGGACAAAAAATTTCCACCATTACTGCTATCTACCCACATCAAATGGAAGCCTTTCGACACAACTTAGCCAAATTCAACAACTCAATCTTTGGCGCAGAATCGGTCTACCATACAACACGACGGACAATCGGCTTTATCAAATCACAAAATAAGCATTCTTATGAAAATCTTCTTTTTGTCGGTCACGGAGCTAATCTAACTGCTTCTTTACGCTTGTTATTAGGGTATGACTTTGCTCAACTTCGTCAGCAGGGAGGCCTTGCCAATGGAAGTGTCACTGTTCTTGAAACACAAGATTTTGGACATTTTACACTTCTTGATTGGAACAATGTTGACCACTTAGAAACAATTGAAACTGTGAGCGTATAAAATCACGGTTTTTCTTTATTTATAGATGAATTTCTGCCTTATTTATGATAGAATGAGGAAGGTAAACTTTAGGAGGAAGAATATGACTACTGAACATATTGAAGAATTAAATGACCAGCAACTGATTCGTCGTGAAAAAATGACCGCTTTAGCAGAACAAGGTATTGACCCTTTTGGTAAACGTTTTGAACGTACTGCAGATTCTGCCCAATTAAAAGAAAAATATAGTGATAAAACAAAAGAAGAGCTACATGAATTAGCGGAAACTGCTACCATTGCGGGACGACTTATGACCAAGCGCGGGAAAGGCAAAGTCGGTTTTGCTCATATCCAAGACCGTGAAGGTCAAATCCAAATCTATGTCAGAAAAGATACTGTTGGTGAAGAGAATTATCAAATTTTCAAAAAAGCAGATATTGGGGACTTCCTTGGTATTGAAGGTGAGGTTATGCGCACAGATATGGGAGAGCTGTCAATCAAAGCAACTCACATCACACACCTCTCTAAAGCACTTCGTCCATTACCAGAAAAATTCCATGGACTAACAGACGTTGAAACGATTTATCGTAAGCGTTATTTGGATTTAATTTCCAATCGGGAAAGCTTTGAACGCTTCGTAACTCGCAGTCGTATCGTTTCAGAAATTCGCCGTTATCTTGATAACCAAGGCTTCCTTGAAGTTGAAACACCCGTTTTACATAATGAAGCTGGTGGTGCTGCTGCTCGTCCATTTATTACTCATCACAATGCACAAAATATTGATATGGTGCTTCGTATCGCAACTGAATTGCACTTAAAACGTCTGATTGTTGGTGGTATGGAACGTGTTTATGAAATGGGACGCATTTTCCGTAACGAAGGAATGGATGCCACTCACAATCCTGAATTCACTACGATTGAAGCTTATCAAGCTTATGCGGATTTTGAGGATATCATGGACTTGACAGAAGGGATTATCCAAAGTGCAGCTAAAGCTGTTACAGATGCCGAAAGCGTCCCTTATCAAGGTACTGAAATCTTTATCGGTCGCAAATTTGCACGCAAGCATATGCTAGAAGCCATTAAAGAGCAGACGGGTATTGATTTCTGGAAAGAAATGACTCTCGAAGAGGCCACTGCACTAGCTAAGGAACACCATGTAACGGTTGAAAAGCATTTTACAGTTGGTCATATTATCAATGCTTTCTTTGAAGACTTTGTAGAAGATACGTTGATTCAACCTACATTTATCTATGGGCATCCGGTTGAAGTCTCGCCTCTTGCTAGGAAAAATGCAGATGACCCACGCTTTACCGACCGCTTTGAACTCTTTATCGTTGGGCGCGAATTTGCCAATGCCTTTACCGAGTTGAACGATCCAATTGATCAATTATCTCGTTTTGAAGCACAGGCCCAAGCTAAGGAACTCGGAGATGATGAAGCGACTGGTATCGACTACGACTATGTAGAAGCTCTTGAATACGGTATGCCACCAACTGGCGGCCTCGGAATTGGAATTGACCGCTTAATTATGCTATTGACAGATGTCACTTCTATTCGTGACGTATTGCTTTTCCCTACGATGAAGTAAACCAACAAAAAGAGCAGCTGTCTTCAAGCTACTCGCTATCAATAATAAGGCTCTATAATTTCTATAGTGGGTAACTCCATTTGGATATTATAGAGCTTTCTTTTTATTTATATATAGATTTATAAACGCTACAGTATAAAAACTCAACTTAAAAGCACGATAAGGAGAGAATTAACTATTTTCTCTCCCAATGCTAAGATATTCTCATTCTACTACAATGATTCTTTTATTTTTCAGCAATCATCAATCCGTCTAGAAAAGAATAACTTTCATAGTTATTATCAGGATTATCCGTCCACATTTCACATTGCTTGATAACAGTCACAATAGCGTCTTCAACACCCTCTGGTGGATATTTGTATTTCCTAAGGAGCCTTTTAACAAGCATGCGCATACGAGCACGCGCAGAATGTTTTTTCTGCCAATCAATAGTTCTGCTTTTGCGCAATGTCTCCGTTAATTCATGAGTCATTGTAACAAGCTCATCATTTTCATAAAAGTCTTTGACTGCTTGTGGTTGCGTCAAAGCATCATAGAAAGCCAATTCTTCATCTGTCAGACCTAAAGAATCCCCCTCTTCGTGAGCCTTCGCCATTTCTTTGGCCATTTTCATTAATTCAGCAATAACTTCTTCATTCGAAAGCATGCCATTCAGATACGCTCTCATCGCTCGCGAAAGAATTTCAGAGAACTTTTCGGATTTGACTAAATTTGTTCTTTGATATAAGGTAATCTGCTCTTGTAATAATTTTTTTAAGAGTTCTACCGCTATGTTTTTTTCCTTCATTTTAGAGATTTCATCTAAAAATTTAGGATCAAATAACGAAAATCCTGTATCAATATCTGAGAATAAATTAATGACACCTTCACTCTTGATAGAAGCTTTTAGTAACTCATTGATACGATCATTAATATCTTTCAGAGAAAGCTTTTTACCCTCCCCAGTTATTCGTGTCAGCAATGTTCTGACTGCTTCAAAATAAGCTGCTTCAAAACGTTGCTCAGGAGTAAGCAAAGAACGACAAAGTGATAACGCTTGGCGTAAGAGTAACGATTCTTTTATGAAGAGCTCTTTCTTCTTCTCCTTGTCTACACTTGACAAGAAGTTTACCCCACCACTAATTGTTTTAGCTCTGATTAAATCACTTGATTTAGAGAGCATGAATTCTGAATAGTCAAACCCATAAAACAAATCACGACAGACCTCTAGTTTTTCGACAAACTTTGGTAAAGCTGTCTTAGCTATGTCAGTGTCCCCAAAGTTACCTTTGTCTCGATTTGTATAATCGTTCATGGCTTGCTTTAAAGCACTTGCAATACCGATATAATCAACTACAAGCCCACCCTCTTTATTTTTGTATACACGGTTAACACGAGCGATTGCCTGCATAAGATTATGACCTTGCATTGGCTTATATACATACATGGTTGCAAGGCTAGGGACATCAAATCCAGTCAGCCACATATCAACTACGATAGCAATCTTAAATGGGCTTTCATTGTCTTTAAACTTTTTAGCCATCTCTTCTTTATGGCGCTTATTCCCTACTATATCATGCCATTCTTCCGGATCATTATTACTAGAAGTCATGACAACTCCAATTTTTTCTGTCCAATTCGGACGCTTTTCAAGCAAGGTACGATAAATTTTCATCGCAATCGGCCGAGAATAAGCAACAATCATTGCTTTTCCAGTTAATTCCTGCGCACGATTTTCTTCATAATGAGTAATAATATCTTCACACAAGGCACTAATAGTTTGATCGGCCCCTAAAATACTATCAAGACGCCCCAATTCCTTCTTGCTTCTATCAATCGCATGTGATTCAGCGCTTTGTGCCATCAAGTCATACTCTGTGTCAATCAAACTCAAGATATTTTCATCTAGTTTTAAATGCATGACACGGCTTTCATAATAGACGGGCCGAGTGGCGCCATCTTCAACCGCCTGTGTCATATCGTAAACATCAATGTAATTACCAAAAACCTCTGTTGTAGACTTATCTTTAGTAGAAATAGGCGTTCCAGTAAATCCAATATAAGTCGCATTAGGCAAGCTATCTCTAATCAATCTGGCTGCTCCGACGACTAGTTTCGCTTCTCTTTCTCCATCTTTTCCTTTGGTCATTTTAATCTTTTCTTCAAGTCCATACTGACCACGATGAGCCTCATCAGCCATGACAACAATGTTTCTTCTATCAGAAAGCGCCTCTTCTGACTCTGAAAACTTCTGCATAGTTGTAAATATAATGCCATTGGCTTGGCGACCAGTCAATAGTTCTTTCAGATGCAAACGGCTCTCTGCCCGAATCGGTGTCTGTCTCAGAAAATCTTGGCATTTGGAAAACTGTCCATATAACTGTTCGTCCAAATCATTTCGATCAGTCAAAACGACAATAGTTGGCGAGTCTAAAACTTTCTGCAGCAGATGAGCATAGAAAACCATTGATAGCGATTTCCCGCTTCCCTGTGTATGCCAAAAAACACCACCGCGACCATCACTCTTGGTTGCATTCAAGGTCGAAATAGCAGCTTTATTAACCGCAAAATACTGGTGGTAAGCTGCCAAAATCTTAGCATCCTCAGAAAAGCAAATAAAATTCTTTAAAATATCCAAGAATCTCGTTTTATCAAATATGCCCTCAATAAAGGTTGTAAAATTAGCATATTGCGTATCTTCAAAACTACCATCAGTAGTCTTCCACTCCATAAAGCGGTCTTCACCAGCAGTAATTGTCCCCGCCTTTGAAGTGGCTAGATCCGTCATTACACAAAAAGCATTATAGTTGAATAACGTTGGAATTTCTTTCTGATATGTTTTAAGCTGACGGTAGGCATCAGAAGCATCTGTTTCTTGGCGAGAAGGACTTTTCAACTCAAAAACAACTACTGGCAAACCATTCAAAAACACTATAATATCAGGGCGCTTATTGCTTTTTTCCACGATAGCCCATTGATTGATAACTGTAAAGCTATTATTATGGACATTCTCAAAATCAGCCAAATAAACGAGGCTGGACCGTATTTTTCCTTGATAAAAATAGGAAACTTCAATACCATTTTGCAGATAATCTGTGAAAACCTTATTTTTTTGAAGCAAGGACCCTGTCTCAAAACGCTGCAGCTTTTCAATAGCAGCCTGAATCGCACCAGTCGGCAACTTAGCATTAATCCTCTCCAAAGCAGGACGAAGTTCCTCCATGTATAAAGGCAGTTTATAGTCACGCTCTACATCTGGACCATAAACATATGAATAGCCCAGACTATCACGAAAAAGTTCAATAACCGCATTTTCATAGTTGTCTTCAGTAAATCCCATAATGTAGCTCCTATATCACTTTTAACTTACAGGCCCAATCGTTTATATACCGCATCTTTATAACAGTAAGAACTTATTTCTCCATTTTTAAGGTATTGCTCATGCGATTTTGGCCAATTCTCAAGAGCATATTGCATCATTTTGCTTCCAAAAGGAATGAATATTGCCAACTGTCCATTCAAACTTGACGGACACAATTCATCTTTCCTTTTGTTTTTATTTAGATTAACACAGATAATTGGCAACCCTTTCTTAATAGCAAGTCCAATTTCCCATTTTACGAATTTTGTTAAGTATTTAGTATGTTCGCCAATTAATAAAACAAAGGCCTTACTGTTAGCCATTCTTTCACGAAGCTGTCTTTTAATTGACTCTTCCTGGCTTGTATCTCTAGCGCTGTTAATATCATGAGCATCATGAAAATTAAATAATGTGTTGTCATTTTGCTTCCATGCCTTCATTAACTGATAATAACGCATATCATTATCACCATCAAAAGCAACATAAGTTTTATTACGATAGGCCATTATTCATTCTCCCTTAATTCATATAAATTTACTTGGCTGAGTAAATCATTATGTATGATAATAGTTAATTTTGCAGGATATGCAAATTTAATTTTACTAATTTTAAAAGTCCAAATCATAATCCGTAACAATTCATTAATATCAATATCCTCAAAACCATTTTTAAACCTCGTTATTCCAGAACCAAATACTGGAACTATAACCGATCTTTGAGCATATAACCTATTAATTTCGTTCCAAAATGTTAAAAGAAAATTGACATATTCTTGAATAGTTAGTTCAGCTTGATTATTTTTATTAAATCGGCTAAAAGCAGTCAAAATATACTCATCGTCTATCAAAATTGAACTTCCAAGCCCATATTTTGTCGTTTTACCATGCTGCCGTCTTACTCCCTCTTCGACAATATTATTTTTTAAATCATCATCGTTTTTAATATCAGAGTTCAATTTCTCAACATCGTCAATATAGTTGATAATAAACTGGCCATTTAATGATTGTCTGGCAATTACTTTATCATCGACCATTGTATCAAAATATTCATTGAAAGCCACCGCTTTAAGTCCTTCTTCATCAAAAATATCACCAGACTTTACAAGAACCGTCGTGAGACCTATTTTAATAACTATTTGTTTCATTCTATTTGCTCTTATCCATATAAAAATATAAATAGCTAAAAGCAATGAAATATAAGCAACGCCTGCATAAAGTCGACAGTTATCAGGAATATCAAGAAAAATTAGTGCTCCTGACAATATTGCAGTAAGCGTAGCACATACTTTAGAAAATTGTTTTAAAATATCCCTATTAAATATATTTACTTTCAATTTCAATACTCCTAAAATATATTATTCATCTGACTACTAAATCATCATTTAGAGGAGATGGCAACTTCAATATTTGAAAATATGTTTCCTAATGTTTCTTCAGGAAAATCTACGATTGGTAACTATATTATTCCCAAACGTGGTAAAAATTTGCTATCAAAAGATGCGATAGTTGGAAAAGTTCCTGTTGTCGCTGGTGGACTACAACCTTCAACTTTTCATAATATTGCTAATACCAAATCACCAGTTCTTACAATTTCAGCATCTGGCCCTAATGCAGGGTATGTTAATTTATGGCATATACCAGTTTGGTCCTCCGACTCTTCATATATTGATACCAGTATAACTGATAATGTTTACTTTTGGTATGTTATGCTAAAAAAACGTCAGCAAGAGATATATGATTCTCAAACAGGATCGGCACAACCTCATATTTATCCGAAACATATTGAAATTATGCCAACTATTGATTTATCGGAAGATAAAGTAAGTCGTTTCACAAAACAAGTAACCCCCTTATTTGAAAGCATTGGAAATAATATAAAAGAAATCGGTGAACTTCAAACTCTTCGCGATACTTTACTTCCCAAACTCTTATCAGGCGAAATTCCCGTTAATCAAGCCACTAAATGATGATTTATCTTTCTATTGTTTTCTATTTTATCATCTAGTACACGTAAAACTGACACAATTTCTCTTTGTTCATTTAAAGAGGGAAGAAAAAGTTCTAAATTTTCTATATCAGTTGGTTTTATAGATGGATATGCTGAAGTACTTTGTTCTCCAATAGCCTGTAAATGTTCAATAACTTCTCTTTGCGTCAAACAATAGTATATAAAATCACTATCTGCAAGCTCTTGATTTACCGATATAACTGTAAATCCAGTTGAAACTAACATATTTGGTACTACTTCTTTTACAATACCGTAGTGTTCTTGATTGGGTCTTACAGTTGAATACAAAATATCATTGACTGATATTTTTCGCCTTGCTCGACTTGGTAATTTGTCATTCTGCAAATCAATCTCCTGATACTCACTTACAACATTTTTTGTTAAACTTCCTGTATCTAGATAATTTACAAAATCCCATTTTTCAGAAAGAGAATAAGTTTCTAAGTTAGTTTGACATATATCGCCAAGCTTTACCTTTTTCCATTCATCCAAATCATTTTCTCCTCAACCTATATATTTCCTATGCGAATTTTTGACATTCGCTTGGTTGACCATAGCATAGTGCATGGTTGTGTCTATTTTGACATGACCGAGCAAGTGCTGAACTTGTTCGATGGGCATGCCCTTATCTATGGCGCGTGTCGCCAATGTCCGTCTGAATTTATGCGGATGGACTTTATTTAAGTCCGCTTTTTCGCCAAGCTGTCTTAATCTTGTTTCTACCCCTCCGATTAATAATCTATCATGTGGAGATGACAAGGAAACGAACAAGGCTGGATTATCATCCTGACGACTGTCCAAGTAGTTTATCAAGTGAATCTTCGTTCTAGCATCGAAGTAGACGATTCGCTCACTGTTCCCTTTACCAAAGACCACACATTCTCTTTCATAAAAATTAATATCTTCTCTATTTAATCCTACTAATTCACCAACACGCATGCCTGTTGAAGCTAATAAATCAATCATAGCCAAATCACGGATTTCATCACAGGCATCTCTTAAAAGTTCAAGACCTTCATCAGAAAAAGTTTCTTTGATGGTCTTATCTGTCTTTATCTTATGAATCCGACGAACAGGACTTTTGAGGATATAATCCTCATCTTCCAACCAACTGAAAAAACTGCTAAAAATCCGACGCATGTTGTCAATCGTCACCTTACTAGAATTTCGCTCTTGCTGGTAACGCGCTAGATAAGTTCGTAAATCACTAGTAGTCAAATTTCTTATGGCTGTTTTAAGACTGGTAAACATATTCTCAATAACCATTTTGTAATATTTCAAAGATTTCTCACTACAACCTTCAATCCTCTTGGCTGATATAAATAGTTCAAGTAATTTACTGTTGCTCTCTTGCTCATTTACTGTTTTTATCTCTGCAATTTCTACATTGATAAAAGTCGCCATTAGTACCTTTTGCAGATTTTCTAACTGTTTAAGACTTAAATGCTTGGCCATATCTGTTGTAATTTGCGTGATTAATTTATCTTTCATAAGCTACCTACCTTTCGTTTTTATTATACTCCATGGGTAGCTTAAAAAGATAAATCATCATTTAGTGGCTTGATTTACTGAAATTTCACCTGATAAGAGTTTGGGTAGGAGAGTATCTCGAAGGTTGGCTAATTCTTGAGTTTCTTTATTGTTATTGGCTATCTTCTCAACAAAGATATTGAATAAAGATAACACTTTTTTATCATCTGTCATAAAAATATTAAAGTTTTCTATACTTCCTTTAGTGATAAATTTTATAACAGAACCCCTGTACCCAGAGGTAATATCATTTAAAAAATATTTAATGGCATAGTACAGATAACCAAATTGTTCATCGTTGTTAGGGATTAAAACGTAAGTCCTTTGATACGCTTCAAATTTTCCATCGTATATTTTAACATTAAAATCCCCATTCCCTGCCAATAAAATTGCTTTGTTATCAAATGAATAATTGTCTGTGTATGAAATGTTTTGAGAACAACTGAAAAATGGATATTTCCCTCCTTTTGCAACATTAGCATCTTTTTTACCAGTAATAACTGGAAAGAAATCTCCTAATTTATTAGTTGTTTCTGCTTTGCCAAAATGTTTATTAAAAATAGACAGCGCTATCTCCTCTAAATGATGATTTATCTTTTTATTATTCTCAATCTTTTCATCAAGTGAAAAAAATAGTCTGGAAATATCTTGTTGTAATTTTCTTGATTCAGGAAATTGTATAATAATATCATTCAATAATCGTTGTCGATTTAACTCAGTCTGCCCAGTTGATCCTTCTTGTAATCCTTCAATTTTTACTTGTTGTGCTTTAAGAGCATAACCTAAGTACAAAGGATCTATTTTCTCTTCATCTGGTCTAACAATTATCATATGTCCATCTACAGTAGTCAATTCAGGTACTTTTACTAATTGAGCAACTCGGCCAGCTGTTCCAACGCCTGTAGAATTTATTAAAACATCATAATCTATTAGTATCTTATTTGTAGGTACTTTTTTCTTCGATAAATCATTTAACCGTGACAAAGAGTAGTCAATTTGAAAATTTCTATTCGTCCTTTGATTAAGTACAACGATAGTATTATCGGATTTAGTCTCAATATATTTTGGTGGAATACCTTTTGAAACAAAGCTAATAAGTTCACCTAAATTTACCTCCTTATATTTCAAACCCAATCTCCCCCAATCTTTCTCGAATCTCATCTTCTAATTTATGGGATTTAGTAAAGAGTTCTGATAGTTCTGTCGTCAGGCGATCCATTTTCTCTTCAAATGGTTCTCCGTCATCTTCTTTCTCCTCAATACCAACATAACGCCCTGGCGTAAGAATGAAATCT
Source organism: Streptococcus constellatus subsp. constellatus (assembly GCF_023167545.1). NCBI lineage: Bacteria > Bacillati > Bacillota > Bacilli > Lactobacillales > Streptococcaceae > Streptococcus > Streptococcus constellatus. The sequence continues at coordinate 1,278,634 of NZ_AP014647.1, forward strand.
TGCTTTGCAATTTCTGCTGTTTCAACAACTGCGCAAAAACCTTTGACATCCTCAAGCTCTCCCTTTTGAAAGGCTTCAAAGGTATCAGCCAACTTTTTAATATCTTCATCACTAAAATCACGATGTTTACGGTCAACCATTTCACCCATATTACGGGCATCAATAAATACTGTCTTTCCCTTTTGCTTTTTGTTTCTACTGATAAACCAGAGACAAGCTGGAATGGTCACGCTGTAAAAAAGATTAGATGGTAAGGCAATAATTCCTTCAATTAAATCATCTTCAATAATCTTTTGGCGAATATCACCTTCACCCTTCTGAGTTGAGGAAAGAGAACCATTAGCCAAAACTAAACCAATCTTCCCATTACTTGGATCCATATGATGAATCATGTGCTGAATCCAAGCATAGTTGGCATTGCCATCTGGGGGAGTTCCATATTTCCAGCGAATATCATCTTGCAGTTTATCTGCTCCCCAGTTGGAAATATTAAAGGGTGGATTAGCCATGATATAGTTAGCTTTTAGTGTTGGATGTAAATCATTGAAAAAGCTGTTCGCTTGGTGCTCACCAAAATCCGCATCAATACCTCGGATAACCATGTTCATCTTGGCCATCTTCCAAGTATCAGCGTTGGATTCTTGACCAAAAACAGATAGATTATTTATATTTCCACTATGATTCTCTATAAACTTAGCTGATTGAACGAACATACCACCTGAACCACAAGCAGGATCATAAACGCGACCTCGATAAGGCTTTAATATTTCTACAATCGTTTTAACGATACTAGTCGGAGTATAGAATTCACCACCCCGTTTTCCTTCATAAGCTGCAAACTGTTCAATACAATATTCATAAGCACGTCCAAGTAAATCTTTTTCATTCTCACCTTCATACATTTGAATATTAGTAAAAATGTCTACAACTTCCCCTAAAACTCTCTTATCTAAGTCCGGACTGGCATAAATCTGAGGAAGGACATTCTCTAGACTAGGATTATCCTCTTCAATTTCACGCATGGCCTCATCCAAGACTGTGCCAATTTCCGAAGAATGGGCATGACTCGCAATGAATTGCCATCTAGCTATTTCAGGGACGAAGAAAATATTCTCCTCTGAATATGCATCAGGATCATTCTCAAATCCGTCACCCTCTGCAAGTAATTGTTGGTATTTTTCTTCAAAAGCATCTGATACATATTTTAAAAAGATTAGACCAACAATAACTTTTCTGTACTCTGACGCTGAAATGTGCCCCCGAAGTGAATCTGCAGCATCCCATAATTCCTTTTCAAATCCAATATTTGCGTTTGATTTTTTCGCCATTTTATACTCGTTTCATATTTTAGTTACATCCATTTTACCACATTTCAAGCAAGTAAAAAAGCACCGTTCCGGCGCTCGTATCTATTTTAATATCTTCCTATAAATTTTTCTTTTGCAATTTTAGTATATCGTTTAATAAACTTACACTTTGCATCAGTGTAGCCGTCTCTATCATGTTCAAATTTCTTCCATAAGTTCAGCTTTAAATGTTCATATTCTTTCGCTACATTATGATTCTCACGTAAGTAATCTCTGAAATATAGTTCATCATTATCTCCGACAACTCTAATGTGAAGATGAAAGACTTTTTCTGCAAAACCTTGCTCTGTGTATCCTTTATTTAATAAGATTCGCTGTGTACTTTGACTCATGCATAACCACTTATTTTCAACAAGAATATTTTTCACTATTTCTAGTTCTTCTGCTAATCGAACCTCAAGTAATATATCTACTATATTCTTTGCCCATATATTTTGAACCGCAGTACTACCAATATGAGATATTCTTACTATATATTTAGCTGGTATCAGGGACAAAATAGCAGTTGCTTCCTCATCATACCAATCCGCCCATTCTTTATTATGTTTTACAAGAAATATGGGAAACAACTGCCATAATTCTTCTAAACTCATATCTTCTAATTTTTTACTCAATCTGTTCTCCACTAGTTTGCATTTATTTCTCACATTTATTATCATTATAACATTTTCAATGTGCATCAGGCGTTTATTATTTCTGATTAAAACTTTTAGCTATCACTACACGAAAAAACAAGTCCAATCTAATCAGACTTGTTTCCTTTTTATTTTTATAAGGAGTTTACATAACGATCGACTGCTAGGATAGCACCTGCAATATCAGATGCTGAAATCTTAAACGGCATCTGATGAATGGTTTCACCTTCAATAGTAGCTTGCTTACCAACCTTGAGCAAATCATCATAGCTGGCATTTTCTAAATACATTTCTGCCAAGGTCGTGGGCATACCAATTTTCTGATAGAAACGAATATATTTTTCCAACTCCTCTTTTGGACGGTTTTCAAGAAAGAGCTGTGTTAGCGTTCCATAAGCTACTTTTTCTCCATGAGTCAGATGATGAATATCACCAGTCAGAGCTGTAAATCCATTGTGAATGGCATGAGCAGCAGCCAATCCACCACTTTCAAAACCAACACCGCTGAGAAGCGTATTAGCCTCAATGATATGCTCAAGAGCTGGTGTTACCACCTGCGCCTCACAAGCAGCCAGTGCTTGTAAACCATCTGCAAAAAGAGTTTCTTCACATTTTTGAGCAATAGCTGCGCCTGCTAAAGTCTGTCTTTGTCCCAGCATGGTCTCTCCATTTGCCTGCATAACCGCACGCGCTTCAACCCAAGTCGCTAAACCATCTGCAATTCCAGAAGCCAACAAGCGCTTTGGAGCTTGAGCAATGACCTTTGAATCTACTAGAACAAGATCTGGGTTCTTGGTGTAAAAAATATATTTTTCAAATGCTCCTTCCTCAGTATAAATTACTGAAAGAGCTGATGTTGGTGCATCTGTCGAAGCAATAGTCGGTGCAATCACGACGGGATTTCCCAATAAATCTGCAATTGCCTTAGCACTGTCAATTGTTTTTCCACCACCAAGACCAATCACTAGATCTGCTCCATCTTTTTCAGCTAAAGCAGCTACCCGATTGATTTCATTATCCGAAGCTTCACCATTAAAACTGACATGCAATATATGAAGTCCATAGCGAGTAAGACAGGATTGGAACTTCTTTCCTACAATTTGATAAACAGTGTTGTCACAAAGCAAAACTGGATGGTTTCCTAAGTTCAAAATCTGTTTTGCATTTTCAAATAAGGCATCTTCACCTTGAATATAGCGAGAAGGGCTTGCAAAAGTTCTCATAAAATACCTCTTCCTACGCAAAAATGGAGATTAGATGTACTTTTGACCATGAATGAATGACCAATCTGCTGCAAAATCATTTACTGCCTTTGAAATAGACGGCATAGCAAAAGCTGATTCAAAGACATCTGCACCTGCTGTAATAGCATGGGTACCATCAGCAAAAGCCTTGTTGACTTGTCCTACATTTTTAAAGGAAGCTGCTAAAATTTTGCTAGATGAACCTTCTACTGCAATCGCATCTGCCAATTGACCAATAACTACATCTGAATCAATGTTCAAATTTTCCATACGGTTATAATAAGGAGCTAAATAATCTGCGCCTGCTTGAATGGCTAATAAACCTTGGAAAATGGTATAAATAGCAGTTGCCGTAATCTTGTAACCTTCTGCTTTTAAAACCTTTATAGCGGCTAAACCTTCAGGGGTTACAGGTACTTTGACAAACACATTTCCACTACAATGCTTGCGAATTTCAGCGGCATCTTTTAAAATTCCCTGATAATCTTTGGCAACAACCTGAATATGAATGGAAGGAGCTTCCCCAATAATTTCTCTAACTTCTTGGATGCGTTTAAAGAAATCAATCTTCCCCTCTTTTTTAGCGATGGTCGGGTTAGAAGTCACTCCTGCCAAGGGGAGAACTTGCGACCATTTTTTTATTTCTTCTACATTTAATGTATCAAGCATGAATTCCATAAACTGGACCTCTTTTATAATGTGTGTTCTGTACGTCCGATAATATCATCTTGTGTTGCTTTGGAGAGTACATTGAAGAATGCCGAATATCCTGCAACACGCACAATCAAATCACGGTGTTTTTCAGGATGTTTTTGCGCATCAATCAAGGTTTCTCTAGAAACAACATTGTATTGAATATGATAACCGTGCAAACGGTTAAAGAACGTACGAAGTAAAGCAATCAATTTAATTTTATCTTCTTCCTTAGACAAGGTCTGAGGATTCACTTTTTGATTGAGCAGAACCCCCCCAACGATTTCATCTGTCGGCAATTTAGAAACAGATTTCAATACAGAAGTCGGACCATTCTTGTCCATATTGTGAGATGGAGAACAGCCTTCAGCGAGCGGTGTTCCTGCATTGCGGCCATCTGGTGTCGCCAAAGTACCGCGACCTTGACCAACATTGGCTGAAATAGAAGATGTTCCTGAATAGCGGATACCGCCAATTGGACCGCGTCCATAACGGGTATTTGGATATTTAGCAATTTCATCCACATAAATATCATAAGCATCAGTCACCAGCTTATCAGCGTAATCATCATCATTACCATATTTCGGTGCATCATGAATCAACATCTCCTGAATTTCCTTGCCGCGCTCACCTGCATAGTCCGTTTCAAGTGCATGCCAGAGTTCAGCTGGAGTCAGTTTGCCTTCTTCAAAGACTAACTTCTTGATTGCTGCTAGTGAGTCTGATAGATTAGCAATACCGACTTGGAGACCAGAAATATAGTCATAGACAGCTCCCCCCTCTTTCAAATGCTTACCGCGTCCGATACAATCATCTGTCAAAGCTGAGCAGAGGATATCCGGCACTTCTCTTTCAAGAGACAGGTCGATAGAATTTTCCACGATGACACTCATACGAGTCAAGTGGCGCAAAGTCTTGTCCCAAGCCGTTTGCAGCTCAGCAAAGCTCTTCATGTCTTTAAAATGACCGAAGCTTGGTGCAAAACGCTTGCCAGATGCGGGATCAACTCCATCGTTCATAGTGATGAGAAGCACCTTAGGGAAGTTCATATAGCTCATTCCCGTACAACGGTAGCCCCATTTACCTGGCACAGCTGTCTCCACACAGCCGATAGCACTGTAGTCGTATGCATCTTCTTCCAAAACGCCTTTGGCAATAAAGGACGGAATAATAATCTCGTCATTATTGAAAGCAGGCATTCCAAAACCTAGTTTCATAACTTCTATGCATTCGTTCATAAAACGAGCATCTAGACCAGCATGGTAGCGAACTGTTAAGTTTGGCTGTGGCAAATGCGTCTGTGCAACAGATCTCAAAACCAGATAAGAAAGGGGATTTACAGCATCTTTCTTATCACGTGTTTGTCCACCAATTGTCACATTTTGATACAAAGGACTACCAGCAGATGAGAAAGTATGAGCCTGGCTGCGTACTTTATTGATTGTAATCGTCTTAATCCAAAGATTGGTTAAGCGTTCGACAATGCTTTCTTCCGTCTCGCGACCAGCTTCCAAGTCCGACTTAACATAAGGATACATGTATTGGTCAAAGCGCCCATAAGAGAGGGAGTGACCATTAGACTCAATCTGTAAAATACACTGGATAAACCAGACAGACTGAATAGCTTCAGCAAACGTTTCAGCTGGTTCGTAAGGCACTTTGGAACAAATTCGAGCAATTTCCAATAATTCTTGACGGCGCTCTGGGCTTGCAGACTCTGCCATATCTTGAGCTAACTTGACAAAACGCTCCGCATAAGCTTTCACAGCATCCACTACAATGAAAATGGAATCATAGAAATGATATTTATCAATACTAGCCGGATCTGTCAAATCCAAGGCCTCCTTAGCTGCCCGAGCTTTTTCCTCAAAACCTTTCAAACCATATTGAAGCAATTTTTGATAGTTGACTGCCAAGTGAGCATCACCAGAGTTCATCTTTCCTTCCATGCCAAAGAAGCCAGTTTCCATATAAACCTGAACTTCTTCTGGAAGTAAAGCCCCTGCTCTAGCACGGAGGTTATTGTTTTCCCAGAAGGGAGCGATGCTCCGGATTTGTTCTTTGGTTTCCTCTGTAATATAGAAAACATCACCGTCGCGCTTTTCAAAAAGATCTAATTCATTGAGTACAAATTCTAAAGTATACTCTGGGAAAATAGGTGCATCTTTATTAGATGAAGCCTGATTTCCAACAATCATGGTCTCATCTTCAATATAAAGCGTCATATTTTCCAAAATTTCCTTAAGCATATAAGCACGCTTCAGAACATTTGGCTTTTCTTTATGCTCTTGATAAGCTCTTGTTGCAAGAACAGCACGTTCAGCATCAATATAAGGTTTCTTGTCCAGCACATCTTCCCGATACTTGTTCATTCGGTCCGTTAAGCTACCAAAATAACTCGTTTGTATCATCGTTTTTTCTATTTCTTTTACATTAGTCATCACAACACAACCTTTCTTATGAAATTATTTTTATTTCTTTCGTAACTATTGTAGCATGCAAGATGCAAAAATTCAATCATTTATAATCAATTATCGAATTAAAGATTTTTTGCACATTTGTGCTCAATCAACGTTAAAATAATTTCTTTACAGTGATACAATGTGGTTTATCCTTCCGCTTTCAGTTCATTACTGTAAGCAAGATTGTCTTGGAATTTAAAGAATGGGAAATAGATGAGAGTGGACATAGCTAAAATGACAACTTGGATGAGAGCACCTTGCCATCCTGCCACTAAGAAACCAGAAATAATAGCTGGTGTACTCCATGGCAAGGTCACCCCTGAAAATGGCTGCATAAAGCCAATTGCTATAGAGCCATAAACAATTACAGCCGCTAAAACAGGTACAAGAATAAAAGGCAAGAACATAACGGGATTCATAACAATTGGAAACCCAAACACAACTGGTTCATTGACATTAAAGATTGCTGGAAAAGCAGCAACTTTTCCTAGTGCTTTGTATTGCTTGGACTTAGCTGCAAAGATCATAGCTACTACCAAGCCAAAAGTGATACCTGAACCAGATAAGATTAGGAAACTATCTAAGAATTGCTGAGTAACAATATGCGCTCCTTTACCAACAGATAGCTTTCCAGCAGCAAGCAAAGCTTTATTGGCATCCAGATTTGAAAGCAATAGAGCAGTCACTACACCATTGACAACAGATTGCCCATGCACACCGAACCACCATAAGAAGGAGATGAAAAAGGCGATACCAATTGCACCGTAAAGGGAACCAGTCAATCCTTGTAATGGCACTTGAATCACACCATAAATCATTTCAATAAAAGTGCCACCTTTTGTTAGCATTTTAGCAAGAATATAAACTACCATGGAAAGGAAGAATATCACAAAAGCTGGAATCATAGCCTCAAATTGCTTAGCAATCGCTTGCGGAACTTGCTCTGGCATTTTAATAACAATATGCTTTTGAATAAACATGGTATAGATACTACCGACAACCAAACCAATAATAATAGCTCCAATAATCCCCTGACCACCAAACCAAACTTTAGTAATAGCATCTGCAATAGGTTCACCTTTTGTCGGTACATAAGAAGATTTTAAAAGAATGAAGAAAGAAGACACAGATAACACACCTGCCGGCAACGGCTCTACACCACTATTTTTAGCATAAGAATATCCTATGGAGAAACAGGAAATCAAACCCATAATCGCAAAAGTTCCTGAGTAAACCTGCATAAACGGCTCGATCCAATTTTTTCCAAAAATGCCTGCAATCGCCTGATTGAGACCTTCAAATGGTAACTGTCCTACAATCAGAAAGATACTTCCAACAACTGTCAAGGGCAGAATTGCCAACATACCATCCTTTAAGGCAATAATACCGCGCATATTGACAAATTTCATAATCGGCGCAATAATTTTTTGAGTATCTATTTTAGCCATAACTAAGCTCCTTGTTTTTGTTCCAAAAGCCCCAAAGCGAGATTCAATACTTTTTTACCATCTAGCATGCCATAGTCCGCCATTGGAATGACCGCAATTGGAATATGGTTCTCTTCGCAAATGGCAGCTGACTTATCCAAAGTATAAGCTACTTGTGGTCCTAACAAAGCAACATCCAAGTTTGGTGCATAATCTGCTAACTTGGCCTGAGAATAAGCATCAATCTCAACCTCTAAACCAGCTTCTTTCGCAGCTATTTTCATATTATTGACCAACATTCCTGTTGAAAAACCTGCTGCACAAAACAACCCAATTTTAATCATATCTTCATCCTCCTGATGATTTATTTTTTCACTTGTAATTCTTTTCTCAAGTCAATGATTTCCTTGATAAGATTAATTTCTGTAATACTGGTCATCAAATGATCCTGAGAGTGGACAAACAAAGCTGTAATTTCTGTCTTTGTTCCCCCCGCTTCCTGTGCCAAAAACTCCGTTTGAAGATTATGAGCTTCTAATAATGCCTGATCTGCCAATTCTAGATACTCATTACACTTTTCAAACTCACCATTTTTTGCTAATGACAAAGCTTGGTAAATATGCTGTTTGGCATCCCCAGCATGCAAGATTAACCCCATAATGATTTGATCAGCTACAATCACTTCCATATTTAACGTTACTCCTATTTTTATTTACAAAATATATCTTTCTTTTATTTGAAAGCGTTTTATTTTTGTTTGTAACTCAAATTTATCATCTTTCTCTTATTCCGTCAATATATCACTGAACAAATTCTCTTTTTTTATATTTATCGCACATTTGTGCTTATAGAGTAAAATAAAAAGGGTCAGAATCATTATTCTTGACCTTTTGAAAATGAAATAATGAGGAAAAGGAGAACTTTTATAAACTACTAATTAACTGCACTATTATCCAATTCCAACACTTTTAAAATAGTTGCTTCATCTGTAACTAAATGGTTGACATACCCAGCACGTAAAACCGCCAAAATAGCGGCAGCTTTTTGACGACCATAGGCAAAAGCCAGACTGTGAGGAACTGTTTTTAAATAATCTAAAGAAATAGCAACTGTTCGATTTTGCAACTGTTCATCAACCAACTCACCATTTTCATCAAAAAAGCGGCAACAAATTTCTCCGACAGCTCCTTCATTTTCCACTGTACGAAAATCTTCAGCCGTCAGCATATCCAACCACTGCCGATTCTTTTCATCCACTTGTCCGCCAATACCAACAACAACCACATCTAGTTCTTGCCAACTTCTTTTTAAGTCCTCAAAATATTTAGAAGATAAAATTCCTTTTGCTAAGATCTCGTCTTCCTGTATAATCGTCGCATTCATAAAGCGACAATCCCCATGGTATTTATTAGCCATACTGTAAATGAGGGTATTAACATGATAACGAGCATGAATATGGCTAGGTCCGCCAGCCAATGGAAAAAAATGCACATTATTCAAGTGCCGACTGCCCGAGTGTTCTACCAAGAGACTAAGACTCTTTCCCCATGAAAATCCAACTTTAGCATTGTCATCAATCATCCCCCGAAGCATTCCTGCCGCTGATTGAGCTAACCGCTGCTCCAAATCAGAAGGTGAATCATCCACTTGATTTGCTACGATTTCAAGTCCTTTTAACCCATACTTCTCTTTCACTGCATTTTCTAAATGAAACAAACGCGTATCAAAGGCTTCAATCTCGATTTTGACAATGCCTTCCTTTTTAGCTTCAGCCAGCATACGACTCACAGTTGTCCGATAAATCCCTGTCTCTGCTGCAATTTCTGCCTGACTTTTCTCCTCTACATAATAAAGATAAGCAATCTTAGCTAATAGCCTTTTTCTTTCACTTTTCATCTTATCTCCCTCTACTTATCAGACTAGAGTCAATTTGATATTGGCTGCTTTTAGGCGTTGAACCGCGGCTGTCGGAATAGCTTGATCGGTTACCACCTGCGAAACCTGTCTCAAACCAAAGCGTTTGACAGTCCCTCTTTTATCAAATTTACTCGAATCTGTTAACACAATCATTTTATCAGATGCTTCCGACATATATTGCACCACTTCGCTACGCATTAAATCCTTACCTGTAAAACCAAGCTCTTCATCATAGCCATCAGTCCCTACAAAAGCATGTTCTACATGGAAAAATTGAATCATTTCCTTAAGCAAAGGACCGACCGTAACTTGCGAATCGTTCTGAAATTCACCGCCTAGCAAGATAATCTTGCAAGAATCTACTTTTCTCACATAGTCTGCGATAAAATAAGAATTTGTAATAATTTTCACATTCTTCTTAGTACGACAGATTTCTTCAGCTAACAGAGCACAAGTTGAACCAGATTCAATGATAATCGTTTCATTGTCTGCAACAATTTTTGCCGCTTCTTGTGCTATCTTTCGCTTGGTATCATAATGAAAAGAAAGCCGGACATTCAGGTCATCACCACTATTTAAGACCGCATAACCGTGCTCCCGATGAAGTAAGCCTTTCATTTCCAGCTTATCCAAGTCTTTCCGAATCGTAACTTTAGAGACTTTTAATTTATCAGATAAAGTATTAACATCAATTTTTTCAAACTCTGAAACGAGCTTAACGATTTCATCTAAACGTTCCATTTTATTCACCTCATTCTTTATTTTAACAGAATTTAAGGAATAAATAAAATAAAAAATAGTTTCATTCGTAATTGTTTTTATTTCGTTTGTTTGATATAATAAAAGAAAATAAGCAAGAAAAGAGTGTACATCATGAGTGCAGAAAAAGGAATCATTTTTAATATTCAACATTTTAGTATTCACGACGGACCAGGAATTCGGACAACTGTTTTTCTAAAAGGCTGTCCCTTACGCTGTCCTTGGTGTGCCAATCCAGAATCTCAGAAATTTAAACCTGAGCCCATGTTAGACGCTTCTAGCAAAAAGACTATCACCATGGGAGAGGAAAAAAGCGTTGAAGAGATTATCAAAGAAGTTCTCAAAGATAGAGAATTTTATGAAGAATCAGGTGGAGGCCTGACCTTGTCTGGTGGAGAAATCTTTGCCCAATTTGAATTTGCCAAAGCAATCCTTAAAGCTGCCAAAGAAAAAGGTATCCATACAGCGATTGAAACGACAGCCTTTGTAGATCATAACAAATTCGTTGATTTGCTCCAGTATGTAGATTTTATCTATACTGACTTAAAACATTACAACACCATCAATCACCGCAAAGTCACAGGGGTCAAAAATGAACTAATTATCAAAAATATTCATTATGCTTTTTCGCAACAAAAAACCATTGTCCTGCGTATTCCTGTTATCCCTAGCTTTAATGACTCTCTAGAAGATGCCGAACAATTTGCTATTTTATTTAAAAAATTATCTATTGACCAAGTACAACTCTTACCTTTTCATCAATTCGGTGAAAATAAATATAAATTACTAAAACGTTCTTATGAAATGGAAAATGTGCAAGCTCTACATCCGGAAGACCTCTATGATTATCAGCAAGTTTTTCTTGATTATGAAATCAACTGTTATTTTTAGCTCCTCTTTTTCTCCAAAAAACAATCCATTTCTTACGAAATGGATTGTTTTTTTATCTTTTCTTGGACAGATGCAACGACATCTGCAAGGCTGGTTTTACTCAGTTCTTTTTCCATTGCTACTTGAATTTCTGATAATTTATCATCTAAAACGAAATGAATATTTCTGCCAATGGGACAAGACGGATTGGGATGCTCATGAAAGCTAAAGAGTTGTCCCGATTTTCCCAGACTTTCTACTGCTTGATAGACATCCAAAAGGGTAATATCCTTTAAATCTTTCCTAATGATAGCTCCTCCCCTCCCACGCGCTACAGAAATCAAATCCGCACTTTTCAATTGCGATAAGATTTTGCGAATAATAACAGGGTTTACTCCAACGCTAGCTGCTAGAACATCACTCGTTACTTTGTGCTCTTGACATTCTAGTGCTATAACAGTCAACATGTGCGTAGCAATGGTAAAACGACTCGAAATTTGCATGTTAAACTCCTTTCATTTGCTGCTTCTATTACTCATATACTTTATTTACGTTGTGACTTCATATATTACGTCTAAAAAACTCCTTAAGCTGCGCAACATAGTCTTCTCGCTCACTAATTGCTCGAAGTAAATCATGGTTATGGGTGTGATGAATCCCATTGACAAGGCTTTCGTAATATACTTCATAATAAGGCAACTTCAATGTTCTAGCCATTTCCAATTCTTTATTTACATCATAAGCCACTCGTCGAAAATCGACATCTGCTAATCCCTGTTCATCAATTTTTAAAATAGCATACTGAGCTCGCAGATCCTTTCGCAAACAAGCATCTAGAAAAAACGGCTGACCGATAGATCCCGGATTGATAATCATCTGTCCCCCCGTCGCATAACGAAGAAATTGCTGATGAATATGACCATAAATGGCAATGGCACAATTGTTACCTTCAAACAGGCTATCAAAATTCTCTTGTTGACCAATATGAATTAGCTCTCGTCCCCAATTTTTATCTGGCAAATGATGAGTCACAGCAATTTCTAAATCGCCAACTTTTGTCAAAAGCTGCAAAGGCAACTCATGCAATCGGTCTAGTTCTTCAGGTGTGACTTCTTCCAAAAGATACTGGCATAAACAAACCATATATAAATGACTAGGGCGACTGATATCTAATTTCCCATGAAGAGCATTCCAAATGCTGTCTTCCCAATTTCCCCGCACTTGAAGACTAATCGGTAAAGTAGCCATTAAGTCAAGAATTTTCTTTCGCCCCGTTCCGGGTGCCAATAAATCTCCCAAAAACCAGTAATCGGTCACCTGTTCCTTTTTGGCGTCCGCTAAAACAGCTTCTAATGCCGTTACATTTCCATGAATATCTGATAATAAAGCAATTTTTCTTTTCATCGTCTCATTTTACTTGTCCTTTATAGAAATATTATAACAAACCAAGAAAAAACTTCCACTCCCAAGTTTGAGTGAAAGTTTTACTGACTCATCAATCTACTGACTTCAACGCTTCCAACATATCAATACGTCTCAATATTGCATTGACCATAAATCCTAAGACAATCAAAATCATGATGATAGAAAAGACTGGTACAAGATAGACAAACACCGATACTGTCGGGTTGAGCAGAAAGGCATCCGGAGCAATTGTCTCTAAAAGAGAACGATGTAAAATATTTCCTAAAAACAAGCCTACAATAATGCCAATAATAGACAAAAGAATGGTCTCTCGATAAATATAAAGTGTGACTTCCTTATTATGGAACCCCAATACTTTAATCGTTGATAATTCTCGAATCCGCTCCGCAACATTGATGTTCATCAAGTTATAAAGAATTACAATGGCTAGTAAAATAGAGGCAACAGTTAAAATCTGCATCACAAAGCCAAGAGACTTGACAATAACATCAATTTGTTCCAAAATCCCCGTATTTTGTACAACTGCTCGTACACCTGTTAATTTCATGAATGCTGCTGCAGTATCTTGTATATTTTTACTAGAGGAATCTTTCAATTTTATCAGATAAGCATTTTCTTGGAACTTGCGATCAAATACTGTTTGATAATAGTCCTGATTCATAAAGATAAAATGCCCTGCATACATTTCAGCGATAGCAGAAACTTTGATTTTATAGCGTCTCCCCTCATCAGAAGTCACCTCAAAAGTATCCCCAACAGAAACATGCATAATGGTTGCTAATTTCTGAGAAATGACCGCTCCATGCGAAGACAACATCAATTTCGATTTGCTTCGACTCTCATTAAGCTCCATGAAATGATGAAAATTCTTGCCTGTTGTTACAAATAACGCGAGAGATTGTTCATCTTTTGCTCCTTGAATTTTTTTGGTAAATCCTTCCTGATAGATACCGTGTTTCTTGGCTATTTTTTTATCTGCCAATAACTGACTGATTGCTGCTTGCTCATCAGATTTGAGATAATGTTTTTGCGAAATGACAGCATCATATTTGATAATTTCTCCATACTGACGATTTCCTATACCTGCCATAGAAGATGACAAACCGAGACCAGCAAATAAAAGGGCGACGGAGCCTGCCACACCAAAAATAGTCATCAGCATTCTTTGCTTGTAGCGAAAGATATTTCGAGCTGTTACTTTTTGCGCAAAACTAAGGCGATGCCAAATAAAACCAATCCGCTCTAGCAAGATCTTAGAGCCTTTATTAGGTGTCTTAGGTAACAATAATTGAGACGGCTTTTCTTTCAATTCTTTATGTGCAATATAGAGGGCTGGTGCGACGCCACACAAGACCGAGCATAAAAGAGCAATGAGACTAATTTCCCAATAAAAGTCTAATCGCAAAGCTGGATAAGTTGATGTCTTAAAAATAGTTTTCCCTAAAATATAAGGCAAGAAATAAGTCCCCGCTAAAATTCCAATTACTGAACCGATTAAACTTGAAACCAAGCCATAGACGGCAAATTTTTTAACGACATCTTGGTTCCGATAACCTAAGGCTTTTAAAACGCCAGCATTTGTGCGTTCTTCGCTGACAAAACGTGTCATCGTTGTGACTGTTACAAGGGCCGCTACCAGATACAGTACAATCGGAAAAGCATTCCCTACGGCTGAGATACCATAAGCACGATTGCCAGTTGTTGTGTACTCGTCCGCTCCTGGAAATGTACGGCGTGTATACACACGGTAGGTTGGCACAGACAAACCAGCTACTTCATCTTTTACCTTTTGAATGTCCGCTTGACCATTTTTTATTTTTGTTCCAGCATCTTCCTTTTGCTTCGCATATTCAGTTTTTTTATCGTTCAATGTCGCCTGAGCTTGGTTTAATTGCGTCTGACCATCTGCAATTTGTTGTTTTGCTTGCGCCAATTGGGCTTGGCCTGCTTGGTACTTAGCTTGCTTATCTCTTAAGGTTGCCTGACCACTTTGATATTGAGCCAAGCCTGCGTCATATTCAGCTTGTTTCGTACGCAATGTCACGACAGCAGATTGGTATTGGGCAAGTCCCGTTTGATAAACCGTTTCTTGGCTTTGGTACTGTGACAATCCAGCTTGAAATTCAGCCTGCTTTTTCTCTAATTCTGCACGAGCAAGATTTAATTTCACTTCTTCTTGTGCTAGTTGAGTTTGTGCTGCCACAATTTCAGGCACTGTTGCTGGATCAATTCCTTGTGCTTGAAGCGCGGTCATTTTTTTCTGCAAATTCGCTTTAGCTGCTGCTAATTGAACTTGACCTTTTTCCAATTCCGCCTGCGCTATGGCTAATGTAGCTTGAGTATTTGTTACATTTTCTTTTGCAACAGACAACTGACTAGCTGCCTGATCTAATTGGGCTTTCATTTGGTTCAATTGTGCCCAACCTGAAGAAAGTTGAGCAGCGGCTGTATCCAATTTTGCTTTCGAGCTTGCTAAAATTTGTTCAGCCTGTGCAATTTGAGCTGCGCCCTGTGCAAGCAAGCTTTCTTTTTCAGTTAGTTGACCTTGAGCAACCTCTAAATCTGCTCTTTTTTGATCAATTTGATCCTGCGCATTCCTTAGTTGCTGCTGGGCATCTGCCAATGCTTGTTGAGAAGTTTGAATTTTTGCTTCTCCGTCCGCAATTTTTGTCTGTGCTTGGGCTTTTATCTCTGATAAACGTTTTTTTCCATTATCAGCTAGTAGCTTTTCTAACTCATCTTCATGCTGTTTTACCTTTTTTCGATAGGAATCCCCAAAGGAGTTGAGTGTTTTTAAATTGTTATATCTCAAACGAGCGACCGTATAGACTGAACTTTGAAACGTTTTGGGCGTCACAACTGCATAAGCAGACAAGGTACCACTCCCTGAGTTAGAACTGCCAAGAGAAATAGTTGAAGCCAATTCACTTGAATTGACAAATCCTGTCACTGTAAAGGTATGTCGTTTCAAAGCATACTCATTGGTCCCTTCCTCGTTTAAAGTAATGCTATCACCAATCTTATATTTCCTTTGACAAAAACTAGCCAGAGCAACTTGGTCTTCCTTGGTTGGAAAATAACCTGAAACCAGTTTAAATTGGGATATTTTATCTGTTTTGGAGAAAACGCGGACAGACGCAGAGCTGTCCCCAATCACCGTATCCGTAAAATAGCCATATTCCACATATGTATTTGGAATTGCATTCAGTTCTTTTTGATCAGCTTTGCTAATACCATAGTCTGACATCACTGCCACATCCATCATTTTCATCTGCGAAAGATAACGATTGGCTGAATTTTCAATGTCTGGACTGGCTGCTTTCAGTCCTACTAACGCAAAAGAACCTAACATCATTAAAAACATAATAGACAGAAAGCGTCCTTTGGACTGACGAAAAGAGAGCCTGATGTCCTTATTTAGAATGGATTTTTTCATATCACCACTCCTCACTAATACTCTAGACTTGCAATATCTTGAGGATGTTCATTCAAAGTGACGGACTGTATCCGTGCGTCATGCATATGAATCACACGGTCTGCAATCGGAGCTAAGGCACTATTATGGGTCACAATAATCACTGTCGCACCTTGTTTACGTGACATATCTTGAAGGATTTGCAACACATGCTTACCTGTTTTATAATCCAGCGCGCCTGTTGGTTCATCACAAAGCAAAATTTTAGGATTTTTTGCCACGGCACGCGCAATGGAAACACGTTGCTGCTCGCCACCAGATAATTGAGTAGGAAAATTATTGAGACGATTTTCCAAGCCAACTGCTGCTAGCGCTTCTGCTGCATCCTGCGCATCTTGAACAATTTCTGAAGCCAGCTCAACATTCTCTAGCGCCGTCAGATTAGGAACTAAATTATAAAATTGAAATACAAAACCAACATCATTTCTCCGATAATCCGTCAACTGGTGAGCGTTGTAATGTGCTATATTTTGCCCATCAATCAGGACATCTCCCTCGTCATTGCTATCCATTCCACCAAGAATATTCAAAATCGTTGATTTTCCAGCGCCTGAAGCTCCAAGAATGATGACTAGCTCACCTTTTTCAATCTCAAAAGAGATGTCATTGTTAGCAATGATTTCTGTGTCTCCCATTTGATATCGTTTGTAACTATGCTTCATTTCAATATAAGCCATCGCCTTTTCCTCTTTCAGTTTCCATGTCCAATTAAATAAACAAGCTGTTGATTGAATCCTATCTTTATTATAAAATAGACTTAACATAAAGGCAATCATCAATTATCAACAGAGTGTTCATTTAAGGAGTATTATGGTACAAAATCGACAAACAGCAACCAAGCAGCATATCAGAGAAGCCCTCATTCAGCTCTTGTTAGAAGAAAAATTTGAAACAATTTCCGTTAGTAAACTCTGTCAACGAGCAGGTATCAACCGTGGAACTTTCTACCTTCATTATCTTGATAAATTCGACCTAATTGAAACACTTAAAGAAGAAATTATTATCCAATTACGTAAAAATTTTGAAGAAACTACAAACACACGTGACCTAATCATTACCAATCTAAGCTATCTCCAACAAAACCATGACCTGATTTATGCTGTTTCTCAAAGTCATTACCTCAATTTCCGTGAAACAATCCGTGAATTTATGCTTAGTATTTTAACGAACGATCAGCACAAAGTTCAAACCGAACACTTTTTAAAAGAAAATTTCCCCATTTCTGAAAAATATGCACTTGAAGTTTTTCTATCTAGCATAGAGGGCATTATCTCACTCTGGATTTCAAGCGGCACTAAAGAAACGCCTGAAGAAATGACGAATATGATTTTACAAACCTTTAATTACGATGCTTGGCGATTGTAAACTAAAAAACTCTATTTCTATAAAAGGGATTTCCTCAATTAGAAATAGAGTTTTTGATATACATTTTTTCTAAAGCTCAGAAATTGAAAGGTTGTAAAATGAGACGACAGCATACAGGCTATGATGTTCTATTGCATATCTTTATAACCAGTCATGTCATCATTGCAACCTATCATCTACTTTTTAGCTTAGTTGTCCTTATCATCTATGCGTGATTTTCTAGCAATATCAGCTACAATATGATTTACAAATTCATCAACTGCTTCTGTATGCGTTTGTTTGCTTCCATAACGACGAACATTCACCGTACCATCTGCTTGCTCTTTATCTCCAACAATCAATTGATAAGGAACTTTATGAGTCTGACTTTGACGAATCTTGTATTGCATTTTTTCATTGCGTTCATCAACGTCCACACGAACACCATGATTTCGTAGTTCTTTCGCTACCTTCCAAGCGTAATCAGCATGCGCTTCATTAGAAATTGGAATGACCGTCACTTGATGAGGTGCCAGCCAAGTTGGGAACGCACCTTTGTAAGTTTCAATCAAGTAAGCAATAAAGCGTTCCATCGTAGACACAATACCACGGTGAATCATGACTGGACGATGCTCTTCACCGTCTGCTCCGATATAATGGAGATCAAAACGTTCTGGTAACAAAAAATCCAATTGAATTGTGGAAAGAGTTTCTTCATTTCCAAGAGCTGTTTTTACTTGGACATCCAACTTAGGACCATAGAAAGCAGCTTCGCCTTCTGCCTCAAAGTAGTCCAAACCTAAATCATCCATTGCTCCTTTTAACATACGTTGAGCATTTTCCCACATTTCATCATTATCAAAATATTTATGTTTGTCATTCGGATCACGATAAGACAGACGGAAACGATAGTCTGTAATATTGAAGTCTTTGTAAACGTCAATCATCAAATCCAGCACATGTTTAAATTCTTCTTGAATTTGCTCTGGCATGACAAATAAGTGAGAATCGTTTAGGGTCATTTCACGAACACGTTGGAGTCCTGAAAGTGCACCTGATTTTTCAAAGCGATGCATCATACCAAGTTCCGCAATACGAATAGGTAACTCACGATAAGAATGAACATGGTTTTTATAAACCTCAATATGGTGTGGGCAATTCATCGGACGAAGAACAAATTGTTCACCGTCTCCCATATCCATCGGTGGAAACATATCTTCTTGGTAATGTTCCCAGTGACCAGAAGTCTTGTATAATTCTACACTTGCAAGCGGTGGAGTATAAACATGTTGGTAACCATCATTAACCTCACGGTCTGTAATATAGCGTTCTACGATACGACGAATAGTCGCACCGTCTGGAAGCCAAAATGGAAGACCTTGCCCAACCTCAGGAGAAATCATGAAAAGATCAAGCTCTTTACCGAGCTTACGGTGATCACGTTCCTTGGCTTCTTCACGCATTTGAAGATAGTTTTTTAGGTCTTTCTTATCAAACCAAGCTGTTCCATAAATCCGTTGCATCATAGCATTGTCACTGTTCCCACGCCAGTAAGCACCTGCTACATTGAGCAAATGGAAAATTTGAATACGCCCAGTTGACGGTACATGAGGTCCACGGCAGAGATCCACATATTCACCTTGACGGTAAATTGTAAGACCTCCTTCGTCTTCTGAATGCTCCTCAATCAATTCTAACTTGTAAGGATCGTTTTTGAAAATTTTTCGTGCTTCATCCTTTGTCACTTCTTCGCGGATTGACGGAAAATTTTCCTTGACAATCTTCTTCATTTCTTCTTCGATACGAGGCAGGTCTTCGTTAGAGATTTGACCAGCTGTATTGTCCGTATCGTAGTAGAAACCGTCCTGAATAGCTGGACCAACTCCTAAGTGAATCTCTGGGAAGAGACGACGCGCCGCTTGAGCAAAGAGGTGAGCCGCTGAATGGCGTAAAATTGGTAAGGCATCTTCATGGTCAGTCGTTACAATCTCAATCAATCCATCTTCTGTAATGGCACGAGTGGTATCAATGAGTTTGCCGTTGAATTTGCCAGCCAAGGCTTTCTTAGCAAGAGAATTGCTGATAGATTGAGCAATTTCAAAAGTTGTTACGCCAGATTCGAATTCACGCACAGCGCCATCTGGAAAAGTAATCTTAATCATAATGTTCTCCTTTTAATATCTATTCTATTTATATTGGACAATTTTAAGAGCCGAGCAACCTCTTCCACAGTCTGCTTTTCTGATTGACTACCATCTGCTATGAGGCTAGGATAGCCTAATTTCATTGCTTCCTTCCGAACCATTTGGGCAAAAAGAATGTCTCGCTGCATCCAGTTTTCAAAAGCTTGCTCAGGATTGGTTGTTCCCTCTAAGACATAAGGAACCCATTCTCTCTGTCTATAGTGCTTTTTCTGAAAATCAGCTGTCGGAGTCACGCATAGATAGGAAGTCGCTGGCCATTCAAGCTCCTTTACCAAGTGAGGCAAAAGTCCTGCCCCCTCCACCAAGAGTGGTCTATCTTGATTTTTTATCAAGTAAGATTTTACATAAGGAAAAATCTCTTCATAAAAGCGCCATTCTTCATCTGCCATCTCTTCTGGATTTCTCATCCAGATTTGTTCCGGATTTCTGTCCTGTCTAAGAAGGCAAATCGGCTGTGAATCTACACTTGCTTGACTCATCATCTCGTCCACCAAATTATCCAGCTTGATATGAAGCAGCTGATACTGTCTAGCAAGAAGTGAAGCAATTGTTGACTTCCCGCTGCAAGGCGATCCGCCAATCATATAAAGCATCATTCTTCCTCCTTCTGACAAAATAAAAAGCGGCATCCATAAAAGGACGTCGCAACGTGGTTCCACCTTCATTTATGTACAACAAAAACTGTTGACACCTCTGATTGGCTCTAACGTAGCCACCGTTTTATGTTTGCATAAAAGTTACTTTAGAGTAGTCCCAACTGCCTTCCTCTACACGCTTTCCAGCCCCACGCGCTCTCTAAAAAATTCCAACCAGCGGTATGTCTCTAAGAAATATTATAGCACGATTAAAAAAATTTGCAAGCTTTACAATCAGATGGTTTGTGTCTGAATTTTTGGGAATTTTGGGAATTTGGAAGAAAAGAATAGGTTAGTTTTGGAAGCATTCGAAACAGCACAGCTCTAAAACTTGTACCGCCAGATGCTAGTGATGTTTCATGTTTTGGAACCATTCGAAACAGCACAGCTCTAAAACCGAAAAGATGAAGATTTTCCTTTACCACCAGTTTTGGAACCATTCGAAACAGCACAGCTCTAAAACTCAGTTAAGAGCATAGAGTTGCACAGGACGGTTTTGGAACCATTCGAAACAGCACAGCTCTAAAACTAGCCTGCTATCATACCGATAACGATAAATGTTTTGGAACCATTCGAAACAGCACAGCTCTAAAACAGCGTGAAAGACAATCATTGCTGGAGCTTTGTTTTGGAACCATTCGAAACAGCACAGCTCTAAAACATAAATGCGAAGAAATACCGTCTACGTAAGGTTTTGGAACCATTCGAAACAGCACAGCTCTAAAACGAAGATTTTATAGAATCTTCATTTACTGAAGTTTTGGAACCATTCGAAACAGCACAGCTCTAAAACAAGCGTGACTTAGCTCCAGAGCCATCACCAGTTTTGGAACCATTCGAAACAGCACAGCTCTAAAACGTCATCTCTTTTAAGATTTCTTGCAATGTTGTTTTGGAACCATTCGAAACAGCACAGCTCTAAAACCCAGTCCATTGACCAAGTCCACATCCAACCGTTTTGGAACCATTCGAAACAGCACAGCTCTAAAACTAGGGTAGCCAATGGTTGGCAAGACTTGCTGTTTTGGAACCATTCGAAACAGCACAGCTCTAAAACGAATAAGGATATTTGCATGGTTTCGTTTTAGTTTTGGAACCATTCGAAACAGCACAGCTCTAAAACAAACATCGTCGAAGTAATTATCAACATGAAGTTTTGGAACCATTCGAAACAGCACAGCTCTAAAACAGTCATCCGGCTTGCTCAAGATATAGAGCAGTTTTGGAACCATTCGAAACAGCACAGCTCTAAAACTTATTTTGCGCCTTCAAAATGTAATCAAAGGTTTTGGAACCATTCGAAACAGCACAGCTCTAAAACACAGTCATTTGTAGTAGCGATATTACATTTGTTTTGGAACCATTCGAAACAGCACAGCTCTAAAACCTCGTGGACCAATTTTTGTCTCGAAATTTCATAATCGCGCCATTCGTCCCAGCTAGACTTCAGCTCGAACGATTCCTTATATTTGTTAATATTATACCATATTCTCACAAGATAAGAAATAGTCCTCATCCACTACATATTGAGGGAAGTCGTATACTTTTCTTGGTTCAACAAACAGTACATTTATATTATGAAGTTGAATATATTCCACCAATTTAGCTAGTTTATGTTCAGACAGATAACATGACACATTCACAAAGACAAGCAGTTTCTTTTTAGAAAGATATTTAAACACCTGAACAACCTCTAAACTTTTCTCAAAAACAGTATCACTCAGTGTTTCAATTTTTACACCTAAAGCATCAATCAATTCCAAAATTGTTATTTCATCATACTCTAAATCCAGCTCGTTTTCTAAACATTCAAAAGCAATTAGTTCTGTAATAGTTGCAACTAATTTTTCTAACATAGATTTCACTTCAGGCTTTTCATTCAACTGTTTTTCCAAATCTGCACGAATCAGTTTTAACATTGCCGGTGAGTTAATATTGTAGCCTAAAATATCTGTAATAAGCAATAACTCGGATTCTTTCAAGGATTTCATCTTGTTATCAAATAATTTTAACTCATCTTCTTCCGAATAGTGATATAGGTGTTTGACAACATCGGAAAATATCAGCTGTTCCTCTAGAATAAGGAAAGTAGCCTGTTTAATTTCAATCGGTTCGTCCAGAATCGGAAAATTAATTTTCATCTGTAAAATCCTCTCCTAGAAATACCAACCTTGCATCTGAATTGGCAATACTGGTATCCCTTTCTCCATTCAAGTAGATCATGCGAGAAAATTGCTTTTCTGTTACCGTTAAAAGGGTGATACTTCCCTTCTTAGGATTATTAACTTTTAACCGCTCAAGCATGGCATTATTGGCAGAATTATTCAAAAGCAATTTACTGTATACCGAAAACTGATGCATGATGAACCCTTCATTCATCAAGAATTTCCTAAATTTTCGATAAGCTTTACGCTCCTCTGCAGTCTCAACCGGCATATCAAACATTAAAATCATTCGCATATATCGATAACTCATATCCTAAATTCAGGAACTCCTTTCCCCATTTGATTCAATGTCTTTATCACTTTTTTGGTGTAATCACTGATGATGTTAGATAAATACATTTCTTTTCCATTATAGAGAAAAGTATCAGAAAAAATAGTAAACAACTCTCTCTTAATTTTCACAAAGTCATCGTTCCTGTTTTCATAAATAATTCTGTCAATAATTGGACGAAACGGCTCCATTATATCACTTGCCAGATTAAATTGGTTAAACTGATTGGCATGCTTCAGCCCAAACTGAGTCATACATCCACAAACTACTACTTCCCGAGCAAACATACTTAGTATCAAGGTGTAGCCGTAATCAAGAGCAGCATTAATATCATTATCTTGTTCCCTTGAAAAATCATTTCCAAATAATGTATTAAAGTAAATCCGAGCTGCGTGTCCTTCGCGGTTACTAGGATCAAACAGCTCCAATCCATTATACAAATCAATGACAGACTGTGATTTTTCAAAGAAGCCACAATCTCCAAGGTACATCGCTTGATTCAGAATCTTCTGTGCAATGATTGTCGTCCAGACTTCTGCTTTGACATCTTCTGACCAAGTGATTTGATTACTCAGCTGCAAACTGGAATCGTGACGTGCATAGTAGGGCATCAGCATGGCTGTCGGCAAACGCTTATCATCACAAAAAATAACTAAAATATTCTCATCAACCAGCCGCTTAATCAGCATGGTTGACAGCACAATATCAGTTGTCTCCAACAACAAGATATCCACCTCGGACAGATGAATCAACTCTGTCCGAGAGGCATCCTTGAAGATCAAGTGGTTATTCTTGTAGGAAAGTTTTGAATGTGTATTTACAACAACTGTTCTCCATCCCATCAATCTTCTCCTAACTTGCTCAAGTCAATCCGTGTTTCATAAAGACCCGTAATTGATTGGTGGATGAGGGTAGCATTTAAACATTCTGTAACGGAAGTATACCTTTTACGATCAATGTTCTCACCAAAAAAGTTAAAAGCTGCTGGCGCCCCAAATGCTGTAAATGTCAATAAACTGATAAAAGATTTAGCCAAACTTGATACTTCTGCATCTTTATTTTTAGAAAAAAGCATCTCGATTTTTGTTAAGTTGTTATCCGCCAACACATACTTTCTTGAGAATACTGATATATATTCAAGAAGCTCCTTGAATTCATCTTTATGTTTCTCAACATATTCTCTGTGTTCAGGTTCATAATCTTTTTCAATTCGATAAGAATGGTAAAGTAAAGTTGTAAAGCGCTGAGGAATCACTAACTCATTTCCTTTTTGAAGCTCTTTTGCGCTAGCTAGCAACCTTCTGCGTTTATTTTCTAATTCAAAAAGACTGTATTTCGGTAATTTTATAATTTTTTCCAACCGAACATTTCGATAACCTCTTTGTTCAAGAAAATCAACTGGATTCTTCTCAAATCGCTTCTTTTCCATTATGGTAATCCCTACCATATCTTGGACTTTCCTCAGCTTCTTTGATTTCCCTTTTTCCACATCAGCAAATACCAGAATAGAATAAGCCACAACCGGACTGTCAAAGCCACCATATTTTTTCGGATCCCAATAACTATTCTTTGTCTTTCTCGGAATCAATTTATCAGATTCACCCTTAGGAAGAATGGATTCTTTAGAAAAACCTCCTGTCTGCTCTTCTGTCTTCTTCACAATATTTACTTGCGGGTATGATAAGACTTTTCTTAGGATTTTAATATGTTTTTCTTTATTCCATGCAATCTCCCCATCCTCATTAGTTTGGATGTCTTCTTTTTTAAAGAAACGAAGAATATTTGAATAAAAAAGAAATTTTTCAGTAGCAGATTTTCTTGAACGGTAACTATTGTATTTAGGGTATTCACCATAAACAAATTCTGGTTCAAGCTGAGGGTATTTGAGCAATAAAGCATTTCCAACAACGGCATTCAGATATGCATCATGAGCGTGGTGATAATCATTTATTTCACGAACTTTATAGAGTTCAAATTCTTTACGGAAATTTGATACAAGATTAGACTTCAAGGTAATAATTTTTACATTGCGAATACGTCTTTTATTCCCGTCAAATTCTGTATTAAACCGCTCATCTAAAATTTGTGCAACATGTTTTGTGATTTGTCTTGTTTCAACTAATTGTCGCTTGATAAATCCTGCTTTATCCTCTTCAGTCAAACCACCTCGTTCTGCCTTGGTTAAATTATCAAATTTGCGTTGTGTAATCAGTTTTACTGAAAGAAGTTTGCTCCAAAATGACTTCATTTCATGAACAACTTCTATACTTGGTACATCATCAGATTTACCTCTGTTTTTGTCAGAACGAGTCAGTACACGGTTATCAAGTGAATTATCCTTAATAAAGGCTTGCGGAATAATGTGATCTATATCATATTGGCTTAGATTGTTAATATCTAAAGTTTCTCCTGTATACATATCCTTGCCATTTTGGATATAGTACAAGAATAATCGATCATTTTGAAGTTGCTGATTTTCCACATTCTTAATATTTACAGGATTGTCCAAATTCTTCAATGAATCTTGTAATAATTTAAGACGTTGCTGAGAATTTCTACGCCCCTTATCTGTCGTTTGATTTTCACGCGCCATCTCTATGATAATATTAGCAGGGTTATGCCCCATTACTTTGACTAATTCATCAACGATTTTGACACTTTGTAAAATCCCTTTCTTTATAGCAGGACTTCCAGGTAAGTCATGCACTACATTTGCAATATCATCAACATCATCAATGATTTGTGCCCTAGCAATTTCTTCTTTAAAAGAAAGAGCATCATCATTAATCAACTGCATAAAATTACGATTAGCATAACCATCATCGATTAGATAGTCCAATATTGTTTTCTTATTCTCTTTATTTCGGATACCATTGATCAACTTGTATGACAAGCGTCCCCAACCAGTGTAATGACGGCGTTCCAATTTTTTCAATTGAGCCTTAGTAAAGATATCACTATACTTTTGAAGACGCTGACGAATCATTTCTCTATCTTCAAATAGAGTTAGCGTTTGAATAATATCCTCAATTGTCTTTTCATTTGCTTTATCATCTAAGAATGATTTATCTAAAATCTTACGCAAATCATGATAGGTTCCAAGACTGGAATTAAAGGCTTTATTTTCCTTATCCAGTCCAGTTAAGTTAACAATTCTAAATTCTTCAAACTCTTTATTCAAATAATTTAAAAGTTTATCTTTCGTAACTTTCCGATTTTCTTTAAAAACATGATCAAAAATCTCTTGTTTCATATTTGTATCAAAGAATTTAGCTTCACCCTGTTCATTAACATACTTAACTTTGGTCAACTCGTTGTAAACGGTAAAGGCTTCGTATAGAGGACTGTGTTTGGGTAAGACTTTTTCTTCAGGTAAATACAAATCATTTAAAGTCATGCGTGTGATGAATTTTTCTGCTGATTTTTCTTTATCAAGAATATCATCAAAATTCCATGGCGTAATTTTTTCATCCGCCTTATATTCTGCCCAGGCAAAGCGGCTGCCTTTTCGCGCCAAAGGACCAACATAGTAAGGAATTCTAAACGTTAAGATTTTTTCAATCTTATCTTGATTTTCTTTCAAGAATGGATAGTGTTCACCTTGGCGTCGCAAGATAGCATGCATTTCTTGCAGATGGATTTGATGCGGAATGGAACCATTATCAAATGTTCTTTGTTTTCTCAGAAAATCTTCACGATCAATTTTATCAAGAAAATCACCGCTTCCATTAATTTTTAAAAGAATTCCCTTTAAGTATTTGTAAAATTCATCTTGTTTGACACCGCTTTCAATATAACTCGCATAACCTTTTTTGTTTTTATCTTTGAAAATGGCATTATACTGATCAGGAGCATTCACTTTAATAAAATCTTTCAATTTTTTAAGATCTTTTTGATGTTCCTCATAGCGTTTAACCATTGAAGCAGACAAAGGTGCTTTTGTTGAGTTATCATCTACTGTCAAAATCCCTGATAACAATATAGCATCATAAAGATTTTTAGCGGATGCAAACAGGTCCGCATATTCATCTCCAACTTCCCCAAGAAACCCTTCCAAATCTTCTTCGTATGTATCTTTAGAAAATTGCAACTTAGCATCTTCAGATAATTGGAAATTCGTTTTAAAGTTTGGATGTAGATCCAAAGACAAAGCAATAAGATTCCCAAATAAAGTATTTTTCTTCTCAGTTGGATAATGAGCAATAAGGTTTTCTAAACGGCTAGACTTACTAACCTTTTCTGTTAGGATACTTAATGCATCAACTGTTATTTCTGATAAATGGCTTTCTTCAATAGTCTTATCATATTCTTCTACAAAATCCTTAAATAATGCTTGAACATCTGTATTTTCAGCTTTTAAATCGCCCTCATAGAGAAAGTGACCACGGAATTTAATCATATGAGCCAAAGCCAAATACACCAAACGCAAATCAGCTTTTTTGGACGTATCGGCTAGGTGCCTTCTCAAGTGATAGATTGTTGGAAAATCATCATGATATTTTACTTCTGCTGCAATATTTCCAAAAATTGGATGATGCTCCCCTCTTTTATCCTCATCTACAAGAAAAGAATCATCCAAGCGTTGAAAGAAATTTTCATCTACCTTGTTCATTTCCCCAGTAAAAATTTCTTGTAAATAACGCAGACGATTTTTTCGGCGAGTATAACGGCGCCTAGCCGTCCGTTTCAAGCGTGTCGCCTCTGCAGTTTCACCACTATCAAATAAAAGAGCACCTAATAAATTTTTCTTAATAGATTGTTTATCAGTATTTCCTAAGACTTTCATCTTTTTAGCAGGAACCTTGTAATCATCTGTAACAACAGCCCATCCAACACTATTTGTGCCGATATCAAGGCCAATAGAATATGGCTTTCCCATAGAGAAACTCCTTTTTTAAAATTGCTTTAATTATATTATTATTTTAACACAAAAACGTTTACATTTAAAGACAATTATTGTATAATGAACTTGTTGGAATCATTCGAAACAACACAGCAAGTTAAAATAAGGCTTTGTCCGTACTCAAGCTTGCAAAAGCGTGCACCGATTCGGTGCTTTTTTCTTTCTCTTGTTTCAAAAAAACAGCCTTACGACTGTTTTTATTTTTATCCTACTGAGCCTTCCATACTCATGTTAATGAGTTGGTTGAGCTCCACTGCGTATTCCATTGGAAGTTCTTTGGTGATCGGTTCCATGAAACCATTGATAATCATAGCCGTTGCTTCTTCTTCGCTAATGCCACGGCTCATGAGATAATAAAGCTGATCCTCCGAAACCTTAGAAACCTTAGCTTCGTGTTCCAGTGCAACATTCGAATTGTGAATTTCATTAAATGGAATGGTATCTGAGCTGGATTCACCATCCATAAGAATCGTGTCGCATTCAATGTGAGACTTTGAACCAGCACTATTCTTGCCAAAACGGACTTGACCGCGATAATCTGTCTTACCTCCGTCTTTTGCAACAGACTTAGAAATTAATGTGCTAGAAGTCTTTGGCGCATTGTGATAAACTTTACAGCCTGCATCTAAATGCTGACCATAATTAGCAAAGGACATAGAAAGGACCGAAGTTCTTGCATTACGACCATTAAGAATGCTACAAGGATATTTCATATTGACCTTGCTGCCTAGATTTCCGTCAATCCATTCCAGAGTACCGCCTTCTTCAACCGTTCCACGCTCGGTCACCAGATTATAAACATTGTCCGACCAATTTTGAATCGTTGTATAGCGGAAGAAAGCATCCTTTTTAACAATAATTTCTACATTTGCAGCATGAAGACTATTGGTCGTATAAGTCGGCGCTGTGCAGCCCTCAATGTATTGAATAGAGCCACCCTCTTCTACGATAATGAGCGAGCGTTCAAATTGACCAGCATTTTCTCCATTGATACGAAAGTATGTCTGAACCGGCACCTGACATTGAACATTTTTTGGCACATAGATAAAGGTCCCACCCGACCAAACTGCACTGTTTAAAGCGGAAAACTTATGCTCTGCATTAGAAATGACTGTGCCAAAGTATTTTTTCACCAAATCCGGATATTCTTGTACTGCCGTGTCGGTATCGGTAAAGATAATGCCTTGCTTGGCAAATTCTTCTTTCATGTTATGATAGACTACCTCAGATTCATATTGAGCAACAGCTCCTGACAAAAATTGGCGCTCTGCTTCAGGAATACCCAAACGCTCAAAGGTTTTCTTTATTTCATCTGGCACTTCATCCCAACTTCTAGCCCGATCTCCACTTAATTTTTGATAATAGATAATATCATCAAATCGTATGCCGGATAAATCTGGTCCAAAATCAGGCATGGGCAACTTATGGAACAATTCTAAAGAACGCAAACGATAATCCAGCATCCATTGCGGTTCATTTTTAATTTCAGAAATTTCACGAACAACCTCTTCTGTCAGACCCTTACCAGTCGAGAACAAAGGCTTCACATCGTCATGAAATCCAAAAGCATAATCTCGTACTTTCGTCATCTCATTCCTCCCATTGATACAAATTATCTTCTCTTATTATACTATTCTATATTAGAAATGTCAGAATATATGCCTAAAATATAATAAATTAAGCTAAAAAAGACTAGGAAAATTTCCCAGCCTTCTTACATGATTACCGTACTTTTTCGGCTAATGCTTCAGCGAATTTCTCCAGATTTTCAATATCTTCATCTTCTGCTGATAGATCGACTTTGACATTTTCAGCACCTTTTTCAGCACCTGTTGCCGCAAAAGCACGATCAAAGTCATCTACGGCCTTACAAAACTCATCATAGAATGTATCGCCCGATCCGACAACACCATAAATCTTTCCGGTCAAGTCAAGACTAGCTAAATCTTCATAAAAATCAACAATTTCATCAGGCAACTCGCCGTCACCATATGTGTAAGAAGCAATGATTGCGATATCTGCTTCTAGAAATTCCTCTGCATCAACCGTTGTGCATTCATCAATATCTACTTCTAAACCAAGTTCTTTTAATTTATCAGCTACAATATCTGCAATTTCTTCTGTATTTCCTGTCATACTCGCAAATACAATTTTTGCTAACGCCATAATTTCCTCCAAAAAATTCTATCAATTTATTATAACATATTGAACAAATAGTTGCACTTGAAACCTCTTGAAGGTTGGTTGCTCCTCACTTTTACTTTTTAAAATAGCTACCTTATGATACAATAAATAGAAGGTAGAGTGGAGGTTAGAATATGGAAATTTTCAAACAAATTTTACATAAAATTAAAGAATATGATACAATCATCATTCATCGTCACATGCGACCCGATCCTGATGCATTAGGAAGTCAAGTCGGTTTGAAAAAATTACTTCAAGTCAATTTTCCTGAGAAAAAGATTAAAGCAGCGGGAAAGACTGAACCTACTCTTGCTTGGCTGGCCAAAATGGATGATGTTTTAGACGATGATTACAAACATGCTTTAGTTATTGTTTGTGATACAGCAAATACTGCTCGGATTGATGACGAACGGTACAACAAAGGAGATTTTCTCATCAAAATCGATCATCATCCAAACGATGACATTTACGGAGACATTTCTTGGGTGGATACTAGCTCTAGTAGTGCTAGTGAGTTAATTGCTCTCTTTGCATTGGAAAATAAACTCAAACTAGATGATTATTCTGCTAAATTGCTTTATGCTGGAATTGTCGGTGATACAGGACGTTTCCTATATCCTGCCACAACTGCCCGCACAATGGCTGTCGCAAGTAAACTTCGCGAGTATCCCTTTGATTTTGCTGCTTTGGCTCGAAAAATGGACTCTTTCAGCTATCAAATTGCTAAACTTCAAGGCTATGTTTATGACCATTTAGAAGTTGATGAAAATGGTGCAGCTCGTGTCATCTTAACTCAGGAACTTCTCAAAGCCAATCATTTAACAGATGCTGATACTTCCGCTATCGTTTCAGCTCCAGGGCGTATTGACAGTGTTGAACTTTGGGGAATTTTTGTTGAGCAAGAAAATGGCAATTACCGCGTTCGACTACGGAGTAAATTTATCCCGATTAATGAAGTAGCTAAAAAACACGACGGAGGCGGTCATCCTCTTGCCAGTGGTGCCAATGCTTACTCCAAAGAAGAAATCGAAGAAGTTTATCAAGAATTGAAAGAATTGGCAAAAAGGAAATAATTTGGTAGAAAAGACTTGTAAAATCCGCTAGAATTTGGTAAACTATCAAAGTAACGAATCTATGGCTCGCAGAGAGACCATGGCAGAAAGGAAATTTTTAAAAATGAGAAAAGATATTCATCCTGAATACCGTCCTGTTGTCTTTATGGATACTTCAACTGGCTACAAATTCCTTAGTGGTTCTACTAAGTATTCTAGCGAAACTGTTGAATGGGAAGATGGAAACACTTATCCTTTGATCCGTGTGGAAATTTCATCAGACTCACATCCATTCTATACTGGACGTCAAAAATTCACTCAAGCAGATGGACGTGTGGATCGTTTCAACAAAAAATACGGTCTCAAATAAGAAACCGCATAACGATCTTAAAAACGTTGAAAATAAAGCCTTTTCCATTTTGGGAAAGGTTTTTTAGTACAATCAAAAAACTTGGAATCCACTACATTATGATTTCCAAGTTTTTACTCTTTCTTCGCATTCAGTATTTTAATTGTTGAATAATCAATATATGGCTATCTTTGAAACCCTATAAACTATGAGGTTCATTGGATCCCATGATTAAAAAATTTCTGGGAACAAGTTGGACTATTTCTCCAGATGCTGTAAAATCAATCTTTCCTTCTAGACAGACAACAGTCGCTAAAGCATCAGCTTTGTGTTTAGGAACTATTCTTTCTTCTCCTATCTACCATTTCTTATTGTACTTTTCTAATGCTGAAACGTTTTAATCCTTATAACCTCCCCCAGTAAAACCGTAATATTCTTCTAAAGATAGCCTTGAATCTGCAATCGCTTTTGCTTCTTTTCCAACATAACGAAGATGCCATTGCTCTGGCATATATCCAGTTTCATTCTCTTTTCCATTTAGATAACGCACAACAAATCCATATTCGGCTGCATGTTTCAAAAGCCATTGACTAGCCTTTTTTTCTGTCACTAAATTTCCGTCGGTGCCAATCAAGTCAAAAGCTAAGCCTGTTTGGTGTTCACTATAGCCAGGGCGAGCAGAATAACGATCCGCTGCTTCTTTTCCATCTTTATTGACATAATTTTGATAAAGTGTCACTTGCATTTGATAGCTACGAAAACCGCTATATTGATGACTGATAGGATAACCCTCACCTTGCATGGCAGCAATCAATTCCAGCAATTTTGCTTTAGCAGTAGGATTTTCACTGGGATTATAATCTGAAGATAATGGATAATGTTTATTTGCGATAACAATTTCATCATATTTCCCTTTTACACTATAATAAGAACCATTATAATGAACTTTTGTTTTTTTCTTTGTTTGCTCAGAGGATTTAACTTTTGCAGATACAGCTTTTCCTTCTTGTTTCGTTTCCACATTTGTTTTCTTTCCTCCACAAGCTGTCAAAAGCAACAAACTCGCTAACAATAAAATGCCAATCCTTTTTTTCATCTGTATCGCCTCATTTATAGAATTTACTAATTTTCATTATAGGCGTAGATATACTATCTGTCAATTCAAAAAAGCATGCAATTGCATACTTTTAATTTTTTTATAGTTAATTATTTAGTACAACCACTTTACCAAATCCCGCTTGACTTTCGATATAAGAATGGGCTGCTGGGATTTGCTCTAACGAAAAGATTCGTTGAGGAGATACATTGATTTTATAAGCATCAATATAGCTAAAAAGTTCATCAATAAGCTGCTGATGCACATTTCCTGAATAAAAACTAGTCAAATAACTATTGTTTCTTATTTCTACGATTGGATCAAACTCCTCTACATACCATTTGCCACCTAATTGACCAGTGTTACAGATAATTCCTGCACTTTGAATATGGTCAAATGAATTTTTTAGAGTAGCCGGACCGACTAATTCAAGGATTTTATCAAACTTTTCCTCAGTTTGCAAAACTCCTCTTTCATCTAAAATAATTTCATCAAAGCCTTGCTGTTGAAGCAAATCTTTTTTAGCAAGAGAACGAACTGCACCAACTACACGATTCTGTGGGAATTGCGCCTTTACTAACTTTAAAAAGGCTAACCCAACACCACTCGTTGCAGCTCGGACTAAGATTGAGTCTCCCTCTTTTATCTGCATATTTTTGAAGGAGCCAAAAGCAGTATAGTAGGTCTCCGGTATTGCTGCTAATTCCGCCCAAGATAATTGACTGTCTACAGGGTAAATCTGCTCATTTGGAAGTAATACATATTCAGCATAAGAATCGTCATACGCACGTCCCATTTTGCCCATAATAGAAACAATTTTTTACCCTTCCTGCAAATCTCTCCTTGTCGTTTCAACTACTTGTCCTACACACTCAATTCCTAAAATACGAGGGAATTGAACAGTTGGAGATAGACCTTTCCGAGTAAAAATTTCTGAATGATTGATACCAAAACCTTTGATTTTGACTAAGGTCCATCCTTCTTTTACAGATGGGATAGCTCGTTCTTCTAGAACAAATTTCTCTGGACCGCCTGGCTCATAAATCACCATTGCTTTCATTTTATTTCTCATTAGTTAAACCTCCTATTCCCTATTCGCAAACATAGATTTTAACTAGCTAATTCGAGCAATTTTCTTACAAATTCATTAGCTGGCTGTTGTTTGATTTCCTCTGGTGTACCGTATTGCTGAATTTGTCCCTTGTCTAAAACGAGGATTTGTGTCCCTAATTTCAAGGCCTCTGCTATATCATGCGTAATAAACACGACTGTAATACCTGTATCTTCATGCAGTAATTTTAATTCATGCTGTAACTGATAGCGCGTAATAGCATCCACTGCTCCAAAAGGCTCATCCATTAGCAAAATATTAGGAGTTGCAGCTAATGCACGTGCAATCCCAACTCGTTGAGCCTGTCCACCAGAAAGAGCTGCAGGATAGCGTCTTTTTAACTGAGTATCCAGGCCAAGCATAGTCAGCTTTTCGTCAATGACTCTCTCTATTTCTATCTGATTTTTCTTTTGTAAATTTAAGACAAAGGCAATATTTTCAGCGACTGTTAAATGTGGAAAAAGTCCATTCCCTTGAATTGAATAACCGATGTTACGCCGCAATTCAATCAAATCTGTTTCTTGAACATCTTGTCCATTGATAAGAATTTCCCCTTGACTCGGTTTGACTAAACCATTTATCATCTTTAACAATGTCGTTTTACCTGAACCAGAAGTTCCTACAATCGTCAGAAAGGCACCGTCTTCAATTTTCAAATCCAATTGTTTAATAATGTCTTGATTTCCATATGATTTACTGACATTTTTATATTCAATCATTTCTTCAAAATTCCTTTCTCTACAAGATAGTCATGAGCAACTTTAGCAGGTTCTTCTTTATCATTTTCTACTTTGTGGTTCAATTCTGCCATTTTGCTATCGTTCAAAATACCATCTAATTTAGCTAGTGCTCTTTTCAATTGAGGGTATTTTTTAAGAGTTGTTGACCGAACAACCGTTCCTGCTTGATAAGAAGGATAGATTTTTTTATCATCTTTCAAAACGACGAGATTTGCTCCATGAAGCTGTCCATCTGTAGTGAAAATATCAATTGCATCCACTCTACCAGATTTAACTGCCTGATATTTCAGTCCGCTATCCATGTCCACTTGCGACTTGAATTTCATACCATAGGTTGATTGCAATCGGGCAAAACCGTCTTCTCGACCAAAGAAGTCATACTCTGCACCAAAGGTTAAATTGGAACCTGCTTTTGCAAGATCACTAAAAGTTTTAATATTGTATTTTTCTGCAATATCCTTACGAACTGCCAAACCATAAGTGTTATTAAACCCAAATGTATTTGCCCATTCTAATTGATATTTTTTACGATATTGACTTTCAAGTATCTTAAATTGACTTTCATCATATGAACCTGATTGTTTAAGAATAACTTCCCAGATTGTACCGGTGTATTCTGCATAAATATCAAAATCACCTTTCAACATAGCCGGGTGAATATTGGCAGTCCCACCACCGACACCTTTAGTCATTTTGACCTTAAGATTGGTGTATTCTTCAATAACTTGCTTTTGCATTTCACCTAAGATATAGTTTTCTGTCTGTGGTTTGGTCGCAATTTTCACGGTTCCGCCCATTGGATTCATTTGGAAAAATGCGATGGTTCCTGCCATCAAAAGAACTATAGAGCTGAAAACAGCTAACCATTTTTTAGATACTTTTTTATGACGTAAGATTGATTTTTCAACCAAAGAAAGAAGAAAATCAAAGACCAATGCCAATAGGGCGACTAAAACACTTCCGACCAAAGTTAGGGTTTGGTTATTAGTTGTAATCCCACGGTAAATTGCTACACCAAGACCGCCAGCACCAACGAAAGAAGCGATCCCCGCAAGAGCTATGGTCATTGTAACCATATTACGGAAACCTGCCATCATAATCGGAAAGGCAAGGGGCAGTTGCACCTTGGTTAAAATCTGCTTGCGTGTAGAACCCATTCCTTCTGCTGCTTCAATGAGAAGCGGGTCAACACCAGAAATGCCTGTATAAGTACTCCGTACCATTGGTAACAGGGCATATAAGGTTAATGCTACAATTGCTGTCTTATTACCAATCCCCGTAATCGAAATCAGAATCCCTAAAAGTGCAATAGAGGGAATTGTATAAAGAATATTCACTAAACCAATAACGACTCCAGCCCAGCTTTTTTTGAAACTAATAAAAATCCCAAGCCCAACTCCAAAAATCAAAGCAAGTAAGATAGACAAACCCGATATCCAGACATGATCCCAGATAAGACCTAACAGAAACTGCCATTGATTGGTGACTAATTTGATTAACTCGTTCATGCTTCATCCTTTCTTGATTGGCTTAAATTTACTAAAATACGCTCTAAATAAATCTCAAATTCACTGATTTCCAGATCAGAAAAACCACTGTAAAAGATTTCAATGATTTCATCAGAAATTGCATCATATTCTGCTTTTAATCCTTTTGCATAATCTGTCAGACAAATCATCTTTTTCCGCTTATCTTTTTCATGAGAACACCGTTCCACAAGCTTCATGCGAATCATTCGGTCAATCATTTTGGTTAGAGTGTTCAACGTCAAGCCAG
This sequence comes from Streptococcus constellatus subsp. constellatus, assembly GCF_023167545.1. Classification (NCBI taxonomy): domain Bacteria; kingdom Bacillati; phylum Bacillota; class Bacilli; order Lactobacillales; family Streptococcaceae; genus Streptococcus; species Streptococcus constellatus. The sequence goes on from NZ_AP014647.1 coordinate 1,314,798, forward strand.
TCTGCTCTGACAGTTCGGTTTGGCTTTGATAATCTTTTTGCCAAAGCGCGTGTAAAATACGTCCCTGTTCTCCATTAAAAGCTTGAATCCCTCGTTCTAACAAAATATGATTCATTAATCGATTAGATAAACGATGAATTTTCCCAATGTAAAATCCACTATTGACTACTTTTTTACCCATTTTTCTTCTTTCTAAAACATACGATATAGAAGTTTTGTTTATTCTACTATATAGAACCTTTTTTGTCAAAGATTTGGTTTCAAAAAAAAGATGAGCAAGTGCTCATCTTGAAATAATCTTTTGAACATTCGCCTGCAAATCTGGTATCACTTGCTCTGCAAACCAAGGATTCTTAGCCATCCAAATCTGATTTCGTGGAGATGGGTGAACAAGTGGGAAATATTCTGGCAAATAATCTTGATAATGTTTTACCGTATCGGTTAACTTTACAGTTCCCTTTTGATGAAGATAATACTTCTGAGCATATTGGCCAATAAGAATAGTTAATTCCAGATCTGGTAACAATTCTAAAATCTGTTGATGCCATTTTTCAGCAAAACCCTTGCGAGGTGGCAAATCACCTGATTTTCCATGCCCTGGAAAATAAAAGTCCATCGGAATCGCAGCAAAATAGCCAGAATGATAAAATGTATCATAGTCAACACCCATCCATTCACGTAAGCGATCTCCACTCTTATCATTCCAATATAAACGTGTTTCCTGCGCTTTAATACCCGGAGCTTGACCAACAATATTGATCCGCGCCGACTTAGGAGCTACAAAAAGTGGCTCAATTCCTCGCTCTGTATATACTTGATTTTGTGGATCAGCTATAATAGCTTTCTTAATTTCTTCTAGCGTTTCCATTCCTTGCCTCTATTTTTGATAATTTTTCTTCATATAAGTTTTCAAATCAGTTGCCTGCCGTCCTGTGATTGTCCGAAAATCATCTGTCACAATGTCCAAGCATCCTTGACTCCCAGCTTGGTAGAGAGAAGCCAGCACAACCCCAAATCCTTTGGGCTGATCATAAAGAGCAGCAAATTCTTCAACTGTCACCGGCTGGTAGTCAATTTCATGACCCGATATTTCAGACAAAAGATCAGCTAATTCTAGCATTGTATAGTTACGACCTTGAGTCAAAATGTATGTTTTTCCTTGTAGAGCAGACGATATAGCTAGTTTGACAATGGCTACTGCACTATCTTCCCGCGAAATAAAGCTCATTTTCGAATTTCCCATTGGATAAATGACAGCCTTGCGCTCTATTAACTCAGGTAAGTAAGGCACCAATGGATCAGCATACATAGCATTTTTGATAATGCTGTAAGAAAATCCAGCCGATGCTAGACGAGTATTTGCATAAGCAAAGAAAGCTGCCATGTGAAATGGACTATTGACTTGATCAGCAAAAAATCCAACAAAGATAAAGTGCTTAACTCCAGCTCTTTCTGCTGCAACGACTGAATTTTCAAATTCTGGCACACGCACAATGCTTGGATGAGAAATACTTGGAATGTAAATCAAAACATCCGTTCCGCTCCAAGCCTCGACCATAGAATCTACATCTAAATAATCAGCTGCTCTGACATCAATCCCTGCTGCTGCATATTGACTCGCTTTTTGGGGACTCCGAACAGATAACCGAATTTCATTAGTGTCTAACTGTTTCTGTGCTTCGGCAACGACCTTTTGCCCCAATTGACCTGTCGCACTCGTAATTGTATAAATCATAATGTTCCCCTTTCTTTGAAAGAAACTCAACTATTTCTAGCTGAGTTTACATCCTTTATTTGATTAATTCATAAATTGCTTCTGCATAAATAGCAGCAGCTCGGAACAGGTCTTCTATATCTATAAATTCATTTGCTTGGTGCATAGTATCTGTATATCCTGGGAACATAGCACCATAAGCAACACCGCGTTTCAAGAGACGACCAAAGGTTCCTCCACCAATAATTTGTTCATGACCTTTTAAACCTGTTTGTTTTTCATACACGTTCAAAAGCGTTGTCACAAGCGGATCTTCCATTGGAACATAGTGAGGAACATGCTCGTGCTCCGACAATGTCACATTTTCCACAGGTAAGTTTTCCAATTTAGATTTGATTGATGCTGGATTGGTTCCTTGTGGATAGCGGAAATTAAGAGTAATGGTGTTGTCATCGCTTGTTTCATCAAATCGGAAGACCCCTGCATTCATAGAAAGAACACCCATTTTTTCATCTACATAGTCCACTTTTAAGGCTTTCCCTTCGTGGTCTTCTAAAAGAATGTTTCCTGCCACTTCAAGATAGTCTTTAGCGGAATCTGCAAAATCAAACTGAGTCAGGAATTTCGCCAAATAAGTCGCACCATTAACACCAGATTGCGGTGAAGCACCATGAGCAGATTTACCAACAATTGTAACTGTTATTTGACCATTCGGTAATTCTTGGTATTCAAAGCGAAGTCCATGTTTTTTGGCAAATTCGTCCAATTTATCTACAAGATTTGGCATATTTCCTGATACTACTGCTGTTGCAGATTCAGGAACCATATTTTCACGAAGTCCGCCAGTAAAGCTATGCAAGCGCGCAGCTCCGCTATTTTCCCCTGCAAAATGAAGATATTCAGTAATATTTCCTTTTTCACCATTGATAATCGGAAATTCTGCATCTGGCGAAAAACCAAAATCTGGCTCTGGCAAACCAACGTGTTTGAAATAATAGTCCATATCAGCCCAGCCAGATTCTTCATCTGTACCAACTACAAAACGAACCTTCTTAGATGTCGGCAAGCCTAATTCTTTGATAATTTTCAGTCCATAATAGCAAGCCATCGTCGGCCCTTTATCATCACTCGCACCACGCGCATAGAGTTTTCCATCTTTAATTGTTGGTGTATAAGGATCTGTATCCCAACCGCTTCCAGCCGGCACCACATCCATGTGTGCAAAAATTCCAAGAACTTCAGCTCCTTCGCCATATTCAAAATGCCCTGCATAATTGTCCACATTCTTCGTTGAATAACCATCACGCGCAGCTAATTCTAAGAATTTTTCCAAAGCCTTAACAGGTCCAGGCCCGAAAGGATGTTCTTTATCTGCTTTCGTATCATCTCGCTCGGAGTTGATTTCCAAAAGGCTAAATAAGTCAGCCAATAGAGCATCGCGACGTTTTTCAACCTCTGCTTTAAAATCAATCGTCATAAAATCATATTCCTTTCTATCAACGTTTTTCAATAATCTCATCCACTGGCAAACGATAGCTTGGATCCAGTTTATCATCTGTGTAGCCAACAGTAATTAAAAGTTCTGGACGGAAGCGCTCATCAATATCTAACACTTGATTGACTTTTGACTTATCAAATCCAAGGATAATATTGGAACTAATGCCCTGGTCAGTCAATGCCAACACTAAATTCATAGCTACCAATCCAGCATTAAGAGCTAAATAATCACTCTTTTGCTGTTCGGTGTAATGACTGTACTGAATCGGAAGATTTTGCATGTAATATTGCAATTTTTCTTCAGACATATTTTTTATACCAGCAGTACGAGCAATCTTACGAGCGCGCTGCACCAAGTCTGTATCTGTAAAGAGAGCAATCGTCACAGGCGCTTCTTTGATTTGCTCCTGATTAGCATTAAAGGCAATCTCAGCCAAGTCTGCATTTCTCTCACGCACAACTACAAATTTCCAAGGCTGGCTATTATGAGCACTTGGCGCTAAAGTTGCAATTTCAATCGCCATTCGCACATCTTTTGGATCAACTGCTTTATCATTGAAATGTTTAGTTGCATGACGCTTTTTATTTAATTCAAGAAATTTCATAAGGACTTTCCTTTTCTTATTATACTCATTCCATTTTACCATAAATTGGAAGAGCTTGCAGGGGGTTGAGTAAAATACTCCAACAAAATCCTACTGCTCTAACTCTATTTTTTATTGTTCTCTTCAATCATTTTTTTAACTTGCATACGTTGTTGAACATTAAGGTTAAGTTGATTCAATTGCTTATCAATGCTGGACTCCTCTGTCTTATACTTCTTATCATACATCTCTAATAATTTATTACGAAGAATAGGCTCGCTGATCAAATGAATTTCTCTTAATAGTTTCTCGTCTTCGTTTCCTTCCTGTTTCTCTTCTCCGTTTAGTCTATCAATCATAGAATTAATCTTTGCTAAGGCAAAATCACCATAAATGTTATCAATCAAATTTTCCTTCATGATTTCTTGGATATTCTTAGCGAAAGTGTTTTGAAGAACTTTACCTTCTGAATATCCAGTTTCTTGATTCTTTTCAAGCATAATCACATTTCCTGGTTTAATATCCGAAAGCATGTAGGGAGAGTGGGTTGTGAAGACAAGCTGTAAACTTACATCTTCTCGCTGTCCTTTTCTTTTCAAGAACTCAATAAAATTATCAATTAATTTTCGAGACCATTCTAAATGCATTCCCATTTCTATTTCATCAATTAAAAAAATGTAGTCTTTGATATCATTAAACTGTTGTTGAGAAAACAGGGCATTTGAAAACAATCTGATGAAATTTATTTCACCTGCTGACATACAGAAAGAATCAAAATTTAAAATACTTAATCCTAGATGTAAGTACCTATTTAAAAATTCACAAAGTGAATCAAATTTTTTACAAATTTTTAAAAAATTTTGATTTTGTGATAAATCTCGTGGAAACTCTACTATTATTTTTTCGTTTTCTATGCCTATAATATAATTCTTAAAAAGGAATAAAACGCTAGAAATCCTCTGAAAAACTTCAAAAAAATTTACATCATAAAACCCTTCTTTCAATAAATAAAAATCATCTAAGTCCTTCATTTTATTTTCATAAAATTTAATATCTGATTCCCAATCATCTTTATCTTCAGATTTATAATCAGCAATTTGTGCCAATATTGAATCTAATACAACAAGACTTTCACCTTTTTCTTTATTAGTCGCCCTTAGTGTGTCAAATATTTTATCTCTAATATTTGTAATTAAGGTTAAACAAACTTCTTTAATAAGTTCTTTCTTATTAAAGAGAGCTTGAGTTAATGAATCAGGAGAAAAATAGGATCTAGTTAATGAAATTTTAAATTTAAAATCAGAAAAAATTTCTTTACTATAAAACTCAGAATAGACTCTATAATAATTTTCTAACGGAGACCAATTAGCTTCCATTCCTACGGTATTATTATCTACCAACCCAGATCCACCTCCAAAAGATTGATTGTGCAAATTAAAGTAACTTATTACAGTGTTCACATTTATTTCTTGAGGTAATCCATCATCGCCATTAATTTCAAAGTTCTCATTCTCTCGTACAGTCATATTATATTGTTTGACTTTGAATTTTTCATTATCCTTAAATACTTTAAAATAGGAATTATTATTGTTTAAATGAGAATCTGAATTTTGTGTTACATATTTTATCAATTCCAATAAAGTTGATTTCCCAGTCCCATTTATCCCAACTATTGGTGAAATATTATAAATAGACTCTCCATAAAAGTTTTCAATATAATCTGGATTTTTATCAATTTTTAATTCATTCGTTTCAAAGTTAAAATCAACTTTATATTCGTCTGAAAAATTAAAAATCTGCTCTTTAAAAAGCTTATCATACTGCTTAATAACCAAAGCAATTAATTTCATTGCTCTCCTCCTATCAATCCAATTTCTTTACTAATATCTGTAACCATTTTTGAAAGTGGTCTTTTCCCATAATTTTCTTTATCTGTGTAGTGACCTGTTATAAAGCGATTCAACTCAGCTTTTCTCAATTCATGATTTGTTTGATTTAAGATTTTTGACAAACCATCTCTATAACTATCTGTATATACTTCTTTTTTCCAAATCAATTCATTTACTACATCAATGTGACTTTGATATAGCTCCTCTATACCCAAAATACGAATTCCATTTTTAAAGTCAATATTACGAGAATTAATTTTGATTTTAATCTCATCGACAGACTTTGGAATGTATGTAAACTTTACATCATCGAATGGAAAACTAGTATCATAGGGACTATATTCTAAACCCTTATTTGATTTCACATGATTACAGCTATAACAACTAGGAATTAAATTGTAAAATGAAACGGAAAACAGTGGATAGCTGTCTTTTGGAAAAAAGTGGTCTAGTTGAGCAGTGTTTACTACTTTAGTCTGACCGTTAATCTCTTGTTTGCAATATCGACATTCTTTTTCAGCCTCATCAATTACTAATAATTCTTGACTACAATTATTACAATGAAGTACTTTATATGTTGAGTTTATATAATTACGATTGCAATACGGGCATACCGAAACGTTCTTTAAATCAATTATTTTCTTCCTTAATCTCGAATCTATCTTTCCATAGGATTTTTTTAAATACTCTGTTAATTTAGGTTCATTAACGATAAAATTATCCAAAAATTTTTTACATTCCTCTAAAAATAAATACTCCGCAGACATTATCTTTAGAAAAGCATCCTTTTCACTCTCAAGTCCTGGTATATTATCTGTGACCCATTTATTTAATTCATTTTTAAATTCAGGATAATCTTGAAAATTCATTTTTCTATATAATGCCAAGCAAATTTTTTCAACTTCAGACGGATTTGATTTTTCTATAGGTATCATGATTGTCTCTCCATTCTGGCTCACTTCTTTCCCATTATACCACAAAAGACCGTTTTCACAGTCTTAGTTTATATATTAACTATCCAATTCTGCCAAAGGTTCTGCAACCTCTGGTAATTATATTTCTTTCCGCTTGCCCAGTTCGTTCAACTTAGCCCGCACTGCCTCTGCCACTTTTCGCGGTACGCCTACTTCGACAATTTCCTCAACACTTGCTTCTTTAATCTTAGTTAGCGATTTGAAATGCTTCATGAGATTTTGCTTGCGCTTAGGTCCCAAGCCTTCGATACCATCGAGTTGCGATGAGAAGGAATTCTTAGACCGGAGCTGGCGATGGAAGGTAATGGCAAAGCGGTGGACTTCATCTTGAATGCGTTGCAAAAGGAAAAATTCCTGTGAATTGCGAGATAATTCGACCACTTCCAACGGATCACCAAAAAGCAATTCATGAGTCTGATGCTTGTCGTTCTTTTGCAAACCAGCGATAGGAATATCTAAGCCTAACTGATTTTGAATGACGTCTTTTGCAATATTGACTTGACCTTGGCCACCATCAATGACAATCAGATCAGGCGGTAGTAAACCATCTCGCATGACTCGGCTATAACGGCGCTTAATCACTTCTCGCATACTGGCATAGTCATCCGGACCGATAACTGTCTTAATCTTATACTTGCGATAATCTTTTTTGCTGGGTTTGCCATTGATAAAAACCACCATAGCTGAAACAGGGCTTGTTCCCATAATATTGGAATTATCAAACGACTCAATCCGAACTGGAGTGGGAATATTGAGGAGCCGGCCTAGATTTTCAATTGCTCCTTGCGTTTTTTCAATAGATTTCTCTAATAAGTCAAACTTCTGCTGTAAACTAACTTGAGCATTCTTAATTGCCAGATTGACCAGCTGTTTCTTTTCTCCTCGTTGAGGCTTAAGGATTTTTGTATCCACCACAGCCCGTACTGATTCCTCGTCAATATCAGATGGAATCAAAATTTCATTGGGCACCAGATGAGATTTATTCTGATAAAATTGTCCAATATAAGTCAAAAAATCCTCGTCAGGGTCATTGTAATAAGGAAACATATTTACATCTCGCTCAATGAGTTTTCCTTGACGGACAAAGAAAACCTGCACACACATCCATCCTTTGTCCACATAATAGCCAAAGACATCCCGATTCTGTAAATCCCTTGCCATCACTCGTTGCTTGGTGCGAAGTGTCGCAATACTTTGAAGCAAATCTCGGTATTCAGCCGCTTTTTCAAATTCCATCTTTTCAGCAGCACTAGTCATTTTTCCTTTCAATTCATCAATAATCTTATTATCATGACCTTTGAGGAAATCTGCTACTTCTTGAGCCATCTCTTGAAAGAAATGTGGATCATTATGGCAGATAGTATGAGCTCGACACTGTCCGATATGATAGTAGAAGCAAACTTTCTCAGGTGGATTGGTACACTTTCGGAAAGGGAAAATGCGATCCAGTAGGCGCTTAATTTCATTCGCAGCACCTACATCAGGATACGGGCCAAAATATAAACCACTATCTTTCTTAACCTGACGTGTGATTATAAGCCGCGGATATGTCTCATTGGTAATTTTGATAAAAGGATAGGACTTATCGTCCTTAAGCATGATGTTGTATTTGGGTTGATTTTCCTTGATAAGATTGATTTCAAGCAACAAAGCTTCAATATTAGACTCAGTGACAATAAACTCAAAATCCTCAACCTCAGACACTAACGCTTCCGTTTTAGTATCATGACTTCCGCGAAAATACGAGCGCACCCGATTGCGCAGATTCTTAGCTTTTCCTACATAGATGATCGTACCATTTTTATCCTTGTGGATATAACAGCCTGGGCTAGTCGGCAATAACTCTAATTTTGATTTAATTAAGTTGTTCATAATTATCATTATAGCAAAATTAGCTAAAAGGAAGTAAAAAGGAACATCGACAGCCTAAATGATTACTATAGAAAAGGGCAAGCAAATAAATATTAAAAATTTTAAGCCCATAGCTTCACTATCACAAGGTTTAAATAGGTTATTAGAAGTATACTTTAGGTTGTAGATAGAATAAATCTGTTTTCATTGAGTATTTCTCCAGATTTACAAAACGAACAAAAGGTTGACTTGCTCCGCAATTTTTCCTACTACTTTTTAATAATTGGCTATTGTATCAAAATTTTTTGCTATCACAAAGAAAGGCAGGGATGCTACTATCCCTGCCTTTCCATCATCAACACTACAATTGTCCTCGTTGACAATAGTTTCTGTTGTGATATTATTCAAAATCAAGATATTCTTTTTCAAGTTCAAGAACTTCTTCCATCGTTGCACATTCTGTAAGGGCACGTTGAGCCAGTTCTTGCATCTTCTTCGTATCCAATTTTTTCATCAAACTACGTGTACGAAGAACAGATGTGGCACTCATTGAAAACTCATCCAGACCAATACCAACTAGAAGTGGAACAGCAGTTTGATCACCCGCCATTTCACCACACATACCAGCCCACTTGCCTTCAGCATGAGCTGCTTTGACCACTCGATCCACTAAACGTAAGATAGATGGGTTGTATGGTTGATAAAGGTAAGAAACTTGTTCATTCATACGATCTGCAGCCATTGTGTATTGAATCAAGTCATTAGTACCAATTGAGAAGAAGTCAACTTCTTTTGCAAATTGATCAGCCAACATAGCTGCTGCTGGAATTTCAATCATAATACCAACTTGAATATTGTCCGCAACTGCAACACCTTCCGCAAGCAATTTAGCTTTTTCTTCTTCCAAAATACCTTTTGCGGCACGGAATTCAGTCAACAAAGCAACCATTGGGAACATGATGCGCAATTGCCCATGAACAGATGCACGCAAAAGTGCACGTAATTGTGTGCGGAACATTGCATTTCCTGTTTCCGAAATTGAAATACGAAGCGCACGGAATCCAAGGAATGGATTCATTTCTTTTGGAAGATCAAAGTAAGGAAGCTCTTTGTCCCCGCCAATATCCATTGTACGGACAACAACTGGCTTACCATTCATGCCTTCCAAAACAGCTTTGTAAGCTTCATATTGCTCATCTTCTGTTGGGAAATCTTGGGAATCCATGTAAAGGAATTCAGTACGGTAAAGTCCGACAGCTTCAGCGCCATTAGCGTTGACACCTTCAACATCTTTTGGTGTACCGATGTTTGCAGCCAGTTCAAAATGTTTTCCGTCAGCTGTTACTGTTTCAGCATCTTTCAGTAAATCCCATTCAGCCTTTTGTTTGGCATAAGCTTCACCAGCTGCTTTAAAATCTGCAATTTGTTCTTCGGTTGGATTGATAATCACTTCCCCAGTGATACCATTTGCAGCAATCACATCACCGTCTTTCACTAATTCGGTAATGTTATTCGTTCCAAGAACTGCAGCAATTTCAAGAGTACGAGCCATAATAGCAGAGTGACTTGTACGTCCACCGATGTTTGTTACAAAAGCTTTAACAAAATTCTTATCTAACTGAGCTGTATCAGAAGGTGTTAAATCATGTGCAATCACTACTACTTCTTCATTGATCATAGCAGGATTTGGTAGGCGAACTCCAAGCAAATGTGCAAGCACACGTTTTGTAACGTCACGAATATCAGCTGCACGTTCTTGCATGTATGGATTATCTTCCATATTTTCAAAGAGAGTGATGAACATGTCTGTTACTTCTTTCAGACCTGCTTCAGCATTCACTTTTTTTGCACGAATTGTTTCTTTAATCTGACCAATCATTTCTGGGTCAGAAAGTACCATTAAGTGAGCATCAAATACTTGAGCTGCTTCTTCTCCAAGGCTTTCTACTGCTTTCTCACGGATAACAGAAAGCTCGTTCTGTGAAGCTTCAAGAGCTACATCCAAACGAGCCTCTTCTGCATTTGTATCTTCGACTGAAGCAGTCTCAAATGATAAATCCGGTTGAACAAGTAGATATGCCTTAGCAACAGCAACACCGTCAGATGCTGCAATTCCTTTTAGCATTTCTGTCATGTTAAGCCAATCCTTCTTTTGTCATTGTTTCTGCGATTGCTACAATTGCATCATCAGCGTCTGCACCTTCTGCAGTAATTGTTACATCAGCCCCTTGACCAACACCAAGGCTCATAACACCCATGATTGATTTGAGGTTTACTGATTTACCTTTGTATTCAAGAGTAATATCTGAAGCAAATTTGCTAGCAGTTTGAACTAACAAAGTTGCTGGACGTGCGTGAATACCTGTTTCTGCCACAATGTGGAAATCTTTAGAAGCCATAGTTTGACTCTCCTTTAATGTAATCTTTTTGGGGTCTCATGTGATAACCCTTACAATTCTAGATTATAACATCTTTGTAAAATTTTTTCAAGAATTTTATGTGTATTCAGCAAGTCTTTTTTATGAGAATTACTGAAATTTCATTAAAACGAGATTTTCACTGTCCAATTGATTGACACATTTTTAATCCATTGTTCCCTAAGGAAAGCTTAGTCTAACGAAGCCCAAAACAGGAGTTCATTCTATCTTTTTCTTTTTCCAAGAAAACACTATATCTAGTATCATGGTATTTAAAACCCCAAAACAAAACACAATATTTAGAACATAATAGTTGACAAAATTCCCTGCTTTGGATATACTAATTCCATACTGAATTTAAAGAAATTAGGAGTTCATTATGGTAACTATTTACTCAAAAAACAATTGCGTGCAGTGCAAAATGACAAAACGCTTCTTAGACACTAACCATGTGGAATATCGTGAAATCAATTTGGACGAACAGCCTGAATACATCGATCATGTAAAAAGCTTAGGTTTCAATGCTGCACCGATTGTCCAAACTCCAACAGAAGCATTTTCCGGTTTTCAACCAGGTAAATTAAAAAAATTATCATAAAATTGTTGTAATCATAGAGCTATCCAGCCGCTTCTATAAACCATAGAAGCTCTTTCTTTTGTAAAACAATTCAATTATTTAGAAAAAGGAACAATATGGGACTTAAACAACTCGGAGACGTGACGTATTTCCGTCTGAATAACGAAATCAACCGTCCAATCAACGGACAAATTATGCTTCACAAAGATAAGGAAGCTTTGGAGGCATTTTTTAAAGAAAATGTGGAACCAAATACCAAGCAATTCTCATCTATTACTGAAAAAATTCACTTTTTAATTCAAGAAAACTATTTAGAAAAAGAATTTATCCAACTTTATAAACCTGAATACATCGAAGAACTGGCTGCTTTTATTCGTGAGCAAGATTTCCATTTCAAGTCTTTCATGGCAGCTTATAAATTCTATAATCAATATGCTCTCAAAACAAATGACGGCGAGTATTACCTCGAAAGCATGGAAGAGCGTGTTCTTTTTAATGCGCTCTATTTTGCCAACGGTGATGAAGCAATTGCCAAAGATATTGCTAATGAAATCATTCATCAACGTTATCAACCTGCTACTCCAAGTTTCCTTAATGCCGGCCGGTCTCGTCGCGGAGAACTAGTCTCCTGTTTCCTCATTCAAGTAACGGATGATATGAACTCTATCGGTCGCTCGATCAATTCAGCTCTGCAGCTATCTCGGATTGGCGGCGGTGTTGGAATTTCCCTCAGTAATTTGCGTGAAGCTGGTGCTCCTATCAAGGGCTATGAAGAGGCCGCATCTGGAGTGGTGCCAGTCATGAAACTTTTTGAAGACAGTTTCTCATACTCTAATCAACTAGGTCAGCGTCAAGGGGCTGGAGTAGTTTATCTCAATGTCTTCCATCCGGATATTATCTCTTTTCTTTCAACCAAGAAAGAGAATGCCGATGAAAAAGTGCGAGTGAAAACTCTTTCTTTAGGTGTTGTCATTCCAGATAAATTTTACGAATTGGCTCGCAAGAATGAAGAAATGTACCTTTTCAGTCCGTATTCTATCGAACGTGAATATGGCGTTCCGTTCGCCTATATTGATATTACCGAAAAATATGACGAATTGGTTGCCAATCCTAAGATTAACAAAACAAAGATTAAAGCTCGTGATTTAGAAACCGAGATTTCCAAGTTGCAGCAGGAATCTGGCTATCCTTACGTCGTCAATATTGACACCGCTAATCGTGCAAATCCAGTGAATGGTAAGATTATCATGAGCAACCTCTGCTCTGAAATCTTACAAGTACAAGAACCTTCATTGTTGAATGATGCGCAAGAATTTATCAAACTGGGAACAGATGTTTCTTGCAATCTCGGTTCTACCAATGTGGTTAATATGATGACTTCACCAGATTTTGGCAAGTCTATCCGAACCATGACTCGTGCTCTGACTTTCGTTACAGATAGTTCCCACATCAAAGCTGTTCCAACCATTGATCATGGCAACAGCTTAGCTCATACTTTTGGGCTAGGCGCCATGGGCTTGCACAGTTACCTAGCTCAGCAATTGATAGAATATGGCTCAGCTGAATCTGTTGAGTTTACTAGTATTTACTTTATGCTCATGAATTATTGGACCCTTGTTGAATCCAATAATATTGCCCGTGAGCGTGGTATGACCTTCCATAACTTTGAAAAGTCTGACTACGCAAGCGGTTCATACTTTGACAAATATGTGACTGGCGAATTTGTACCGAAATCTGATCGAGTGAAAAAACTCTTTCAAAATATCTTTATTCCGTCTGCCAAAGATTGGACTGAGCTGCGTGAGAAAGTCATGACAGACGGTCTTTATCATCAAAATCGCTTGGCTGTTGCGCCAAACGGATCTATCAGCTATATCAATGATGTATCTGCTTCGATTCACCCGATTACCCAACGCATTGAAGAACGCCAAGAAAAGAAAATCGGAAAAATTTACTATCCTGCTGCCGGTCTGTCAACTGAGACTATTCCTTACTACACTAGCGCCTATGACATGGATATGCGTAAGGTCATTGATGTCTACGCTGCAGCTACTGAGCACGTGGATCAAGGGCTTTCTCTGACTCTCTTTCTACGCAGCGATATTCCGCAAGGTCTCTATGAATGGAAAAACGAAAGTAAACAGACCACCCGCGACCTTTCTATTCTGCGCAACTATGCCTTTAACAAGGGGATCAAATCTATCTATTATGTCCGCACCTTTACAGATGACGGCGGTGAAGTCGGAGCCAATCAGTGTGAAAGTTGTGTGATTTAAATATGAAGAATACCCATCAATTTTTGCAAATATCTCTTTTATTTTTTAATTGATAGTTTAATTATAGATATTTGTTTTCTTATTTTTATAAATATTGTCAGCTTTCTTAACCCTAAAAGCACAGAAATAAATTTCATTACTTTTACAACTTTCTTACTAATTTTTATATATATAATTTTGAAAATTGTATCGATTAAGACTAAGAACATTTTTATCAAGATTTTACCTATATCATATTGGCAACTACTTACTGCAGTCCATTTCTTAATAAAGATGACAGAATTCAATTCCAAACTGCCTTTAACCAGTCAAATACTTATGCTAACGCTTACATTCATTGGAATATCATCTGTTGATAAAGTATATAATACCTATAAAAAATTGGAGGATTAATCTACTTGAAAACCTACTACAAAGCTATTAACTGGAATGCCATCGAAGATGTCATTGACAAATCTACTTGGGAAAAACTAACCGAGCAATTCTGGCTCGACACACGAATCCCTCTTTCCAACGATTTAGATGATTGGAGAAAATTATCAGCTAAAGAAAAAGACCTTGTTGGTAAAGTCTTTGGCGGGCTGACACTTCTTGATACCATGCAATCTCAATCTGGTGTGGAAGCTATTCGAGGAGATATTCGCACGCCTCATGAAGAAGCTGTGCTAAACAATATCCAATTCATGGAGTCTGTTCATGCTAAGTCCTATTCATCTATTTTTTCGACTCTTAACACAAAATCAGAAATTGACGAAATCTTTGAATGGACCAATACCAATCCTTATTTACAAAAGAAAGCTGAGATCATCAATGAGATTTACCTCAATGGAAATGCACTCCAAAAAAAAGTCGCTTCAACTTTCCTTGAAACCTTTCTTTTCTACTCTGGTTTTTTCACACCTCTTTACTATCTTGGGAATAACAAATTAGCCAATGTCGCTGAAATCATCAAATTGATTATCCGTGACGAATCCGTTCACGGTACTTATATCGGCTACAAGTTTCAACTTGGTTTCAACGAATTGTCAGAAGAAGAACAAGAAACATTCCGAGAATGGATGTACGACCTGCTATACACCCTCTACGAAAATGAAGAACTCTATACAAAAACACTCTATGACGCCATAGGATGGACAGATGAAGTTATGACGTTCTTGCGCTACAATGCTAATAAGGCGCTCATGAATCTCGGACAAGATCCACTTTTCCCTGACACAGCTGACGATGTCAATCCGATTATCATGAATGGTATCTCAACTGGAACTTCTAACCACGATTTCTTTTCTCAAGTTGGAAATGGTTATCTTCTTGGTGAAGTTGAAGCCATGCAAGATGACGATTACAATTATGGATTATAAAACACCTGCTCATTAAAATAACATTTGATAACATAAAAACACGAATGAGGTAACACCAGCAAATAGCTGGAACCAAAATTCCATTCGTGTTTTTATTGTAATGATTGCACTATTTTTAGATCACTATTGAAACATCGCAATCAGCATGATTATAGCTGCTGGTGTATTGTTTAAGATATGTACAGCGATTGAATCTTTCAGATTTCCCCGACGTGCAAATGCGACATAAAGCACTAATCCCATTGCAAAATATAATGGAAATTCTGTCCATTTTGAAATATGAGGAAGTGCAAAAATGATAGATGTTATGAGCGCTGCCACTATTTTTTGATCTTTTTCAAAGAAAAAGATCGTCGCAAAACCGCGAAACACCAGTTCTTCAATTATCGGAGCTATCACTGCAACCGTCATCACATATAACAAAGCAAAAAAGATGTGATCAACTGACATAATTTTTCCTAGATTTTGTAAAGCGTTATCGTTGCTAGTTGTACTTTGCCCTGTTAACAGAATATTTAGATAAGTTCCAACTACTGCTACCACTCTCGCCACTAAAAAGAATAACAAGGCTTTTCCAAAATCTCCCCAAGAAAACGACAGAACTTTGACGTCTTTTGAGATATGTGTTTGGTATCTTCTCCATAAAGTGCGGATAGCAAAAAACACGAGCACAAGGTAGGCTAAAACTAGTAAAATTTCTGTATATATTGGTAGATTTTGTCCTTTTGCTAAGAATAACATAGGAATGCCATTGATGACCATAACTAAAACAATTAATCCCAATAATTTTAAAATTCCAAGTCCTATATGGGCTATTTTTTTCATTAAAGATTCTCCCTTTCTCACTAGTTATTTTACAGTGTTTACGGCTTATTTAAAATTATTTTTCACCATAGAAAAGTTCATCACATTGACGTATAGTGGATAAATACTACAATTGCAATGGGAAGATATTGAATCTCACGTAAGCTAAGCGAGATGACAAAGATGAAAACGTAAAGTACTGGCAAAATAAACTGATTTAACTGAAAAAGGATTTTAAAGTTCTGCTTATAATACGCTTCTCGTTCTGCTTCATCATAAGTTTTCATAAATATTAAAATGTCTTCAGGAAATGCAAACGTTGGTAGTTTAAAATGCCAAACCTGCTCAATTGTTTTTTAGAGGTAATATTGCCCATATATGACGAAAGACAAGGTTAAATAAGAAAACAAACTGATTCTAAGTGAAAAACTATTTTTAGTGATAGCTAAACTAAGTGAAGTTAGTATATCAAAAATTACCAAAATTGTCATCACATCTAGGGAAATGGTGCCGTATTCCAGATTTTTAAACATCTTCTGGTAAAGCTGCTCAATTAACTCATTTTCTTTTCTTGATTCCGATTGTTTCTGAATTTTCCGACTAGAAGATAGTAAATAAATCATCGTGCAGAATAAAATCAGATTGAGCAAACGAATAATCCATCCTAAAAGTGTACTATTTAAAAAAGTTGGAAAATGGAAAGTTTCGAGTCAGCTATTGGCTACAAAAATTCCCATCAAAACACTGACTATCATCAAATCACTAATTTTCATCCATTTTTTCATTACTATTCTCCTCTAGATAAACTACATTTTCTACGTTTTCTCCAAAAATATGAGCAATCTTTAAGGCAATAATAACAGATGGAGCATACTCTCCCTGTTCGATTAAACTGACGGTTTGTCGAGAAATTCCTGCTTTTCTGGCTAGTTCTGTTTGATTGAGCCTATCTCTTGCTCGAAGTTCCTTGAGCCGATTTCTCAACTTCATACCATATTCTCCTTTCACAATTTTATTACAACATATATTTGTCATTTTGACAATTATTATTATCAAAATAAATATTATCATTTTCAATTTATAGTATACAGCTATCCAATCCATATAAAAATCCCCCAAAGTTAGTTTGTATCCAACTTTGAAGGAATTCTTCAAGATGATATTGACTTTCTTGCTTCAACTATTCATTATTCTTTTTTGAACGTTTTGCTAAGATAAAGATCACAATTCCTAAAATAACGATCCCTACTAAACCAAGGAAAGTCACTTTTTCACCAGTTGATGGAAGAAAACCACGTTTGTTTTGCTTTGGCGCTTCTTTTACAACTTTATAATTTATTTTGTAAGTAGAGAAGTGAGTTGTTTTAAAGCTAATCGTTTTATCTTTATTGAGAACAAAGTCAAATTTTTCTGCTTGTTTACCATCTTTCATAGCATAAACAGATTCCACCGTAGCACCTTGTTTCACTGGTACTGTCACTAATGTGGAGCTAACTTGTGACACTGCTTCACCTTTTGGATTGGTCAAAGTAATATCATAGCTATCTGCATTTTCTTCAATTGTCTTTTTAACTGCTAATTTGAGATTAGCCTTTACTAAATCTGCATTTTGCAAACGAACACCTGTAGCTGTATCCACTAAGGTATCAGAAGTATCGTTTGGTTTTGGTTTTTCAACATCTGATGAACTAGATGTAGAAGTTTCGTTTGTACTTGACGAAGATTGAGATGTAGACGAAGTTGAAGATGACTCACTTGTACTTGAAGATGGTTCTGTGCTAGAACTTGGCGGTGTTTGCTCATTTTTGATCTTTTCTTCCATTTCAGCTTCTAGAGCTTTCATCTCTTTAAAGACTTTTTCCGCACGTGCCATACTAGCTGCAGTCACTTCTTCTGACGAAGCTCCGCCTGCAGCTGCGTATTGTTCGTCAGCCTTAGCTTGTTCTTCAATCCATTGTGCTTCTAAAGCTTTCCATTTTTCCTGTACACTATTGCCAAATAATTTTTGGTGTTTAGCCGCCATATCGTAAATGTGAGATGCAACCCAATACCACGAATTTTTGTCGTACTTCGTTGTATCAACTTGGTAAGCTGAATACGTATTGGTAATATTTCCATAATATGGTAGATATGGAGCGAAACGAGGACTCCCAACAGAAAGCCACATCGTACCACCACCCATGCTAGCAGGGATATTATCTTTCAATTGGAAAATGTGTGCTTCCATTACGTTTGGGTTGCCAAGCGGATATTTATAGACTGGATCTACTTTTCCACGTTGAGGAATGCCTTTACCGTCTAATTCCATTTGGTCTAGTGGTTTGAATTGCGTTCCTTCAAAACGGTTCCGCTGCATCCGCATCACATCTGCAACACTGATTTTCTTATTGCTAGATTGCAATAAATCAAAATATTTATCATCATAATTGACTGGTGCGTCTGGATTCAAAGCCTTAATACCTGCCCAAGCACGCGAACGATCTGCCTCTGACATTGGTGGATTATAAGATTGGGAAATATGGAATTTACCATCAATCTCCTTGTAAGAATTAGCATCACGCGCTACCTTTTCAACATTTTCTGAAGCAATGACATTTTCCTTGTCATTAAAATCAACACTTCCTAAGAAGAAAGTATTAGGGAAAACACTATATTTATCATCGGGATATTTAATGGCAACATATTGGTGGCCAGAGAGGATTTCCATGTACCAAACACCCGTTTTATCCGCAATCGTCACGATATTGCCTTCAGCAGCACCTTGCTTTTTGACAATCTCCGCGATGAGTTCCACACCTTCACGAGCCGTTTTTACATGTGGTAAAACGACTGTAGTCATAATAGACTCTGCTAAGCCTTTTTCAACATAAGGATCAACTTTTTGAATAGCTTTATTTGCTTTTGCAGAAACAGTGGCTGATATAGATACTCCATGTTCATTGAAGCCTACTTCGTCAAAAATACCTTCTTTTGGCGTGACGTCTGAAACCGAAGTGTATTTATAACTCCGAGCAGGTAACTGCCATTCAAAACCATTGGCTTCATCAATCAGCTTTGCACCTGCTTTATTGTCCTTAGCTGGATGGACTTTATAGACTTTATTATGATGAGGCTCCAAATCCTCTGTACGACCATACAAAGTCGAACCATCTGCTGTCAAGTTCTTCCCAACAATAAAACCTGTACAAGCTTCAACTGCTTGGAAAGGAAAGAGAATGAGAGCAGATAATAAAATTGTTAAACGAAAAATCAATTTTTTCATATATTTCTCCTTTTATCATTGCATGTTGAATACATCAACTTTTTATAAATAAGAGCAATGCACACTCTTATCACCTTTTTAAAACCGTATACCTTAAATTTAGTATACTATTTTAAATCTATTTTAGCAAGCGCTTTCATGTATAATTTATGTATTGATTATTCTTTTTGTCCTAACATTTACAATAAAAAACCAGGAAATCATTCCTGGGTACATCGTTCATATTGTGAAATCTTTTGCAGTATTTTTTGGTAATCGCTTGCTTCTAAATGATAAGTTAATTCCTCTGGGCTGTAGAAATTTTTTCTCAAAAAGAAATCGCTCGGTAATTCTAATCCTAAAGTATCCAAAACAGTCTGAGAAAATATTGTATAGGCAAATCCAATAGCTGTGATAACATTCTTATCTTTTACAACTGGCTGATGGAGTATATTTTCTTTTTCCAAAAAAGAAAAATAGTCTACTAACTCCATATATAAACCGCCTGTATAATATCGATTTCTCAATAAACCAGCTTTTCCCAAAAACATAGGTGACGAAGAAATGGCAGTTACTATTGTTCGCTTGATATCTACATTTTTCAAAAAAGAGATGAGTCTAGAATCATAGAGACTAACAAAAGGCTCCTGTGTACCTGGCAATATGATACAATCATACACTACACCTTGAACTTCTTTAAAAGTAAAATCCGGAATAACTTGTAATCCTTCTTCACTTGTATAAATTTTCTTTTCTGAAGCAAGATAGTCCAAAGACTGCCCAAAAGAAAGACAAAGAATGGATGTCAAAGTTGTGATTTCCTGCAATGAGCACGCTGGATACAGTAAAACTGCTATTTTCATAGAGGCTCCTTTTAGAAACATAGATCAAATGTTTGCTACACTTGCTTTGCCAGATATACAAATTCCATTTCATTCTGTACGATTGCTGCTATCCAGATAGGCGTATAGTTATCATCCTTTATAAGAGATTTTATTTTCTATGCTTTTCAGGATCCCAAACAAAGCTTGCGATAAAACTAAAAACAAATGTCAACAAGCCAACAACAAGGGATAGTAAGAGGGCAATCAAACGTGGCAACAGCAATAATATATTCGGACTTTTTTTCACTTCAAGAGCTGCTACTTCTGCATCTAAACGATCAAATTCTGTCTGAATGCGACGGGCGACTTCTTCCACGCCTTCATCATTCATCTTTTTGATATCCGAAATATCAATCGGCTGGCCAAAATCCATGTCCACACGCTCACCTTTTGCTAAACCTTTCAGGCTCATCGGTCCGACATAAACGGCCGGAAGAATCCGTACCTTTGCCATTTTGGCAATCAAAGCTACTCCTCCTTTAACATCCTTAGAATGACGGCTGCCACTTGGAAACATAATCAACGAGCGGTTGCTTGATTTCAGCATTTTTACAGGGTATTTGATAGCGGATGCTCCAGGATTTTCACGGTCAATCGGAAAAGCACCACACATCCGAATCCACCAACCAAAAACGCGATTCGTGAATAATTCTTTTTTTGCCATAAAAATAAATTGCTTGGGTCTTGTAGCGAAAGCCATATAAACAGGATCCCACCAGGTACGGTGCGGTGCTACCAAAATATAATTTTCCTCTTGGTCAGGAATATTCTCCAGATGATGTAAATGAGCATTACCATTTATAGCCCATAAAATCAACATCACTAATCCTCTTAAATATCTGTAGAACATAACCTCTCCCTTCTTATTTCTTCCATTATACCTTATCCAATTCTTGCTCGCAAACTTTTTTCGTCATAAAAGTGTCGCAGCCGAATGGATTCTATTAGAAATTTTACTAAAAAAATGGTATGATTATCCTCATGAACATGAAAGAATTTACGGGATTAACCCACCAACAAGTCCAAGAAAAAATTGCTCAAGGACTTACCAATGATTTTACAGCCAATACGAGTACCAGCACCTGGCAAATCATCAAGCGCAATGTTTTTACGCTATTTAATGCACTAAATTTTGCAATTGCCCTGGCGCTTGTTGCTGTGCAAGCATGGAGCAACTTGGTTTTCTTTGCTGTTATCTGCTTCAATGCCCTCTCTGGTATCGTGACAGAATTGCGAGCTAAACACATGGTCGACAAACTGAATCTTTTAAACAAAGAAAAGATAACGGTCATTCGCGATGGTAAATCTAGTCAAATCAATCCAGAAGACTTAGTCTTGGATGACTGTATTCAACTGGCTACGGGGGAGCAGATTCCAAGTGACGCAACTGTTTTAGACGGTTTTGCAGAAGTGAACGAAGCCATGTTGACAGGTGAAAGTGACCTTGTTCAAAAGGAGATTGGGGAGCAATTGCTCTCAGGAAGTTTTCTTGCCAGCGGGCGTGTTATTGCCAAAATCACTCATGTAGGCTCTGATAATTATGCTTCTAAACTGATGCTAGAGGCTAAGACTGTCAAACCAATCAATTCTCGTATCATGAAATCCATGGACAGGATTGCAGGTTTTACAGGAAAAATCATTATCCCTTTCGGAATTGCGCTCTTTCTAGAAGCTCTCTTTGTAAAACATTTACCTGTCAAAGACTCAGTTGTCAATACCTCAACGGCTCTTCTGGGAATGCTACCAAAAGGAATTGCTCTTTTAACGATTACTTCTCTTTTAACAGCTGTCATCAAGCTGGGCTTACGAAAAGTCCTCGTACAAGAAATGTACTCCGTTGAAACATTGGCCCGTGTTGATATGCTCTGTCTTGATAAGACAGGTACCATTACACAAGGGAAAATGCACATTGAAACCTTCAGCCCACTCACAGAAGATTTTTCAGAACAAGCCATCTCTGACATTCTTAGTGCTTATATCACTGCAAGCGATGACAATAATCCAACTGCCCAAGCCATTCGCAAGCAATTTACTACTCCGACTGACTATCAAACAAGTAATATGATTCCATTTTCGAGTGACCGTAAATGGGGAGCTATGGAAATGTCGGACTTAGGTACTGTCTTTCTCGGTGCGCCTGAAATGCTCTTTCATGAAGAAATTGAGCTAGCACAGGAAGCTCAAAAGCGTGGTTCGCGTGTGCTCGCTTTAGCTATTAGTCCTGAACGCATTGACCATAAACACATTCACTTACCAAGTAGCATTCAACCCATTGCCATTTTAGAAATCACAGATCCGATTCGTGACGGAGCAGCTGATACTTTGGAATACTTACGCTCACAAGAAGTGGGCTTAAAAATCATCTCAGGTGACAATCCAATTACTGTATCAAACATTGCTGCAAAAGCTGGTTTTTCAAATTACCAAAGTTATGTTGACTGTTCAAAAGTAACGGATCAAGAATTGATTGAGTTGACAGAAAAGACAGCTATCTTTGGCCGCGTTTCTCCTCATCAAAAGAAACTTATCATTCAAACCCTGAAAAAAGCAGGGCATACCACAGCAATGACTGGTGACGGAGTCAATGATATTCTAGCCTTACGGGAAGCAGACTGCTCCATTGCCATGGCTGAAGGGGATCCTGCAACACGACAAGTTGCCAATCTGGTGTTGCTTAATTCTGATTTTAACGATGTACCTGAAATTCTCTTTGAAGGACGCCGCGTCGTTAATAATATCGCCCGCATTGCACCAATTTTCCTCATAAAAACAACTTATTCGTTCATTTTGACAATCATTTGTATTTCCAGTATCTTACTGGGTCGAGCAGAATGGCTCTTAGTCTTTCCATTTATCCCCATTCAAATCACCTTGATCGACCAATTTGTTGAAGGTTTGCCGCCCTTTGTCCTCACCTTTGAGCGGAATATCAAACCTGTTGAACAAGATTTCCTTAAAAAAGCAATTTTCAAGGCGCTACCTAGCGGGCTAATGGTCGTCTTTAGCGTTTTATTTGTCAGTATTTTCGGTGGATTGCATAGTTGGTCACAACTAGAAATCTCAACTTTGCTTTATTATTTATTAGGCTCTATCGGATTTCTATCTGTTGTCCAAGCCTGCCTTCCGCTCAATCTCTGGCGGATTCTACTTATCCTCTGGTCGCTCATTGGCTTCTTCGGAACAGCCATTATCCTGCAAAAGTACATTGAAATCACTACCTTAACCAGCAACAGTTTGCCAATCTATTTCATTCTGATGCTCCTCTTTACAATTACTTTTATTGTTGTGACACACAGACAGAATGAACGGGAACAGAATTTGTAAAATTTAACCTATAGCAGTAAGAAAAACCGTACATTTTTGTCTTACTGCTTTTTTTATTGCTTCTTTTCCTCTACATCATGATATAATAAGGGTATATGGCAGAAATTCTTTTAAAAGACGGTGAGCGAATCAATCAGCTCTTTTCTACTGACGTCAAAATTATCCAAAATCGAGAGGTCTTTAGCTATTCAGTAGATAGCGTGCTCCTCTCCCGCTTTCCAAACTTACCTAAGCGTGGTCTTATCGTGGATCTCTGTGCCGGAAATGGTGCTGTTGGACTTTTTGCAAGCACGCGCACGCAAGCCCAAATCATTGCTGTTGAGATTCAAGAACGTCTCGCAGATATGGCCCAGCGCTCTATTGAGCTAAATAATCTAACCAGCCAAATGCAGGTCATTCAAGATGATTTGAAATATCTCACCAGATATATCAGTGGTAGCAAAGTAGACATGATCCTCTGCAATCCGCCTTATTTTAAAGTAGATGAACATTCTAATCTCAATGCAAGCCGACATTATTTGCTTGCACGTCATGAAATTGCGACAAATTTGGAAGAAATCTGTCAAATTTCTCAACGGGTTTTAAAATCAAACGGACGTTTAACAATGGTCCATCGTCCTGAACGCTTCCTTGATATTATTGAGACCATGACAGCTCACAATTTAGCTCCGAAACGTATTCAGTTTGTTTACCCAAAGGCAAATCGAAAAGCCAATATGCTTCTCATTGAAGCTATCAAAGACGGCTCTCGCGACGGACTAAAAATCCTGCCACCGCTTTTCATTCATAATGAAGATGGCAGCTACACTCCAGAAATTCATGAGATTTACTATGGAAATTAAAGCCTATATGTACGTTCTGGAATGTTCCGATGGCTCTCTTTACACAGGTTACACGACCGATATCAAAAAACGACTTCATAAACACAATGCTGGAAAGGGTGCCAAATACACACGTGCACGATTACCCGTTACGCTTTTGTACCAAGAAGAATTTCCTGACAAACCTTCTGCCATGTCAGCTGAAGCCCTCTTTAAAAGAAAAACACGACAACAAAAATTAGAATATATTGCAGATAAGAAAAAGTAGAAAGTTTTATTGCTTTCTACTTTTTTGCAATGATTTACTTAATACTTTGCTTAGAGAGAACAGCAACAAATACACTTAGAAAAACAACGCCAATACCAGCTAGATATGACATGCTAGTACCGGTACTTGGTAATATTTAGCTAATTTTTCGTCGCTTGTAGTAGGCAAAGTTTCTTTGGTTTTATTTATTTGAGAGGTCTCTTCATTTTTATTAGACAAATCAGAATCTGTCAATCCAGCATGAGAGTTTCCTCCTTTTTGTTCTTTGTTATTAGAATTTTCCTTTATTTTTTTACCATCTTCATGCTGAACAGTAGAAGAAGACTGGTTTTCTAGTGGTACAAGTGCTTGAATGGCAGTCTGTAAAGCTTCACTTTCTGCATTAACTTCTGCTTGTGTTGTATCATTTTTTTGTAAAACAGCCTGCGCCTCTTCTACTTGAACTTTCAATTTAGTAAGCGAATCTTTTGTATAATGTGTACCTTTTGTCAATTTTTCTTTTGCAACAGAAATTGCTGTTGCCAAATCTGTTTTATCCACATCTTCTTTGGTTAAAAGCAAATCGTCAATCATCCCCCAAGAACCTTTATTTGCTTTCACAGTCACTCCCAATGTCACCTCTGTCTCTTTTGTCAATGTAAAGCTCAATTTCTTACTTTGTTTTTAAAAAATTATACAAAATGATAATAATGTTTAATTTTGAACTCTTTCATTTCATATTTGAAAAAGCTCACTTCTGTGCAATCCCATTTGGAATAATGATTTCTTGAAGAAGTTTCTCTTCTTCCTTGATACGATTATATAAAACAAAAGCATAAAAAGGAAACAAGACACAAAATGAAAGAAGTGCATGGCAAAGCAGTGCTAAACCAATCAACTCTGGAATGATATTCAAGAAATAATTTGGATGTTTGACATAGCGGAAAAGCCAATGATCAACAAATTTATGATTCTTAACCAGCATCAATTTTACAGTCCAAATGTCACCTAAGAGCTGTGTCACAACATAAAGCATGAACATGGAAAATACTAATAGTCCTAGCCCCACGCTACTGAGCGCATCAAAACGAACCTGACGTATTGTGGCTTCAACAAAGCAAGAAAGATAAAATAAAATATGAAGAATAGTGATGTACTTGGTATTTTGTACCCCAAATTCTTGACCGCCATTTGCTAGTATCGCTTTCTCATTTTTAATAGATATTTTCAAAAATACCAATCGAAATACAAATACAGCTAAAACAATGAGTCCTGATAAAGTCATACGACCTCCTTATAAAAACAAAATTAACTTCATTATATAAAGAGAAGATTCTATGAGTCAATACTTTTAAAAAATATCATACAGATTTTAGGAAATCTTTACATAAATCATACTTTCAAAGCAGGACAATAGAAAAGTGACAGCTCTATTGAACTGTCACTCAATATAAAAACAACTTAGTTAACGAATTTCTCGTGTTTGCACTATTTTTTTGCACCAGCAAGCACTCTTTTTAGGATAACGCTCTTGAGTTTCAAAGTCAACATAGAAAAGATCGTAGCGTTTTTCATAACCGTTGGACCGAGAAAATACATCCATCAGCAACCATAAGAAGTAGCCTTTTACATTGACGCCGTCCGCAATAGCATCAGCTAAAACTTCCAAATGTTTCTTAACATAGTCAATCCGAGCATCATCATAAACCATATTATCTACAAACTCATCTTTATAGCCTAAACCATTTTCTGTGATGTAAATTTTCTTATAATTAGATAATCTTTAACAATACGCATAATCATATCATAAAGACCTTTAGGGTAAATTAGCCAATCCCAATCTGTTCTTGGAATATCCACATCAAATTTATACTCGCAAATACCTTTTAATGCATAAATAGACATTCCTTTTTCTCCTGCTCCATTTAAATTAAGGGGATTATATACCTGTTTACACAACTACAAAGTATAGTTGTCAAATTTACAAAAATCTTATTTTAAGATACTATATATTGTGATTAGGGTAAAGTGCTATATAGTTCCCTAAAAATTTACAAACTTGTTAGTTTCATTTCCTGAATAATCCTTTTCACATCTTCTAGCTCTACTTTGGGAGTCCATTGCAAACAGTTAGCTGTCGCATAAGCACAGGCACGAATAACGGCTTCTCTATCAACTAATCCTTTATTTTCTAATGAATAACAGAGACTACCTAAGAAGAAATCACCTGAAGCAATTGGATTTTTAACTTGAATTTTTGGAAAAGTGAGCTGAAAAATATCATCTTGCAAACGCGCAACAACTCCCTTTTCTCCCATTGTTACAATGAAATATGGAATTTCAGCGTATTCTTTGAGAAGATTCACTGCTTCTTCTGCCGATTCAACTGATCGCCCTGTTAATTCTGCTAATTCTTCATCGTTAATTTTTACAACTTTAGGCTTAGCTGGAAGAGCTGCTTCCAAAGCTGCACCACTAGTATCTACTACTAAATTCACATCTTCTGGCAAAAGACGACCAATTTGCGCGATATAATCATCCGGCATCCCTTTCATCAAAGAACCAGAAAAAACAACACTATCACCAGATTGAACGTGGCTTAGAAGCCTTGTCGTAAAATGTTCTAACAATTCCTCACTCAGCTCAAATCCTGCTTCGTACACAAGGTAGTTTTTTCCTGATTCTGTATCAACCATAATCGTGCACGTACGTGTATTCTTATCAACTTCTGTCACAACTAATGGAATTTGATTTTCTTTATTTAGTTGCTGAAGATATTCCCCCATTTTGCCGCCTAGCATTGTGTGAATACAAAAATTCACTTGCTCTTCGCCTTTCTCGCAATTCAAAACATAAGCAACATTAAAACTTTTTCCGCCAGCATTTTCGTACACTTGAATTGGTCGATTGACCACATTTTCTTTAAAATGGCTAAGTAAAACAGTCCGATCCAAAGCTGGATTGGGACAAACCAAATGAATCATCTTTTTTCCTTTCTTTTTCACGTAAAAGCCAGACTATTTCAAAAGGAATAGCCTAGCTTATTGTTATTTTATTTTGCATTTGCAGCGTATTCTTCATTTCGCTTAATCATTTGCTTTCTATACCAAGCAAAAATTCCGATATAGAATGCTAAGAAAAGAAGCACTCCAATAATCGCTTTAACATCACCTGTTGTCGCATTTCCAATTGTCCAGCCGAATAGTTTTTCAATCGGTCCTTCAAGAGTAGAGTGAGTAATTAATTGTGTGCTTGCTACACCTTTAGGGAACGCATCTACACCTTTCGCTAAATCAGTAACAAATGGTGCAATAAGGGTTCCTGAAAGAAGGAACAATGGAAGCAGTAAGGTTCCAAAAACAATCATCCGAATCAATTTACCGCGTGTGACAACCAGAAGGGCTGGTGTGACTCCCATAGCGATAATTCCTGCCAACGGTAAAATTCCATTTCCAACTTTTGATAAAAGAATAGCTTCAACGAGCATGATTGGAGCCAGTACATTAGCACATGCCCAAATTTCAGCGCGACCAGCGATAAATGGCCAGTCAAGACCAATGTTGAATTTACGACCCTGCAAACGTTTCGTTGCAACATTTGTAATACCTTGCGACAGTGGTTCTACGGCTGCGATAAACCAAGAACCAATCAATGAGAACAATTCCAAGCAGACACCAGCAGTCAAACCAAGCGATAACCAACTTTTGATAACCAATTCCCATGATTTAGCTTCTTCTACACCTGCAACTGGATGCGGTGTTCCCATCACTCCAATAACAATACCGAGAATAAAACCAATGAAAAATTTAGAACCCCAGAAACCGATTTTCTTATTGAGCTTTGCAGCGTCAAAGTCATATTTATCAAGCCATGGAAAAAATTTATCAAAAATTTTATCCAACACCATAATAACTGGATTCATCATATAATTCATGTGAGTTGAAGTCATCGGCGAAGAACTTGGTGCATTGAGCAAGTCGTCAAAAGTTGGTTTCATCAAGTCTGAATTGATGATTTTCATCACTCCGACTAGCACAACCGCTAAGGTGGCAACAAAGAGAGAAACACCCTGACTCACACCGTTATTATCAGCATACCATTTAATCAACAGACCAGTAATTGACAAATGCCAAATGTCAAAAATATCAACATCTAGAGTATTTGTTTTCTTGGTAACTAACATAACTACATTTACAATGAGCATGATGAGCAAGAAATAAAGTGTCCAAGCCGAACCCCAAGTAATCGTTGCCAAAGGCGCCCATCCAACATCTGTAATGTTCAATTTAATCCCTGTATTTTCAACAAATTTTGTCAATGAAGCAGAGAAAGCACCGTTCAACATTCCGATGATGGCTCCAATACCAGTAAGAGCAATAGCCAATTTAATACCGCCTTCAAGTGCTTTTGAAAATTTTACTCCAAAAAGTAAAGCCAAAGCAGTCAAAACAATCAGCATAATAATTGGTGCACCCATATCTAGTATGGGTTTAAAAAATTTATTAGCTAAGTCAATAATGACATTCATAAATAAATCCTCCCGATCATATTTTATTGAATTGTATTTTTTATTTTATTAAGCTCTATTAAAGAATTTAGTGCAAACCATGCTCTTTGATAGTTGCCTCAATATTGTCATAGACAGGCGCGCTCATAGCTGGAATCCGAAACAAGATAGGCCCTGCTTCAATAACAGGAATTCCTGGTTCAAAGCCTAAATCTGTCGCTGCTATCGGCGTGAAAATATCATAACCTTTTATCAAGTCTTCATTGACATCTTTGACCATGACAGCATCACATTGGACATCATAACCACGATTAGAAAGTTCTTCTTCAAGAGCACTCTTGATTTGATGGCTAGAATTTACCCCCGCTCCACAGGCTGCTAAAATTTTAATCATTTTAAAATCCTCCGTTTTTTATTTTTAATAGTTTAATCCTTGATTGTTTCTGATAAATAATGAAATATTTTTTCAGAATTGTTTAATTGTGATAGCGCATACAATTTTCCATCTGCTGTAAAGAAATCCATTAGCTGCGCTAAAATATTGGTCTGGCTCGCATTAGAATTATTGATAATAAAGAATAAGAGCGAAACCTCCACTTCTTTTGTAGGAGCAATCATATTATGAAAGATGACTGATTGTTCTAACCGTACCACTACTACTTTTTCTGCCAAATTGTGTGCTATATCCGTATGTGGAATAGCTACATTAGGTAAACCTTTTCCCAAAAATTCCATGTCAAGTCCTGTCGGAAATGACTTTTCTCGCTCAATCAAAGCCTTTTTATAAGAAGAGGTCACAATCTTCCTTTTTTCAAGAAGATCCGCAACTTGGCTAAAAAGATGCTCTTTATTGTCAGCTTGCAGACAAAAGACTAAATCTTTATCAAAAAAATGATTAAGTCCCATCTTATCTTCTCCTTCTGTTTGTTTGTTCTATTTTGTTTACAAAATCATTATATAATTATTTGAAAGCGTTGTCAATAGTTTATTGTGTTTTGTTTTGTTGTTTTATATTTGACATTGTTTGTTTCAGGCGTTATAATATTGTTGTAAAATAAAAAAGGAGGTATAAACATGAAAGTTATACTAGGGACAGACCTTGATGGTTTTGAGTTAAAAAATAAAGTGAAAACTCATTTGCTTCAGCTCGGTTATGAGATAAAAGACCTTAATGAGCAAGAAGGGGCTGTTGATTTTATAGATTCAACAGTTGCCCTTGTAGAAGAATTACGAAAAGATGATACTACTCGTGGTATTTTGTTTGACCGTTTTGCTGTCGGCTCTTACATGGTCGCAAATAAGCATAGAGGTATTATCTGTGCTGCTGTTTCAGATGAACATTCGGCCATGATGACAATTCGTCACAATTCTACTCGTATCATCACTCTCGGATCTGCAATTCTTGGTGAAGAATTAGCCAATGCCTGCGTGGATGCGTATTTAACTGCAGATTATGATGCGGGTCGTCACCAAGTACGGATTGATATGTTAAATAGATTGTGCTAGGAGGGAAATGCTATGAAAATTGCACTTGGTTGTGATCACATTGTCACAGATACAAAAATGAAAATCTCTGAACACCTAAAAGAGCTTGGACATGAAGTCATTGATGTCGGTACCTATGATTTTCACCGTACTCATTATCCCATCTTTGGACGCCTAATCGCAGAAAATGTCGTTTCCGGAAATGCCGATCTTGGAATTGCTCTTTGTGGAACCGGTGTCGGAATTTCTGCTTCTGCCGACAAAGTTCCTGGTACACGTGTAGCCCTCGTTGGAGATGTCTTAACAGCACGATATGCCAAAAAAGAGCTTAATGCCAATATCATTGCTTTCGGCGGACGCATTCTGGGACAAAATCTCATTAACAATATTGTTGATGTCTTTCTAGAAACCAAATACGAACCAACAAAAACTAATCAAAAATTAATTGAAAAAATTGACAAGGTCATTGAAGTAAACCCTGAAATTGCAAAAAATAATCATATCTTTGACGAAGAAAATGCCAAATGGGATCGTGGCGAATACCATGATTGATAAAAAACATATAAAAACCAGCTTAGATATATGGTACTAGCTCCATAAAATGAGACATAAGAAAACCACTTCTGTTGAAATCTAGGAAACTAGAAACAGGAGTGTTTTATTATGCTCAAAAAAACCTATTCAGTGGAAACTAAGTTAGCCTGTATCGAAATGAAGAAGGCAGGTAAGTCTAACAAGGTCATTACGGCAAAGGTCTGGAGGAGCTATCTAAAGTAGAACAACTACGACTACAGGTACAACTCTTAAAAAAGTATCAGAACTTGATAAGGCAATCGACAAAGTAAACCTTATCAAGCTGGTGGAAGAATACAAGAAAATCTATCCTGTGTCAGTTATCCTGGACTGTTTCGGCGTCAAACGCTCAACTTTCTACCGTTGGAAAGCAAGAGGCGAAAAACTTGAGAAGAGAGACGAGGTTGTAGAGAAAATCGAGCAACTCTGTATGGAACATCATTTTATCTACGGCTATCGTACTATTACACGACTACTTAAGAAAATCCATGGACTAATCGTTAATCGCAAGAAAGTCTATCGAATTATGAAGGAAAGAGGTTGGCTCTGTCGTGCACGTCCTAAGAAGGTGCCAAATATAGATCAGCCTTACTATGTGACAGAGAATAAGCTAGATCGTGATTTCTAAGTAGAAAAACCACTGGAGAAGCTAGTCACAGACATTACCTATCTCTACTTTGTCTACCTATCTTCCGTCATGGATCTCTACAATCGTGAGATTGTAGCTTACACCATTTCAGATTGTCAAAATACTAACTTTGTACTGGATACGCTCAATCAATTGGAATTGCCTAAGGGAGCACTTTTACACAGAGATCAGAGCTCTGTTTACACCTCGAAAGCTTATTACCAAGCTTGCACAGAAAAAGGCATCACCCGCTATATGTCCCGTAAGGGAACACCAGCAGATCATGCCTGTATCGAATGGTTTCATTCTGTTCTCAAGTCTGAAACCTTCTATCTCCATAACTGGAGAAACTTAACCAAAGATAGTATAACAGATATTGGCGAAAAATACATCACATTTTATAATGAAAGTAGAATTCAACAGAGATTAAACGACCAATCTCCCACAGAGTACAGAAGAGCGACTGCCTAATAGTGTTTTTCTACTGTCCCATTTTCGAGGTGCAGTGCCAAATCTAGGCTTGCTTTATCTATTTATAAAACATTTGTATAAGATTGGTACTTTTCCTTTACTTTAGGCGAAATATCATCATCCGTAATCACAGCATCTAAATCATCCAATCGATAGAAACAATAGAAAGAATAGCTATCAAATTTGCTATTATCCGCCACAATGTACTTTTCAATTGCATTGTTCAAAATAATGGCATCCCCATTTCCTTCTTCTTCGTTGGCCGTCGTAACATTGTGACCATCAATCCCATTCACACCAATAAAGGCCTTCGAAACCTTGATTTCTTTTAACAATTTATTGGCAAATTGCCCAACAAATGTTTGCGTCTTGACACGATAACGACCTCCAATCAGAATAATATCACAATTAGGGTTGTCTTTTAATTTTTCAAAAATAGGAAGAGAATTTGTCACAATACTGACACTTTTATCAGCTAAATAATCTCCGATAAAATCCGTTGTCGTTCCTGAACCGATAAAAACCGTATCACCTGAAGAAATCAAATTTGCACATTTTTGAGCAATTGTTCGTTTTTCTTCAATATTTAACATCGTTTTTTCTGTATGGGAAGCTTCATTCAAGCCGTTTTTTACTTTTTTATGAGCTCCTCCATGAACCCGTGTCAGCAGGCCTTGTTTTTCTAGATCAATCAGATCACGACGTATCGTCATGTCCGTCACATCCAGCAGTTCTTTTAATTTCTTGACAGAAACAACTCCTTGCTGATCCAATTCTTGGAGAATAACTCTATGTCGTCCTTCTTTCATTTTGTCTCCTTTCTAACTTATATTATAATTAGATTCCTCAAATATATTATACAACAATTTATTCATTTTGAAAAATTAAAAACAAGATTTTTTTCATTTTTGTCAGTTATTGTTTGACTTTGTTTTATTTGTGCTTTATAATGAAATCATATAAAATAAAAGGAGTCTGGGAATGACAACAAAACAAGAAAAATTAAACCGTTTATGTGATAAAAATGGAATTATTGGTGCTTTAGCCATTGACCAACGTGGTGCACTTCGTCGCATGCTGGGAGAAGATACGCCTGTTGCTGAATTAGAAAATTTTAAAGTTTTAGTTTCCAAATATTTAACTCCCTATGCATCCTCTATCCTACTGGATCCTGAACTCGGCTGGAAAGCGGCTGGGACTCGTGACAAAAATGCAGGACTATTAGTAGCTTATGAAAAAAACGGCTATGATAAAACCGTACTCGGTCGCTTCCCTGACCTTGTTGAAAATGTATCAGTGCAGCGTTTAAAAGCAAATGGTGCTGATGCTGTGAAAGTCTTACTCTATGTAGACATTGACGAAGGTAAAGAAGTTAATGACATTAAAGAAGCTTTTATTGAACGGATCGCTTCTGAATGCAAAGCCGAAGAAATGCCATTTTTCTTGGAGCTAGTTTCTTATGATGCCCATATAACAGATGAAAAAGAATACGCAACATTAAAACCACGTAAGGTGATTGACGCAATGAAAGTCTATTCACAAGAACGATTTGGAGTAGATATTCTGAAAGTTGAAGTTCCCGTTAATATGAAATACGTTGAAAGTTTCGCTGAAGGAGAAATTTTGTATAGCAGAGAAGAAGCTGCTGCTTTCTATAAAGAGCAGAACGAAGCAACACATTTGCCGTTTATATTCTTATCCGCCGGTGTATCAGCTCAACTTTTCCAAGAAACACTTCGATTTGCTAAAGATTCCGGCTCGACATTCAACGGTGTCCTTTGTGGACGCGCTACTTGGGCCGGCGCTACAAAAGCTTATCAAGAAGGTGGAGAAGCAACTACTATAAAATGGCTTGAAACTGTTGGTAAACAAAACATTGTCGAATTAAATGCGGTTCTCCAAGAGACAGCTACACCTGTTGTATTTAAATAACTTTGTATCTCCTTATAAAAACATAAAAAGACGAAGACACTACACCCCCAAAATGAGACATAAGAAAACCACTTCTGTTGAAATCTAGGAAACTAGAGACAGGAGTAGTTTATTATGCTCAAAAAAGCCTATTCAGTGGAAACTAAGTTGGCCTGTATCGAAATGAAGAAGGCAGGTAAGTCTAACAAGGTCATTACGGTAAAGGTTCTGGAGGAGCTATCTGAAGTAGAACAACTACGACTACTTAAGAAAATCCATGGACTAATCGTTAATCGCAAGAAAGTCTATCGAATTATGAAGGAAAGAGGTTGGCTCTGTCGTGCACGTCCTAAGAAGGTGCCAAATATAGGTCAGCCTTACTATGTGACAGAGAATAAGCTAGATCGTGATTTCTAAGTAGAAAAACCACTGGAGAAGCTTGTCACAGGCATTACCTACCTCTACTTTGGGAACTGTAAACTCTACCTATCTTCCGTCATAGATCTCTATAATCGTGAGATGGTAGCTTACACCATTTCAGATTGTCAAGATACTAACTTTGTACTGGATACGCTCAATCAATTGGAATTGCCTAAGGGAGCACTTTTACACAGAGATCAGAGCTCTGTTTACACCTCGAAAGCTTATTACCAAGCTTGCACAGAAAAAGGCATCACCCGCTATATGTCCCGTAAGGGAACACCAGCAGATCATGCCTGTATCGAATGGTTTCATTCTGTTCTCAAGTCTGAAACCTTCTATCTCCATAACTGGAGAAACTTAACCAAAGATAGTATAACAGATATTGGCGAAAAATACATCACATTTTATAATGAAAGTAGAATTCAACAGAGATTAAACGACCAATCTCCCACAGAGTACAGAAGAGCGGCTGCCTAATAGTGTTTTTCTACTGTCCCATTTTCGAGGTGCAGTTCCGAATGTTTATTCGCCTTTTTATTATTATATAGTTATTTATCACCTTTATTCCGAATCACAAAACCTGTTTTCTTCTCACTTGAAGTATTGCGTGGTTTCTTGTGCTCTTTGCGATAGCGTTTTTCTTTGTCAAAATACTCATTGCGACCGCCCTTTTTGTAATTGCCACGTCTGCTACCACGTTCACGACGATTTCCACCTTTATTATTCCGATTCCCCTTATTGGCACCAGAAACATATTTAAACGGTAGTGGTTTCTCACGCGCAATTTCCACTTCTGGAAGAGTATCTGGATCTTGCACCGTTAGGCTCAAGATATATAAGGCTAACTCTTCTGGCGTAAATTCAGCTGCTAGCTTACGAGCATCTTTACCAAATTTCTCAAAATTGCTACGAATGGTCTCATCTGCAAAATCTCGCTCAATCTTTTTGAGGGCTACTTTTTTCTTAGCTTGAAAGGCTTCTTCTGCAGTTGCTGGCTTCATACCTTTCATGCGTTTCTTGGTCAGATTTTCGATAATCTGCAGATAGCCCATTTCATTTGGAGCTACGAAAGTGATAGACTGACCTGACTTACCAGCACGACCAGTCCGACCAATCCGG
This sequence comes from Streptococcus constellatus subsp. constellatus, assembly GCF_023167545.1. Taxonomy (NCBI): domain Bacteria; kingdom Bacillati; phylum Bacillota; class Bacilli; order Lactobacillales; family Streptococcaceae; genus Streptococcus; species Streptococcus constellatus. Next base: position 1,350,373 of record NZ_AP014647.1, read on the forward strand.
TGAACATAGCTTTCTGGATCCTGCGGAATGTCGTAGTTGTAGACATGGGTCACACCAGAAATATCCAATCCACGTGCAGCTACATCTGTTGCAACAAGAACGTCTAGATTGCCATTCTTGAAATCACGAAGTACACGGAGGCGTTTTCCTTGGTCTAAATCGCCATGAATCCCTTCTGCTCGGAAACCACGAATCTTGAGACCACGAGTCAATTCATCTACTCGGCGTTTGGTACGCCCAAAAACAATAGAAAGTTCTGGCTGCTCTACATCCATAAGACGTGTCATGGTATCAAATTTTTCATTTTCCTTGACGCGGATATAGTACTGGTCTACCAGCTCAGTAGTCAGCTCTTTAGCTGCAATTTTCACATGTGTTGGTTCTTTCATAAACTTCACACCAATCTGCTTGATAGCATCCGGCATGGTTGCTGAAAAGAGAAGGGTCTGACGGTCTTCTGGCACACGGGAAATGATAGACTCAATATCTTCCAAAAAGCCCATGTTAAGCATTTCGTCTGCTTCATCTAAAATAAGCGTTTCTACATGATTGAGTTTCAACGCCTTACGCTTAATGAGGTCTAATAAACGCCCTGGGGTTCCTACGACAATGTGAGCACCTGATTTCAAAGCTTTAATTTGCTTTTCAATGCTAGACCCGCCATAAACTGAGCGGACTTTGACACCCTTACTACGACCAAATCTAAAGAGTTCTTCTTGACTCTGTACTGCTAATTCACGAGTCGGTGCAATAATCAGTGCCTGAACAGTTGGATCCTCTGTATCAATCTTTTCCAGAGTAGGAAAACCAAACGCAGCTGTTTTTCCAGTACCAGTCTGGGCTTGTCCAATGACGTCTTTTCCTGCCATAGCCAGCGGAATGGTCTGTTCTTGAATCGGGCTAGCTTCTACAAAACCAGCTTTGTCAATTTCTGCTAACAATTCAGCAGACAAATGTAATTCATTAAATTTCAATTTTTTCTTCTTTCTAAAAGGCAGTACGAAGCTACCTTATAAGACATTTTGGCTCTTCTTTTTATTAAAAATATGGTTTCTCAAATCGGAATACTAAAAAAGCGCCAACTTGGTCGCTAGTTACCATTAAACAGAAAAGCTTTTAGTTTTTGCAACCTACTTAGTATAACATAAAGAATAGTAAAAAGATAGAACTGATAGCGTTTTACTTGAAAATTAATTAGAAGTCTAATAGATACTATGATAAAATTAGCTTCTTCTCTTCTTTATACTTCCTTTAGATATTTAATTATAAAGAAATATTTAAAATGAGAACCATATAAAACAATTTACACTAATCATATAGTACTCACGTTGCTAGTTGACAAAAAATTCTAAATGGTAGGCTAAAAGAACCTGTTCAATCTCCAATTGCCATTCTGCTAAAGACCTAACAATCGGGTGCTCAATGTCAAACATTGCATTTAGAACAAAGATTCAAGTTTCAATAGTTCCTCGAATGGCTAGAATTGCAGGAATGTTACGCTCATCAATGCCCTCCATATTTTTACGAAGCGGCGTCCAAAGATGAATCCCCTTTGCCTCCAAGCGTTCTTTCAACTCTTTACTTAGGTATCCCAAATCTCCTAAAACGCGAGAATAAGGGACACGGTCTCCAGCAATTCTTCTGCTACCTGAATATCATGGACTGAGGCAAGGGTAACCAGATAATCCAAAATATAGCCCGACTCTGTCACCGCCAAATGCACTCTCAAACCGTAAGACCACATCTTTTTGGAAGCACAGTAGCCAATGTTGACCACCTTATTCAAGACCTTAATCCGATGATTTCTGACAGGCTGGAAAAGGAGGATTGGAAAGCTGTCAATGATGACCAATTCATCAAAATCCAGTTGATTGAAATAGGGGCGAATCAACCGAAGCAGGGGCGTCAGATAACGAGCACGGAGATAAAAGCGGCTTCTCTCCAGTCCGGTGAATCCGAAGAAATTGCAAATCAATTGGTAAAACCTTCGCTGTGACTTCATTCCAATTTCTGCCTGGAACAGCATTAAGGTCAAAACAGAAACATCTGAAACCTTGCATTGCTCTACATTCTTACGATGAACCAGCTCATCAGGAGCGATCTTTTGATATAAGTCACATCAGACTTCACGAAGCTGTGGCATACTGAGTTGAAGAGGATGACGACTCGGTGTATAATGGAAAGTGTCCATTTGGTTTACCTCTCTGCTTTTTTTCTTCACTTGCAGTGTACACCAAATGGGCTTTTTTGTGAAGTAAAATCAACTAGCAACAGGGGTATATAGTATTTTAAAACAAGACTTCTGTAAATTTGACAACTATACTTTGTGCCTATGTAAACAATATATCATTTCTTTTAAAATTTATCGGGACAAAACTAGAAACGATTATGATTTTGCTTCACTTCCTCATCTAGACAATTTTATTGTTTATTTACAAATCGCTTTAGAAACTGAACAAGAATAATCCAGAGTATAAAACTAATAAGCACAATATAGAGCCAAGCATTCTTATCACTTGACCAAGGCAGTGGCACATTCATTCCAAAGAATCCTGTAATAACTGCCAATACTGCCAATAAGACTGAAATAATAGTTAATAGAGCTAAATTATCGTTTAGATTGTTGTTCAAAATATTGTTGTACGAGCCTGACAATTGATTGAGAACTTGAGCAATCAAATCTGTCATAGCGACGAGTTGACGAGCTTCAATCATGACATCATCAAACTGCTCTTTTTCAATCTCATCTAAATGGCGATAAATGGCATGGCCTTTAATATGCTCCAAAAGCATGCGGTTCTGCTTGGTAGCAGCAACCAGATAGACCATAGAGGTTTCTAAATCAGCTAAAGCAAAGAGATTTTTTTAGTGGTTGTTTGGTGCAAAAGATGATTGATGTTATCTTTTGTTTCGTCCATTTGTTCAATCACAGGATAATAAGAATTACACACTAATTCTAAACTAGCAAATAGAAATTTGTAAACTGTAACTGGTTCATGGTGTTCAACATAATTTTTCATCATATCTACAACATAAGTATTTTCCTTATTGCTAATGGTAATGAGCCGATCCTGCTGTACCACAAAGGTCATAGGGACTGTTTCATAGTAATTTTTAGCTCTTTTTAAATTGAGTACATTGAAAATAAAAACAACTGTTCCTGTCTCACGATTGTAGTCCATGTGGGCGCGTTCATTTTTATCCAGTGCATACTCAATTGTTTCTTCATCAATATTGTATTTTGTATAAGAACCTGGGTGTTGACTCAAAATATCTGCATCCAAATTTATCCAGGCCATTCCACTCTGTAATTTCTTTTCGATAAACACTACTTTCCCCTTTCACTATCAATGGAAAAGGACTGAGAGAAGAAAGCTCAATCCTTAGGAAAATTTAATATATACAATTCAGTAAATTTTTATATCCCGTAGCAACTAATTTAGCGAGCCGATTTTATTATAACTATGATGCTGCTATACACGGTCTGTAATCAGATAGTTTTGGTACGTCACATCTTCTCTTCTAACTTGACATCCGGATACTTGTCCGCAAACCAGCGAAGAGCAAAGTCATTTTCAAAAAGAAAGACAGGCTGGTCAAAGCGATCTTTAGCTAAGATATTGCGACTTGAGGACATACGCTCATCCAGGTCATCTGGTGAAATCCACCGAACTGTCTTTTTACCCATTGGGCTCATAACCACTTCAGCATTGTATTCATTTTCCATGCGATGCTTGAAGACCTCAAACTGGAGCTGACCGACAGCTCCTAGCATATACTTGCCAGTTTGGTAATTGGTATAAAGCTGAATGGCCCCCTCTTGTACCAGCTGTTCAATCCCCTTATGGAAGGATTTTTGCTTCATGACATTCTTGGCTGCAACCTTCATAAAAATCTCTGGTGTAAAGGTTGGCAAAGGTTCAAATTCAAACTTGTTCTTGCCCACAGTCAGGGTATCACCAACCTGATAAGTCCCGGTATCGTAAACTCCGATGATATCACCTGCCACAGCATTGGTGACATTTTCCCGGCTTTCGGCCATAAACTGGGTGACATTAGACAGCTTAGCGGACTTTCCGGTACGAGGCAGGTTGACACTCATACCGCGCTCAAACTCACCAGAAACGATACGGACAAAGGCAATACGATCGCGGTGGCGCGGATCCATATTGGCCTGAATTTTAAATACAAAACCTGAAAAGTCTGGGCTGAGCGGCTCGACTACCTCACCGTCTGTCTTCTTATGGCCATGTGGTTCCGGAGCAAACTTAAGGAAAGTTTCTAAGAAAGTCTGCACGCCAAAGTTGGTCAAGGCTGAACCGAAGAAAACCGGGGTCAATTTACCAGCTAAAATCGCTTCTTCTGAAAATTCATTTCCAGCTTCTTGTAAGAGTTCGATATCCTCCTTGACCTGATCATAGAAAGGATTGGAAGCAAAAAGTTTATCCCCATCTTCCAAAGAAGCAAAACGCTCATCGCCTTTGTACAGTTCTAGACGTTCATTATAGAGATCATAGAGACCCTCAAAACTTTTTCCCATACCGATTGGCCAGTTCATTGGGTAGCTAGCAATGCCTAGAATTTCTTCCAGTTCTTCCAGTAGATCTAAAGGTTCGCGGCCATCTCGATCCAGCTTGTTCATAAAGGTGAAGACTGGGATATTGCGATGTTTGACAACCTCAAAGAGCTTCTTGGTCTGTGCCTCAATACCTTTAGCTGAGTCAATGACCATGACCGCTGCATCCACCGCCATCAAGGTTCGATAAGTATCTTCTGAAAAATCCTCATGCCCCGGCGTATCCAGAATATTAACCCGTTTGCCATCGTAATCAAACTGCATGACAGAGGACGTCACAGAAATTCCCCGCTGCTTCTCAATATCCATCCAGTCGGACTTGGCAAAGTTTCCAGTCTTTTTCCCCTTGACTGTCCCAGCCTCACGAATCTCGCCCCCAAAGTAGAGCAGCTGCTCAGTAATGGTCGTCTTCCCTGCGTCCGGGTGGGAAATAATAGCAAAAGTCCGTCGCTTCTTAATTTCTTCTTGTAAAGTCATCTTTTTCTCTTTCTTTCATTTTAGAATAATCGTGAATGTTAGCATCTACTTTTTATCTTTACATCGGAATCCTTGATCCTTTCAACTTATCCATTATAGCGGATTTAGCACTTTTTTTCAATAATCTAGAGAAGATAAAAATCGCCCTCTCGGGCGATTAATTTTATTTTTTTCGATAGTCGAGACTTCTATTAAAATCTCACAAGCACACTAGCAAAGAGAAAAATCGCTAAGATAACCATTAACATCAGTAAATAGATTAACCGTTGTTTCCTCGTTTGAAGTTCTTCTGTTTCTTCTGCTGTCATGGAAAAAACGGCCTTGTTCCGTTTTAATAGGTACAAAATCAATCCTTCTCCTCGTTGACCACCAGTCGTTAAGAAAGCCCAAAATTTGGGGTGTTTCATCCCGCGAACCGCAGCATCTAATTCAACCAATTTAAATAATTGATAAACAAACAGTCCGTTTGTTACGATAAGCAAACCAATCAAGGTCAACAGATACCAAGTCATGATAAAACCTCCTATATTTTGCGAATAATCTGCACCAAGATATACCCACTTGTCCCAGTCACCAGCGCCACCGCTAACAAGGTCAACAGATAACTCTTAGAGATTGGAGTGACAAAAATGAAGAAAAGGAATAATAAACAAATATTACATATAAAGGCTAGTAAAATCTTTCGATTACTCTTAACAGTATTAGTGGAATCTTCTAAGTGCTGAATCATATGCTCATATCCTTTCAACAATTCATCCAAACTAACCTGATACAAATCACTTAACTGTAAAACATATAAAATATCCGGATAAAATTTTTCTGTTTCCCAATTTGAGATAGTTTGTCTAGATACATTTAATTCTTCTGCGACACTTTCTTGTGTCAGGCCACATATTTGCCGCGCTTCTTTTAATTTTTTACCAATTTCCATTATCTCTCTCCTATCTTTCTACTTTTATTTTACTATTTTCTTTCATAAAATCTAGCAAAATTTTTTTACATTGCACAAAATAGTGGAAAAAATCCTGCCAAGTAAATTTGACAGGAAAATAAATATTGAGATGTATCAGTTTGAAATTATTTTTGATTTCTTTTTCCATCGCCTTTTAAATATTTCATCAAGAAGAATTAAGGTGACAGACAGTATGGTTGAAACAACCAAATAATTAAACAAAATATTCTCCCCTTTAATAAAAGGTGGGTGTGTCATAAGACCATAGTTGCCACCTGTCAAATGATTAACCCCTACTAAAAATAAATCTAATGCAAAAGTATAAAAAAGAATCTGATATTTTTTTAGTGCTTTCTTATCATACGAATTCATCAGATACACAAGGGAATTACCCAGCAAGGCATAATGAGCAATCAAGAAAGAAAAGCTCGTAATATGCGGAAGAAAATCATAAGGGTCAAAGACCGGATAGCCCAAAGCAAATACCGCACCGCTTACTCCCATTAAAGCAAAATACTGTTTGATTCGCCAGTTGTCTGGTAAAAAAACAACAGCAAGCATGGCTAAACGACAATGATAAAGGGGTAAACTATTGGCTAGTGGTAATCGAAAGCCAATATACCATGTATAAAGAACAACTAACTGTATAATTTATCCATTTAAACGTTTCTACAATATATGGATTATCATGATTTTTTACAGCAGTATAAATAGACAAAGATAAATGCAATCATCAAACCATGCCAAAACATCGGTATCAGGGACGGTTCTGTTTTGTGAGTCGTTAAAAAACTATTCACTATAACTTAATTTTCCTGTCTGACTGTTTCTTCTTGTTCTTGCTTAAGCTGTATTTGTTTAAAGACCAGAGAAATCATCCAAATAGCTAAAATCAGAGGCAATGACACCAACAGATAATTGCTAATTATCCCATGATCACCTACTAAAGGCGGCTCCTTCAAAAAACCATAATTTCCACCACTCACAAAATTTACAAATAATAACAAGAGATTCATAGCAAAACTAATCTCTACAATTCTCCGCAAGTCCAATTGCTTACTATCATAATGATTCATCAAATACGTGAGAGAATTCCCCAAAAGAGCATAGTGACCAATCAGATAGGATACTAAGGTAATATGAGGAAAAGTAAATGGATCAAACAAAGGATAAATCAAGGCACAAATAGGCCCAAATACTCCTAAAAGAGCAAAATATTGTTTATAAACTGAGGAATCAGGCAGAAACAAAATAGCAAACATCGCCAATCTACAATGATAAAAAGGAAGTGCCTCAGATAGTGGTGACAAAGTGGCGACATACCAGCTATAAAGCATTAGAATTTGGAATCCTTGTACAAATTTTAAAATAATTTGATAACGCTTATTTTGATGATATTTTACAGCACTGTACATGATGTAAATGATTCCCAAAAACATCATTCCATACCAAAACGGGGTTAATTGTGGTGCCTCTGTTTTATGACTTGTAAAAAATTCTTGTAAATTCATCTCTTACTAATCCATCCTATTGATTAATTTTTTTATTATAGTTAGTTTTCTCGTTGTGGCAACAGTCCCTAGTTTCTTTTCGAGAAAATTATTATTTAACTTCTTTATTCTAGCATCTCTTGGTAGATACATATAAAGGCAAGTTTCTCCAACTGCAAATATTTCATCTGTAAAGTTCATTTCTCTCACTTCTGTCAATCGCTCTGTCGAAATATGACTGTTTGTAAAAACCAGATGAATCCGTGATGAATCCAATTCCTCAGGGAAAGGATTTTGCAAGATAGCTTTTTCTAAATCCGATTTTTCTTTTACAATAATGGCTAAATTTGCGCCGATTTTCTCTAAAATCAATTGATGAATATGTCGAGCCAATTCTTTAGCAGATATACTCGTTTCACAAATCACATTACCTGATTGAATATAGCTTGAAACATTATCTAAACTAGATGTTTCCAACAATTGAACTAAGTCACTCATCTTAGGAATTCGATTTGGTCCCATAGGCATCACACCGCGAAGAAGAGCAAGATACTGCACCTGATGCTTACACCTCATTCTCCAATTCCTCTACTAGGTTAGCTAAATTCATAGAGTTACTTCCTTTTATCAACACTTGATCTGCTGGTTGGAGCACTTTTTTAATCGCTTTTACTAAGGCCGGAAACTGGTCTTTTTCAGCATTTTTTACAAAATAATGAACTTTCTCTGGTGGGAAAATTTCCTGAGCATAGGCAAAAAGCGCAGCCATATCCTCTCCGTAGAGAAATATTTCTGAGAGAATTTCCGGATTTAGACTAGTTATCATAGCACCATGCATTTGTTTAGACTCAGCCCCCAGCTCCTTCATATCAGCCAAAACAACCACTTTCTGACCATTTTCATTACAAGGAATCGTTGAAAAAGTCTCCAAAATCAGACGCATAGCTGTTGGATTCGCATTATAAACATCTGAGAGGATATCAGCTCCATTTTTAGCTTTTTTCCATTCAGTGCGATTTCGCGTTAATTCAAGGGTCAAAAAAGCTTTTTGAATGACCTCTTCTGTCACCCCTTCTTTTAAAGCTACATAGGTTGCAACCATAGCATTAGTCGCATTGTATTTTCCAGTTACTGGAAGGTCAATAGCACTAGTTAAAAAGTTGGTCTCAAAGGTCAAGCTATCTTTTCGTTCTTCTAATTTTGTTAGACAAATATCTTCGTCTGGACCAAAACGAACAACATTTTGCTGACTTGGTAAAAAGTCATTGATAATTTTGTCCGCTGGGACAACTAAAAGAGCCCCATTTTTCATACCGTCAGCGATTTGTAGCTTTCCTTTTGCAATTTCATGACGGCTTTTAAAAAATTCTAGATGTGCTTCACCAATTAAAGTCACTATGCCTACTTTTGGCTGAGCGATAGTAGATAAAAGATGAATATCCCCCATGTGATCCTGCCCCATTTCCAGAACCAACTTTTCAGTATCATCTGGCATATGCAAGATCGTATAAGGAAGACCAATTTCATTATTGTAGTTTCCTTGCGTTTTGTAAGTCTTATAAGCCATTGACAAGAGGTGAGCCAGCATGTCTTTGGTCGTCGTCTTACCATTAGAACCTGTGACTGCAAAAACATCTACCTTCATCTTTTCCAGATAATACCGTGCCAAATGCTGCAGTGCTGCTAATACATCATCTACTAAAATATAAGGATAGTCTTCCAATTCTTTTTCTGACAAGGTTGCCACAGCTCCATTTTCAAACGCTGTCGCAATAAAGTCATGCCCATCACGCGCGCCCTTAAGAGGCAGAAACAAATCTCCCTCTCCAATCAATCGGCTGTCAAATTCTGCCTTTCTAAATGTACAATCTGGAAATAGATGAACATCATTTTTAGCTTTCAAAACAGAAGCCACTTCATAGAACGTTAATTGCATTTTTATCCCCTACTTATCTTAAATATCTCTAACTCTCTCATTATACCACAGAAAAACCGACTTTTACAGATTCACTAAAAGATATAGCAAAATAACAGAAAAAAATGAAAAGACAGGAGCAATGTTATTCCTGTCTTGTTTTATGACTGCAAAAAGCTCTTATATTGATGCTATGGCTAATTGCTCAAAGCAAAGCTTTAAGATTCAGACAAAGCTTACGACTTATTCGCTTTTCAAACTTGGAAGAGTACCTGCTCTTATCTCATAGTAAATGCTTTTCACGTTTTGTAAACATTTCTTGAGCTAACCGAACCAATTTTTCAATCAAATCCGTATAAGAAATGCCCATATTTTCCCAAAGCAGGGGATACATAGACCACTGTGTGAATCCAGGCATCGTGTTTAACTCATTAAGGAAAATCTCGCCCTTATCAGTATAAAAGAAATCGCAGCGAGCTAAACCAACACCGCCAATAGCATGGAAAGCTTTTTCTGCATATTGCCGCATAGTGACAATGACATCTTCAGAGAGTTTTGCAGGAATATCCATGGTGATTTTGTTGTCAATGTACTTGGCTTCGTAGTCATAGAAAGCAACATCTTTCACTACCTCACCTGGCCAACTGCTTTTGGCTCCTTCATTTCCAAGTAAACCAACTTCAATTTCACGCGCATTGACACCTTGCTCAATCAAGACACGGCTATCATATTTGAAAGCCAATTCAAGAGCAGAACGCAATTCATCTTGATTTTCAGACTTAGAAATGCCGACACTAGAGCCCATATTTGACGGTTTTGTAAAAACTGGATAAGTTAGATTTGCCTCTACTTCTGCAATCTTTTCGTCTATATTTTCCCCTTCAATCACTGCTACATAGGGAACTTGCGGAATGCCAGCAGAAGCTAACACTCGTTTTGTTGTGATTTTGTCCATGGCAACACTAGAAGAAAGGATATTACAACCCACATAAGGCATTTTCAACACTTCAAGAAATCCTTGGATAGACCCGTCTTCTCCCATTGGACCATGAAGAACGGGGAACACAGTAGCACCTTCTTCGTAAATATCACTCGGCTTCATTTTTTGACTCTCAATGACGGTATCATTTGTCATCAATTTTTCATCATCAGCAGGTTTGCTTGAAAATTCTTGCGTCTTGATAAAATCACCTGCTTGTGTGATGAAATAAGTCTTGACAAAAAATTTGTCATAATTAATCGCACGCATGACACTCTCTGCTGATAAGACAGAGACTTTTCTTTCCGCACTGCGTCCGCCGTAAAGAAGAATGATTTGTTGTTTTGACATTTTCATACCTAACCTTCTCATCTTAAAAGAAATCTACAAATTTAATCGCCTTTTAGTATACCATATTTTAGCTTGTTTTTGAACAGAAACAGAGCTTTCATTTTCTTTTAAACAAAGCTCTATCACCCTTTTACAACTCCGTACGATTCTCAATAGCTCGAAGCAAAGTCACTTCATCTGCATATTCAATATCAGATCCAACTGCTAATCCACGGGCTAGTCGCGTCACTTTGATACCAGCTGGCTTTAACACCCGCGAGATATACATGGAAGTTGCTTCTCCATCTGCTGTAGCATTGGTCGCTACAATCACTTCAGCCACCTCACTATCCATTAACCGTGTAATCAAACTTTTCAGATTGATGTCATCAGGTCCGACACCATTCATAGGAGAAATCAATCCTTGCAAAACATGGTATAAACCATGGTATTCTTGGATATTTTCCATAGCAGATACATCTCGACTATCTTCTACAACCAAAATAGTAGATTGATCACGGGTCTCATCGGTACAGATAGCACAAGGATCATCATCCGTTAAATTGCCACAAATAGAGCAATAGGTTAGCTCACGTTTGGCTGCAAGTAAATTTTTAGCAAATTCATTGACATCATCATCACTCATGCCAATCGTATAAAAAGCCAAGCGTGTTGCTGTTTTTATGCCAATTCCTGGTAATTTTGAAAAACTTTCAATTAATTTCGCAATCGGTGTTGGATAAAGCATAATTCCCTCTCTAATTCATCGGATGCTGTTGATGATATAAATTAATAATATCACGTGTAATGCTATGGCTAACGGTTGAAGATAAGTCTGTATTATGTGGAAAAACAACTGCAACTGCAATTTGCGGATTGTTACTTGGTGCATAAGCAACAACGTTTGTATTGATGGCTTCCTGTTTTCCATTATTGACAAACGTTTCTGCTGTCCCTGTTTTCGCACTGATTGGCACTGCTTCACCTTGAGATAAAGTATGCCCTGTTGTAAAGCCGCTTGTTCCATGTACTACTTGGTAAAAACCTCGACGAATCAAATCCATGTTGTCTTTTGAAATGTCCACTTTATTTAACTCTTTGGTGGCTTTTCCTTCAATTAATTTTCCAAGACCACCTTTTTCATTATTGTCATAAATTCCTTCCACTAAGTGTGGTGCGATACGAGTACCACCATTAGCTACCGTTGCAGCATACTGAGCTAATTGCATCGGTGTATAGTTATCAAACTGGCCAAAAGCATTGGTTAAATAGTTTGCAAACGTATATTTTTTAGGAGTATAGCCTTCGGACTCACTTGGTAAATCAATTCCTGTAGATGCTCCTAATCCATATTGCGCAAAAGTTTTACGCAATTTGTCCATAGAGGAATTCAAATTTTTCAAATCAATCGTCATATTAGGCGAATAAGGGGTTCCCATCATATTCAACGCTAGTTGAACCATATAAGTATTGGATGAATATTCTAATGCCTCTAAAGCTGTAATTTGTCGAGGGCCATACTGAGTAAACCAAGAAGTGATTGCTGAGGAACCTCCAAAAGAAATCGGTTGATCTGTCAGAACTTGGTTACCTGTGATAGCTCCACTTCCCCAACCTGCTGTCAAAGTCGCACCCTTAACAACCGAACCAGGCACAAAGTTATTCATAATGGTACCAAGTGAATCGGCTGTCAATTCTCCAGTATCAATATTATGTTTTAAACCCGCCATTGCTAGAATAGCACCCGTTTTTGGATTCATAGCAACAGCATAAACACCCTCAGAATATGTCGCATGACCGTTCGCTAATTCTGCACTGAAATACCTTCTCAAAATATCTTCCACACCATTTTGGAAAGTCAAATCCATCGTTAATTTCAGATTATTTCCCTTACTACCATTGGAAATATTTTTCACGCTTTCCATATTTCCATTTTTATCAAGATTGATTTCTTTGACTGCGCGTTTTCCTTGAAGTGTAGACTCATATTGTTTTTCCAAATAACTCGTCCCAACACGATCATTAAGAGAATAGCCTTTTTTCAAATAAGCATTCACTTCTTCTGCGGGTAGCCCTGCCTTTTCACTTGAAACGCTTCCGATGATAGAAGCCAAAGAAGTATCCAACACTTTCCTGTCCCAGCTGGTGGTAATACTGATACCAGACAGTTCTTTCGAGCTAGAGGCGATTGTCGCAATTTGGTCAGGAGACAAATCGTCTGTTCGGATATTTCCCGTCTCAAAATTTGCAATAGCATTCATTTGACTAAACAAATAAATAACTTTTTTATCTTCATTTGAGTAGTTTAATTTGACCACATCAACACTTTTAACGGCATTACTATAAATCTTCGACTCTGTCAAACGATTTCCATCTGCACTATACTTTTTATTTTTAGGCAGTTGATTGACGACCTTCTTATAAACCTCGCTATCTGCCAAATAATAATCGACCTGTTGTCGCTCAGTAACGTCTGCATTGGAAATGGAAACTAACGGCAGTAATTTTTGAGCAATTTCTTTAATCGTTTCAGCTCTCATTTTATTGCTACGCGTAAAGGAAACGACTTGCTTGGTTGTATTTTCCACCAAAGGTTTTCCACTTGCATCATAAATTTGCCCACGAACAGAGCTAGTTGTTACTTTGGTTTTGCTGGCAGTCGCCAATTTTTTTGTATAAAATTCCCTATGCACAACTTGCATATAGCCCAAACGAACAATCAAACTCATAAACAATAAAATCACAATCCCAAATAACAAATTGAGCCGTCTAGGAATGGAATGACTATCAAATTTTCTTTTTTTCTTAAACATGTTTTCTCTCATTCTAGTCAAAATGCTACCTTTTATTGTACCACAAATCCAAGAAAATGAAGTCAAGTAAAATGGAAACACTGATAAAAAACACAGCTAAACCAATTAGAATTTTGCACAATATCAAAAAGCTCTGTTTACGCAGAGCTTCTTAATATTTTATTGGGCTTATTTTCCAAGATAGTATTCTTTTACAAGATTCAATTTATCATCAAATTCAAATACAAGCGGTGGGAAATTAGGAATTTCCACATTCATGATTTCATCATCTGATAATTGTTTGATGTGTTTTACAAGAGCGCGGATTGAGTTACCATGCGCACCTACAAACACATTTTTACCATCTTTCAAAGCTGGAGCAATTTTATCTTCCCAGAATGGAAGAGCACGTTCCAAAGTAACTTTCAAGTTTTCCGCATCTGGAATCACTGAATCATCAAGGTTTGCATAGCGACGGTCAGTATGTGCTGAATATTGATCATCTTTTGCCATAGCTGGTGGCAATACATCATAAGAACGACGCCAAATATGAACTTGTTCGTCACCCCATTTTTCAGCTGCTTCAGCTTTATTTTGACCTGTCAAACCGCCATAATGACGTTCATTCAAGCGCCATGATTTTTCAACTGGCACCCAAAGTTGACCTGCCGCTTCAAGAGCAAGATTTGTTGTTTTGATAGCACGTGTCAAAACAGATGTGTAAGCTTGGTCAAACTCAATACCAGCTTCTTTAATCAATTTACCAGCATCAATCGCTTGTTGCGTCCCTTTTTCAGACAAATCAACATCAGCCCAACCAGTAAAGAGGTTAGCTTTATTCCATTCAGACTCACCATGGCGAGCAAAAACTAATTTTACCATTAGATATCTCCTTTGATTTTTGAAAACTGTCTTACAGTCATTTTATATTTTACAAAATTTTTCATAAAAAATCTAGTAGCAATAGGAGAATATTTGATTTTTACTGTTTTCTTTATTCAAACAGTGTATCTATTTACTCAGCTATCTCCTAAACAATCAGCACAAATTCCATATATCAGCACTTTGGTTTTTGTGATCTTATAACCTGTCTGCTTTTCAGCTTCACGTCTCAGATCAGGTAGGTCCACATCTTCAAAGTCTGCAATTCGTCCACATTTTTCGCAGACAATATTCAGATGTTCATGCCCCATAAAATCAAAATAGGTCGTATTGTCATTCTTTATCTTGATTTCTTCCACAAAACCCTCTTCAATCAATACTTTCAGATTATTATAGACCGTTGCTAGGCTCATGTTAGGAAACTCAGGCCTCAAATCTTGATAAATCTTTTCTGCACTAGGATGCGCATGCGTCCAAATCATATAGGCAATAACCGCCTTTCGAGTCTCTGTAATACGCACACCTTTCACTTTTAACCGTTGAATAACATTTTCATAATCACTTTGATCTTTAATTTCTAAATAAGGATGTAAATTCATGCCTACCTACTCATAATTGTTTTTTCTTATTATATCATGAAATTAAGAGAATACGTATTTAGAATGATTGTAAATAAATGCAAATGATCAGCTTTTGTCTTTCAAAACATAAGAAAAACCTATTGCACAACGCCGAAACGTTGATACAATAGGCTTTTTATCGTTGAATTATTTAACAGCGTCTTTAAGAGCTTTACCTGCTTTGAATGCTGGCACTTTAGAAGCTGCGATTGTGATTTCTTTACCAGTTTGTGGGTTACGACCTTTACGAGCTGCACGTTCACGAACTTCAAAGTTACCAAAACCGATCAATTGAACTTTTTCACCAGCTGAAAGGAATTCAGTTACTGCTGCAAATACCGCATCAACTGCTGCTGCTGAATCTTTCTTAGTCAATTCTGTAGCTTCTGCTACTTTTGCAATCAAATCTTGTTTGTTAGCCATTTAACAAATCCTCCAAAATATTTTATGAATTAGTAGTCACTAACTCTAACAAGTATTATCATATCTAAAAAATGTTATTAGGTCAAGCACAAAACGAACTTTTTTCAATTTTTCCAAAAATATCAAACTTATTCATAGCGAACGAGGATTGCCCACGCATTTTCACCTGTATGTGTTTGAATAATAGAACCAGTCTCCAAAACAGAAATCGTTTTTTCCACACACGGTTGCAAAATCTGTTTCATTTCGTTCGCCAATTCGGCAGTTCCTGCATACGAAATTCCAATCTCTGCTACTTTTTTATCCTTCAGACTTACAGCCAAATCATTGACCCATTTTTTAAAAGTTTTTACGCCCCGCCCCTTTACAATTGGTTGTAGTTCATGCTGTTTCATCTGCATCACCACTCGAATATTCAGAAGCGAGCTGAGAAGTCCTGTTACACGACCAATGCGACCTCCTTTTACAAGATTTTCAAGAGTCGATACACCGATATAAAGTTCCGTTTTTTCACGCACTTCTTCAATTTTTGCCAAAATATCTTCTAAATCAGCACCTGCCTTGGCTAATTTGGCAGCTTCTACCACTTGAAACTTCAAAGCTTGATCTGTAAAAGAGCTATCAATGACTGTGACATCGACGTTTGATAAAGTGGCACCTTGACGGGCGGCTTCAACTGTTCCAGATAAAGCATGGGACATATGAATTGAAATGATTTTATCAGCATGTTCACCCAATCGTTCAAAAACCTCTGCAAAGACGCCGACGGGCGGTTGACTTGTTTTAGGAAGATTTTTACTGGACTGCATCAAGCGAAGAAATTCTCCTTCTTTCAGATCAGCATCGGAATAAACAACACCATCTACCATTACAGACAAAGGGACGATTGTAATCTCTAAATCCTCTACAATTTGCGGTTCAATCGTAATAGATGAATCCGTTACAATTTTGATTTTTGTCATGTTTTTCCTACTTTATAAATTTTATCTATTTAATTTATTATATCAAAAAAATAACTTTTTGTGGAATAATTTTTCTGAATAAAATATGTAAAAGATGTGTATAGCTCTTTATTGTTCTCAATAGACAGAATTATTAAATTTTCAGAAAATAATTGACACTCTAATGTTTTTTTGTTAGCCTATTCTTGTATCTTAATTTAAAGTAAATTTTAGAGAAAGAGGGAATAGTTGATAAATGAAACAGACAAAATTTTTAGGAATTCTTTGTCTTATACTGGCTTTCATTTCAATTATGGTTGGTGCTAGCAGTTTTTCTTGGCATAAACTACTCAGTGGTGAGACTAACACTTGGCTATTATTTTTAGAGTCGCGCTTACCAAGGACTATTAGTATCATTTTAGCAGGATCTAGCATGAGTATTGCGGGACTTCTGATGCAAACTGTTACACAGAATCATTTTGCGGCGCCTAGTACAATTGGAACAGTAAATGCTGCAAAGTTCGGTATGCTTCTCAGCCTCTTCTTCTTTCCAACGGCGAATTTGGCTCAAAAAATGCTCTTCGCCTTTGTCTCTTCTATTTTTTTTACGATTATTTTTATTAGATTTATCAGAAAATTATCATTTAAGGAAAAATGGTTACTGCCACTTGTCGGAATTATTTATAGTGGTGTCATTAGCGCAGCTGCTGAAATTCTTGCCTATCGTTTTGATCTAGTGCAAAGTATGACATCGTGGACGCAAGGATCTTTTGCAATGATTCAGACACATCAATATGAGTGGCTTTTTTTGAGTTTTGTTATTCTGATTGCTGTCTGGCGGTTGTCTGCTACTTTTACAATTATGAATCTAGGAGAAGATGCTAGCCATAATCTAGGGATATCTTTTTATCAAATGGAAGGATTGAGCCTATTTCTCATTGCTCTCACAACCAGTGTGACAATGATTACAGTGGGCTCGCTTCCTTTCATAGGCGTGATTATACCAAATATTGTGCGAAAATTTTATGGAGATCATATCACGCGTATCAAAAGTATTACTGCCCTGACGGGAGCAGGCTTAATTTTAATCTGTGATATTATGTCACGTATGGTGATCCGTCCCTATGAAATCTCAGTTAGTTTGATTCTGGGAATTTTTGGAAGTTTAACATTCATTTATCTTTTATGGCGAGGTGCCACTCATGAATAAAATGAAAATCCAAACAAAAGGGCTCATCATCTTACTACTCTTTGTAGCTGTAGTAGCTATATTTTTCTACCTGATGCCAACGGAGTATCCTTTGACAGGCTTTATCATAAAACTGCGATCGCAAAAGTTATTGCCCTATCTAATCATTGCAGTTGCTGCTAGTTTTTCAACAATCAGTTTCCAAACGATTACTGAAAATCAATTTTTAACACCAAGTATCCTGGGGCTGGATGCTCTCTACGTGCTCATGCAGACTGTCTATCTATTTTTTGCCAATCAGTTTATTGGAAAGATATCAAATCCCTTGTTTGAGTTTATTATCATTTTGAGTATTCAATGTGGATTTTTCCTTTGTTTGCAGCCTATGATTAAAAAACTGTTACAACAAGGTTTTGTGTTCATCTTACTCATCTGTATGGCATTAGGGACACTATTTAGAAGTACAAGTACCTTTCTGCAAGTGTTGATGGATCCTAACGAATACGATAAGCTTCAAACTAAACTATTTCCTTCATTTCAACGAATGAATATGGAAATTGTTCTGATTGCTACTGTCATCATCGGACTAGTTAGTCTATATGTATTGAAAAAGAATGCTGTGCTCAATGTCTTCCGTTTAGATAAAAAGACAGCTATGATTTTAGGCATAGAGGTAGAAAAAGAGCAAAAAAAACTGCTATGGGCTATTGTTTTACTGACTTCGTCAACGACTGCTTTAGCTGGACCCATGATGTTTTTTGGCTTTATGATGTCTAATCTAGCCTATCTACTCATCAAAGAATACCAGCATAAATGGCTCTTTTTAGTGGCCAGTTTACTCGGCTTTATCTTTCTAATCAGCGGACAACTGCTGGTAGAGCAAATCTTTCAACTACAAATTAATGTCAGCATGGTCATCGAGTTAGTAGGAGGTTCTTTCTTCTTCTATCTCTTAGCAAAGGAGGCAAAACGTTAAATGCAATTAAAAAACATTAGCAAATCATTTGGGGAAGAGTTAGTCTTAGACGACATTCGTTTAAGAATTTCTCCCAGTAAATTCACCGCCTTTATCGGACCAAACGGTGCTGGAAAATCTACTCTTCTCTCTATCATGAGTCGCTTACTCAAAAAAGATCAGGGGTTTCTCAGTATCAAAGGAAAAGAAATTGAAGCTTGGAATTCTAGAGAATTAGCTAAAGAGCTAACGATTTTAAAGCAAAAAATCAACTATCAATCGAAATTAACTGTTGAAGAACTAGTTTCATTTGGGCGCTTTCCATATAGCCAAGATCACTTAACAAAAGATGATGTTCAACAAGTGGAGCAAGCCTTGATTTATCTGAATATCCTTGACTTGCGAAATCGCTTTATTGATACACTTTCAGGAGGGCAATTGCAACGTGTCTTTATTGCCATGGTTTTGGCACAGGATACAGATTTTATTCTTTTGGATGAGCCACTGAATAATCTGGATATTAAGCAAAGTATTGCCATGATGAAAATCTTGCGTTCACTTGTGGATGATCTGGGAAAAACGATTATTATTGTCATTCATGATATCAATATCGCTAGTCAATATGTGGATGAGATTGTCGCCTTTAAAGATGGGAAACTCTTTTGTCAAGGTACGACGGAACAAATCATGAAAAAAGAAACTTTAGATTCATTGTACGAAATGGACATAACCCTTGGTGAAATCAACGGGAAAAAAATCTGTGTATATCTATAATTTAAATTTGGAGGATTTCTGATGAAACAGAATACAAAAAAACTATTGTTATCTATCCTTACAGCTTTTGCTGTTGTATTTTTAGCAGCTTGTGGTGCTCATAATAAACAAAACACAAAGACAAACACTTCATCTTCTGCAAGTGAAGTTTCTATTAAATCGGCAGCAGGAGAGACTAAAGTTCCAATCAATCCTAAAAAAATTGTTACGTTTGACCTTGGTGCAGCCGATACCATTCGAGCTCTAGGAAAGGAAAGTAGTCTCGCTGGGATTCCAAAGAAAACCTTGCCTGCTTACTTGAAAAATCTTTCAAAAAACATCAAAAATGTTGGCACCATGAAAGAGCCTGATATGGAAGCAATCGCCGCCTTGAAACCAGATTTAATCATTGCTTCTCCACGTACAGCACAGTATGTTAAGAAATTTAAAGAAATTGCTCCTACTGTCCTTTTTAAAGCAGATAATAAAGATTATTGGGGGTCTACTAAACAAAATATCCTCTCCCTGGCAAGTATCTTTGGAGAAGATGGAACAAAAAAAGCTAAAAGCGAACTAGCTGCATTAGATAAAGAGATTGAAAGTGTTGCAAGTGCAAATGAAAAGTCAACTAAAAAAGCCTTAACGCTTATGCTGAACGAGGGCGCAATGTCAGCATTTGGTGCGAAATCACGTTTTGCATTTCTTTATAGCACCCTGAAATTCAAAGCCACTGATGCCAAAATTAAAGACTCTCGGCACGGTCAAGAGGTCAGTTTCGAAAGTGTCAAACAAATCAACCCAGACATTATTTTCTCTCTCAATCGAACTCTTGCTATCGGTGGCGATAATTCAGTGAATAAAGATTTATTGAATAATTCACTAATTCAAGAAACAAATGCTGCTAAAAAGAAAGCGATTGTTAATTTAACATCGGATCTTTGGTACCTTAGCGGTGGTGGTCTCGAGTCTACTAAATTGATGATTAAAGATGTCAAAAATATAGCTGGAAAATAAACAAAAAGAGTTGAAAGAAAACTTACTTGAAAAGTTCTTTCAACTCTTTTGTTGTACAACATTCAATTATCTTCCGCCACCAATGTATGATTTTTGACGAAATAATGTTCTAAAATGCCCTCGTCTCCGAATAAAACTCCATGGAGAACTCCACCATAGACAGCTCCACCATCCATACCAATTTTTTGATCCTGCGTTCTCCAAAGGTGACTTGTCCCAGGTCTCTCAGAAAAGAGATAAAAAGTTGGGGTATGACCAAATACGATTGTCTTTCCGGTTTGATTGTATCCCTGATGAAAGGGTTCGCGCAACCAAACCTTTTGATAATCACTAGTTTGGTGCCAATCTTTCAAATCTAAATCAATACCGGCATGCACAAAAATATACTGTTCTGTTTCAACAAAGAAGGGCATCTGACGGATGAAAGTCACGAGATCTGGTGCCTCTTCTAACACGCGCTTAGCATCTTCCACTCCATCAACAGGAGTATCTAAAGGTCGTCTTAAAATTGAATTGATTGTCGTATCTCCACCATTACGGCGATAATGTTCATATCCTCTCTCGGGATTATCTAACCAAGTTAGAAACATATACTCATGATTTCCAGAAATGCAAATTGCTCCTTGCTTTACAACAAGGTTCTTCACACACTCTAAAACTGCTCTACTATCCTCACCACGGTCAATCAAATCTCCTAAAAAAATGAGCTGGCTTTTTCCATCCCATTTTTTGAGTAGCGTTTCTAGCATATTTGCCTTTCCATGTACATCTCCAATTACAAAATAATTTGTCATGGTTTTCCTCCTAATAAAAGAAGAGGTTGAAATTCAAGTCTCCAACCTCAAAGCATCTTGTATAGTAAACAACTGGTGCAGAAACGAACTACTCAAAGTACTACTTTAAAGTTACAGATAAAACTTGCGAAGCAAGTCACTCTTCCAAATTCGGAAGAGTGCTTTTGACGAAAACTTCATTTTATTCCATTGCCGACTTAGCAGCCTTCTAGATACTTAAGCAACTTTGTAGGAATTAGATTATACAAATATCCGGGGTCATTATACCAGAACTTTGGCATAACGAAGGAGACGAACAACGTCAACCCATTCACTGTTTCAATAGTTCTCTAGCCTGCGTGAGAGCTGCTTCAGTCACATTTTCACCCGCTAACATTTTAGCAATCTCTTCGATACGCTCTTCATCAGACAACAAGCGAACTGTTGAAACTGTTGAATATTCATCTGATATTTTCTCGATGAAAAATTGATAATCTGCAATAGCAATCACTTGTAGTAGGTGCGAGATGGCAAGAACTTGTCCATTGGAGCCAATTTTATGAATTTTCTGAGCAATAGCTTGCGCAACACGTCCAGATACGCCTGTGTCTACTTCATCAAAAACAATGCTTGTCTTGCCTTCTTTACGAGAAAAAGCAGACTTGATTGCCAACATCAAACGTGACAATTCGCCACCGGAAGCAATCTTAACGAGCGGTTTGTAATCTTCGCCCGGATTAGTCGAAATGTAAAATTCAACATGCTCATTTCCCTCGCGGCTAAACTTTCCTTTGGTAAATTGAACTCGAAAATTCGCCTTTTCCATATAGAGATCTTTTAATTCTTGCTGAATCTCTGCTTCCAATTGCTGGGCTAATTCGTGCCGTTCCTGACTCAGACGACCTGCTAAAGAGACCAAATCTTTCTCTAGCTTTCTCAGCTCTTGATCCAAATCATTTGATGAGAGATTCTTTCCAGTCAAAAGCGCATATTCTTTAGAAATTTGCTCTAAATAAGCTAACACATCATCCACATGCCCACCGTATTTACGAGTAATGCTATAAATTAGATCTAGACGCCTTTCAACTTCTAAGAGACGATCACCATCAAAATCCATGTTATCTAGAATGTCTTCCAAACGCTTTGTTGCGTCTTCCAGTACATAGTAAGACTCAGAAAGATTAGCCGCAATTTCTTTGTAAGTAACATCGTACTCTTCGATAGCTTCCATATCATTCATGGCAGCTCGAATATTAGATAAACTCGAAAACTCCTCATTATCCAGCATAGCGTAGGCATTTGTCAAAGTGTCTGCAATCTGCTTATGGTTGAGTAATTTATCACGTTCTTGGTTTAATGCCAAATCTTCGCCAGCTCTTAAATTGGCCGCCTCAATCTCTGCAATCTGATATTCCAGCATATCAATTCGCGCCTTATTTTCTTCTTGATTCTTCTGAATCGTTATAACTTGCTTACGCAACTGACGATACTGATCAAAAGTTTGCTGATAATCCGCTTTGAGTTTAAAAAATACTTCATCTCCAAACTCGTCCAACATAGCAATATGTAACTGGGAACGCATCAACTCTTCTTGGTCGTGCTGACCATGAATATCCACCAAATGCTGTCCAACCGATCGCAAAACGGATAAATTGACCATTTGACCATTAATACGACTGATACTGCGACCGTTTTGGAAAATTTCTCGCCGAATAATCAACTCATCTGTCATATCAAGCCCTTGCTGCTCAAAGATTTCAACCAAAGCTTTACTCTGTTCAATCGCAAACAGTCCTTCAATCTCAGCTTTCGGAGCGCCATGACGAATCACATCTGTTGTTGCTCGGCTTCCCAACATCATATTCATAGCATCAATGATAATAGACTTCCCAGCACCCGTTTCACCTGTCAAAACAGTCATGCCTTGCTCAAAATTGAGAGAAACCTCTTCAATAATTGCAAAATTTTTAATGGAAATTTCAAGTAACATAGGCTACCTACCAATTTTTTATCTCTTCCAATACCTTATGAGCCATTTCTTCATTACGGAAAATAAGGAGGATTGTGTCATCATCCGCTAAAATACTAAAAATGTCATCAGAAAAATCTTCTACGATTTGTCGCTTCACAAAAGCTGTGCTTCCAGGGACAAGGCGAAGGTTGATCATATTTCTTAACAACTCAAAGTCTAAAATATTGTTATCCGCTAATTTTAAGCTTGTACTAGCTGATTTTGGTAATTCATAGATATAGGTGTTATTCTTCTGCGGAATTTTGACAATTCCCAGCTCTTTAATGTCTCGTGAAATGGTTGCCTGTGTTGCTGTGATTCCTGATTGTTTCAGATATTCTACAATGGCTTCTTGTGTTCCAACTTCATAATCCGACACAAAATGTCTAATTTTTTCTAATCTTTCTTTTTTATTCATCCTTAAATTCCTTATGTGCTGTTTCCACGACAGTTGTAATCATCGTCCTTACTAGGTTTTCGGGGTGAAACCTTTTTTCTAAATAGGCCAGAAATTCCACATTCCCATGTCCACCTTGAATAGGGGAGAAATCCAGACCTTTAACGGAGAATCCGGCTTCAACCATAAAGTCCGTTACTTTTTCTAAAACTGCTTGATGCACTTTTTTATCTTTTACAATTCCATTCTTGCCAATTTGCTCTCTACCAGCCTCAAACTGCGGTTTAATGAGTGCCACAACTTCCCCATTTTTAGCCAAAATCTTATGCAAAGCTGGTAGAATGAGACGAAGCGAGATAAAACTGACATCAATGGAGGCAAAACTAGGTATCTTCTCAAAATCAGCTGCTTCAGCATAACGAAAGTTAAATTGCTCCATGCTGACCACTCGCTCATCTTGACGGAGTTTCCATGCCAGCTGATTCGTGCCGACATCTACTGCGTAGACTTGCTGCGCACCATTTTGCAGCATAACATCCGTAAAGCCACCTGTCGAGGCTCCAATGTCCAGCGTGACCTGCTCCTCAACTGAAATGTCAAACACCTGCAAAGCCTTTTCTAATTTTAAACCACCACGACTGACATATTTGAGCTTTTCTCCCTTGAGTTTCAACTCCATACTTTCATCAATTTTTTCACCAGGTTTATCAAAACGTTGACCATTGGCAACGGCAACAACTAAACCTGCCATGACCCCTCGTTTAGCTTGTTCTCTCGTTTCAAACAAACCTTGCTTATAAGCTAGAACATCTACTCTTTCCTTCGTCATTAAGTCTCAAACTTTCTATTATTTTTCTGATAGCAGCCCCTGAAAAATCTATGTCCATTTCTACCTCTGCTAATAAAATCTCAGCTGCGCTCAATTGTTCTTCAAAGAAATGCTTAGCACCATCCAAGCCCAAAAGAACTGGATAAGTGGCCTTCCCTGCTGCTACATCTTTCTGTGGTGTCTTCCCCAAGTCCTCAAAACTCGCTGTCTCATCTAGAATATCATCTCGCACCTGAAAAGCTAGTCCAAGTAATTGACCCGTTTTTCTTAATTTTTCTTGCTGCGGTTCTGCTAGTTCAGCAATCAAACCAGCTGCAATAAAAGGATAGGTCAGGAGCTTACCAGTTTTGTTAGCATGAATAACCTGTAACTCTTCCAAACTAACGCCCCGACCTTCTCCTTGCATATCAAGAACTTGACCTCCAACCATGCCAAAGGTTCCAGCAGCTTGAGATAATTCTGCAATTAAGTTTGCCCTAATCTGACTAGGTAATGCCGCTTCTGCTACTAAGGCATAAGAATCCAAAAAGAGCGAATCCCCTGCTAAAATAGCCATATCCTCTCCAAATTTTTTGTGGCTGGTTAAACGACCACGACGATAATCATCATCATCCATAGCTGGCAAATCGTCATGAATCAAACTTCCAGTATGAATCATCTCAAGCGCTGCGGCCACCTGAAAATGGGCCTCCGTCAATTCCAAACCCATACCTTCTAACAATTCCAAAAGCAGCAGAGGGCGAATCCGCTTGCCGCCTGCATTGATTGAGTAAAGAACCACTTCAATCAAATCAGCCGATACCATCTTTTGAACATAAAAATTCTCAATAGTCCGCCCAATTCTAACCAATTTTTCGTCTTGTTTCATTCCACTTCCGTTTCTGTGCCGTCAGCCTGCATAACCTTGACCAGTGTTTTTTCTGCCTTATCTAAGGTTGCTTGAAGTTCTTTTGAAAGTTGCATTCCTTTTTGAAACTCAGAAATCGCTTCTTCCAAAGGGACATCTCCGTTTTCTAACTTTTGCACAATGACTTCTAAATCAGCTAAATTTTCTTCAAATTTCTTTTCTTTTGACATTTTTTACCTCAACTTCCAGATGACCGTCATGCATAACCACACTGACCTTGTCACCCTTTTCTATATCTTTGGTACCTGATAGCACCTTGTCGTCTTTTTGAACAATCGCATAGCCACGAGCTACAATTCGACTGGTATCCAACATAAGCAATGCATCAGATAAACGCTTGACTTCTGCTACCTTGTAATCATAAATCACCGCCATATTGCTACGTAAAAGGCGTTCCAACTGGACTGCACGTTCTTGATAAGTCTGAACCATCCTTAAAGGAGATAAAGCCTCCAAACGATGTTCTAAGAGCTTTGCTTGCTGCATCCCTTCACTATAATATTCGCGAATTTGTTGCTTGAGTCGCAAATTTAATTGATCTAATTTTTGAAGATAGCTATCATATAATCGTTCCGGTTGACGAAAAATGACAGACTGGCTCAACTTAACCAATCGCTCACGATTATAGGTAAGACGATTAGACGTAGCAGTAGCCAAACGATTTTGTTGCTGCTGTATGTGGGCTAAGAGATCCAATTTTGTTACAGGTGTTGCTAGTTCTGCAGCGGCAGTTGGCGTTGCGGCGCGTCTATCTGCAACAAAATCTGCCAAAGTCGTATCTGTTTCATGCCCTACACTTGAAATGATTGGAATTTGAGATTCAAAAATGGCACGGACAACAATTTCTTCGTTAAATGACCAAAGATCTTCAATTGATCCACCACCTCGACCGATGATAAGGACATCTAAATCCCTTCGTGTATTAGCACGACGGATACTATCTGCCACCTGAGTAGCAGCTCCTTCTCCCTGTACTTTGGTTGGATAAAGAATAATCTCTACTCCTGGAAAACGACGGCTAACAGTTGTAATAATATCACGAATCACTGCACCACTAGGACTAGTCACTACCCCAATTTTCTTAGGAAATCGTGGTAAGGTTTGTTTAAATCGAATCTCAAACAAGCCTTCTTCCCCTAATCGTTTTTTTAGCTGCTCAAACTGAATTGCCAAAGCCCCTACACCATCTGGCTCCGCTTTTTCAATGATAATAGAGTAGGAGCCACTTGGCTCATAAAGCTGAATCCGACCGACAACATTGATTTTCATGCCTTCTTCCAAGTCAAAACCTAGCTTTTTGTAAACTCCGCCCCAGATTGTTGCCTGAATAACAGCCTTTTCATCTTTGAGAGAGAAATACTGATGATTCGGACGTTTGCGAAAATTGGAAACTTCTCCTGTCAGATAAACCCGCTCTAAATAAGGATCTTTATCAAACTTTAACTTTAAATATTTAGTCAAGGTCGATACAGATAAATACTCAGCCATTTCTCTCCTTTCTTCCCCTATAGTTCTTCTTCATTTGTAATGTTTATTATACCAAACTATCTATAAAAAATCATTGACAGAATTCATAAACACTAACACCATTTCTTCATCCACTTAGGAATCGCTTTACTAATTTCTGTTGGCAAGACCACATAAGATTTTTTGCTCAACTCCTCTGCAATCGCAGAATGAAGATAGACAGCGGCAGTTACACGATCTAGTAGAGAGCTCGTTTTAAATTGTCCTGTAAAGCCTGCAATCATACCTGCAAGCGTGTCCCCCATACCGCCTGTTGCTTGATACGGACCTCCAATGGACAGTTGAAAACAGTTCCGATTTCCACTTTGAAAAATAGTCGTTCCATGTTTTTTTTGAACAACGATAGTTTTAACAGGAAAAGCATTAACTGCTTCTTGACTTTTTTCGAGTGTCTGCTCTGTTAACTTTAATCCACTCAACCGTTCCCATTCTTTTTGATGTGGTGTAAAAATCGTCTGTGCCTTTGGAAATGGCAAAACTTCTTTGCTAAAAAAAGAAATGGCTCCACCATCCATGATAAAAACTTGACGTTCACTAGCAAGATTTATTACCAACTGTAAAGTAGCTTTTTCAAAAGGATTTTCAGCCAAACCTGGACCAATCAATAGCACATCTGCCTTTTGGATCTGTTCTTTCAATAATTTCTCGTCCCGAATATCAAAAGCCATTGCTTCAGGTAATTGTGCATGTAACGATGGGATATTTCCCTTATCTGTTGCCACTGTGACTAAGCCAGCTCCACTATAGATCGCAGCCATTGCTGCCATTATTATTGCGCCACCAAACGGATAAGTACCGCCAATCAATAACAGACAACCATACTCTCCCTTGTGACCATTCAGCGCACGTGGTTGAATAACCTTTTTCAATAATGTATAGTCTACCACTTTCATGTTTGCTCCCTTCACTTATGCCAGTAGAGAAGTGACACCCTTGTTTATCTTTATTTTACCATAAACGAAATAGACATGTCTCCAAAATCGAAGACATGTCGCATTCTATTTCTTCAAACTGCGTTTGCAGGCTCTATATGTCTGTTCCACGAGCATAGTAATGGTCATGGGACCAACGCCCTTTGGCACAGGAGTAATGAGACTAGCGATTTCTGATACTTCATCAAATTTTACATCGCCAATCAATTTACCATTCTGATCGCGGTTCATCCCCACATCAATCACGACTGCACCTTCTTTAACAAAATCTTTCGTCACAAAGTGACCACGACCAATAGCGACAACCAAAATATCAGCCTTTTTTGTTATTTCTGACAAATGATGTGTCCGCGAATGAGTCAAAGTCACTGTGGCATTTTTAGCCAGCAAGAGCTGTGCCATGGGCTTACCCACAATATTACTTCGTCCAATGACCACCGCACGTTTGCCTTCTAAGTCAACACCATACTCATGAAACATTTCCATAATACCAGCAGGTGTTGAAGGGATCATAACAGGATGGCCACTCCAAAGTCGCCCCATATTCATCGGATGAAAGCCATCCACATCTTTATCGGGATCAATCGCTAGCAGCACCGCTTCTTCATCAATGTGTTTGGGAAGAGGCAATTGCACTAAAATACCATGCCAAGCTGAGTCTTGATTGTATCGTTCTATCAAAGCAAGTAATTCTTCTTGACTAGTCGTTTCTGGCAAACGTACCACTTCACTATGAAGCCCTACAGACAAAGCGGAGCGCTCTTTATTTCGCACATAAATCTGACTGGCTGGGTTATTCCCCACTAAAATCACTACAAGTCCTGGAATCGATCCTGTTTCGTCTTTTAATTTTCTAACCTTTTCTGCTAACTGTATTTGCAATTTTTCTGCCAAAGCCTTGCCATCAATTATCTTTGTCATATCTATCTCATTTCTAATTTCTTCATTCTATTATAACATATAACAAAAAAATGACTGCTTTTTCTTATAAAACATTATCAATCAAAAGATCGTAGAATTCCTTTCTTCTTTCAGTTTTTAATATTTTATAAAAAATTACAGAAAAAACAGAAAAAAATCAGCCAAAAAACTTAAAATTACCTTAAACCTTAAAACTATTTTAAGGTAACTGCTTTAACATAGAACACGGTACCGATTTAGTTTAAAAATATATAGAAGGGAAGAAAATTATGCACATAGCCAAGCAGGCTTTGAATTACATCAGTAGAAAAAGAGTTAAAACTCTTCTTGTATTTCTGATACTTACTCTCATTTCAACTGCCTTAACTAGTAGCTTTTCCATTATGGGAACAACTAATAATATCGAAAAGAAAATCTATGACGCATCTAATACCGGCTTTACCATAACTAGTAAAACACTTGAACGACCACTTTCACTAAAAACAGCAGAAAAATTACTTGAGAATAAAGAAATTTCAAAATTCAACTTCAAATACGATGCTTTAGCAAGTTTGACAGATAAAACTGTTGTTAAGAAAAAACAAGGTGTCACAAGAGACAATCAAAACCCTGTCCTCAACAATCTGGTTGCTGCATTAGGAACAAGTGATTCTACTCTAGAAACAACCTTTGCAAGTGGTGTTTTCAAACTTGAACAAGGAAAGCCAATTCGTAAAGGCGATAAATCCAAGATTCTCATCCATGAAAAATTAGCTAAAAAGAACCATTTAAAGGTTGGAGATAAACTAAAACTAAAGGGAGCTTCCTTAAAGGATGAGGATGCTAAACAACTCCATGAAGTAGAGTTTGAAATTGCTGGTATCTTCTCTGGAAAAAAAGAAGAGAAACAAACCGGTTTAAGCTCAGATGCGACAGAAAATACTGTCTATATGGACTATGAATCGAGCCAACACTTACAAGGCTACAAACCAGCTGATTATAAATTATCTGCAGCCGTTTATTTCGTATCAAATCCAAATCAAATTGATAAAGTCATTAATACAGTCAAAAAGTCAAAAATTGATTGGAAGCAAACTGATCTTGTTAAAAATTCTAAGGCTTTTGAAGCAGTTTCTTCTTCTGTTACCAGTTTCAAACAGATTATTAATGTTTTAACTTTCAGTATCATTATTGGAAGTATCATCGTTCTTTCCTTGATTCTCATGTTCTGGTTGAGAGAAAGGATTTATGAAATCGGAGTACTATTATCTCTCGGTATTTCAAAAGCGATGATTATCTCTCAATTCATACTGGAACTGGTTATCATATCAGTATTTAGTATGGCACTAGCTTCTATTAGTGGCTCTTATATTTCCACTATGGTATTCAAAGGGTTTATAAAAGGCGGTCAACAACAAGATAGCTCATCCGCTATTTTTGAAAATATCGTTCCGCAGTTACATACCTCTACTATTCTGATGACTTATGGAATACTGCTCATCATCATTTTACTTGCAGTAGTAGGTTCATCTTCTATTATCCTACATAAAAAACCAAAAGATATTTTAACCGATATAAGTTAAGGAGACAAAACATGACAATTTTAAAAATGGATTCAGTTAGTTACCAATACAATAGCCTACAAGAAAATGTATTGAATCAGATCACAGCTTCATTTGAAGAAGGAAAATTTTATGCTATTATAGGGAAATCTGGTGCAGGAAAATCAACCTTGCTTTCCCTTCTTGCAGGACTTGATACTCCTACAAAAGGAAAAATCCTCTTTGAAGATCAAGACATCGCTCAAAAAGGCTATAACCATCACAGACGGAAACAAATCTCCCTGGTTTTCCAAAATTATAATTTAATCGATTACTTAACTCCGATGGAGAATGTTCGACTCGTAAATTCTCAAGCAAATAAAGATAGCTTACTACAACTTGGACTCAACGAAAAAGAAATCCATCGTAACGTATTACGATTATCAGGTGGCCAGCAGCAACGGGTTGCTATTGCACGCGCTCTTGCATCTACAGCACCAATTATCTTAGCAGATGAACCAACTGGGAACTTAGATGAAGGTACTGCCATGGACATCATTGAAGTCCTAATTAAATCAGCTAAACAAAAAAATAAATGTGTGATTGTGGTGACACACAGCAAAGAGTTAGCTAATAAAGCAGACGTCGTCTTAGAGTTAAGCAATAAGAACTTAGTCGAAGTCACTAAGAATTATAAATAAGACCTCCAAGGAGAAGAAATTATATGTTAACGATAAAGAACGCTCTTGCCTATGTATGGCGCAAAAAAATAAAAACACTGATTATCTTTTTGATCCTGTTAGCCATCTCTACTTTAACACTTGGCAGTATTGCTGTTAAAAATGCAACAGACGCTGCTTCAAAAGAGACTTTCAAAAATATCACTAGCAGTTTCTCAATGCAGATTAACCGCGAAGTGAACCAAGGTACGCCTCGCGGAGCAGGAAATCTTAAAGGCGAAGATATCGAAGCTGTGGAAAAAGTTAAAGGTATCTCTGGCTACATCAAACGAATGAATGTTGTCGCTGACTTAATTGATCACCAATTGGTTGAATCTGGAGAAACTGACTTTGAAAGCGAAGATAGAAAACAAAAATTCGGCCGTGCCATTATGGCAACAGGTATCAACGATTCATCTAAAGATGATAAATTTACCGCAGAAACCTTCAAACTAGTTGAAGGTAGACATATCAACAAAAATGACAAAAATGTTGCTTTAATTCATAAAGATTTTGCAGAAAAGAACAAACTTAAAGTTGGCGATACGATTAATATAAAATCGAATACTTATGACTATGATAACGTTCGCAAAGCTAATAAAACGACTAAAGTGACAGTTATCGGAATTTTTGACGGGAAAAATAAAGGAGGCGTTTCTAGTCCTCAAGAATTGTATGAAAATACCTTTATCACAGACTTAGAAACGACTAAAACTTTACAAGGTTCAACAGATAAAAACGCTATTTATCAAGATGCTACTTTCTTTGTAAACGGTAGCCAAGATATTGATAAAGTGATGGCGAAAGTAAAAGAAATATCATCTATTGATTGGGAAGCCTACACCCTTGTTAAGAGCACAAGCAACTTCCCAGCACTTCAATCTTCTATTAACGGTATTTACGGCGTTACTGGAAACCTCTTAATCGGAACGCTAATCTTTGGAGCGATTGTTCTTACCCTAGTCTTGTTCTTATGGATCAATGGTCGTAGAAAAGAAATGGGAATCATGCTTTCAATGGGAATTAGCAAAACAAAGATTTTCTTCCAATTTATCACAGAAGTTCTCTTTGTAAGTATATTTAGCTTCATTGGTGCTTACTTTGCAGGTAGTGCTGTCAGCAAGGTGATGGGAAATAGCATTTTAAAACAAGTTACCAGTGGTATTGCTGAAAAACTAGCTCGAGAAGGTAAGAGCGCCAATCTTGGAGGCGGG
This sequence comes from Streptococcus constellatus subsp. constellatus, assembly GCF_023167545.1. NCBI lineage: Bacteria > Bacillati > Bacillota > Bacilli > Lactobacillales > Streptococcaceae > Streptococcus > Streptococcus constellatus. Next base: position 1,382,411 of record NZ_AP014647.1, read on the forward strand.
GCTGAAGTGGATGGCTTTAACAAGACCCTCACTAGCCTCAATGTACATGTATCTCCTGATGATATGACAAAAGTGGTCATCTTTGGACTTGCCATTATCATCGTTTCCGTCCTCATTGCTTCAATCACGCTCCTTAGTAAGCAACCAAAAGACTTACTAATGGGAGATAATAGCAAGTAGAACACAGAAACCATTCATATAAAGAGGCTGAGAAAAAGATCTCAGCCTCATTTTATTATGGTCGAAAGCCTTTGACACGGTAGCTAATGCTCAAAGCACTGCTTTTAGGTTGCAAATAGAACTTGCGGAGCAAGTCACAATTTTGTTCGTCTTTTAGGCTCCAACAAATTTCTTTGATAAACACTTCGTTTTCTTTATCCACCACCTCAACAGTCTCCTGGGCTGCTGAGCAACCTGAGCCTAAAAACAAGAGAGCGAAACTAAACATATTCAATTTTTCGTTCTGCCCCACCACCTTACTTGATAAGTTACTTTTGCCAACCTTCGAACGGAATAACCTTGGATTCACTCTGACATATCAAAGAACGATGTGAAGTTCTTTTGATTTGCTCTCTTAGCCATTGTATGTTGTTTGCCTTTTTGCTACCAACCCTACTGATTGTTTACTGGCTTTTACAGTTCTTTCGATGTGCTTTCAACTTCTTCATAGCCCAGTCATAATGACTTGATGTGCTACTAATAAAGTAGGAGCCGAGGGTACTCCCTCCAACCCATTTATAGATGCCCTTTGAAAACAACTCTTCATCCGTAAAATTTTCAGCTAAAACCAGCACGTTTTTCTGAGATTGATGAAGCATTTTAGTTGCTTCTTCTAACGAAGTCTGTTGATGCTTCTGCCAGAATGCCACATTCAGCTCACCATAGTTTTTCCAATTATAAGCTAGTGGTAAAAATGACTTTTCTACACCATTTTGATTAGAATACACCCAATTGAGAAGCAATTGTTGCCACTCATAAAGGTGAATGAGAACATCTCTAAGATTTTTATCTCTCTTCCAATGAGCTTCTTTCCGTTTCTCATCTTTTGAAAAATCAAATGGGGTATTCAACTCTTCTTCTGTTAATTGAGAAATCAATGACTGTAGCTTTGCATATTGCTGTGTCGCTGCACTAAGCAACTCAGTCTTGCTAGTCGGCCTTACCATGTTAAATTCTCCTTCTGCTTTCTGAATGAACAGGAAACAACTTGACAATATTGTACTGACTCCAAAAGCTAGATTTTTTGTGTCTGACTTTTGGGATACAGTTCACATCTGTCAAGTTTTTGATTTTCTTTCTATTTATTATGTCTCATTTTTTCTTTGATTTCACATTGACAGTCACAATCACCACAGTTTCCCTTTCCCTTAATGATATGGTGCAGCGCTGCGCCAGCTAAAACTAAAATAATGATAGATACAATAATCGTGGACATAATTTCTCCTATACTGTTTGATGTGTCAGACTATCTAAAGTGATAACTTCTACTTTTTCTTTCCGTGCTTTTCTAAAGATGAAATAGAGACCAACTGCTACAACGAACAAAGCAAAAATAGTCCCAAAAGATATTCCTTTTCCATATAGCAACGCTTGACCAAACTGATAAATCACAAGACTAACATTATAAGCCAGTAGCGTTTGGAAAGATAGAGCAATCCATGTCCACTTTGCATTGCCCATTTCGCGATGAATTGCACCAATCGCTGCAAAACAAGGGGCACAAAGCAAGTTAAAGACAAGAAATGAATAGGCAGAAAGTGCCGTATAATGCTGTTGGAGATTGCTCCATAGTTCTTTCGTAGTCTCTGTCGCATCAGTCACTTTATACAAAATTCCAAAAGTCGAAATCACCGTCTCTTTAGCTAATAAGCCGGTGATGGCCGCTACAGTTGCTCGCCAATTACCAAATCCAAGAGGAGTAAAGATCCAAGCTAGTCCCTTTCCTAAGGTCGCTAGAATACTATTTTCCGTTTTGACAGCCTGCAAGCTAAAATTGTAAGAGCTAGCAAACCAAATAAAAATGTTGGTCACAAAGATAATCGTTCCAGCCCGTTTGATAAAACTCAAAGCCTTCTGTCCTGCATAACGCAAAACAGTTTTGACTTGTGGCAAATGATAACTCGGCAGCTCCATGATAAAAGGTGCCACAACACCACCGAGAATCGTTGTCTTTTTCAGAGCAATTCCCGATAAAACAATGGCTCCCATTCCAACAAAATAAGCGCTTGGTGCAATCCAAGGATTATTAGGGAAGAATGCTCCAGCAATCAAAGAAATAATTGGTAATTTGGCGGAGCAAGGCATAAATGTTGTTGTCATAATCGTAATCCTACGGTCACGTTCATTTTCAATAGTTCTACTCGCCATAACGCCAGGAACACCACATCCCGTAGAAATCAGCATAGGAATAAAAGATTTCCCAGATAAGCCAAAGCGTCTAAACAGCCGATCCATAACAAAGGCAATCCGACTCATATAACCAATGTCTTCCAAAATTCCCAAGCAAACAAATAAGACGAAAATCTGCGGAACAAAGCCCAAGACAGCTCCACAACCTGCAACAATCCCATCAACAATCAAAGATTGAAGCCAATCAGATACTGCTAAGTGTTCCAACAGTGATTTGATACCATTCGGAATCCATTCTCCAAAGAGGATGTCGTTTGTCCAATCCGTTCCCATCGTTCCAATCGTTTGAATAGAGAGGAAATACACCAACCACATAACAAGCGCAAAGATTGGTAAAGCTAAATAACGATTGGTCACAATACGGTCAATCTTGTCTGACAAACTTAATTTAGTAACATCGGCTTGCAGCACCATTTTGACTGCTGACTCAATAAACTCATAGCGCGCATTAACAACAATGGTCTCTGCGTCTTCAGTGTAGATTTCCTCCGTAATCCTAATCGCATCTTCAATCTCCGCTTTTTGGAAATCAGACAACACCAGCTGTTCGGATAATTCTTTATCGCGTTCAAAAAGCTTAATGGCATAAAAACGAGCCTGTTTTTGAGGCACTGCATTTCCTAAAATGCGGATAATTTCTGACAAAGCCGCTTCAAAATGACTGTCGTAAACAGGATAGAGCGTTTCATCCGTGCGCTCCATTTCTCGTAAGACCTGCTGCATGACTTGGTCAATCCCAGTCTTTTTCAAAGCACTGGTCGCAACGACTGGCACACCTAGCTGATAACTTAATTTAGTCGTATCGATCCATTTCCCTTGTTTTTCAACGACATCGCTCATATTTAAAGCCAGCACAACCGGAATTCCTGTCTCAATCAATTGCAAGCTCAAGTATAGATTTCGTTCCAAATTGGTTGCGTCAACTACATCCAAAATCCCGTCTGCATTACCGCTTAAAAGATAATTTCTACTAACCACTTCTTCAGAAGTATAAGGCGACAACGAGTAAATTCCCGGTAGGTCTTGGATAATAATTTTTTTGTTTTTGCTAAACAGACCACTTTTCTTCTCGACAGTGACACCAGGCCAATTTCCCACATGCTGGCTACTACCAGTTAATAGGTTAAACAAACTAGTCTTTCCACTATTCGGATTTCCCGCAAGCGCTAATTCTTTCATTGTTTTGCTTCCTTTTCACCTTTCACCACACTAATCAAGCTAGCCTCCGACTTTCTTAAGGTCAAGTCATAGCCCCTAAGCTTAATCTCAAGTGGATCACCCAACGGTGCAACTTTTTGCAATTGAACGTTTGTGTTTTTGGTCAACCCCATGTCCATCAACCGTCGTTTTAAAGCACCATCTGCATGAATTGCTTCGATGTATGCCGAATCTCCAATAGCCAACTCAGATAAAGGAAGAGAAGATTTGCTACTGCCCTTTGGCACAACATCCAGTTTTTTCAAAATAGAATTATCCAAGGCAATCCTCGCAGCTCGAACTAAGAGAATAGCTGTGTCGTTTGTTTTTGAAATGACTTGAATAAAACTGCCTATCTTAATCCCTAGATCAGCTAAATGACGGACACTCGCTTCCTCTAGATCGATTCCGACAATTTCATATTCTGTTACTAATTTTATTTGAGATAAATCCATACTCTCTCCTTTTTATTTTGTCAAGAAATATGCTTACTACCATCATTAGTATACCACTTTTTTCTAAGAATTTCTGACAATTCTAAGATAGATAAGCAAAAATTATTGCAAAATAAATATCCCCTAAGCAGATGCCTAGAGGACATATTTATTAGAGACTAACAAATTTAATATAACAATTCATAGATTTCCATTGCAATCAAATCAATGCTATCAAAAGTATAGGTTTCACGCGCTGCAACATCGCGAAGAGTGAATACTGAGCCATTTTCTTCGTCATAGCTATAAGTTACTTCTGCTACAACAACCCCGTCACGTTCAAAATTACGTTTCAAATTGCCACCATCTTTTGTCATAGCATCTAAACGATTGATAATTCTTACTAAATGTGATTCCATTTTCCTTCTCCTATTCATTTATACGTTACTATTTTACCACAAATGAAAGATGAAATACCAGCAAAAGACCCATTTTTGGTAAATTTAACACAAAATGAAACGCTCAAATATAAAATTCTATCTTTTAACACTTTATTCTTGCAATGTTTTAGAATACTGCTATAATGAAAATAAGAAGTTTGACTATTATTGACCAATTGATTTCCGTCAAGCAAATTTTAAAAGAAAGAGGTAGCACATGCTTTGTCAAAATTGTAAAATAAACGAATCAACTATTCACCTTTACACAAATGTGAATGGAAAACAACACCAAGTTGACCTCTGTCAAAATTGTTATCAAATCATGAAAACAGACCCAAATAATGCCTTATTTCGTGGCATGACCAATATGAACAATCAAAATAATTTAGACCCTTTTGATGATTTCTTTAGCAATCTAGGGAATTTTCAAAATCATCAAGAACCGCAGACCCCTCCTACTCAATCAGGTGGCGGATACGGCAACGGAGGCTATGGTTCCAATCAAGGTGGCAGCACGCGCCAACAAGTACCACAACAACCCAAAGGCCTCCTAGAAGAATTTGGTATCAATGTAACTGAATTTGCTCGGCGGGGCGAGATTGACCCTGTAATTGGTCGTGACGAAGAAATTGTGCGCGTCATTGAAATCCTCAATCGTAGAACGAAGAACAATCCTGTCCTCATCGGAGAGCCCGGTGTCGGTAAAACAGCAGTTGTCGAAGGCTTGGCTCAGAAAATTGTAGACGGTGATGTGCCACATAAACTCCAAGGCAAAGAAGTCATTCGTTTAGATGTCGTTAGTTTGGTTCAAGGGACTGGGATCCGTGGTCAATTTGAAGAACGAATGCAAAAACTCATGAACGAAATTCGCTCTCGTCAGGATGTTATATTATTCATTGATGAAATTCACGAAATTGTTGGAGCTGGTTCTGCTGGCGATGGAAATATGGATGCTGGAAACATCCTAAAACCAGCACTTGCTCGCGGTGAACTCCAATTAGTCGGTGCCACAACTCTCAATGAATACCGGATTATCGAAAAAGATGCTGCACTGGAACGCCGTATGCAGCCTGTAAAAGTTGATGAACCAACAGTTGAAGAAACGATCACTATCCTCAAAGGTATTCAAAAGAAATACGAAGACTATCACCACGTCAAATACACAGACGATGCCATTGAAGCAGCAGCTGTCTTGTCCAATCGTTATATCCAAGATCGCTTCTTGCCTGATAAGGCCATTGACTTGCTAGACGAAGCAGGCTCTAAGATGAATCTGACACTTAACTTTGTCGATCCAAAAATCATTGATCAACGATTGGTAGAAGCTGAAAACCTCAAGGCACAAGCTACTCGTGATGAAGATTTTGAAAAAGCTGCTTATTTCCGTGACCAAATTGCCAAATACAAAGAAATGCAGCAAAATAAAATGGCTGATCAAGATACGCCTCTTATCAGTGAAAAAACCATTGAACATATCATTGAGCAAAAGACAAATATTCCAGTTGGCGACTTGAAAGAAAAGGAACAATCACAATTGATTAGTCTGGCTGATGATTTGAAAGCTCATGTCATTGGTCAAGATGATGCTGTTGATAAAATTGCGAAGGCCATTCGCCGTAATCGAGTTGGACTAGGTACACCAGACCGACCAATTGGTTCTTTCCTTTTTGTTGGGCCAACCGGTGTCGGCAAAACAGAACTTTCTAAACAACTAGCGATTGAGCTCTTTGGTTCAGCTGACAGCATGATTCGTTTTGATATGAGTGAGTATATGGAAAAACATAGCGTAGCAAAACTCGTCGGAGCGCCTCCAGGTTACATTGGCTACGAAGAAGCTGGACAATTAACAGAACGTGTACGTCGTAATCCTTATTCTCTCATTTTACTTGATGAAATAGAAAAAGCTCACCCAGATGTCATGCATATGTTCTTACAAGTACTGGATGACGGACGTCTGACAGATGGACAAGGTCGGACAGTCAGTTTCAAAGATACGATTATCATTATGACTTCCAACGCCGGTACTGGAAAAGTCGAAGCAAACGTTGGATTTGGTGCAGCGCGTGAAGGACGAACTAATTCTGTTATCGGTGAATTAGGAAACTTCTTCAGTCCAGAATTTATGAACCGTTTCGATGGTATTATTGAGTTCAAATCTCTTAGCAAGGAAAATCTCCTACAAATCGTAGATTTGATGCTTGAAGATGTGAATAAACGCTTAGCTGTAAATGGTATTCACCTAGACGTAACAGACAAAGTCAAGGAAAAATTAGTTAATCTTGGTTACGATCCAAAAATGGGAGCTCGTCCACTTCGTCGGACAATCCAAGATCACATCGAGGATGCTATCACCGACTACTATCTTGAACATCCAAGCGAAAAAGAGCTCAAAGCTGTCATGACGAGCAATAGCAAGATTGTTATCAAGTCGTCCAAAAAGTCTGAAAACGAGACCGAAAAAGAAATTAAAACAACAGCAGACGACACTGCTAACTGACTATGAAAATCACTCCTTAGAAGTTTCTCTAGGGAGTAATTTTTCGTTACTGAACTCTATATCTCAAAATTGTCTTCAACTTCTGGAGAGCTGTTCGATTTTTATTGTTCAAATAAATTTCACGATGATATGCTGTGCAGCGTTTTAACCCATTTTCTTGACAGAAAGCATCCATTTTCGCGAAGATTTGTGGTTCATCGTCAAATGATCCTACATGAAACATGGAAACGCTGCTTCCTTCGCTTATTCGTTCAAAGCGAATCTCATTATAAAACGGATTTGGTTTTTTCACTTTTACTTTTTCGAGAGCTGTTTCAACCATTTCATTTGTAATAAACTCTGGCTGAGCAATCATAATCGTATAAACCAAGTCATCTTTTACTAAAACTTCTGCTTCTTTTTGCCACCAAATCCCTTCCAGCGGATAGACTGTAAAATCTGTCACTTCTAGCTCTGGATTGGATTTTTTATAATCCATTTTAACTGCATAAGCAAGAGAGTGCAGAGCCAAAACCCGCTCAGAGAAATCAGGGCTATTTGGATTGCCTGCTCCGTCAATCATAATGAAAGCTTGCTCCGGAACCGTTACTAGCGTCGGACTTGCCTTTACACCATATATAGCTTTTTCAGCCCTTCTCCATTCATATTTCATTTGTTCACCCCTTCCGTTTTTCTATCATCAGCATAACAAAGTAAACTTGTCAGTTTCTGTCAACTTTTATATTTTTGGGAAATTTCGTTTAATTTTTTTGCTAATTTCTGTCGCACTTCAGGTGGACCTAACACTTCCACTCCGTCCAAAAAGGATGAAAGATAAGCATAAAGACTGTCATGATTCGGAAATTCTGCTTCTACAAGTAAATTTCCTACCACATCTGTCGAAATCAAACCAGAAAATTCTTCATAGACACGAAAAGCTTGATGTTTTTCAAATTTCAATTGTAGCCGAATTGTTTCTTTTTGGCTTTCTTTACTTTGAAAGTCAGCTTGTCTTAACTCTCGGTCAAATATTTCAGTTGATAGCTGGCAGTGATTGACTCGACTTAGTTTGAATAACCGAAAATCCTGTTTTCTCCGACAAAATCCATATAAATACCAATCTTGACTTTTAAAGATCAATTGCATAGGTTCAACCCATCTGCTTGTCCCTTCACCCTGTTGATTCAAGTAGTCAAACTGAAGAAGCCACCTCTGAAAGATTCCTCTCTTAATCTGCTCAAACATTTCTTGATGGTATTTTTGCCCACGCCAATCTGTAAAATCAATTTGTAGCCAGTTATCCATTTTAATTTGAAACAAAGCCTGCAGCTTTTCTAATACTTGATGTTCTTCTCGTAAAGTTTGTAAGCCTTGTACAGATAAAAGCAATTCTTCTTGCTCCTGAGCCGATAGTAAACTTTTATCCAGTACAAATGAATCCAGTAAAAATACCACCGCCTTTCCCCGGATTACAATAAATAGGGATACCTACACTGCTTAACCGATCCACATCACGATAAATAGTACGAATCGACACCTCAAACTTCTCAGCCAATGCTGGTGCTGTAGCATGTCCATTTCCCAGTAGATAATAAATGATACCTAGTAATCTTCCTTGAGTCATGTTCTCACCTCTCTATAATTATACCACTATAACTTGCCAAATCTTGTCTCGTTTTAATACCAAGTGATTGAACAAAAAGAAATCTTATTAAACCCTTGACAGTAATCACTTCATCCTTTATGATAATAGTAAACTAGTCACAAAAGAGGAACAAATATGACAGTCGCAACTTTTGGAGAAAAGAAAGAAAGCGTTCAATATGTAAATCGCTATGGTGTTTACGCAGTTATTCCAGATGCTAAAAAAGAAAAAATCATCTTAGTGCAAGCACCAAATGGAGCTTGGTTTTTACCAGGTGGTGAAATCGAAGAAGGTGAAAACCATCGAACCGCACTTGAACGCGAATTGATTGAAGAACTTGGCTTCACAGCTGAAATCGAGCAATATTACGGACAAGCAGACGAATACTTCTACTCTCGCCATCGTGATACCCACTTTTACAATCCTGCCTACATTTACGAAGTAAGCCATTATGAGCAATCACAAGCACCTTTAGAGGATTTTAATCAGCTTGCTTGGTTTCCAATCGAAGAAGCTATTTCCAAACTAAAACGCGGAAGCCATAAATGGGGAATTGAAATGTGGAAAAAGAGTCATAAAGTCTGAGAAATTGTTCACATTTCTTATGGAAAAGTGCTATAATAGGGTTAGCATATAGGAGGAAATCATTATGAAGCTTATCAATACAACCAATAGCCACGCGAATCTTGTCCAAAGCCAGTTAGAAAGCACAGATGCCACTTTAGTTGAAACTTTTTCTGCTGGAAATACAGATGTTGTTTTTACGCAGGCTCCACTTCATTATGAAATCCTGATTTCAAATAAACACCGCGCTATTCGCGAACAAGAAGTTGAAAAAATTCGGGAATTTTTCCTAAAACGAAAAATTGATACAAAATTGATTGATGCATCTCGAATTAAAACACTCTACTCTACTAACTTGATTGAAATTTCTATTCCAACAAAATAAGCCCACAAGGGCTTATTTTTTATCTTGCATTTCGCGCTTAAGAAATCACCCCAAAAGTTAGATAGAAAAATCTAACTTTTAAGACGATTTTTATTTCGCCAAACCGCTTTTCTCTAACTATGACTTAAATCTTTTACTTCCATAACGTGCTACGAGATAAATAATTAAAGCAGAATATATACAAGTAAATATAGCTAGAAAAACAGTACAAGAAACAATAGATACTCGCGTTGCTAGTTGATAAAAAATTCTAAATGGTAGGCTAAAAGAACCTGTTCAATCTCCAATTGCCATCCTGCTAAAGACCTAACAATCGGGTGCTCAATGTCAAACATTGCATTTAGAACAAAGATTCGAATTTCAATAGTTCTTCGGATGGCTAGAATTGCAGGATTGTTATGCTCATCGGCGCTCTCCATATTTTTACAAAGCGGCGTCCAAAGATGAATCCCCTTTGCCTCCAAGCGTTCTTTCAACTCTTTACTTAGGTATCCCAAATCTCCTAAAATGCGAGAATAAGGGACACGGTCTCCAGCAATTCTTCTGCTACCTGAATAGGCAAGGGTAACCAGATAATCCAAAATATAGCCCGACTCTGTCACCGCCAAATGCACTCTCAAACCGTAAGACCACATCTTTTTGGAAGTACAGTAACCAATGTTGACCACCTCATTCAAAACCTTGATCCGATGATTTCTGACAGGCTAGCAAAGGAGGAGGACTGGAAAACTATCGATGATGACCAATTCATCAAAATCTAGCTGATTGAAATAGAGGCGAATCAACCGAAATAGGGGCATTAAATAACAAGAACGACGATAAAAGCAGCTTCTCTCCAGTCCGGTGAATCCGAAGAAATTGCAAATCAATTGGTAAAACCTTCGCTGTGACTTCATTCCAATTTCTGCCTGGAACAGCATTAAGGTCAAAACAGAAACATCTGAAACCTTGCATTGCTCTACATTCTTACAATGAACCAGCTCATCAGGAGCAATCTTTTGATATAAGTCACATCAGACTTCACGAAGCTGTGGCATACTGAGTTGAAGAGGATGACGATTCGGTGTATATAATGGAAAGTGTCCATTTGGTTTACCTCTCTGCTTTTTTCTTCACTTGCAGTGTACACCAAATGGGCTTTTTTGTGAAGCAAAATCAACTAGCAACAGGGGTATATGTAATATTTTTTAGCCTAACTAGGCTTTACGCTATCCTGACTGAGTTAATTACGAATTAAATTTCTCAATCATTACCAAAAAAGGCGGTTGATTGATCTGATTGATAGTTTTATACAAAGTCACGGTAAATTCCTGTTGGGGTAGATGGCTCGCAAAATCTAGTACCGCATCCCGCTCTATCTCGCCACCTATATGCCCATAGTAAATCATGAGCGCAATCCGACCGCCAGCTTCTAAACGCTGACATAATTTTTCCAAGGCCTGTATGGTTGTATGTGTCTGGGTAATCACCGACTTATCTGCCGATGGAAGATAGCCCAAATTAAAAATAGCTGCTTTAATAGTTTCAATGTATTGATCCACATTTTCGTGACCTGTTAAAAGCAATTCAACATTGTCTACTTTAGCTTCTACCAAGCGCTTAGTGGTTTGCTTAATAGCTTGTTCTTGAATATCAAAAGCATAGACTTTTTTAGCCAATTGTGCCAAGAAAAGGGTGTCATGCCCATTTCCCATAGTAGCATCTACGACTATATCTTCTTTGGTTATGATTTCTGATAAAAAGGCATGTGCCATCTCCAACGGTCTCAACATGTATATCTTTGCTCCTTTGCCCTACAACCTTGCACGCTACCACGACGTTTCATTTCTTGCTCAATCGCATTTAGCACTTCCCACTTTTTGAGACTCCACATGGGTCCAATGAGCATGTCCCGTGGCGCATCTCCTGTAATTCGATGAATGACGATATGTTCAGGGATTATTTCTAATTGATCACAGATAATAGCAACATACTCATCTTGGCTAAGCAACTGCAAGCGTCCTTCATGATAATCTCGTTGCATCCGTGTGTTAGTCATTAAATGCAAAAGATGTAATTTAATCCCCTGAATATCATTGTCTGTCACACAGCGGCGAACATTTTCTATCATCATCTCATGGCTTTCACCAGGCAAACCATTGATTAAGTGGGAAACTATCTCGATTTTTGGAAATTTCCGCAGCCGTTGAACCGTTTCAACGTATAATTCATATGAATGTGCGCGGTTAATCAATTGCGAAGTAGTTTCATAAGTCGTCTGCAGGCCCAACTCTACCGTCACATGCATACGTTCAGATAATTCTGCTAGATAGGCAATCGTCTCATCAGGCAGGCAATCTGGTCTGGTACCGATATTGATACCTACAACCCCTGGCTCATTGATGGCCTGTTCATAACGCTCACGAATAACTTCTACCTTATCGTGGGTATTGGTGAAATTTTGAAAATAAACTAGATATTTTTTGACTTCAGGCCACTTTCGATGCATGAAGGCAATTTCTTTATAAAATTGTTCACGAATCGGTGCTTCAGGAGCTACAATCGCATCACCAGAACCTGACACCGTACAAAAAGTACAGCCACCGTGAGCAACCGTTCCATCTCGATTGGGACAATCAAATCCCGCATCAATCGGAACTTTAAAAGTCTTCTCTCCAAATAGTTTTCGATAATAAGCATTCAAAGAATTATAAGGTTTCATAACTTTCATTGTACCACAAAATAAAACAGAACTCGCGCTCGGAGTTCCATTTACACTTTACTAATATCCGTTGGCCTCCATTGGTGTTTTTTTAAATCCACACAGCCATTCGTTTTAAAAGTCACTCCTTCGGCCCAAAGGAGATGTCTCTGCTCCTCCCACGCTGGCGCTAAGCGTCCTGCGGAATTAACCACACGATGGCAAGGATACTTCCCATAAAGTCCAGCCTGAGACAGGACGCGACCTACCAAACGAGCATTTCTTTCTCGCCCAATCAACTGCGCAATTTGCCCATATGTCGCTACGCTTCCTAAGGGAATACAGGACACAACTGATAAAATTTGATGTACTAACTTGTCATTTAACACTTTTCGCATCATCTTTTTCCTTGTAGCAATGCTATTTTTGTTTTCCTTTGAAACGCCATTGAAAACGCAACTTATCATAATAAGGAAATTCAACATGCAAAATTCCTAGGCCTAAGAGAAAGCTTCCCAACACATCTGTCGGATAATGTACTCCCAGATACACACGTGACGTCATAATGATAAAAATCATCACAATCATCAAACTTTGCAAGATACGCTTCGTCTGCACTGATTTTATTCGTTGACTAACGATAATCAACAGCGTACCAAAGATTAGTGTAGAAGCCAAGGCATGCCCACTCGGAAAAGAAAATCCACCTTCTTCTACCAAATGTTGAATAGCAGGACGCGAATGTTGATAGATATTTTTCAAAAAAGCAACTAAAAGCCCCGTCAAGGCAAGATTCCCAATTAAAAGAATAGCCTCACTCCACCATTTCTTATAAAGGAAAAAACCAGCCAAAACTGCGACCCAGGTCATAATAACGGGCGTATTAATCAGACTCGTTACGCTAGAAAAGAAAAATGTCAAAGTATGTGGCAAATCTCCACGTAAAGTTATCTGAATTAGACTATCAAAGTCTTTTAAATAATTAGGATGAAACTTGACAACATAGCCTAGAATCACAAAAAGTAAAAGGGCAAAAGAGCCCTTGGTTAAAAAAGTTTGTTTATTTTTCATATTTAATTAAAATCGGTTTTAAAAGCAAGTTAATGACCCAAAAGGCAATTGCAAAAACTACACCTTCCAATAGATTAAATGGAATGACCATCGCAAACAGATAATTTGCTACACCAAGAATCTTTGAAATATCAAAATTAGCAAACGTTGCATATAGCGGAATTGCATAGATATAATTCAAAAGAAGCATTGCCACAGTCAATCCCAGTGTTCCCACCACAGAAGCAATCAGAAAACGAACGATTGTCTGTTCTTTTTTCCAAATAAGCGCAAAAGCGATTACGAAAACAGCAACTGCAATGATATTCATCGGCAAACCAATGTAGGTATTGACCCCTTGGTTGTTCAGTAGAAGTTTGAGCACTGAACGAACCAGTAAAATGCTTAAAGCTCCTCTCAGATTCAGTACCACTAATCCCAATAGAATTGGTAAAATACTAAAATCCAACTTCAAAAAGCTGGCTCCCGGCAAAATCGGGAAATCAAAGAACATCAGCAAAAATGAGATAGCTGAAAGAATGGCAATAATAGCCATTTTGCGTGTATGTGTCATAACAGGTTCCTCCAATTTTATTAAATTAGAGAAGCTGGAAAGGCTTGCTGAAGAATAACTTATCCCAGTCAGTGAAACCTTTATGATAGTATAAGGAAGTCTCCTTAAATAAAATTAAAAGCCACAGTCTTGGGACTTCTCCCCTGCCTTTCGTCTTCTCTCATCCAGACTGTACTGTCGGTTGTGGAATTACACCACATCAGCTTGCGCTCGCGGACTTAAAACAGTTCCCTTAGTCGACAAAGATTTTATTTTTAGATGATGTTGCACCTCAAAGATCTATCAAGAAGCTACATTACTATATAAAAAGTAAAAGATTGTCAACGACTGAAAATTACCGCCGGTCGGGAATTTCACCCTGCCCTGAAGACCCTTTAATCATAACAAAAAAAGCCTGCAAGAGCAAGCGTTTTATCTGATATACAAAAATTATTCTGATACCATTATTTTAATTTGTCATGTTCGTATTCGTGTACTAGATCTAATCCTGTAAAATCTTGCTGCCGCAGGGCTTCATACACCATCATACAAACTGTATTTGACAAATTCAGACTTCTGACATGCTCATCGTTCATCGGAATACGCAGGGCTTTTTCAGAATGAGCACGCATAAAATCCTCTGGCAATCCTTTATCCTCACGCCCAAACATAAAATAATGATTTCCAGCGATTGTAAAATTTTCTGCTGCATAAATCTTCTCCGCAAATTTAGAAATCAAATAGAGATGTCCATCCATTTTACTCATAAACTCTTCTAAATTGTCATAATAAGTAATATCCAGCTTATCCCAATAGTCCAAACCTGCTCGTTTCATCTTACGATCATCAATCGGGAATCCCATTGGTAAAATAATGTGAAGTGGTGAATTCGTTGCTGCGCAAGTCCGAGCAATATTACCCGTATTCTGTGGGATTTGCGGTTCAAAAAGAACAATGTGGTTTTTACATATCATAATTTTTCATTCCTGATTTCATTACTACTATAAAAAAATAGCCACACTGCTCGGAGTCAAGCTCAGCAAACAGCGTGGTTAAGGCATCATTAACTTACATCACAACAGGTTTGAGGTAAATCAATGAAGGTACTTTCTTAGTATATCACTTTCTTTGCACATGTCAACAAAAAAAGCTTAAAATTTTCATATTTTCTAGATTATTTGTCAATTTTTTCAAGAATTCTCTTATCGTTTTCATCAGGACGCTTTAATAAGACAAAATATACATTTTTCTTTCTTCAAAATGATGAAATTTTTGCAAAAAAAGAGTATGATATAGAAGTATACTTGGGAGGTATAACATGAAAATTATTGTCGTTGGTGGCGGTAAGGTCGGATCTGCACTCTGCCGTTCACTTGTGGCTGAAAAACATGATGTGATTCTCATCGAGCAAAATGAGTCCGTACTCAATCGGATCACAAAACGTTATGATATTATGGGCATTGTGGGTAACGGTGCTAATTTTAAAATCTTAGAGCAGGCTAATGTAGAGCATTGTGATATTTTCATTTCCATGACAGAGCATGACGAAGTCAATATGGTGTCGTCTGTGCTGGCTAAAAAAATGGGGGCAAAAGAAACGATTGTCCGCGCTCGCAATCCAGAATATTCAAATTCTTATTTTAAAGAAAAAAATATCCTTGGTTTTTCACTTATTGTCAATCCTGAGCTACTAGCAGCCCGTTACATTGCCAATATCATCGAATTTCCTAACGCACTTTCTGTAGAACATTTTTCAAATGGACGTGTCAGTTTAATGGCATTTAAAGTCAAACAAAATAGTAATCTGTGTCAGATGACTTTATCTCAATTTCGGAAGAAATTTGGAAATGTCTTGATTTGTGCTATTGAACGTGATAATCAATTGCTCATTCCAGATGGTGAAATTACCATTTTGCAGAATGATATAATCTATGTCACTGGAAATCGGGTGGATGTTATTCTTTTCCATAATTTCGTTCGACCAAAAGTTATAAAAAGTTTGATGCTCATTGGAGCAGGGAAGATTGCTTATTACCTACTCAATATTCTAAAAAATAGCAAAATCAAACTGAAAGTGATTGAAATTAATTCAAAACATGCTGAATGGTTTAGTCAAGAATTTCCGCATTTACATATTGTTCAAGGTGATGGTACTGCAAAAGACATTTTACTAGAAGAAAGTGCTCAACACTATGATGCAGTTGCGACCCTGACTGGTGTAGACGAAGAAAATATCATTTCTTCTATGTTCCTTGAAAGCATGGGGGTTCAAAAAAATATCACGAAAGTCAATCGGACTAGTTTACTTGAAATCATTGACAGTCAGGAATTCTCAAGTATTGTGACGCCTAAGAGAATTGCAGTAGATACAATTATGCACTTTGTCCGCGGACGTGTGAATGCTCAGTATTCCGATTTGCAAGCTATGCACCACTTAGCTAATGGACAACTTGAAACCTTGCAATTTCAAATCAAGGAAGAAAATAAAATGACTGGAAGACCACTTTCTAGTTTGAAACTAAAGAAAGGTGTCTTAATTGCAGCCATTATCCGAAATGGAAAACCTATTTTCCCGACGGGTGAGGATTACATTCAAATAGGTGACCAAATCATTGTCACAACGCTCATTCAAAGTATCACACAAATATATGATTTGTTAGAGAGGTAAGCCATGAATAGAAATATGATTCGTTTCCTCCTCTCCAAGTTGTTAATCATTGAAGCTGGACTACTTCTAGTTCCACTCATTGTGGCTTTCATCTATCGCGAGCCTCATCAAAATTTACTTTCCATTAGCATCACAATTGGAATCCTCTTGGTGGTCGGACTTTTAGGCAGTTCTTTTAAGCCCAAAAATCATCATATTTATGCCAAAGAAGGGGTTTTAATTGTCGCCTTATGCTGGATACTTTGGTCCTTCTTTGGGGCACTTCCTTTTGTTTTTTCAGGACAAATTCCTCACCTCATAGATGCTTTCTTTGAGATCAGTTCAGGCTTTACAACAACAGGTGCCTCTATCTTACCAGATGTCTCTGTCTTATCACATTCTCTACTCTTTTGGCGTAGTTTCACCCACTTAATTGGAGGTATGGGAGTCCTCGTCTTTGCCCTTGCTATCATGGAAAATAATAAAAATAGCCATTTGGAAGTGATGCGAGCAGAAGTTCCTGGTCCTGTCTTTGGTAAAGTTGTCTCTAAATTAAAAGACACGGCACAAATTCTCTATTTACTCTATTTGGCACTTTTTGCTATTTTTGTAGTAATCTATTACCTTGCAGGAATGCCTTTATTTGATAGCTTTATCATCGCCATGGGAACAGCTGGTACAGGAGGCTTTGCAGTTTACAATGATGGTATTGCTCACTATAACAGCTCTCTCATTACGTATCTAGTCAGTTTTGGAGTACTTATCTTTGGAGTAAATTTCAACCTCTACTACTTTTTACTATTGAGAAAATTTAAAGCATTCTTTGGAGATGAAGAATTGCGAACCTATCTCATTATTGTAATATCAACTACTCTTCTCATCTGTTTGAATGTCTTTCATATTTATCAAAATATAGCTAAGACTTTAGAAATTTCTCTTTTCCAAGTAGCGAATATCATCACCACCACTGGTTTTGGTCTTGGTGACATTACCTCTTGGCCACTCTTTTCCCAATTTATTCTCCTCATTCTCATGTGTATAGGAGGTTCTGCCGGATCAACTGCAGGAGGTTTAAAAATTGTTCGTGGCTTAATCTTAGTCCGCATTGCTAAAAATCAAGTTTTATCCACTCTCTCACCAAAACGTGTACTGACCCTGCATGTCAACCATAGCGTGATTGACAAAGATACGCAGCATAAAATCTTAAAATACCTTGTGCTTTATACGATGATTATCATCAGTCTTATTTTCATTGTCAGTCTAGATAATAATAATTTGATGACCGTCGTGAGCGCTGTTCTTAGCTGTTTCAACAACATTGGACCAATGCTTGGTACAACAGAGAGCTTTGCAATCTTTAGTCCAATTTCCAAATTCCTGCTCTCTCTTGCTATGATTGCTGGACGTTTAGAAATTTACCCAATGATTCTGCTCTTTATGCCACAAACTTGGTCCAAACGATAACTAGATCCAATAAAAACTCGCCAGTCAATAGACTAGTGAGTTTCTTTATTTTCTGAGTGATTGCGTCTCAAGCTAAAATCATCCGGTACAGGATCATCTCCTCCATTCGCCCATGGATGGCAACGCAAAATACGTGCAATCCCCATCAACAAACCCTTGATGCCATGTTTTTCTATCGCTTGAATCATGTAGTTTGAGCAAGTTGGCTGATAACGACAGGAAGGTGGAAAAGCCGGTGAGATAAATTTTTGATAAAAACGGATTAGCGCGATAAGAACTTTTTTCATTATTTTTTCTTTGTAACAGCTAGATTATGTAACTGACTGACCTCTTTTTTATTGAGACGGCGAGCTTCACCTGGACGAAGACCAGTTAAATTTAGATGGCCAAATTGCGTGCGGGAAAGTTTATCTACTTGCAAACCAACAGCCTCAAACATCTTTTTTACTTGATGATTTCGTCCTTCATGGATCGTCAACTGGATAATCGAACGATTCTTAACCGAATCTACTTTCAGAATTTCATAAACAGCTGGTTTGGTTTTCTTACCATCAATTTTTACACCTTTTGTCAACGGTCGAAGGACCTCTTTATCAGCTATCCCCTTGACACGAGCGACATAGACCTTATCAATCTCATTTCGAGGATGAATCATTTCATCTGTAAAATCTCCATCATTTGTCAAAATTAAGGCACCTGACGTATCCCAATCAAGCCTCCCTACTGGATAAATCCGTTCTGTGACATTTGGTAACAAATCAACTACTGTTGGACGACCTTTGTCATCTGTCACGCTAGAAATAACACCACGTGGCTTATTTAAGAGGTAGTACACTTTTTCTTCATTGTAAATTGGCTGACCATTTACCTCCACGCGATCTCCAGACTTGATCGTCGTTGCCAATTCACGAATAACTTGTCCGTTTACAGTGACCAGCCCTTGCTTTATCAATTCTTCTGCTTTTCTACGACTAGCAATCCCAGCATGGGCAATATATTTATTGATTCTCATCCTCTATCCTTTCAACAAATAGTTGACTTTCCTCTGTTATTAACTCTGTTTCTTCCACTACTGGCAATTCTTCTATACTATTGATGCCCATATAATCCAAAAAATAATCAGTCGTCACATAAAGATTTGGGCGACCAAGCACTTCTTTTTTCCCATTTTCGCGAATCAAATCAAAAATCTGTAATTTAGAGATTGCACCACTAGAATTGACACCACGAATCTCATCCACTTCAATTCTTGTAATGGGCTGCTTGTAAGCAATAATCGACAAGGTTTCAAGTGCAGCTCTTGATAAACTTTGATTGATCGGAGCTCTTGAATATTCCCGTAAAAGGTCAGCGAAATCTTGTTTGGTAACAATTTTATAAGCATTCGATGTCTCTAATAGAGCAAGACTTGAATCT
This sequence comes from Streptococcus constellatus subsp. constellatus, assembly GCF_023167545.1. Classification (NCBI taxonomy): domain Bacteria; kingdom Bacillati; phylum Bacillota; class Bacilli; order Lactobacillales; family Streptococcaceae; genus Streptococcus; species Streptococcus constellatus. Next base: position 1,401,771 of record NZ_AP014647.1, read on the forward strand.
TCGTCTTTTCGATATTTTTCTGCTAATTTCTCCAAACTCTGTATCACACCCGTAGGCGGTATAGAGAGGAGATCTGCTAGTTGACGGACACGCAAGCCGTCCTCACCTGCTACAAAGAGCAAGGCTTCAATCTCTGCTAATTTACTCATTTCTTTTTCCCATTAGATAAATATTCCCAAAATTTTCTTCCTGCACCACTTGAATTTCTTGCACTTTTACCAATTCCAATGTTGCTAAAAATAGAGTAATGACTTCATTTATATCTTTTGTTTCTGAGAAGATCGCTTGAAGAGCAATTTTTTCTTGTAGATGGCAACGATTGCGTATTACATTCATCATGTCTTCAATTTTATATTCGTCTTTGACAATGGTTGTGTGGTTTTGAGCAAATTCTTCTCTTTTTTGTGTCATCAACTTTGAAAAGGCCAGAAACAAATCAATCGTTGTTTTGTCATGACGTAACTCAGCATTTCCATATACCAATTCGATTTTAGGCTTGGAGTAATAAAGAGCCCGTTCTTCATGCTGCTCTGCCATTTTCTCACCTAACAATTTGAATTTCCGATATTCTTCGATTTGAGCAAGTAAATCTTGCTCCAGATTCTCTTCAGTTTCTACGGTATCCGCCACTTTTGGCAAGAGCTTCCGACTTTTAATCAACATGAGCTGACTCGCCATGACCATATATTCACCTGTCACTTCTAACTTCATAGCTTGAAGGGTCGCTACATAAGCTAAGTACTGCTCAATAACCTCTGTAATCGGCACATCATAGATATCCATTTGGTATCTTGACACCAAATGAAGTAATAAATCCAACGGGCCTTCAAAATCTTTAATTTTTATGTCCATTATCTATATTTTTCCAACGTCATCATTGTTTTCAAACCTAAATTGCGCGCAATTTCATATATTTCTACGCCTTTCTCTCGCTGACGTAAAATATATTGCTCTCGCAAACTCTGAGCAGATAAAGTAGCTTGATTTTTTTCAATCAAAAAAGCCTCTAATTGACGAAAGCCCCATTGCCGTGAATAGGTTTTCCCATTTTTTTCTAACAAATAAGTCCCTTCCAGAGTCGTTCCCAGTTCTCCAATCAATTGATCTGGAATAGGAACAATACGCTTTTGACCTGCTTTCTCAATGCGAATAATCTGAAAATCTAGATTTACATCTGCTACTTTTAACTGCAAAATTTCACTTGGTAACAGCCCCATTTCCAAAATGAGAAGTGCAATCAAACGACCGTTGTATTGATTTGTGTCGGCATAAAAATTAGATAAGTCCAAAATCTCCGCATCGTGTTCTTTCGGAATTCCAACTTTTGGCAATTCCAGGCGATAAAAATTTGAAATGAAGCGTTTGTTGTATAAATAATACAAAAATTGATTGACAGCAGATAGCTTTCGCTTTTGAACAGAAGGTTTGAAGTCAGCAATAGAAGCCCGATAAATTCGAAGATTAGTATCTGTAATTTTTGCATGAATCACATCTACAAACTGCTCCAAATCATAAAAATAAGCTGTTTTTGAATTATCAGATAAATTTTTTCCTTCTAAAAAGGTGATTATTTCTTCTTTCATTTTGGATGGATCTCGTATTCATTCGCAAAGCTGTGTAAAAGAGCATTGACTGCTTTTAAGATAGATTTACGCGTAATAATTCCTTGAAACGTATTTTCCTGATCAACAACTGGCAAGAAGGACTCATCTACTAATTTATGTAGTACTTCTGTCAATGTAAAATCTGGGCCGACAGTTAGGTCATCTTTTTTTGCCATATGCACAATATCAGTTGTCATAAACTCCTCATCAGGGATTTCGTGCTGCATTTGATAAGACAAGATATCTGTTAGCGAAATCGTACCCACAAACTTTTTCTGATCCGTTACTACTGGTACTCGTGAGTATGTCATTTGACTCAGTAATAAAATAGCATGGTCTGCATTATGGGTATCAATCAAGACAGCCAAGTTTTCTGCCGGTGTTAAAAAAGTGTCTTCTTGCTGTAAAAGAAAATTTTCAAATTCTTTGGCAATCATCGAGAAAACTCCTTTGAGAGGCGAGAGTATAGCTCGTGCTGACGTGTATAGTAATCTACATGGAATGCATCATCAGTAATCTCTACCTTGGCATAAAGTCGCTCATTAATAACACCTCGTGGTTGACTGATCGACCCCGGATTTAAAAAGAGCGTTTTTCCTTCCATCCACGCATCTGGAATATGCAAATGCCCATATAAACAAATATCCGCATCTACCTCTTGTGCCCACAAATCCAATTTTTGAAAACCAAAGTTGATATGCTGAAGGTGACCATGAGTTTGTGCAATAACGGTACCATTTAAATCCGTCACCAAACGATCTGGATAGCCACCATAGAAATCCATGTTCCCTGCTACAACATAAATTCCTTGCCACACTTCGTCATCACTTGGCAGCTCAGAATCACCATTATGAAAAATAGCATCTACTTTTCCGAGATAATAGGTCTTTATCTCTTCTACAATAGCACGATCTCCATGAGAATCACTCATTACGATGATGGTTTGTTTTGCCATGTTGGAAATACCTCCACTAATTTTTGAACTGCTTGAGCTCGATGTGATTGAGCATTCTTTTCTTCCATTGTTAATTCTGCAGATGTTTTGCCTGTTTCACCTACTAAAAATAACGGATCATAGCCAAATCCATTCTCCCCTTTTGGCTCAAAATTAATATAGCCTGCCCAGTCAGCCTCCACGACCAGACTTTCTTCAGTAGGACTTGCTACCACAAGAGTTGTATGAAACTGTGCTGAGCGATCTTTCAACTCGAAAACCATTGCCAATTCATGTAGTAGTTTTGCATTATTTTCTAAGTCTGTCGCATCATTTCCGGCAAAGCGAGCAGACCAAACTCCAGGCAGACCACCTAACGCATCTACTTTTAAGCCTGAATCATCTGCCAATACCATTTTGCCAGTCAGCTTAGAGATAGTCTCTGCTTTTAAACGAGCATTTTCTTCAAAAGTCATCCCAGTTTCTGCGACTTCTGGTAAATCAGGATAATCATTCAGATTTTCAATCTGATAGCCTAATTTTTCAAAGATTCTGCGGAATTCAGCGGTCTTTCCCTCATTACGAGTAGCAATTAAAATCGTATCTCCTACTGTCAAACCTGACAATTCTTGTTGAGAAAAGAAAACATTTAATTTGACACCTTTTTTAGGTAAGTGCACTAAAACTAATTGTTCCTTTTCCGTGATTAAAATAGCACCCTTATGAAATTGTGCCTGAAACTGTGATCCTTGATTTTCATTGATTAGTTGCAAGACGAATTGAACAAAAGACATGATTGAGTTATATTGAATCACTGCAACAGAAAAAGACTGTCCTTCAACTACTAATTGACGGAGCTCTTCCTCTATTCGACTAAGTTCTTCTGAAATGACATCTTTAAAATAGAATCCGCCGCCATAGGAAGACCATTCTCCAACATACCAATCTTGAGCATCTTTATACTCATAAACTTTATTGCTCATAATGTTACATGCTCCACATTTATTTTTTTGTTTAACCACGTTTCTGCAATTTCAGCAAACCTTTTCGCATTAGCTGTTGTAAAAAAGCAGTGTTGTGGAACTTTTCCTTCTCTACTGTGGTTGATTTCAAAATAGTTTAGTAAGACAGAAATGTCTCGTACACATTCTGCTCCACTATCAATCAATTTCACAGTTGGTCCCATCACATTTTGAATGATTGGTTTTAGTAAAGGATAATGAGTACAGCCTAATACTAAAGTGTCCACCTTGCCTTTTAAAGGCATTAAGCTTTCATACACCACTTTTTTCGTAATACTAGACGACAGTTCATTAGATTCTACTAGCGGTACAAATTTGGGACAAGAAAGACTTGTCACTTCCACTTCCGGTAAGAGACGTTCGATTTTTTGACGATAAATATCTGATTGAATCGTCATTGGCGTTCCTATAATGCCAATCGTTCCGTGTTGAGATGCTTTGATTGCTGCACTAGCTCCTGGTAAGATGACTCCTAAAACCGGGATATCTAATTTTTCTTTGATTTCTTCCCAAACCACAGCAGTAGCTGTATTGCAGGCGAGAACAATCATTTTGACATTTTGGGTTAAAAGGAATTGTACCAATTGCCATGTGTACTCACGAATCTGCTCTGCAGGTCGGGGACCATAAGGCGCACGTGCAGAATCGCCAATATAAATTACTTCCTCATGTGGAAGTTGCCGCATCAACTCACGAACAACTGTCAAACCGCCCACGCCTGAGTCTAAAAAACCAATTGGTCGATTATCCATAAGTTCTTCTTTCTAAAGAAGGGACTGGGTGCAAATCCCAAATCCCCATTCATTTATCTCTTTAAAAATCAATTTATCGTATAAAACAAAGATTATTTTTTCTTTTTAGCATTTTCAAGTGCTGCTTTTTGTTGATTTTTAATTTGACGATACACTTGTTGTACCTTTGCTTCATTTGGTTTTTGTCCGTTTGCGGATAGCATCGTACGGACAGCATCGATATTCAAACGTGGATTGTCTGCAAATTCTTTTTCAATTTGTTTGCGGACAAGATACATGCCAGCGACCATGCCACCAAAAAAAGCAAGAATAATCAACAAAATAGCTAATAGTAAATTCATAAATATGTAATCCTCTTTTCCCTTTTTACATCTTCTTATTATATCAAAAATTGTCTATTTTTCAAAGTCCAAACTATAGAAAACGATACTCTTGTCAATGGGCTAAGACATCTAACAAGCTCATTCTTTCATAAACAAAAAGAGACTGAGACAAAAATTCTCAGTCTCCTAAAACTATGTAGCAAAATTTGCAAGACGCAGTCACTGTCTGGCTTTAAAGGCGCTTATATCAAGCTTTTTAAAGCCTAGCCATCGTTGCGGGGATGGGACGACAAAATCGAACTCTTCGAGTTACCGATTTTTGTCCCACTTCCAATCATTAATATTTCTTTCACTCCTAATTATCTCTTCCAAAAATACGAAGAATACTTAGGAATAAATTGATAAAATCAAGATACAAACTCAAGGCCAATGAAACTGCCCAACCAGCTGCTACATTTCCTCCCGATTGCTCATAGACATAGCGGATTCGTTGATTATCCCAAGCAATCAAACCAGAAAAGATAATCACACTAATAATACTAATGATGAAATCCAGTCCAGAGCTCCTAAGGAAAATATTCACCAAACTAGCAATAATAATTCCAATCAGACCTGCAATAAAAGCTCTGCCTAGACCAGACAAATCCTTCTTAGTAAATTTGCCAATCAGTGCCATCGCAAAAAACATTGCAGAAGAAGTAACAAAGGCTGCTAAAACTGTTGCTTGTGTGTAAAGAGCCAACACTAAACTAATCGTAAAACCATTTAAAGCTGAATAAATTAGAAAAGTTGGCAATGCAGCTGGATTGTTTTTGACAGACATGCCCGAAGCCACCCAGACAAGGATCAGCTCAGCAAAAATTGCTAAGTAAAAAATCCAAGTATTTCCTGTCATGACAGACAAAATCACATCTTGAAAGATGGTCAGCATTAGTGCTGATACAAGAGCAGAAATACCAATCCCCATTCCAACTAAAGAGTATACTTTTACATAAAAACTATTGATGCCACTATTTTCTTGAATAATTGTATTGTTCATAAGCTCTCTCCTTTATTGTTATATGTTATGATTTTAACATTTTTCTGTGGAAAAGTCTTCTTTTAGCAATCTTTTTCCGAACTGGTGCTATTGCTTCCTTGATTGCCCAGTATTTATCCACCATGGTGACAATATAGCCCTCTTTATACCGCGGTGGCGCTACTGTTGCACCCCACATGTGTTTGAGAATGATATCTTCTTCGACTTTATTTAGTTTGGTTACTTTCCGTGCATTCCTCACCGCTAACCGAGGATGTACCCAAGCATGACTTTTATTAAATTTCGTTTCTCGCCAATCATAATAAAACATATCGTGCAAAAGACCTCCACGCGCGGTACTTTTTGCATCCCAACCTAATTTCTTAGCAATTTTATAACTCGTATAACTAACATGAATCGAATGTTCCAAACGGTTGGAATAAATGTGATGTGTTATGGTTTTTAATTTCTGGACGCGTGGTTGAGCAATCAATTGTCCAACATGCTCCATATACTCTTTATCTTCTTTATAAAGCATAGAACCACCTCCATGTGCTTCAAATTATAAATATATTTCTAAATTTTAACTTAAAGAAAAGATGAGAATTCCTGCTGCAACGGCTACATTTAAACTCTCAGCTCGTCCTTTCATCGAAATATGAACCAGTTGATCTGCCTTATCCATCATCTGCTGGCTGATTCCTTGCCCTTCATTTCCCAATACAAGAACAAAATCTGTCATTGGTACTAATTCTCGATAATCAATAGAATCTCTTGAAAGTGTCGTTGCCAAGACCGGCAATTGTATTTGTTTGGCAAGCTCAAGAAAATCTGATGTTTTCATTTGATAAATAGGCAAATGAAAATGACTGCCCTGCATGGAACGTAGGGTTTTAAGATTGTAAATATCTGCCGAATGCTGCGAAATAAACACTCCATCATAACCAGCTGCATCAGCCGTTCGGATAATCGTTCCTACATTTCCGGGATCCTGCACATCTTCTAAAAAGAGATATTTCCCTTTGAGAAATGAAGGAGCAGATTGTTTTTCAAAAGCAATCTCTGCCACAATGCCCTGCGGCGTTTTCGAATCAGCCAAATCAGTCAAAATTTCTGAGGTTACCACATGAACTTGAGAAAAATCTTTCACTTTATCAAAAAAATTTTTTAAAACAAAGATATGTCGAATCTCAGCTTGTGCATTTACTGCTTCTTCAAATAAATGCCAACCCTCAATTAAGTATGAGTCCTTCCGATACTTTTTTTGAAGTAATTTTTTAGTATTTTTTACCACATTATTAGCTTTTGAGGTTATAATATTCATAGGTATATTATATCACAAAAAGGAGGCTCGCATGCAAAAAGTAAGAATGATTGCACAAGGTCGCGTACAAGGGGTCGGATTCCGTTGGGGAGTCTATAGGCTTGCTACAGAAATTGGTGGCATTACAGGGCGTGTCTGGAATAATGAAGATGGTACCGTAGAGATTTTGGCGCAAGCAGAAAACTCTGCCCTTATGGCAAAATTTATCCAAGAAATCCGCAAAGGACCAACGCCATTTTCAAAAGTCAGCTATTTAGATGTTACAATGACGAATTTTGAATCCTATTCAGATTTTAAAATTGCAAATTAAGTCCTAAGAACTATTGTATATTTAGGAAAAAAACAGTAGAATAGAAAGGTATTATTTTTTAGAAAAAGGAAACAAACACGTGAAAAAATTAAATCGTATTTTATTCTCAGGATTAGGGTTATCTATGCTTCTGCTGCTCTCAGGATGTGTGCAAGTAAAAGATGGTAAGCCTGCTGGGTTTGTCTGGGATATCATTGGAAGACCAATGAGCTTTGCCATTCAGTATTTTGCTAATAACATGGGGCTAGGTTTTGGTGTTGCTATTATCATTGTTACCCTGATTGTGCGGCTGATCATTTTGCCACTGGGACTTTATCAATCATGGAAAGCAACTTATCAATCTGAAAAGATGAACTACTTGAAGCCTATTTTTGAGCCTATCCAAGAACATATGAAAAATGCTGAAACACAAGAAGAAAAACTTGCTGCTCAGCAAGCACTCATGGCTGCTCAAAAAGAAAATGGTGTCAGCATGTTTGGCGGGATTGGCTGCTTACCATTACTGATTCAATTGCCTTTCTTCTCGGCTTTGTACTTTTCAGCTCAATACACTGAAGGAATTGCACACAGCGTATTTTTAGGTATTCCACTTGGAAAAGCCAGCATTCTCCTTACTGCTATCGTCGGTGTTTTGTATTTCATCCAGTCTGCTTTAACTCTTGTCGGTGTTGATGAAGTTCAAAAAGAACAAATGAAAAAAATGATGTACATGAGCCCGCTCATGATTGTTATCTTTTCTTTCACAGCTCCAGCAGGTGTAACACTTTACTGGGTAATCGGCGGTTTCATTATGATCATTCAACAATTGATTATCAATCATTACATCCGTCCTCAGCTCAGAAAACGCGTAGCTGAAGAATACAAAAATAACCCACCTAAAGCCATTAAAAATTCTACTTATAAAAAGGATGTAACCCCTCAAGCACAGGCCGTTATCGAAAATAGAAAACAAAATAAAAAGAAAAATCGTAATGCTGGAAAACAACGTTCAAGATAAACAAAAAAAGCTGGGATAATCATTCCAGCTTTTTGCTTGCCGTTCAATTTAAATATTCTCATTCAAAAATAAACTTACCAAAATTCACGAACAAAATCATTTTCTAAGCGCTCACTATAAAATAATTCTGACAACGATTTATCATCAAAAATACGTAGTAGATTTTTTAAATCATAAGCCAACTCCATAGTATCTAGGTCTTCACGCGCCACCCACATAACTTCACCTTCTTCTGACGAACGAATATGACCAGAAAATTCATTTGTACGATAAAGAAAGACCAGATAACGAATACCTTCCGCCGTGTACCAATGTTTCATACCAACCAGTCTAGGACGATGGATTGTTAATCCCGTTTCCTCATATACTTCACGCACAACTGCTTGGTGGAGACTTTCTTTTTCTTCTATATGTCCGCCAGGTAGAGCTGCTCCTGACCAAGAATACCGTTTTGGATCCCGAATCTGCATAACAATACGATTCTGATCATCTTCAATTAGACACATGTTGGTTAAAATCACTTGGGACTGATGGGACATGTTTCCCTCCTCTATGTTTTACTGAGACGCGCCCCGTGATTGTGATGATACCATGGGGCGCGTTTTCTTTTTTTAATTATGCTGTTTTTTCGACTTTTAGGATTTTTACATCATAACTACCAATAGGTGTTTCAACTGTAGCTGTGTCACCTGTTTTCTTGCCAATTAGAGCTTGTCCAATAGGACTTTCATTAGAGACTTTTCCAGCAAAAGCATCTGCTCCAGCTGCGCCAACAATCATATAGACTTCTTCGTCTGTTTCACCAACTTCTTGAATCGTAACAGTCTTACCAATAGCGACTTCATCATGAGCTACTGCATCGCTGTCTACAATTTCAGCGTAACGAATCTTGGTTTCTAGACTAGATATTTGTCCTTCAACAAAAGCTTGCTCATCTTTGGCTGCTTCATACTCACTATTTTCTGATAAATCTCCATAAGAACGAGCAATTTTAATACGCTCTACTACTTCAGGACGGCGAACCAATTTAAGTTCTTCTAATTCTTTTTCAAGTTTTTCCTTTTCTTCAAGGGTCATAGGATAAGTTTTTTCTGCCATTATTTTCTTCTTTCTATTTTTTAAACAAAGAGATTGGGACAATAATGTCCCAACTTTCTAATATCGTGTGTGATTCCTTTGCAAGGCACAATCTCCATCCAGTCTAAAATATGCTTATTGCACTCTATTTCAGACATAATTTTCATTGCGCTAAAGGAGAATCAAATCAAGTTCTACGAAGTACCGATTTTGCCCTACTCCTTTTAATTCGAACTACTTGGCTTTGTCAATTTACTATTGACATGCTCCTGAACATTTTTCTCATGTTCTGCATAGGTAGTTGCGAAATAAACTTTTCCTGTTTCTGTATTAGCTACGAAGTATAGATAATCAGTTTTAACTGGATTAACCGTCGCTTCAATAGTAGAGAGACTCGGATTATCTACAGGGCCAGGCATTAAACCAGTGTTTTTATAGACGTTGTAAGGCGAATCAATATTCGTATCAATTGCAGCGTCTTCCGATAAGGTCGTTTTTTGTCCAAGTTTTCCTTGAGCATACAGAATTGCAATATTGCTTTGTAAAGGCATATTTTGATTCAAACGGTTGTAAAAAACACTTGCAATATTTTTCCGATCTTGATCCGTTGAACCTTCTTTTTCAACCAAGGATGCAATTGTTAAAACATCGTGCACCGTCAAGTTCTTCGTTGCTAAAACATCATAATATCGTGACATAGTCTTATCCATTGCAGCTAACATTTGATCAATGAGAGTTTCAGCTGTTGTACTATCTGTCACATTGTAAGTAGCAGGGAAAAGATAGCCCTCTAAGCGATACTTCACACCACTCTCTTTTTTAGCTAGGCTTTCCAATAATTTCGGATATTTCGCAGCTTCCTGAGTGATAAAATTATCATCTTGTATTTTCTTTAAGAAAGCTTCTGAAGATAATTTATTTTTCTTCAGCTTCGCAATCATTTTTGCAATTTGTTCAATCGTATATCCCTCTGGAATCGTCAATTTTTCCATTGATGGATCTTGCGGAGTATCTGTTCCACCTTGCTGTAGTTTTTTAGCAATTGCATCCAAATTCATACTCTTTTGCAGATTGTAATAACCTGATTGGAAATCTGCATAATTGTTAAATTTGGCATAATAGCTAAAAATCTGAGCATTTTTGATCAAACCAGCTTTTTCCAAGACCGTTCCAATTTCTTTGGTACTCGATCCAGTCGGAATCTTAACCGTCACATACTTGGTATTTTTCGCATCAACTGGTTGTAGTGCCGACGCAACATAACGATAAGCAAAGAAACCAGTTATTCCAATTCCTAAAAGCAGTAATATCAAAACAGTTTTAACAATTTTTCCTGCGATTTTGTTTTGACGCTTCTGAGTAGTGACTATCTGAGAAGTCCGATTTGAACGAGAAAGTTGCTTTGTTTCTTTCTCTGTTCCGTAAACTGCAGGCTGAACCAATTCTTCTGGAACCTTGATTTCTTCGACCGCTTTATTGATTGGGTAAGAAACAGGGACTTTCGTTGTATGAGTATTAAACTCTTTCTCTTCCCTAGCTGCCGCTTCGGCTTCTATTTGCTCAATGGTTGGAAGAGGACTTTCTAATGGAGCCGGCTCTGGCTCGTTAGTTTCTTCTTTTTGCACCTGTGGTATATCCATTTCAGAAGCAAGTGTTTCCTCTTCTTCCTGAATAGAAGGAAGTGTCGATTGGCCTAGCCCCAACTTTTCGTGTAAATCATTAGATTTTTCTACAGGGGTAGGTTGTTCAGTCCCCTTTGCTCTAGCTAAGTCTCGCAGAATTTGCTCTTTAAAACTCAACCCTTCTTTTTCTTGTGAATCTTCAGCCAAATAGTTGACCTCCTTGTTCAATATCCCTACTATTATATCTTAAAAGGAAAAGAAAAGCAATAAGAGAAAGCCTTTCTTTCAGGCTTTCTACGAAATAATCAATACGTCTCTCAATTACTAGGCGTTTCCCAAACCATATCATACCAAAGTTCACCTGCATAGGTAGATTGAGACAGGCCCTCATTGATAAAACCATGCTTTTCATAATATCCGACTAAATAATCATGACAAGTTAAGTTGATTCCCAAGCGCTGGTCTCGAATAGCAATCTCTTTCATTGCATCCAACAAGCTACGACCTAGTCCCATATTTTGCGCATTTTTAGAAATCGATAAACTGGTCAACGAAATATAATGATTCGGTAAATGACTATAATCTTTTACTTCTGAAGTAAAGGATTGGTCTACTAGATGGCGTTCTGGACGAACAGGTCCCTCTAGGTAGCCTAACATCTGACCGCCTCGTTCAGCGACTAAGAAACTTGTTGTTAATTTTTGAATATGAATTTCTAAAATCTCTCGACTTAAGGCTTCCTCTGGTCCAAAATTCTCCAACTCAATAGCCGCAATAGCATCCAAATCTGCTAAATTTGCTTGTCTAATCTTCATTTTTACTCCTTAAAATACGGATTATCCCAAACCATATCATACCAACCAACTCCAGCATGAACGGAATCTGAAATTCCTTCATTCTTAAAATTATTCATTTCATAATAGGAAATCAAATAATCATGACAAGTTAGATTGATCCCTGGTCGATTTTGAACGACTGCTTTTTCTTTTAAAGCTGCAAGTAGCAGAGTTCCAATTCCCTGTCCTTTAAAATCCGGATGAATTGATAATCGTTGAATCGTCATAAAATCAGAATCTTGTTGCCATTTTTCCAAATTGTCTGATGTATTATTTTTCAAACGATATGAAAAAACGGCTGCCCCGACAATATAGCCAGCTATTTTTTCATTTAATTCTGCTATTAAGCATGTATTTGGAACATGTGCAATCCATTTTTGAATAGTTTCTGCACCAACCGCTGTTGTGGAAAAATTCACCTGTTCGATAGCCTTGATTGTTTCCAAATCTTCCAAAATAGCTTCTCGAATAGTGACTTGAGGAGTTAGATTACTGGACATTGCTTGTCAAATTGGATAATAAGCGTTCAAAAGAATATTCATAGGTTTGAATATCACCAGCCCCCATGAAAACGTAAACCGCATTTGGATGTTCTAGTAAGGGAGAAACATTGTCAACGGTAATGATGTCTGCTTTTTTCACGATCTTCGCTGCCAAATCTTCTACTTTGACATCTCCATGATCCACTTCACGTGCAGAACCATAAATCTGTGCTAAATACACTGCATCTGCTTGATTCAAAGCTTCTGCAAATTCGTCCAAAAGTGCGATAGTCCTAGTAAAGGTATGGGGTTGGAAAATTGCAACGATTTCTTTGCTTGGATATTTCTGGCGAGCTGCATCTAAAGTTGCAATGATTTCAGTAGGGTGATGAGCAAAGTCATCAATAATTGTCGTTCCATTCACCATTTTTTCAGTGAAGCGACGTTTCACACCACCAAAAGTAGCCAAATGCTCTCGAACCAAAGTCAAATCAAATCCAGCTGTATACAATAAACCAATAACAGCTGTTGCATTCATAATATTGTGGCGACCAAAGCTAGGAATCTTGAATTCTCCTAATTCTTTTCCGCGGAAAGAAACTTTAAAGCTGGAACCCGTCGTAGAACGAAGCAAATCATGAGCGACAAAGTCATTTCCTTCCTTAAAACCATAATAATAAATAGGAGCATTGGCTGTAATCCGACGCAACTCCTTGTCTTCACCGTAAACAAACACCCCTTTGCTAACTTGTTTAGCATAATCATTAAATGCATTGAAAACATCTTCTAAGCTGGTAAAATAATCTGGGTGGTCAAAGTCAATATTCGTAATAATCGAATATTCAGGATGATAAGGCATAAAGTGACGCTCATATTCATCTGCTTCAAACGCAAAATATTTCGCATTTGCAGAGCCACGTCCCGTACCGTCACCGATGAGATAACTAGTATCTGTAATATTTGACAAAACGTGTGCTAACATGCCAGTCGTTGATGTCTTTCCATGTGCACCCGCCACCCCCATGCTGACAAAATTACGCATAAAGATTCCAAGAAATTCATGGTAACGCTTATAAGAAATGCCATTTGCATCGGCGTAGGCAATTTCAAGATTATTATCCGGACGGAAAGCATTTCCTGCAATAACTTCTACATCTGCTTGAAGATTTTTTTCGTCAAAAGGCAAGATTTTAATTCCTGCTTGTTCTAAGCCACGTTGAGTGAAATAGTATTTTTCAACATCGCTTCCTTGAACTTGATGTCCCATTTGATGCAGCATCAATGCTAAGGCACTCATTCCAGAGCCCTTAATCCCGATAAAATGATAGGTTTTTGTCATAATTTCTCCTTAAATACAAAGAACATTAAATAGGTGAAATCGCGTTCACACCAAAACGTCTTTACTTTTTGTCAACATTCAATTATTTTTCTTCCAACCGTGTTAAATTTAGCTCTTGCGCTATCCGACGCTCTCTTTGCTTTTGCAATTCTTTTTTGTTATAAATTTGACTTGTTTTTAAAAAGTCATAATTATTTTTAGATTTTTTGGGTGATTCCTTCGGCAAAGAGGTATTTACTTTGATATCTGCTAAAATATAATGATCCTGCTTTAAATTTCGACTATATTTTGATAACCCACTACCATTTTCCTTTTGGAAAAATGCTGTTGGTTGATGTGAAATAGCTGTATTAGCAGTATTAACAGCAGGATGGGAGCGTTTTTTAGTTATAAAGTCTGAAGTCAAATAAGCTGCTGAGCGTTTCTTTTTTAAATCCGCTCTGGCTTCTTCTCTAGCCAATTCTGCATAGCTTTTTGGGGCAGGTTTGGCGACTTCAGCAGACGGAATAGCTGAAGTTGCTTGGTAAGCTTTTCCTTCTTTTACCTGACTATCTGCAATTTTCTTTACAATTGGTTCCCATTCTAAATAATTTTTATCAACATAGTCACCATTAATATTGCTGATAAGATCACTTTCATCGTAAAGGTTCATACGCGGCATTTCTGATAACATGATTTCATCATCAGAAATCAACGGAAAAGTTTTTTCTTTCATGAGCACATTTCCTTTCAACACTTCATTATAACCTATTGGTGCTATTTTTCAAGTGTTTCTGTAGAAATTCCTAGAATTTCTCGTATTTCAGCAACGGTTAGGCTACTACGGGATTCTGTTCCATCTAGGATAGTTGATACGAGATGACGCTTGCTTTCCTGCAACTCTTGAATTTTTTCTTCAATCGTTCCTCGCGTAATCAATCGATATACTTCTACATTTCTTTCTTGACCCATACGGTGAGCTCGACCAATTGCCTGAGACTCTACTGCTGGGTTCCACCAAAGGTCTACTAAGATAACAGTATCAGCACCAGTTAGATTCAAGCCAACACCACCAGCTTTTAAAGAGATTAAAAAGGCGTCTCCTTCCCCATTATTAAAAGCATTTGTCATTTCTTGTCGCTCTTTTGCTGGTGTAGAACCTGTAATTTTAAATGTCTCCATTTTCATCTTTTTCAATTCTTTTTCGATAATGTCTAGCATTCCTCGGAATTGAGAAAAGATTAACACACGGTGGCTTCCTGTCTGAATCTGCTCTAATAGTTCTAGCAGGCTTTCTAGTTTGCCACTCTCTCCATGATAGTCCTCCATAAAGAGCGTGGGAGTATCGCAGATTTGACGTAACCGCATCAAACCAGACAAAATTTCCATTTTGCTACGATTCAGTTCTTCCTCTGTAGAAGTAAGCACACGCTCCTGCATTTGTTTTAGTTGCGCTAGGTAGATAGCCTTTTGACTATCTGCAAGCTCATTGCGATAAGAAACTTCGATGAGTTCTGGCAATTCTTGCAAGACATCTTCTTTCTTTCGCCGCATGACAAATGGTTTGATAAAACGAGCAACAGTTTCTGCAGGCAGTTTCAAAAAGTTCTTTTTGCTAGGTAATAATCCTGGCAAAACAATTTGAAAAATAGACCATAATTCGCTGAGGTTATTTTCAATCGGTGTTCCAGAAAGAGCAAAAGTATTTTTGACCTCAAAATTTCGTAAATGATGAGCAATCTTGGTTTGCGTATTTTTCATGACCTGTGCTTCATCTAAAAAGAGATAATCAAAGTTCAATTGACTATATTCTTCAACATCTTGACGGAAAGAGGCATAACTTGTAATCATCACCTGATGGCGTTCTGCAATTAAGTTATCTCTTATTGATTTTAAGCCATAGATGACTGCCGCATCAATATCTGGTGCAAACTTTGCAAACTCATCCAGCCAATTGTAAATCAAACTAGATGGCGCCAAAATTAAGACGTTCGTTTCCTTTTTTAGCCTACTACTTAAAAAGGCTATCGTTTGGAGTGTTTTCCCAAGCCCCATATCATCTGCTAAAATACCACCAAACCCGTAACGGTCAAGCATGCTTATCCACTTGACACCAGTTTCTTGGTAATCACGCAAAGTTGCCTCCACTTTTAATGGCGGCAGTGTAAATTCCTCCGGATGCGTCAAATCAAAAGCTAAATGGCGAAACTCTTCTGAAAAGTTCACTTTTTCTTGGTTTTTAAACAATTCAGATAGCTGATAGGCAGCAATCCGCTGCGTCTGGAAAATACCATTTTTTCCTTTTTTAGCTCGTAAATCCTGTAAGGTTTTGCTGACTCTTTTTGTTTCCTCATCAAAAACGAGCACCTTGCCAGATTTATTGATGAAATAATCATTAGTCGAAAAAAGAGCTGCTAAAGCATCATCCACTTCCGCCTGGTCAATACTGGTAAAGTCAAAACCGATATCTAGCAAACCACCATTTGTCTGAATCGAAATTGTCGGTCTTTCAACTTGGTATAAAGCTGCCAAATTTTCTGATACAATTACCTTTCCCAATCGTTTGAAACGAGGAAGAGTTGATGTGAAGAATGAATAAAGCTCTTGTGGTTGCAGCGGAGGACGCTTGCTTACAAAATTTGCTTCAAAACCAGCAGATAGAGTTTGTTGAAAAACTTTTTGTTCTAACTGAAAATCACTAGCAAATGGTAATTTTTCTAACTCCAAACGACTGGCGACTATACGAGTTCCATAATCAAACTGAATTTTGAGACTGATTTCTTTAGACTCTAACAACTCAAAATTAAATAACGGGGTGAAAGTATGAATCACCAGACTTTCTGGTGCATGAATAGAGCCGATTTTGCGAAATTCTAGTAATCCTGAAGCCAGTTTCGCTTGATCACTTGTATCAAATTGCAGGCGTTTTTTACGATCGGTGTCCACAGGCAATTCTCGCATCACCTGAATCATACGCTTTTGCTGTTCAGTTAATTGGTAAAAATGATTTCCATAAAAAATAAAGTCACCACCGTATAGAATTTTATAATTTTGCTCTGTAATAGTGAGTTCAAAATAATCTGAATTTTCCTCTACTGTAAAATCATAAATTCCTACTTCGGCATGTAAATCTTGGAAAAAAACTTCGTCATAGTCATAAAGACTGTATTCTAAGCGGAAATGCGGCAAATTCATAAGCCGATTCAAGCCTTCCTCAAACAGACTAGATGGAAAATAAAGATGTCTAGCTGCATTTGGAAAAATAAAAGAAGTATCTTGATCTTGCTGATAAGAAACAAGCCCTCGTAAAAACTGAATCACCTCTTGGCTGGCTTCGTCAAAAGCAGCTAATTGCATTTTTTCATAGTAGTGTTTTCCGATTTGATAATAATCGCCTTTTTCAACAATTTTTAAAAAAGCACGAATATCTCGAACAACATAAGAGCGTTCATCGGGTAAACGACTGATACGCAAAGTCCACAGAAATTGTCCTGTATAATCATCTTCTTGCCCAACTGCCGATAATTCATATCGAACAGGTATTTCTTCTGTTAGAAGAATTTTATCCAAAAAAAGACTGCCAAAAGAGACCTTTGTTTGTGTTGCCTCAGAAGTTGTCTGTTCTTCTTCCAGATTGGCCAAAACAACTTTTCCTTCGGGGTCATTTTTTAGAAAATATTCTAATCCTGCGAGATGAGCACAATATTTCTTTTTTTGAAAAAAATCACAGGCACAAAAAATGGCTTCGTCGTCCAAGCTATATCGCAGATTGTGATTTTCAACTCGGCTGTAAATCATCCGATCTTTCACTTTAAGAATTTCAATTTTCCCTGCTTCATAAAGAGTCGTCCCTTCTGTCCGAATCTTCCCAGGAATCAATTTTGCCATAAGTACCACCTTTATTTTATCTGTTCATTATATCATATTTTCGGCATAAAGAAAAAAGCAAGCTCTTTCTTGCTTTCTTTTAAAAAATATTTTCTTTGAGCTTTTTATAGCATTTAGTGCGTGTTACTAGGAACACTAAAAAGAGCCAAATCTCCAGTAAAGGGAGAGAGAATTTTGTTATCATAAGTCAAATGGTTCCCAACGTTATGGCAGTCAAGATGTGCAACTCCTACAAATATCAGACTAAAAAGTGATAACCATTAACGAAAAACAAATGGTTTATACTTTCTATCATCGTAGTAAATATTCGCATAAGCTAAACTTGCAGTTCCAATGAGCACTGCCCTAGAAACATTCATCCAATTCATATTTCTTTCTCACATAGGTACATTAAACTAATCACCTTGTGCTTCTCCTATTATTTTTATGCCAGTCCTTGTTTAGCTGGCTCCGCCCTACTTCCGCTTTCTGGCAATAAGATGAATTGGTGTCCCTTCAAAAACAAAGGCCTTACGAATTTGATTTTCTAGGAAACGAAGGTAAGAAAAGTGCATGAGTTCTTCTTCATTGACAAAGATGATAAAAGTTGGTGGTTTAGTCGCAACTTGTGTCGCATAGAAGATTTTCAGCCGTTTGCCTTTGTCGGTTGGTGTTGGATTGATCGCAATAGCATCCATAATGACATCATTGAGCACTGCAGACGGTATGCGGGTATTTTGACTTTGACTGATATTTTTAATCATCTCTGGAAGCTTATGCAAACGTTGCTTGGTAAGAGCTGATACAAAGACAATCGGTGCATAAGAAAGATACTGAAATTGGTCGCGAATATCTGCTTCCCAATTTTGCATGGTCTTGTTATCTTTTTCCAGCGTATCCCACTTGTTCACAACGATAATGATTCCTTTACCAGCTTCATGAGCAAAACCGGCGATTCGCTTGTCATACTCGCGAATGCCCTCTTCAGCATTGAGCACCATCAGAACGACATCTGAGCGGTCAATGGCCCTCATAGCCCGCATGACAGAGTATTTCTCCGTATTTTCATAGACCTTGCCTGACTTGCGCATACCAGCCGTGTCGATCATGGTAAATTCCTGTCCCTCGTTGTCTGTAAAGACCGTATCAATAGCATCACGAGTGGTTCCAGCTACAGGACTAGCAATCACGCGATCTTCTCCCAAAATCGCGTTGATCAAGCTAGACTTGCCGACATTAGGACGGCCAATCAGACTAAACTTAATCATATCAGGATTTTCTGCCACTTCTTCATTTGGAAGATTTTCAACGATGGCATCAAGAACATCTCCTGTACCAATCCCGTGGACTGAAGAAACTGGGAATGGATCGCCTAAGCCCAGCGCATAAAAATCAAAAATTTCATTACGCATCTCTGGGTTATCTACTTTATTGACCACTAGAATAATCGGCTTATGGGTCTTGTAGAGCATACGAGCCACGTATTCATCCGCATCTGTAATACCTTCTTTTCCAGACACAACAAAAACGATAACATCTGCCTCATCCATAGCAATCTCTGCTTGGTGCTTGATTTGCTCCATAAAAGGAGCATCCACATCATTAATACCACCTGTATCAATCATGCTAAACTTGCGATTCAGCCATTCAGCCGTCGCGTAAATACGGTCACGAGTGACCCCTTCAACATCCTCAACAATAGAAATCCGTTCCCCGGCAATCCGATTAAAAAGTGTTGATTTGCCAACGTTGGGACGACCGACAATGGCAATGGTTGGTAAAGCCATATTTTCCTCTTTCTTATTTATTCACTAGTCAACTGATCTACATAAAGTAACTTCTCATCTAACAATGAACTATTTCATTCACCGGCGATTTTCTCCTTCCAGACGCACTTCCTCTGCTAAGAATTTTATTCTTTCCATGACCCGACGAGCCTGCCAAGTTTCATCTCCGTTTTTGGATGTAGCAAAATGGCGTTCCAAATCCGCAAAATTAAAATTTGATGTAAAGAAAGTTGGCAAATTTTCCTGCATCCGATGCTGCAAAATAACCTGCAAAATCTCATCTCGCATCCAAGGACTTGATTGCTCCGCGCCAATATCATCCAAAATCAAGATTTGTGCTACTTTTACCTCATCAATCTTTTCCTTAACCAGACCAGAAGAAATAGCATTCTTTATATCTAATACAAAACTAGGATAATGGAGTAACGTCGTAGAAACACTACGTTTTTCTGATAAATCATGTGCCAACGCAGCCATCATGTAACTTTTTCCTACGCCAAAATCACCATAAAGATAAAGGGCTTTTTTGTAGTTTGGATAATCCGCTACAAAATTCGTCAGCAACTCAAAAGCCTTGTAACGACCAACATCGTCTAAGTCTACTTTTGCTAAACTGGCTTCCTTGAGACTAGCTGGAAGACTAATCAAATTTAAACGTGCATTGATAGCCGCTTGCTTCTGTGCTTCAACTAGCTCTGGAGTTTCCTCATAAGAAACATCAGCATATCCCTCATTTTTCACTAAAATTGGCTTATATCCTTTAGCAATATAAGCCTCATCGCTTAGTAAAAAACGATTTCGCTCAGAAATATACTGATTAAACTTAGAAATGCTTCGTTTGATTTCAGCTGGTGTCATCCCTTCTGACTGGATAAAAGCCGCCACATCTGGATCAGCCATGATTTGCTCGACCAATTTATCATAATCAAATTGCTGCGCACCATTTCTACGTGACATTGCTTGTCCAACACGTTCCATTTAGTCACCTCCTTGATCTAATTTGGCTAACAATTTACGTTTTTGTTTTTCTAATTCTACTTGCTTTTCAGCACTGGTTTCGTTTTTATAATCAGGATTGCTCCAGCTAGGCACATTACTTTTTGGAGCAGAATCTTTTGCTGCTTTTTTGCTATGCTGTGCTTGATAACGTTCACGAATATACACCACAGCTTCTTCAGCTGAAAAGATTTTTTGATAGGAAAAGTCATTTGCTACTTTTAAAGCATACTTTTCATTAAGGTTGGCTGAATTTACCTTATTAAAAGTCAATAGTAAAATCACATTGATTACTTCATCTAACAAGCCCAAATTTGCCATTTCTGTCAAGCACTGACGCTCCCCGTGTGTAATCGTTGCATGCTTAGTTTTCTTGATTTCCGCCAAAAATTGCACAGCTGCCTTACTCTTAGCCTCTCGAAGAATCGTTTGCTCTTGAGTTGAAAACAGTTCATTTGAAACCTTTTGCTGTAATTTTTGCTGCATCCGCTTCGTGGAAATTACTTGCCCTACAGCAGTTTCTTTTGCCAACAGATACGTTTCATACCAAGTCCAATTTTGTCGCTCTGCAATGGCAAAGAGTACCAGCAAATCTTCTTTTTCGTTTTCAAAACGCAAGTTTTCTCGCGCCATCAATTGTTTAAAGTAATCCAATTCAAAATGATTCTGTTTTGATTGCGTCTCTGTCTTTGCATCTTCCACTTGAAAAATCTCTGACAGTTTCACACCTTGCTTCTCACCCTTTGGTTGACTAGGCAACAAAGCCTCTACCGCAGCTTCACCAATCTTCTTTTCTAACAGGCGCTTGTAAACAGGATTGCTTAAAAACTCACCAGACGCTAATGTGGGCTGCAAATAGACCTGAAAATAATTCTCTGCATGATAAAGCTCTACTAACTGCATAGCAGACAACATTTCTAAACTTTTTTGCAAGGCATTCATCCCCAGATTGAGATGATTCAAAATGTGCCCAAAAGTATAAGATGATTTTCCATCGTCCCAAAAAGCAAGAAAATATTGATAGATAGAAGTCGCATCAAACCCTAGAATTGGCAAATACAGACGAATCAAATTGGTGCTATCCTGACTAATCAGATTATTCTTCACAAAAGAAAATTGATCATTCGGTTTCATCTATTGTTCCTTTTTCTTTTTAGCTGTTTTTGTAATCTGTTTCAAGAGGTTTTCCAGCTCGCTCACATCTTTAAAGCTACGATAAACACTAGCAAAACGAACATAAGTAATTTCATCTAAATCCGCCAACTCTTCCATAACCAAACCACCGATATACTCGCTTGCGATCTCATTTTCATTACTACTGCGCACTTTTTGCTCAATTCGGCTAACAATTGCTTCAATCTCATCACTAGAAACAGGACGTTTTTGCGCCGAACGAATGATTCCATTAAAGATCTTATCTCTTGAAAATTGTTCCCGCGTGCCATCTTTTTTAACGACAACGAGCGTCCGTTCTTCTACACGTTCATAAGTTGTAAAACGATATTGACACTCTTCACATTCACGACGACGACGAATTGTATTACCATCTTCAGCCTGCCGACTGTCAATAACACTCGATTTACTACCACCACACTTAGGACAACGCATCTGCTTCCCTCCTGAATTCTTAATACTTCATTATACCATGTTTTAAGAAATAACAAAAGGCAGCATTTTTAGTACAACCAGGTCTGTCGATTCCTAAAAATTGGACAATATCAATCAATCTGTTATTCTCTTTTTCGATAAATTTTTATATAATGCTTTCGACAAATGTTATCATTTTTTTGTACAAAGGAGATTATTATGATGATATTAAAGAAAACAATTACAGCTTGCTCTTGTATCCTGCTAATCTGCATTATCCTTTCTAGCTGCTCTTCGAATACAGAAGCTACCAAAACTATTTCCAGCTCCTCCTCTTCTGCAAAAATTAGCCTATCAAGCAGCAGTTCATCTACACAAAAAGATAAAAAGGAGCAAGAAGAAAAAGCTAAAGCAGAAAAAGAGACCGCAGAAAAAGCAGCAAAAGAACAAGAAATAGCTAGACAAGCAGAAGAAAAACGAAAACAAGAAGAAGCTGCGGCTGCTCAAGCGCAGCAACAACAAGAGGCTGCTACAGTACAAGAAGCTCAACAGCAGGAACGAACCGTTTATGTAGCTCGTAACGGAACTGCTGAGGTTTATTGGTACAGTAAAGATAATATGCCACGCAATACACGGTTTGACAGAGTAGTCACCATGACTGAAGCCGATGCTATCAATGCTGGAAAGCGCCACACCTCTAAAGAATGACAATCAAAAACGGGAAGTTTTATCTTGAACTTCCCGTTTTTGATTGTTAAAATGTCACTTCTGCTTCTAACCCAAAATGGTCACTAACGACAGGTGTTGCTTTGCCGTCAAAAACAACAGCAGATTTTTCAATGTTGAAATCTTTACTTGTAAAGATATAATCAATTTTCAGAGCATCCTTATTTCCAGTCCAGCCAGCAATGTCACCTTCAACTGTTGCTGTACCAAGCACTGTGGCAGCAACAACATGACTGTCTTGCAAAGCAAGTGGACTTTTCAGAATGTACCGATAGCCCTCATAACCGACAGGATTATTAAAATCTCCCATCAATAGTAGAGGCATGTTGCGCTGCAATAATTCTTTTTCTACTTGTCCCCATTCTTCTTGGAACCCTTTGTTCCACCAGGAAAGATGACAGGAAGCCACTGTTACAAGCCGTCCAGCAACTTCTATTTCCGCCAAAAGTACTTTTCTAGTGTGATAATCCGTTGGATCGTTGGTCTTAGAAACCAACAACTCACTTGCTTTCAATGGATTTAAAGATAAAATAGCAACTCCCTCATGAAACCGATCAAATCCAATATGATTATAAGCCCAAGACCAATGATAAATAAGACCTTTCTCCACCAATCTCTCCACGAGACAATATACAAAATGATCCTTATGAATCGCAATGGCGTCATCTACCGCATGATAAAACGGAGCCTGAACAACCTGTTCAGACTCCATTTCTTGATTGACTTCCTGCAGGCAAATGACATCATATTTTTCTTGAAGAATCCGCTCAGCTAGTTGATCTAACTTTTTTTCTTGCTCATCTTCCATCCAACTATGAGTATTTAAAGTCAGGAATTTTGCCATGATTTCTCTTTTCTATCTACAATTCTACTTTAGCAACAACTGTTTTCGCTGCTACTTTGCCGAATGTTTCAACAGTTACAGATCTAATAGCTTGTGCATTTGTGAAGACAACAACCGTTGAAGTCTCACGACCTGCTGCTTTGATCGCTTCCAAATCAGCAGTTACAAGCAAATCACCAGCTGCTACTTTTTGTCCCTCTGCTACATGCACTTCAAATGGTTTACCTTCAAGACTGACTGTATCAAGTCCGATATGAACAAGCACTTCAAGACCATTATCAGTCAAGAGACCGAGAGCGTGCTTTGTAGGGAAAATGCTGCTAACCGTACCTGCTACTGGTGAGTAAATCTTGCCATTTTCAGGTTCAACAGCAAATCCGTCACCCATCATTTTTTGAGAGAAAACTGGATCTTTGACATCTGTAATCGCAATCACTTCACCGTCTGCGACTGTCTCAACTTCTTCTGTCACACCTTTGTAGTTCGCTTCGGCAGCTTGTGAAGCTGTCATTTGGCTCGGAAGAGTTTCGGGAATCACTTCGCCTGAGTCAAGTAAGTCTTGAATGTCAGATTTCAAAACATCCGCTTTCGGACCATAAATGGCTTGAACACCTTGACCTTTCATCACCAAGCCCATAGCTCCTTCGGCTTTCCATTGCTCTTCTGTACCAACTTTTTCTGCATCTTTAACAGTTACACGAAGACGTGTCATACATGCGTCAACATCAACAATGTTTGCACGTCCACCAAGAAGATTGATAATATTCACAGCTTGAGATGCTTCTGCTACTTTGCCACCAGCTGGGGCAGACGAAGGACTATCTTCTCCATCAGCTGTTTCATAGTTTCCGTTACGTCCTGGAGTTGCGTAGTTAAATTTCTTAATCATGAAGTTGGCAATAAAATACATTCCAACTGCAAAGAGCACTGTTACCCAAACAAAATTAATAATATCCATACCCAAACCAGCATTGATGGCTAGTGGAGTACGAGTCAGAAATTCGATTGAACCAAATGAGTGCATACGCAAGTGAACAATATCTGCCATAGCAAAGGCTAACCCTTGCACAACAGCATACACCAAATAAAGAGGTGTTGCAACAAACATAAACATGTATTCAATTGGTTCTGTAACACCTGTTAAGAAAGTTGCAAGTCCTGTTGCAATCATCATCCCTTTGTATTTATGTTTCTTATCATCATCTACATTTCGATAAATTGCAAAGGCAACCCCCATCAAAATACCAAATGAACCAATCATTTGCCCAACTTTAAAACGAGCTGGAGTAATACTATTTAGAAGATGTTGATATTGGTCAGCGTGTGAACCTTTTAAATTAACAAGGTCTGTTACCCAAGCCAACCATAATGGATCTTGACCAAATACAGTCGTTCCTTTAGCAGCCCCTGTCAACACTTCATATGTCCCACCTAATTGAGTATAGTTGATTGGAATTGTCAACATATGGTGAAGTCCAAATGGTAAAAGAAGACGTTCTAAAGTACCAAACAAGAATGGTGCGAGAATTGGAGCTGTCTTTTGAGAGTTAGCAATCCAAATACCAAAATTGTTGATTCCAGTTTGAACAACTGGCCAAAATACTGCAAGAATCAAAGCCACAATTGTAGAACGCAAAATAACAACGAATGGCACAAACCGTTTACCATTAAAGAATGAAAGCGCATCTGGTAATTTACGGTAATTATAATATTTGTTGTAAGCAGTTGCTCCAACAAAACCGGCAATGATACCAACAAACACCCCCATATTAAGAGCAGGAGCTTCAAGTACACTTACAAAATAATCAGCCACCTTAATGGTTCCACCAAAGACAGTTTTTACAGTAGCTCCTTGTTTTGTAAGAAGGTCTGAAGTTACTCCAAAAAAGACCCCTGTAATACGGTTAATTAAAATAAATGAAAGTCCGGCCGCAAATGCACCACCAGCACGTTCCTTTGCCCAGCTACCTCCAATAGCTAATGCAAACAAAATGTGAAGGTTTCCGATAACTCCCCAACCAATTTGCTCAAGAATACCGCCTGTTGTAACAAGAGCAGCTACGTTTGGATTGATCATTGGAATTGACTTACCAATACTGATCATCAAACCAGCCGCGGGCATTACTGCGATAACGACCATCAGAGCTTTTCCGAATTTTTGCCAAAATTCGAAACTGAATATGTTTTTGAATGTCTCTTTCATCATTCATATCTCCTTATAAAATTTTCCGCAAGCGCTTTCCGCAAACGTTTGCATTTATTTGACTCTTTAATTATATCATATATTTCTATTTTGTAAAGCGTTTTTATATAATATTTTAAAAACTTTCCCTATTTTTTACTTGCAAAGTATAACAGATTAAAAAACATCCCCATTAGAAAAGTGCAGAAAAACGATATTTCCTGCACTTCACGTTTATTCTTGCATAGCATAGCCAACACCACGCACGGTTTTTATGTAACTTTTCTGCCCTGCTATATCAAGTTTACTACGAAGATAACGAATATAGACATCAACAACATTTGTTTCAACTGCTCCTTCGTATTTCCAAACGCGCTCTAACAGCTGTTCACGGCTTAAAGCCTGATGACTGCCCATCAGCGTTGCTAACAAATCATACTCTCTTCTAGTCAAGGAAATTATTTCATTCCCTCGATATACAGTATGATTTTGCACGTCAATGCGAAGATTCCGATAAGATGTTGAAACTTTCATCTGACTACAATGATGATCAATAAAATCACGCCCACGAAAAATAGCAGAAATTTTTTCGACCAAGTCCATCGCAATGAAAGGCTCTATCATATAACTAACAGCAAAACGTTGGATTTCCTCAGTATATTTTAAAATAATATCACGATTATCCAATACAATAATGACTGAAGCAGGCTTTATCAAACTTAATTGCTCAGCAAACTCCGTTCCTGTCATATCTTCAAGCATAAAATTCAACAGGAATAAATCGTATTGATTAGCTCTCGCAGATGCTAAAGCATCTTTTCCCGTTTCAAGAAGATCCACTCGATAACCTTCATTTTGCAACTCTAAGCAAATAAATTGTGCTAATTTTTTTTCATTCTCAACTAATAAAATCCGCTTCCCCATAGCTTATCCTATTTTTCATCATACCAAGAATAGTGGTAAATGCCTTCTTTATCCTTGCGTTCATACGTATGCGCCCCAAAGTAATCGCGCTGCGCTTGAATCAAATTGGCTGGCAAGTTTTCTGCACGATAGCTATCAAAATAAGCAATCGCACTAGAGAAAGTTGGCACTGGCACACCCGCCTGAACAGCTAAAGCAACTACATCGCGAACAGCTTGTTGATATTTTGCAGTAACATCCATAAAGTATTCATCAAGAAGTAAGTTTGCAAGATCTGCATTACGGCCATATGCATCTGTAATTTTTTGTAAGAAACGAGCACGGATGATACATCCAGCACGCCAAATAGAAGCAATTTCACCAAATGGAAGATTCCAAGCCTGCTCTTTAGATGCAACACGCAATTGTGAAAAACCTTGTGCATAAGACATGA
Organism: Streptococcus constellatus subsp. constellatus; assembly: GCF_023167545.1. Taxonomy (NCBI): domain Bacteria; kingdom Bacillati; phylum Bacillota; class Bacilli; order Lactobacillales; family Streptococcaceae; genus Streptococcus; species Streptococcus constellatus. Next base: position 1,428,736 of record NZ_AP014647.1, read on the forward strand.
TTTTCGAGAAGTATAGAGCTTGGCGAATTTTTTCAATTAATTCAGCCTTATCCCCATCAAATTTAATAGCAGTAGGTTTTGGAAGAACTTTGCTAGCTTGAACACGTTCTTCTTTATAAGCAGAAATATAACGTGCAAAAACAGACTCCGTAATAAGTGGAAGTGGAACACCAAAATCAAGAGCTGATTGGCTCGTCCATTTACCCGTTCCTTTATTTCCAGCTGCATCCAAAATGTGATCAACGATTGGTCCATCTTGTCCTTCATCATCTTTACGTGTCAAAATATCAGCAGTGATTTCAATCAGATAGCTATCCAACTCACCCTTATTCCATTCAGTAAAGATTTCAGCCATTTCTGCTGCTGAAAATCCAAGCAAGTGCTGCATTAAATCATAACTTTCTGCAATCAGTTGCATATCGCCATACTCAATCCCATTGTGGACCATTTTTACATAATGACCTGCACCATTTGGTCCGATATAAGTTACACATGGTGCCCCATCCTCTGGCGCTTTCGCTGAAATTTCTTCCAATACATCTGCTACTAATTCATAGGCTTCTTTTTGTCCACCAGGCATGATAGATGGACCTTCAAGCGCACCTTTTTCACCACCAGATACACCTGTCCCGATAAAATTGATTCCAGAATTTGCCAATTCTTCTGAACGACGAATAGTATCTTTATAGAACGTATTTCCACCGTCAATCAAGATATCTCCCTTATCAAGAAACGGTAACAATGCCTGAATCGTTGCGTCTGTCCCTGGCCCAGCTTTAACCATGAGCATGATCCGACGTGGTTTTTCAATAGAATTCACAAAACTTTCCACATCGTAACTTGGAACAAAGTTTTTTTCAGGATAAGATGCAATCACATCCTCTGTTTTATTCGCTGACCGGTTGTAAATTGCTACTGTATAGCCACGAGACTCAATATTAAGGGCAAGGTTACGACCCATAACGGCCATACCTACAACGCCAAAGTTTGCTTTTGTCATGTCTTACTCCTATTCATAGTTACTAGTCTTATTGTAACATTTTGCAAGCATAATTGAAAGTACTTTGCCATGATATGAATTATAAAAAGAGCGAAACTGCAACTAGGTGAACAAAATATTTTTCACTGCTTGACAAAAAAGACCTTTTGTTATACAATAAAAACCGACCAGCCGGTATGTATTTTAAAAAAGAAGGTAAATAATATGCAAAAAAAGTATGATTCAAAGGTTACTATCGAAACCATTTTAACTGTTTCAACCAAATTATTTTTAGAAAAAGGTTTTGATAAAACCAGTATGCGAGATATTGCAGAAGCAGCAAATGTGTCAAAAGGTGCCATTTATCATCATTTCAAATCGAAAGATGATGTTATAAATGCTGTAACAAAAAGGCAAACTGAAGCTACAAAAGAGACAATGAAGCTCTTACTATCCCAAACAAGCTCTCTGAGCGGAAAAGAACAATTGTCACTTATTTTAGAAAAGACTATTGAAAATCAAGAAATTCATTATTTAGATGATGCCATGGTTCCAAAAATGAAAAGTGCAGAATTTGTTATATCCTACATGAAAGATTGTGTAAATAACGATGCTCCTTTTCTTTCTAAAATTATTCAAAAAGGGATTGATGATGGATCTATTGTTACAAAATATCCTGATGAATGCGCAGAAATCTTTTTGCTATTATTAAATGTGTGGTGTGACCCTGCGGTATTTACTTGTGATGAAGAGAAGCTATTAACACGATTAAATTTCTTACAAACCCTAATGGCTTCTCTAGGCATTGATGTATTGAATGATACGCTCATTGAAAAATTCATGAACTTATTGCACAGATTATATTTTAAGGAGGGTAACAATGAAACATAATTTAGCAGTCGAAACAGACAATCTAACCAAAACCTTTGATAAAAAAGAGGTTATCAGAGCTTGCAATATTCACGTAGAAAAAGGAAGTATCTACGGATTTCTAGGAGCAAATGGAGCTGGAAAAACAACTGTATTTAAACTACTGTCCGGGCTACTCATACCAACAATGGGCAAGATACAAATCTTGGGATTAGATATTGGAAAACAGCGAAATGAAATCCTATCAGAAATAGGCACCTTAATTGAAACGCCTGTATTTTATGAACATTTATCAGCCGAGGAAAATTTACAAATCCATCTCTCCTATATGGGAAAAGAAGGTAAAGATTGTGTCTCTGCTTTGCAAAAGGTTGGGCTAAATAACACTGGAACCTTGCCAGTATCTAAATTTTCTTTGGGCATGCGACAACGTTTAGCAATCGCGCGAGCCATTGTCCATGAACCAGAACTACTCATCTTAGACGAACCAATAAATGGTCTGGATCCTATGGGAATCAGAGAAATGCGAGAATTATTCTTGCAACTAAAGAATGAACAAGGTATGACCATTCTAGTATCTAGCCATATATTAAGTGAAATAGAACATATTGCAGATACTATCGGTGTCATTGTGAATGGCACCGTTGTAGAGGAAGTTAGCTTGTCTGCAATAGAAAATCAATTCCCAAATGGACTGGAAGACTATTTCTTCAATATCATGAGTGGGGGTGAAAAAATTGTTTAAATTGATAAAATTAGAATTAAAAAGAAATAATATCAAAACATATGTAATTGCAAGTAGCGTTACCTTTATTGTAATGCTTGGCTTTATTTACTTGTTTGCATATGCCCCTCAAATAAATCCAGACCCAGATCTACAAATATTTGCAGGATATCCTAAAATTATTTCCTTATTTTCAACACTAAGTATGGCTGTCTTCGCAACACTCTCTGCCACCATGTGTACACGGTTTATCATTGATGAATACAAAGATAAACGAGCTATTTTATTATTTTCCTACCCTATCAGAAGAGATAAAATATTATGTTCAAAATTAATGGTTGTCTTTCTTTTTACGCTCATGGCAATGGTATCTTGTAATGTGCTAGCCTTTGGCATATTTGGCATCACAGAGTCCATTAGTCCTTTGGTTGAAGGCACATGGACTGTCTCTCTTATGATGAGAGCAATCAAAATAACAATCATCATGTCCATGATAGCAGCATCAACTGGAATTATAGCTGTAGGTATTGGTTTTTCGAAAAAATCTATACCAACTACCATTTTGTCGGCTGTCTTTCTTTCCTCTTTATTGTGTAATATCCTGTTTAGTTTTATAGGAAATAGCAATAAAAATGATGTAGCCGCTCTTATCTTAATGTGCCTTACTGTTTTGGGTGGAATTGGTGTGTCATTGTTGCTTACTAAAAAAATAAACCATATGGAGGTAGAATAATGGAACGGACCTTAGATAATACAGTTAATACTGTGCTTGAAAGCATTTTTGGTAAAAACGGTTTGCAAATCAATATGATTTTTGGATTTATCATCTTAGTAGTAGGAATAGGCATGTTTTTATTTTCAAAAAACAACTCGTCTTCCAAAAAGCGAACAATTGGATGGATTTGCATTGGATTAGGCTGCTTAGGAATTATCAGTGGTATCATTCAGTTATTGTTATAATTATTCTTAGTTACTTTCAATTTTCCAAGAGATATCCACGTCAAAAGAATAAATCCTAACATTTAAAAATATTGAGGCTGGGACAAAAGTTTCCAACTTCTGAAAGAGTTTCGTGATAAACAAATGACGCAGTAGCTGATTGGACTCTTTCTTCGCTGTTCAAGCTCGCAAGAGTTCCTAATCATCTTTGCGGGGGTGGGACTACGAACTTAAAATTTTTAATTTTGAGTTCTGTCCCACTCCCTTCTTCTATCTGGATTATTAACTCAATTTTCTTCATCAAACAGGTTCTTCAGGCTAGCAAAAGGGCTCTTGCTTGCTTTTTGCTCTTCTTGCTGGCGGCGGTATTCTTCCTCGGTCATGACCTGCCAGTCTTGTCCCACTGGAAAATCCTGCCCTGCTTCTTCCTCAGCCGTCAAGACCTTAAGCGGGATATTGAGCAAGATATTATCCGCTACACTTTCTACCAGATCAATCTCATCGCCCTCAAGCCCCAAAACGAGGTCATCATCAATCAAGTCTTGGCTGATCTTCTCGCCATGATTTTCCATGAAAATCTCATTGACCAAGTAAGTTTCCTTGCGCTCAACAGGCTCCATGCTGCGGCTGGACGCCAGAGTAATCGTGTAGGACAAATCATAGTCTAAAAAGTAAAGACCGTCCTCATACTGAGCCTTGCCTCTTGCAAGCACATCGCGGATGCCCAAAATTTCAGGGTTACGCCCTTTTAAATCAGCAACTAAGTCAAAATTCACTTCAAAGTCTAGTCCATCGGGGTTCTTACGAATTTCATGAATATTTAGCATATACTTTTCCTCCAATATTCCTTAAACCATTATAGCATTTTCTTTCTGTTTGTGCGCCTTTCTTTGCAACTTACCCTGCCGTTTTCTACCAGTCACTTTCCCTTTGACACCACTTGGCTAAAAGACCTTGAAAACCCTGTTATACCCCGCTATAATGGTGGCAATAAAGCTTTTAGGAGAACAATTTATGAATATATACATTGAAAAGAAAAGAATTACTCTCACATCAAGTGAAAGTCGAATTGTTAAGCGAACCATAAAGAGTGATATTCGTCAGGTTTGGGAATTTGTCACACAGGGTAAAAGGTTTCAACTCAAAAGTCCTAGCCTCGCTAAACAACTTGTCAAAAAATATTCAGGAGATAAAGCAGATGAAACTACTGATTAAAAATTCACTTTTTCGTGTCATAGCTCTTTCTCGCTTTTTCAACTACTTAGGAGCCTCTATCTACAATCTCGTTTTTGTAGTTTTTGCAGCAAGTCTGCCCCACGCTAAATTCGCAGTGGGAACTGCCAATATTATCTTACTTGCCCCTATCCTCTTTACTGTTTATGTCGGTAAACGGGCTGACCAAACGCACGAAAAAGGGTACTGGCTGATTGCCACAGGCTACATTCAAGCAATATTGTTCGTCCTTGTTGCAATGCTGACTTATCAAAAAAGTCTAATCGCTTTTTCCTTTGTTTGCTTGATTAACATCATCTCAGATATTCTCAGTGACTATCGTGGCGGTTTGCAAATGCCTATTTTCCAGAAAAATATTCCTGAAGAAGACCGCATGGAAGCTTATAGTTTCACCCAATTTCTCTCCATTATTTGTTCTATTTCGGGGCAAGCTCTGGGAGTATGGCTACTCGCCATTAGCAATCAAAATTTCTTTTTCGTTGCCTCTATCAATGCCCTAGCTTTCCTGCTTTCTTCAACTGTCCTCTATTTCTACCGCAAACAGCTAACTCATGCACCTGTCACTGTCAAAAAATTAGAGAAAAAGACTTCTTTCCTTACTCAAGCTAAAGAAATTTTTAAATTGGGCGAAGAAATTTTCCAAAAAGAAGAAAAAAGCAATTTTATACTGCTCCTAGCCAGCATTGCCATTATTAATGCCTTGGGTGGCAGCTTAAATGCCATCTTTAACCTCAGCCTTTTAAATCGTCCTTTCTGGAATTTCACTTTCAGTCAATCACTATTTCTCATTCAAGTAGTAGTCATGGCAGGTATGGTTCTCGGAAGTCTCACTCCCAGAGACTACTTTGCTAAACTCTCCGTCGCCCAAATTGTTTTATGGGCAATCCTTCCCATTGTTCTTATTGGATTAAATCAAATATTTTTTGGTTCTCAACTAATTACTCTTCTTTCTACCATGTTCCTCATGTATCTGGCAGCGAAGGTCAATCCCAAACTCAATGCTCTTCTTCTCAACAGCCTTCCTTCTGATGTTCTCGCACAGACCAGCTCTTTTTTATCCCTTCTCTTTAGTCTCTCCCTTCCTGTCGGAACTACTCTTTTTACAGCTCTTGCTGTTTGGAATATGACTATTTGTTGGACTGTCTTTACTCTACTAGGAGTACTCGCCCTTGGACTTGCTTGGAAAAACAGATAAGAAAACTCTCCCAGTTATGTCATTGGGAGAGTTATTTTGGCTCTATAATTTCTGTAGTGGGTAAAATCACTTTAGGAATTATGGAGCCTATTTTATTGTAGAAAAAAAGTCCCATAAGACCTATAATGAAAAGCGACCAAACCATCATTAGAAAGAATCTTATGGAACAATTAAATTTTATCACAAACTTACTCGGAATTAAAGACCCTAACATCACTATTTTGGATGTTCTAGATGCTGGTACACATAAAGAAATCATCGCTAAGCTAGATTATCCTGCGCCTAAAGGCCCTCACTGCCAAGGACAAATGGCTAAATATGACTTTCAAAAAGAATCGAAAATCCCCTATTTAGAGTGTGCGGGATACAAGACTATGATTCGAGTGAGAAAACGCCGTTTCCGCTGTAAAGTCTGTCGGAAAGTAGCTGTCGCTGAGACTCCCTTAGTCAAGAAGAACCACCAAATCGCAACCATCGTCAAGCAGAAAATCGCTCAAAAACTGATGGAGAGGCTTTCTATGACGGCCATCGCTGAAAGCTTAGCAGTTTCCACGTCAACCGTCATTCGCAAACTAAAAGAATTCGAGTTTAAGGCGAATCTCAACTGCCTGCCAGCACATATGAGTTGGGATGAGTACAGTTTCAAGAAAGGCTAGATGAGCTTCATTGCACAGGATTTCGACTCAAGACAGGTCATAACTATCCTAGATGGACGAACGCAAGCAACCATTCGTAATCACTTTCTGCGCTATTCCAGACAGGTCCGAAACGGCGTTAAAGTCATTACCATGGACATGTTTAGCCCCTACTACGACATCGCTAAGAAACTCTTTCCTTCTGCTAAAATTGTCCTCGATCGTTTTCACATGGTACAACATCTTAGCCGTGCTAGGAGTCGTCTTCGCATCCAAATCATGAAGCAATCAGATCGAAAATCGCACGAATATAAGGCACTGAAACGTTACTGGAAACTCATTCAACAAGACAGTCGAAAACTAAGTCATAAACGCTTTTATCGTCCGACTTTTCGTATGCATTTGACCAACAAAGAGATTCTGGAAAAACTCCTTGCATACTCTCAAGAACTCAGAGAACACTATGAACTCTACCAACTCTTACTTTTTCATTTTCAAGAGAAACAAGCTGAACATTTCTTTGGACTCATTGGAGAAACAATTTCTTGTATAAATCCTATCTTTCAGACTGTTTTTAAAACCTTTCTCAAGGACAAAGATAAAATTATCAACGCTCTTGGACTCCCTTACTCAAATGCAAAGCTAGAGGCCACTAACAACCTCTTCAAAGTCATCAAGCGAAATGCTTTCGGCTTTCGGAACTTTGACAACTTTAAAACTAGAATCCTCATCGCTTTAAATATCAAAAAGGAGAGAACCAATTCGGTTCTCTCCAGGGTATGACTTTTCGTTAACCCACTACAGTTGACAAAGAGCCGTTATTTTTACATATTTTTCAAACGTTCAATCCGCTCACTAATCGGAGGGTGAGTGTGAAAAAGTTTTTGCAAACCACCTGGCTTTTTAGGGTCATTGATATAGAGAGCTGCACTAGCATCATCAACCTTGCGATGCATGGGCTCACTTCCATCTAACTTTTGCAAGGCATTGATCATACCTTGAGGATTACGAGTCAGCTCAACACTGGAGGCATCAGCTAAAAATTCCCGCTGGCGCGAAATAGCCAACTGCACCAAAGTTGCCGCTAGAGGAGCAAGAACAATGACTATCAAAGATAGCAACAGCATGATGACCCCCAAACCGCCGCCACTATCACGATCATCATTGCTTCGACGTCGGCTGCCACCACCAAACCACATCATACGCCCTGCCAAGCTTGATAACATCGTTACCGCACTAGCAAGCGCTACTGCAATCGTTGAAATTCGAATATCATAATTACGAATGTGACTCACTTCGTGTCCAATAACAGCTTCTAATTCTTCACGATTCATCATATTCAACAGACCTGTTGTCGCTGCTACTGCAGCATTTTCAGGTTTTGAGCCTGTTGCAAAAGCATTGGGTGATGAGTCTTCAACAATATACACTCGTGGCATAGGAACTTGGGCTACCATTGCCATATCTTCTACCACATGATAAAGATCAGGAGCCTCAGCTTCCGTGACTTGTCGAGCACCATTCATGGACATGACAACCTCGGTAGACTGAAAAATCATGCTAAAAGCATAAATCCCTCCAATGATAAAGGCAATCAACACTCCGCCAAGAATCGAATCGAACCACAAATAGCCAACTGCAGCACCAATAATCGCTAAGAGAGCAAAAAATGCAATCAAGAGAACCCACGTTCGTCTTTTATTACTAGCAATTTGATCAAAGAGCATATTAGTCACCTAAACCGCTAAAATCAACTTTTGGTACGGATTTTTCTTCCTCTGGAACAGCCAAGAAATCTGCTGGCTTAAAACTGAACATTCCAGCAATAATATTACTTGGAAATGTTTCTAACTTCACATTATAATTGCTTGTTACGCTATTATAAAGTTGACGCGAATACGAAATTTTATTTTCAGTATTAGTTAATTCTTCTTGCAATTTTACAAAATTTGTACTTGCTTGCAATTCTGGGTAATTTTCTGCAACAGCAAAAATTCCTGAAATCTGACGCGTCAAGGCATCACTTGCTTTCATAGCTTCTGCTGGAGTTGTTGCAGCAGCCACCTGCCGACGCAGTTCTGTTACTTTTTCAAACGTTGATGCTTCATATTTGGCATACCCTTTGACCGTTTCAATCAAGTTTGGTAGCAAGTCATTTCGACGTTTCAATTGAACATCAATCTGACTCCATGCTTCTTTGGTTTGCATACGACTTTTGACAAGACCATTGTAACTAGCAATTACAAACAGCACTAGTACCACTACAATAGCTAAAATAATTATCCACATAGTCATTCTCCTTTTAATTTATTATAGATATTATACCAGAAAAATGAAAATAATAAACATTTTGACTTCTTCAAAAGAGAAATTTTAAAGATTCTCTTCTGATTATCTGGTATAATAGAAGCAAGAAGATACAAGTAAGGACAAATGATGACACCCGAAGAATTTTATCAACTTTTAAAACAGCAACAGATTGAACTCACGGACCGACAACAGATGCAGTTTGAACGCTATTTTGAACTGCTCGTTGAATGGAATAAAAAAATCAATCTGACAGCTATCACTGAAAAAAAAGAAGTGTATCTCAAGCATTTCTATGACTCCATTGCACCCATTTTGCAGGGACGGATTAAAAACCAAAATATCAAACTATTGGATATTGGAGCTGGGGCAGGTTTTCCTAGCCTCCCTATGAAAATCCTCTATCCAGCGTTAGATGTGACGGTTATTGATTCTCTAAACAAGCGCATTCTATTTTTAAATCATTTGGCTGACGAATTAGATTTGGAAAAAGTTCATTTCTATCATGGTCGGGCAGAAGATTTTGCTCAAGATAAAGACTTCCGCGCCCAATTTGATATTGTAACTGCGCGCGCCGTTGCCCGTATGCAAATCTTAGCCGAACTAACCATTCCTTTTCTGAAAGTTGGTGGACGTCTTTTAGCACTCAAAGCTACTAATGCCCCTGAGGAATTAACGGAGGCTAACGATGCTCTCAAACTTCTATTTAGCAAAGTCAAAGAAAATAGTAGCTATCAACTTCCAAATGGCGACCCACGCTATATCACTATTGTTGATAAGAAAAAAGAAACTCCCAATAAATACCCTCGCAAAGCAGGAATTCCTAATAAACGCCCCTTATAAAACGAAACGAGTCTGGGACAATAGTCCCTTTGCTACAAAAAAAGCAACGGATTTGCCGTTGCTTTTTGCATGGTTGCGATAGTCTTGGTAAAATAGAATTGCCCAATAAACCATTTAGAAAGGCTATCCCATGCATATTCACTATAACACAAATCAAACAACTTTACCACTAGAAATCAGTTCTTTCTTGCCACAAGACCATCTCGTCTTTACTATTGAAAAAGTGGTGAATGCCTTGGAGGATCGTCACTTCCACACGTTCTATCATAACTTTGGTCGCCCGTCTTATCACCCTAAAATGCTTTTAGCCGCTCTACTATTTGCCTACTCGCAAGGGATTTTCTCTGGACGAAAAATCGAAAAAATGATGATTGAAAATCTGGCTATGCAGTACCTAACAGGACAGTTGGTTGTCAGCTACCGCACTATCAATCGATTTCGAGTCGCTAAAGGGATGGAAGACCTCATTCGTGATCTTTTCATTGACCTCAATCTTCGTTTAAAAATGGAAGAGTTAGTGACCTTAGATTGTCTGTTTATTGACGGGACTAAGATTGAAGCCAACGCTAACAAGTATAGTTTCGTGTGGAAAAAGGCCACAGACAAGTTTTCCGTCAAACTTCAAGAACAGATACAGGTCTATTTTCAAGAAGAAATCACTCCCCTTATCCATCAGGCCATTAGGCTGGACGAAGAAGAACCGATTGCTTCAGAGCAGTTGATTGAATTCGCTCAAGTCCTCGAAGAAGAATTGGAAAAACTGAACCAAGACATTGAGGAGACACCCGTTAAAGGAAAGGATGAACGTAAAACTCAACGTCGGAAACTCAAGAAAGTCCTGCGTAAAGTCAAGGATGATTTTTCAGTACGTGCTGAAAAATATGAAGGCTACCAAGAGACATTTGAAGGGCGTAACAGCTTTTCCAAAACAGATACAGATGCCACTTTTATGCGGATGAAAGAAGACCACATGAAGAATGGTCAACTCAAGGCTGCTTACAATCTTCAAATCGCTACTGAAAATCAATTTGTTCTTCATTATGATGTCTTCTCAAATCCGACAGATACCAAGACTCTCCTGCCATTCCTTGAAACTTATCCACATGACTTGAAGACCGTTGTCGCAGATGCCGGCTATGGAAGTGAAGAGAACCTCCTTCGTTTAGATGAAAATGAGGTGAACCATCTGATTAAATATGCCATGTTTGATCAGGAACAGAAGAAAGGGTATAAACAGTCGGCTAGAAACTTAGCGAATTGGTACTATGATGACAAGGAGGATAGCTACACTCATCCTGATGGCTGGTGCTATCGTTTTCATCATATCAAACATCAGAAAACACAGACGGACTTTCAACAGGAAATCAAGGTTTACTACGCTGATGAACCTAAATCAGCCCCTCAAAAGGGACTATATATCAACGAACGTTATCAACACTTAAAAGCTAAAGAATGCCAAGCGCTTTTATCTCCCGAAGGTAGACAGATTTTCAATCAACGTAAGATTGATGTGGAACCTGTCTTTGGGCAGATAAAGGCTTATTTGGGTTACAAGAGATGTAACCTAAGAGGCAAGCGTCAGGTGAAAATTGACATGGGTTTAGTGCTCATGGCCAATAATCTCCTTAAATACAATAAGAGAACGACTCAAACTTAAAAAGCTAGAGTTCCATAATTGGGAATCTCTAGCTTTTTTGTGACTGAGAACTATTTTGTCTCAGACTCTTCTTTATTATATCCAATTTAGTCCACTTTTCTACAACAATGCTGGACATGCTTATAAAGTGCGGCATAGTGGCCGTGGTAATCTTTCCGCCAAGGCTTATCTAGGCCACAAAAGTGAAGAAAAACAGTATGTTTTATAACCCAATCTAAATCCCACTCTCCCTTATTTCTAGCGTAATAAAGAACATTATAGCGTACATCGTAATTATATAATTCATCTGGAATCTGGAGTGTCAAATGCCCGTACAAAGCATTTAGTACATCTTGGTCTGGTAAAAAAAGTTTAAAACGATTTTGAGCAATATCATCTAAAATAGCGTCACGCTTCACTTTTTGTCGAATTGCTGTCAAATTCATGAGTAAAACTCCTGAATTATAGTAACTTTCTGCCTCAAAATTTTGTAAGCGTAGCTTATTGACTAAATCTGTCATGTTAGTATCTGAACCATGACTAGCTGCAGCATATAAAGCAGCACCTAACTCCATTTTATAAAGTGGAAAAATATCATTCAAACATAAAATATCGGTATTCAAATATAGAATTTTGTCTAAATCCTTAGGGAGATATTCATGAGCCAACAAACGATAGTAAATTGTCTCTGGATACCGATCAGCGCTTGGGGCATCTTCAAAAGCTCTCAATCTCTGCATGCTTTTTTAACAATTGTTTCTGCAAGACAAACACATGCAGCAAAGCTGACGGTGTATTCTGATACACTGAATATAAGGTCGTTTTAAACGGCTCTATATAGTGATCATCAATTGAGAATAAAAGATTTATTTCCATCATTTATTCCCCATCTATCTATTCTTCTCGAAAAACGGGTTGTGGACCAAATGTTTGTGAAACAGGCATGAGCTCAATTCGGTTAATATTGACATGAGGAGGTTGCCCAACAATCCAAGCAACAGTATTGGCAATATCTACCGGCTGAATAGCATGAGCTCCTTCATACAATTTTTCAGATCGTTGCTTATCTCCCTTAAACCGAACAGTTGAAAATTCTGTGCCTTCACAAAGACCGGGTTCAATATTGGTTACACGAATATGATGTCCAGCCAAATCAGCACGTAAATTCAAAGAAAACTGTTTTACGAATGCTTTACTAGCTCCATACACATTAGCTCCCGGATAAGGGACTGTCCCAGCAGTTGAACCAAGGTTGATAATAAGCCCACTATCCCGCTCTACCATTTGTGGTATAATCTGGCGTGTTAGATAAACCAAACCAACAACATTAGTCTGAATCATTGTCAGCCAATCTTGCATATCTGCTTCATAAGCCTTATCTAAACCCAATGCCAAACCTGCATTGTTGACCAAAATATCAATCTTTTGCCAAGCCTCTGGCAAATTTTCTAAAGCCTGATCTATATTTTTCACATCCGATACATCCATTTGAAGCGGGTAAAAGTTTGCAAAGCCCAATTCCTGCTGAAGTTGCGCTAATTTTTCTGATCTTCTTGCTGCGCCAATCACTTGATGGCCTTCTGCCACCAAACGGCGACAAATAGCTTGTCCAAAACCAGCCGAAGCTCCTGTTACCAATGCAATCATCTTCTTCCTCCTATATGTATTTTCATTCTCATTTATAACCAAGGATTGTAAAATCGACCGTGATTCACGACAAAGAGTAATAGACTGAATAATAAAAATAAACCAGCCAGTACAATTACTTCAATATCCAACCTCTGAAAAGCCTGATAAGTGTACCATGTCCGCTTCTTATTTTTGCCAAAACGCCGCAATTCCATAGCTGTCGCAATCGTATCAATCCGTTCCAGCGAACTAAAAATCAAGGGAACAATAATTTGCAAATTGCCTTTGATTCGCTGACTGAACTTTGCTTTTTTTGACAATTCTAATCCACGCGCTTCTTGGGACATTCTAATCAAGTAAAACTCCTCTTGCAAATCCGGAATATATCGCAGCGTTAAGCTAACTGAATAAGCTATTTTATAGGGTATTCCGATTTGATTCATGCTAGAGGCAAACTGACTTGGGTGAGTTGTCATCAGAAAAATAACCGCCAAAGGAATAGTGCAGAGATATTTCAAAAATAAATTAAATAGATAAAATATTTCCTGAGCAGTTACAGTGTAACTACCTAGTCCACTTAGCCAAACTGTCTGTTCTCCATAAATCTCTACTCCATACTGAGGTGCAAACAGGTAGACCATGATGAGATTCAAAGCAGCAAAAAGACCAGCAAAGATCAAAATAAATGATACATCCTTAAAATGGATATGAGACACTTTGAATAAAAAGAGCGATCCAACCGCAATGACCAATAATAAACGTGTATCATAGCTAATCATTGCTGTAGTTGATACTAAAATGAAAAACAACAATTTACTAGCACCCGATAAGCGATGAAGAAAGGTCGTACCCGCATGGTAACCGATTAGTTTTTGTTGATTAAGCATGACTTTTTTCCCTTTCTCGCATGTAAAATTCAGTCAAAGCTAGCGGGTCTACTTCTAGTTTTTCAGCCAAAGAAAAAATTGATGTTTCTTTCAGATTTGCCGCCTGAATCAACTTCTTATCTGTCAGAACTTCTGCAGGGGCTTTATCTGCTAAGATATGTCCATCCAGCATGACAATCGCACGTTCAGAATAATCCAGCATTAATTGCATATCGTGTGTAATCATCACAATAGTGTGGCCTTTTTGATTCAACTCGTCCAAAAAATTCATGATTTCTGTATAATTATGTTGGTCTTGCCCAGCTGTTGGCTCATCTAAAAGAATAATCTCTGGATTTAACACTAAAATGGAAGCAATGGTCACACGCTTTTTTTGCCCAAAGGACAAAGCAGAAATAGGCCAATGTCGAAATTCATATAGACCACAAGTTTTTAGTACAGTTAAGACTCGCTTTTTTATTTCTTCTTCTGCAACGCCACGTAGCTTCAATCCCAAGGCAACTTCATCAAAAATCATGGTTGTTGAAATCATCTGATTTGGATTTTGTAACACATAACCAATCCGCTCTGCCCGCTCCTTGATAGAGTCATTTTTGATGTCTTTTCCCTGCCAAGTATAGCTTCCTTCCGTTTCAATGAATTGACAAAGCGCTTTTGCTAACGTGGATTTTCCTGCACCATTTTTTCCAACGATCGCAATCTTTTCCCCTCTAGAGATTGCTAGATGAATATCCTTTAAAACTTTTTTCTCCCCATAAGCAAATTGAACGTTTTTCAATTCTAGCAAGTAATCTTGCACCTGTGGTTGTTGAATAGGAACCAACTCTCCCAAAAACTGAATAGAAGATACGTCTATCTGATCTAAAGTTGCCAACTGTGTAGCATCTTTCACATGAAAGCCAAGCTGGCGCAGCGTTGTAAGATAAAGAGGTTCACGAATACCATTGGCAGCTAGTAAATCCGTATGCAACAAATCATCTGGACTACCATTAAACAAAATTCGGCCATCATTGATGAGCACAATTCGATCAATCGCTCGATAAAGCACATCTTCCAAACGATGTTCAATGATAATCGTCGTCGTTCCTGCTTCCGCATGAATTTGGTCAATCAGCTCAATTGTATCCTGCCCTGATTTAGGATCTAGGTTTGCCAAAGGCTCATCGAACAATAAAATCGGACTTTCATCAATCAACACCCCAGCTAAACTGACCCGCTGTTTCTGCCCACCAGACAAATCTTGAGGACGCTGATGTAAGAGCGACAGTAGCTCCAATTTCTCAGCCCACAAATGTACCCTATCTCTCATCGTTGGCAAATCCACCATGTCGTTTTCCAAAGCAAATGCTAAATCTTCTGCAACGCTCAACCCGATAAACTGACCGTCTGTATCCTGCAAAACTGTACTCACGAGATTTGACAGTTCATAGACGCTCCTATCAAAGACAGACTTTCCTTGAATCAATAAACTTCCTGTCATTTCTCCATGATAAATATTGGGGATAATTCCATTCAAGCACTGGCCAAGCGTCGATTTACCACAACCAGAAGGCCCCACAATCAGGACTTTTTCTCCCTCATAAATTGTCAAATCAACATTTTTTAATGTTGGTTCTGTCTGTACTTGATACTGAAAATTAAAATTTTCAAATTGAATAATTGGTTTTTCCATCACATTCTTCTTTATAAAGCAAGGGCAATTTGTATTGCCAAGTTAGCTACTTTGTCTTTTTCATCTAAATCTGCATGATTTGCAAGATTACGCATATCCCAAGCCTCTTCTGATAAATGATCCGCTGCATAAAAGAAATGGCAAATCGAGATTTTACGAAAATTTGCTAGAGCTGCAACTGCTGAACATTCCATATCTACACAAATGGCTCCTGCTTTTTTACGCTTATACAATTTTTCTGCAGTCTCTCGATAAATGCCATCTGTCGTCCAAACTTTTCCAACTGTATGAGAAATTCCCTTGTCAGTCAAAAATGATGTTAAAAAATCGTGCAGGCCAACATTCACCTCTATCTCATCAGAAGCTGGCAGATAATGGTAACTAGTTCCTTCATCACGAATAGCCATCTGAGGTACAATGATGGACGTTTCCCTAATAGCTTCATCTAAAACACCACATGTTCCAAATAAGACCAATTTTTTCATCCCGAAGGCAATCAAATCTTCCAGAATAGCGACACAAGCTGACGCACCAACCGGTGCATTAAATAGAGCAATCGGTGTACCTTTTACAACAATCCTGTAAATTGGAATCTCAATATTTGCCATAGAGGTAGAGGTCAACAGATCATGCTGAAAATCAGCCAACATGCGTTCAAAAGTTGCATGAGCAAAACAAGATACTACTGTCTCAGGAAAACCTGGCAATGCCTCAATCAAATCTTCTGGATTGATAATCGCTCTGCGATTGTTATCAAATTCCTCTAAAATCATCCACTGCTCCTCCCATATATACTCATTCTATTGTAGCACAAAAGAAATAAGATGAAAATCAATTGTGACCCCCTTGGAATTTCTACAAACCCTTTAAAATGAAAATGAACCTCCCCAGCAAAATGAGACTCATTTCCCAACATCGTTGATACAAAAGAATAACTATATCGACCCAGATGACCGAGTGAACTAATAGTTATTGACACTAGCAATTCAGTCGACAAGGTGAACTAAAATTCGTTCGCGCTGGCCGAGGGGCAGATGACGTAAATCGAATTTAAGTCATTGTATCTGAGGGGCAGACGGATTCCTCAAAACGCATTTCACATTTATTAAATAGAAAAAGAGGTTGGATAAAACCCAACCTCTCCTAACATATAGGGGCACTTTACTTCTATCTCATTCAGAATCTTCAATTTCCTTATCAATCTTATGTTGACGAGATTGATTGTATGTATTTACAAACCCATTAAATATTCCTAGCGCAACCAAATATGTGATAAAACTGCCAAATAGAAACAGAATGAAATCATTTGTCGGACGAGTTTTATAGTGCAATACACCAAAATGATAGTGATAATAACCACTCAAAACTGTCAAACAGAATGCTTGGAATAAAGTCATGAGTATTCCTAGCTTCTTCTTTTCAACAATTTTTTCTTTCCTCATCACAAAGAAGTAAATTCCACCGCTAATCAGAATAGCTAGCAATTCATCCACATAAGATTCTATTGAAAAGTTAAACAGGAAAAACTTGATAGCAATTCCAATGCCTAAAATGACAAGTAAAACTCGAAACGCATAGGCTTCAGCCTTGTATGTCCCTTGCCGAATACGCTCGTCTTTTTCGCCACTAAAATAATCCTTTATTTTGCTCATGACAATCCTCCTTTCAAGATTCATCTTCTAATCTTCTAGCTCCGATAAATATTTCTCAAATCGCGCCTTCTGCCATTTACCAATAATCTCTAGTAGCAGATTAATCACCAACATGATAGGGAGATACAGCAAAAATGTAATTGGGATAGTTAATAAAAGCTTGGCATGAAACGGATTGTTCTGATAAATAGCCTGATTGACTTGGAAATTTTGAACTAGGATCATGACAGTCACAAAAGCTGTCATGGCAATCACACCCCAAATAGTAAAGGTAAAACTATTAAAATAATTAGCACCTAACCGCCGACAACGCTCCAAAAAGTAAAGAAATGCAATAATACTCGAAAATAAGAATAACTGCGCATAGATTTCCCCTGAATGGACAAAGACACTTCCAATATAAAAGATAAAATTACTAATCATCAGCAAACTAAATGCTTCCGTCCCAGCCTTATTGATTAATTGCACTTCTCGCTCATCCAAAATCTGATGTTTAATGAATTTCATTTGCTCTCCTTTGCTATTCTTCTAATTCTTTTTCCAATTGTCTCTGGCGTTTGATATTCAACCAATCAACTCCTCTATCCAAAAGACAAGAAACCAAAGCAATCGTCACTAGAATAACTAAAAATTTTAAAATTGAGTGCTGATTCAAATATAGCTGTATTTTAGAGAACTTGCCAACAAAAGAAGCAGATAAAATAATGAATGTCACCGTAAATCCGTTTACTAAACGACTCTTCAATCCATTTTCTGAATCATACTGACGAATTGCCAAACCAAGCTTCCAAGAACGAATAAGCGCATAAAGCTCCATTCCTACTATTATCACAATTTCCGGTAGATACGCTGCAATTGATAGATGTAAAAATGTCATTTTAATAAAGATAGATGTCAACAACAAGATAACCGCTAAAAAAGCAATCTCATTACCTAATTTTTGTTCCATCTGTATCGTTCGCTCATCTTGAAAGACTCGTTTCTTTTCAATTTTCATTTTTATTTTTATTTTCCTCCCAAAATAATTGATCTAATGTTTTACCCAATCGTTTACAAATTGCAATGCATAAACCGAGGCTAGGATTATACTTACCTGCTTCAATCAGACCAATCGTTTGTCTTGTTACACCAATTGCATCGGCCAAATCTCCTTGGGTCAAATCATGCTCAACCCGAGCTATTTTTAATTTAAGGTTTTTCGTCATTCTCTTTATCCTCTTGACTAAAATCACTTTTTTTCTTTGCCGCATACAAGGTGAAACCCAAAATTATATTACTAAAACCTATAACTATGAACGTCCGATTTTTCTGAGTTAGTCCCACTAATAACAATGTTATTCCTAGCAACAGCCATATCATGTAAACCGCTCCGACTGTTTTTTTATCATTTTTCATAAATTTTAACTCTTTCTTTACTACTATTATACATTATATTTTATAAAATGCAATATATAAATAACATTTTGTACATTTTTTATGGCCTTAAAATAAAAAAGCTCAGATTATTCTTTCTGAGCCCTCAAATATAACTAATCCTTTTTCAAACTTCCCGATTTGGTTTGTGTACGAGCATAGGCCAGCAAAAGCACTGTTCCTGCAACAGCAACAGTTAAGCCATTAGAAATCGTTGCAACAACACCTTGTACCAAAACCTTATTGACAGGCTCATTGTAAATCAAAATATCCCCTAATGGGGCAATAACAACCCATACTATTGCATTAGCTAATACTTGAATCACATTAAAAGATATAATATCTTTTACCTCAAAAATCCCTTGCGTAGCACGAATCCGTTTTCGAAATAGCCCAACAATCAAACCAAACAAACCACTGGCAATGACCCATGACCACCAAGGATTCCCATATTGCAATGAATCCTTTAGTGCATGACCGACAAAGCCCGTCAAAAATCCAACGACAGGTCCGAAAATTACACTAAACAAGGCTTGCAAAGCATACTGCAATTGAATACTAGTATTTGGAACAGGTGTTGGAATACTAATCATTCCAATAACAACAAAGAGAGCTGCTCCAATCCCCGTTGCGACAACACTTCTTATTGAATTATTTTTCATAACAACCTCCTTTATTATTTTTCAATCCGTTTGATTTCAATACTCCATTGCGCTCCGACTCCTACATTATAGGCCTTTGCAAAAGAACCTTGATTGATAGCCAGACCAACACGATAAAGAGAATTGATATACAAAATTGGCTGACCAATCCGGACATCCGCAAAAGATTTCCCATAAGTCACCTGATTCTGATAGACCAGCATATCATTATTGTAAATCGTGACCTCAAACCGATCACCAAATTCAGGACTTAGAGTATAAAATTCCTCACGCCTAATAGAAGTCCACAGTGACCCAAAACGAACATCTAAAATATCAATAGCCCCACTAACAAAATCATTCCCAATTGTCGTTTCCACAACAGGAATTTCCATGATATCCTCAGTATCTAGTTCAGGTCCTACCTCCTCAAAAGTAATATGTCCACTAGCTAGTTTTGCCCCTGTATAAGCATAAACATCCCGACCATGAAACGTATAAGAATGCTCCGTATTTTTTCGTCGGTTTTCCACCTCCGAAATCTCACGAATCGCAACAATTCCCACATGTTTCTTGATAAAAGAAAGTGTCCCATTATTTGGCGTGACAATATACTGATTTTGTACAGTTTTGGCAACCACACTTTTGCGCTTAGAGCCAACACCCGGATCCACAACTGATACAAAAGTTGTTCCCTCCGGCCAATAATTCACCGTTTGAAACAAACGATAACTTCCCTCAAAAATATTGTAAGGCGTAATATCATGGGTCAAATGATGTATTTTTAAAGTTGGAGATTCTTCTAACGCCACACCGACCATCGCCGATACAGCCCCATCTACCAAACCGAAATCTGATTGTAGTACAAGTAAATTATTATACATCTTCTCTCCTTCATCACACTTCTATCATAACACAAATTAAATTTCTTATCCATATCTATTTTTTTATCACATCAATAAATACTATCTATAGTTATTCGCCCATCTTAGCAAATGACTAAATATAAAATAATTATTTTGACAAGAAATGCCATTCCAATTCAAAGTTGATACAAATCTCAAATATTAGAAGATAACATTACCAGCAAAACATAATAATTTCTAACCTAATATTTATAAAATTTCACACCTCTCCAGAATGTAACATATGATTCAAGAGGTTGATAATAAATAAGCCAGTAGCATTTACATATAAAAGAGAAAAGCAAAATACTTCTCCCGCTTTCAATACTACAATTTATATTAAGTCGAAAAAAGGAGAGAATAAACTTATTCTCTCCAGATGTTAAAAACTAACATTTATTTAAGCTAATATCGAATAAAATATCGGGAAGACAGGATTCGAACCTGCGACACCTTGGTCCCAAACCAAGTACTCTACCAAGCTGAGCTACTTCCCGTATAGGTAGAAAAACCGAAGCCCTCAGACTTCTTCCCTATGCACCCTAGAGGAGTCGAACCTCTAACCGCCTGATTCGTAGTCAGGTACTCTATCCAGTTGAGCTAAGGGTGCTCTAACTATTGAATATATATGTTCATTATACCAAAAATATTAAAAAAGTCAAACCTTTTTATGCACCCTAGAGGAGTCGAACCTCTAACCGCCTGATTCGTAGTCAGGTACTCTATCCAGTTGAGCTAAGGGTGCTCTTTCCTATGCCGAGGACCGGAATCGAACCGGTACGATTGCTTCCAATCGCAGGATTTTAAGTCCTGTGCGTCTGCCAGTTCCGCCACCCCGGCTCCCTCAAGCGAACGACGGGGTTCGAACCCGCGACCCCCACCTTGGCAAGGTGATGTTCTACCACTGAACTACGTTCGCATCCTTTTCTTCTTATGCCGGCTACATGACTTGAACACGCGACCCTCTGATTACAAATCAGATGCTCTACCAACTGAGCTAAGCCGGCTTATCTTCTATGCGGGTGAAGGGACTTGAACCCCCACGCCGTTAAGCGCCAGATCCTAAATCTGGTGCGTCTGCCAATTCCGCCACACCCGCCTGTGACTATGACCCGTACTGGGCTCGAACCAGTGACCCTTTGATTAAAAGTCAAATGCTCTACCAACTGAGCTAACGAGTCTCTCTAATGTATCTCTATACACCAAAACGGTCCCGACGGGAATCGAACCCGCGATCTTCGCCGTGACAGGGCGACGTGATAACCGCTACACTACGGGACCTATTCTTTCTAGAATTATGGGAGTTAACGGGATCGAACCGCTGACCCTCTGCTTGTAAGGCAGATGCTCTCCCAGCTGAGCTAAACTCCCTTGGAATGGAGTTTAGCTCAGCCAACGGTGAGAAACTTCGTTTCTCTTATCCACCGATTGAAATGTCGATTCCCTCTCCATTTCAACTAAGCTAAACTCCCCTTTGCTAAGCGACTACCTTATCTCACAGGGGGCAACCCCCAACTACTTCCGGCGTTCTAGGGCTTAACTGCTGTGTTCGGCATGGGTACAGGTGTATCTCCTAGGCTATCGTCACTTAACTATATGAATGGACTCGGTCAAAAGCTTCGCTTCCTCTATCTCCCAAGCCAAAACATCCACTGGATATTTCGTCCACTCAAAATTGAATAACGCTCTCAAATCGTTTCAAGCATAAACTAAACATTCTGTGTTCTCAATAAAATTGTACTCGGGTTAAATCCTTGGAAAAAAGATAAATGGTCTGGTGTTCATCGAACACTACTCCCATTCCCTATTTCTCAAGTGGATTTTACACCCTTAGTAACTAATCTAGGATAAGTCCTCGAGCTATTAGTATTAGTCCGCTCCATTGCTCACACAACTTCCACTCCTAACCTATCTACCTGATCTTCTCTCAGGGCTCTTACTGATATAAAATCATGGGAAATCTCATCTTGAGGTGGGTTTCACACTTAGATGCTTTCAGCGTTTATCCCTTCCCTACATAGCTACCCAGCGATGCTCTTGGCAGAACAACTGGTACACCAGCGGTAAGTCCACTCTGGTCCTCTCGTACTAGGAGCAGATCCTCTCAAATTTCCTTCGCCCGCGACGGATAGGGACCGAACTGTCTCACGACGTTCTGAACCCAGCTCGCGTGCCGCTTTAATGGGCGAACAGCCCAACCCTTGGGACCGACTACAGCCCCAGGATGCGACGAGCCGACATCGAGGTGCCAAACCTCCCCGTCGATGTGAACTCTTGGGGGAGATAAGCCTGTTATCCCCAGGGTAGCTTTTATCCGTTGAGCGATGGCCCTTCCATACGGTACCACCGGATCACTAAGCCCGACTTTCGTCCCTGCTCGAGTTGTAGCTCTCGCAGTCAAGCTCCCTTCTACCTTTACACTCTACGATTGATTTCCAACCAATCTGAGGGAACCTTTGGGCGCCTCCGTTACTCTTTAGGAGGCGACCGCCCCAGTCAAACTGCCCGTCAGACACTGTCTCCGTAGATGATCAACCTACCGGGTTAGAGTGGCCATAACACAAGGGTAGTATCCCAACATCGCCTCCATCGAAACTGGCGTCCCGATCTCATTGGCTCCTACCTATCCTGTACATGTGGTACAGACACTCAATATCAAACTGCAGTAAAGCTCCATGGGGTCTTTCCGTCCTGTCGCGGGTAACCTGCATCTTCACAGGTACTAAAATTTCACCGAGTCTCTCGTTGAGACAGTGCCCAAATCATTACGCCTTTCGTGCGGGTCGGAACTTACCCGACAAGGAATTTCGCTACCTTAGGACCGTTATAGTTACGGCCGCCGTTTACTGGGGCTTCAATTCATACCTTCGCGTTACCGCTAAGCACTCCTCTTAACCTTCCAGCACCGGGCAGGCGTCACCCCCTATACATCATCTTACGATTTAGCAGAGAGCTGTGTTTTTGATAAACAGTTGCTTGGGCCTATTCACTGCGGCTCAGTTAAACTGAGCACCCCTTCTCCCGAAGTTACGGGGTCATTTTGCCGAGTTCCTTAACGAGAGTTCTCTCGCTCACCTGAGGCTACTCGCCTCGACTACCTGTGTCGGTTTGCGGTACGGGTAGAATATAGATTAATGCTAGAAGCTTTTCTTGGCAGGGTGACATCACTCACTTCGCTACTAAACTTCGCTCCCCATCACAGCTCAACGTTACAGATATAAGCATTTGACTCATACCACGCCTCACTGCTTAGACGTGCTCTTCCATTCGCACGCTTGAGTTAGCCTTCTGCGTCCCTCCTTCACTCTATACTCTAGTACAGGAATCTCTACCTGTTGGCCATCGGATACACCTTTCGGTCTCTCCTTAGGTCCCGACTAACCCAGGGCGGACGAGCCTTCCCCTGGAAACCTTAGTCTTACGGTGGATGGGATTCTCACCCATCTTGCGCTACTCATACCGGCATTCTCACTTCTATGCGTTCCAGTGCTCCTCACGGTACACCTTCGCCACACATAGAACGCTCTCCTACCATACCTATAAAGGTATCCACAGCTTCGGTAAATTGTTTTAGCCCCGGTACATTTTCGGCGCAGGGTCACTCGACTAGTGAGCTATTACGCACTCTTTGAATGAATAGCTGCTTCTAAGCTAACATCCTAGTTGTCTGTGCAACCCCACATCCTTTTCCACTTAACAATTATTTGGGGACCTTAGCTGGTGGTCTGGGCTGTTTCCCTTTCGACTACGGATCTTAGCACTCGCAGTCTGACTGCCGACCATAATTCTTTGGCATTCGGAGTTTATCTGAGATTGGTAATCCGGGATGGACCCCTCACCCAAACAGTGCTCTACCTCCAAGAATCTTCATGTCGACGCTAGCCCTAAAGCTATTTCGGAGAGAACCAGCTATCTCCAAGTTCGTTTGGAATTTCTCCGCTACCCACAAGTCATCCAAGCACTTTTCAACGTGCCCTGGTTCGGTCCTCCAGTGCGTTTTACCGCACCTTCAACCTGCTCATGGGTAGGTCACATGGTTTCGGGTCTACATCATGATACTAAGTCGCCCTTTTCAGACTCGGTTTCCCTACGGCTCCGTCTCTTCAACTTAACCTCGCATCATAACGTAACTCGCCGGTTCATTCTACAAAAGGCACGCTCTCACCCATTAACGGGCTCGAACTTGTTGTAGGCACACGGTTTCAGGTTCTCTTTCACTCCCCTCCCGGGGTGCTTTTCACCTTTCCCTCACGGTACTGGTTCACTATCGGTCACTAGGGAGTATTTAGGGTTGGGAGATGGTCCTCCCAGATTCCGACGAGATTCCACGTGTCTCGCCGTACTCAGGATCCTGCTAGGTATAAAGACTATTTTAAATACGAGGCTCTTACTCTCTCTGGCAACCTTTCCCAAGGTCTTCTTCTATAATCTTTACGTCCACTTCGCAGTCCTACAACCCCGAAGAGTAAACTCTTCGGTTTGCCCTCCTGCCCTTTCGCTCGCCGCTACTTAGGCAATCGCTTTTGCTTTCTCTTCCTGCAGCTACTTAGATGTTTCAGTTCACTGCGTCTTCCTCCTCATATCCTTAACAGATATGGGTAACAGGTAGTACCTGTTGGGTTCCCCCATTCGGACATCCCTGGATCTACGCTTACTTACAGCTCCCCAAGGCATTTCGTCGTTTGTCACGTCCTTCTTCGGCTCCTAGTGCCAAGGCATCCACCGTGCGCCCTTACTAACTTAACCTTATTTTGACCTTTCAGTCATAAACTCATTAATATTCACAGCGTTTCGGTTTATTTTCTTGTTACTATTTGATATCGTTATTCAATTTTCAATGGGCTAATTAGGTTCGTGTTCAACTTCTTTACCCGTTGAACACCTATCCTATCTTATCTAGTTGAACAAGAATCTCATTTCTTTGCATCCTAGATAATGGAGCCTAGCGGGATCGAACCGCTGACCTCCTGCGTGCAAAGCAGGCGCTCTCCCAGCTGAGCTAAGGCCCCACAAGACCTCTCAAAACTAAACAAAACGAACTCAATGGCTTCCGATTTTTCCTTAGAAAGGAGGTGATCCAGCCGCACCTTCCGATACGGCTACCTTGTTACGACTTCACCCCAATCATCTATCCCACCTTAGGCGGCTGGCTCCTTACGGTTACCTCACCGACTTCGGGTGTTACAAACTCTCGTGGTGTGACGGGCGGTGTGTACAAGGCCCGGGAACGTATTCACCGCGGCGTGCTGATCCGCGATTACTAGCGATTCCGACTTCATGTAGGCGAGTTGCAGCCTACAATCCGAACTGAGACTGGCTTTCAGAGATTAGCTTGCCGTCACCGGCTTGCGACTCGTTGTACCAGCCATTGTAGCACGTGTGTAGCCCAGGTCATAAGGGGCATGATGATTTGACGTCATCCCCACCTTCCTCCGGTTTATTACCGGCAGTCTCGCTAGAGTGCCCAACTGAATGATGGCAACTAACAATAAGGGTTGCGCTCGTTGCGGGACTTAACCCAACATCTCACGACACGAGCTGACGACAACCATGCACCACCTGTCACCTCTGCCCCGAAGGGAAACTCTATCTCTAGAGTGGTCAGAGGGATGTCAAGACCTGGTAAGGTTCTTCGCGTTGCTTCGAATTAAACCACATGCTCCACCGCTTGTGCGGGCCCCCGTCAATTCCTTTGAGTTTCAACCTTGCGGTCGTACTCCCCAGGCGGAGTGCTTAATGCGTTAGCTGCGGCACTAAGTCCCGGAAAGGACCTAACACCTAGCACTCATCGTTTACGGCGTGGACTACCAGGGTATCTAATCCTGTTCGCTCCCCACGCTTTCGAGCCTCAGCGTCAGTTACAGACCAGAGAGCCGCTTTCGCCACCGGTGTTCCTCCATATATCTACGCATTTCACCGCTACACATGGAATTCCACTCTCCCCTTCTGCACTCAAGTTAAACAGTTTCCAAAGCCTACAATGGTTGAGCCACTGCCTTTCACTTCAGACTTATCTAACCGCCTGCGCTCGCTTTACGCCCAATAAATCCGGACAACGCTCGGGACCTACGTATTACCGCGGCTGCTGGCACGTAGTTAGCCGTCCCTTTCTGGTTAAGTACCGTCACTGTGTGAACTTTCCACTCTCACACACGTTCTTCCTTAACAACAGAGCTTTACGATCCGAAAACCTTCTTCACTCACGCGGCGTTGCTCGGTCAGGGTTCCCCCCATTGCCGAAGATTCCCTACTGCTGCCTCCCGTAGGAGTCTGGGCCGTGTCTCAGTCCCAGTGTGGCCGATCACCCTCTCAGGTCGGCTATGTATCGTTGCCTTGGTGAGCCGTTACCTCACCAACTAGCTAATACAACGCAGGTCCATCTGGTAGTGATGCTCTTGCACCTTTTAAACATCTACCATGCAGTAAATGTTCTTATGCGGTATTAGCTATCGTTTCCAATAGTTATCCCCCGCTACCAGGCAGGTTACCTACGCGTTACTCACCCGTTCGCAACTCACAGAATACGGTGTAGTAAACTACGGTGCATCCTGTGCGTTCTACTTGCATGTATTAGGCACGCCGCCAGCGTTCGTCCTGAGCCAGGATCAAACTCTCATATAAAGTTTGAGCTCTCACTCATTTCTGTCACTGACAGATTTATTTTTCTTTTGTTTGACGGACTGTCTCTCAACAGTCGCCTGCACATTGGTTCGTCTTGTTCAGTTTTCAAAGGTCTTTATCGCCCTCAAGCGACAACTATCTTAGTATATCACCTCCTCCTCTTCTTGTCAATACTTTTTTTCATCTTTTTTTATTTTCCTCTAGCTTTTTTCCCTGTGCCAAAATTCAAGTCTAAGTTTGCCCCTCTTATAAAACCAGTCTAGGAGATTTGTAATCTAATACTCTCTTTGGATAGTTATTCATCCAATTTTCAATAAATGCGACTTGTTGCTGAGTCGCATTTTTGTTTCCCTTAGGCAATTCCAATTGATTGAGCGTATCCAATACAAAGTCAGTATCTTGACAATCTGAAATGGTGTAAGCTACCATCTCACGATTGTAGAGATCCATGACGGAAGATAGGTAGACAAAGTAGAGGTAGGTAATGTCTGTGACTAGCTTCTCCAGTGGCTTTTCTACTTAGAAATCACGATCTAGCTTATTCTCTGTCACATAGTAAGGCTGACCTATATTTGCCACCTTCTTAGGACGTGCACGACAGAGCCAACTATTCTCCTTCATAATTCGATAGACTTTCTTGCGATTAACGATTAGTCCATGGATTTTCTTAAGTAGTCGTGTAATAGTACGATAGCCATAGATAAAATGATGTTCCATACAGAGTTG
This sequence comes from Streptococcus constellatus subsp. constellatus, assembly GCF_023167545.1. Classification (NCBI taxonomy): domain Bacteria; kingdom Bacillati; phylum Bacillota; class Bacilli; order Lactobacillales; family Streptococcaceae; genus Streptococcus; species Streptococcus constellatus. Next base: position 1,456,243 of record NZ_AP014647.1, read on the forward strand.
CTCGATTTTTTCTACAACCTCGTTTCTCTTCTCAAGTTTTTTGCCTCTTGCTTTCCAACGGTAGAAAGTTGAGCGTTTGACGCCGAAACAGGACCGAACCGCTGACCCTCTGCGATTGCCTGACCAAGCTCCGATACTTTTTTAAGAGTTGTACCTGTAGTCGTAGTTGTTCTACTTCAGATAGCTCCTCCAGACCTTTGCCGTAATGACCTTGTTAGACTTACCTGCCTTCTTCATTTCGATACAGGCTAACTTAGTTTCCACTGAATAGGTTTTTTTGAGCATAATAAAACACTCCTGTTTCTAGTTTCCTAGATTTCAGCAGAAGTGGTTTTCTTATGTCTCATTTTGAGGGTGTAGTGCCTATTATCATAGAATTTTTATATCATTTCTTCATATATTTATTGTTTATCTTTAACAATCATATTTAGTTGTCTATTTATGACTTAACTTTCTAGTCAAAAAATCACCAGCAAACTGGATAGTAAAGATAAGAATAATGATAATCACTGTTGCTAAAATAGTGACATCATTGTTATAACGATTGAAACCATAAGCAATAGCAACATTGCCAATCCCGCCGGCTCCGACAGCACCGGCCATGGCTGTTTCCCCAATCAGAGAAATGAGAGTCACAGTCGTCACACGAATCAAATCTGGCAGACCTTCGCGTAGATAGACACCTACTAGATCACTGAAAGTCGCTCCACTAGCTTGAGCAGCTTCAATCACACCAGCATCTAATTCGGCGAGAACAACCTGAACTTGACGAGCAAAGAAAGCAAATACAGCAAAAGAAAGTGGTACGATAGCTGCATTTGGTCCAATGCTAGTTCCTACAATCAAATGGGAAAACGGAGAAAGAACGGCTAACAAAATAATAAATGGAATTGCGCGAAAGATTGACGTGATTTTATCTAAAACCCAAAAAACTACTTTATTTTCCAAGACTCCTCCCGGAGCAGTCAAAACAAGAAAAAGCCCAGCAATTAACCCTAATAATCCACCAATAATAAAAGAAGTGACTGTCATATATAATGTCAAGTAAATAGCTGTTCCCCAGCCAGCTTGACCACTCCACCCCATTCGATAAACATTCGGCAAGTATGTTTGAATAAAGTTTTCCATCTATGCTTCTCCCTTCAATACCGTTAATTGAACCCCAGCTTCACAAATAGCTGTTTTAGCCGCTACTAGATTTTCCTTTTGACCAGATAAAACAACGACCAGTTCTCCGACAGGTGTTCCCCCTAAAATTTCAATATTTCCATAAAGTATGTTGGCAGTAACTTGATGATGTTTGTAAATCTCATTCAGCAAGGGTTCATCTGTAGAGGTTCCCGCATACTTCATTTGTACTAATAGGCTATTTGAGGCTAAATGTTTGACAATCTCTTGCTGTTCAATCTTGTCCATAGCTTCATCAATCCCTGTTGCAGTGGAGATAAAGTCTTTGGTTAAATCTTGCTGAGGATTAGAGAAAATATCCAAGACAGAACCTTCTTCAATCAATTGACCATCTTGCATAACAGCAACACAATTAGCGATATCTTTGATAATTTGCATCTCATGAGTAATCAAAACAATCGTTAATCCGAGCTTTTGATTCAAATCTTGTAACAATGTGAGGATTTGTTTAGTTGTTTTGGGATCTAGAGAAGAAGTTGATTCATCCGAAATCAAGATTTTGGGGTCATTTGCCAAGGCACGCGCGATTGCAACCCGTTGTTTTTGCCCTCCAGAAAGCTGAGAGGGATAATTTTCAGCGCGATCTGCTAAGCCAACGAGCTCCAACAACGTATGTACTTTCTCTTTCTTTTCTTCTTTTGATAAGCCAGAATGTTTCAACGCAAACGCAACATTTTCTTCCGCTGTTAATTGACTCATCAAATTAAAATGTTGGAAAATCATGCCAATATCTTGACGTTTGCGACGCAGTTGTTCTGCTGTCAGAGTTACTTTATTGTCAAAAAGAACATCCCCATCTACAATAATTTTCCCATTCGTTGGAACTTGCAGTAGGTTAATAACACGAACCAAGGTTGATTTCCCAGCTCCAGAATAGCCAACAATTCCATAAATATCTCTTTCTTGAATATGAAGTGTCACATCTTTAACTGCTTGAATCTGACGTTTCTTTTGTTGAAAAGTTACATCAATATGATCTAACTGAATCATTTCTTTACTCATAACTTGCAATCAGCTCCTCTACTAATTCAATATGGGTGTAATAATCTGAAATGCGTACATTCTCATCACCACCATGGTCACGACTATTTGCATTACCAAGTCCAAAAGCGACCATCGGCACTTCAAGTGCTTCAAAAACAGTGTGCATGGGACCGGTTCCTGCGGTTGTAGGCAAAACAGAAACACCTTCTGGATAAAATTTCTTAGCCAGTTCAATAACCTTTAAAATCGGTGGCGCGCTCATATCACTACGATAACTCATTTCGCCCAAAGTATAGACTAATTCTACCTTATCAAAACCATTTTTATCGAGTTGTTCTCGGATTAATTCTAATACTCTATGAGGTTCTAGTCCTGGAACTAAACGAACTTCTACTTTTGCTGAAGCCTCTGCAGGAAGGATAGTTTTCACCCCCTGCCCCTGATAACCAGAAGTAATCCCTTCAATGTTAATAGAAGGTTCAAAGAAGATTCGATTTAAAAAATCTTTTTTCTCCGCTTGTAATAAAGGTAATTTCAAACCGTAAATGGTTTCTACTTCTTCTGGACTGCGCTGAGCGTATCTCTCCACCAAAGCCAATTCTCGTTGATTGGGTGTCATTACTTGTTCATAAAGTCCCTCTACTTTAATGCGTCCATCCTTATTTCTCAAACTAGTAAGGGCATTAATCAAGTACCAAGAAGCTGAATCAATCACGCCACCAAAACTGGAGTGAATGTCCACTTCTGCACTTTTAACCTTGATATCAAACGTGACAATTCCCTTATTTCCACCAGAAATTTCAAGTTGACCTAAAGAATTTTTAATGCCTTGTTCCCAAACCAACAGGTCTGCTCCATGTAGAAGAAATTTGTGTTTCTCTAGATATTTCTCCAAATCAACCGAAGCTGATTCCTCCGCACCTTCCATGATAAAAATGACAGTAACAGGCAAGTCATCATGCGTTTGTAGGTATTTTTGAACAGCCGTCAAACGTGCAATAATATGCCCTTTGTCATCATCGACTCCACGACCATACATACTACCATCCCGAATAGATAGAGTGAACGGATCATCTGTCCAAATTTGATCACTATCTGCCGGAACTGTATCATAGTGGTTGTAAAAAATAATTGTCTTAGCTGTTGGATTCTGACTTTTAAATTTTGCTATCACAAATGGCGCTGTATAGCTTTCATCTAATTCCACCTCTGCACCGGCTTTGATAAAGATTTCTTTTAGATAAGCAGCAACTTCTTGTAGACCAACCTGTTGGGCAAAGATTGATTTTTTAGCAATCAACGCCCGTAAAACGGCAATATAGTCTTGTGCCACCATATCCTCGTCAAATCTTTTAATTTGTTCTTCTTCACTTGAAAATGTCATCTTTTTTCCTCATAGTTATGGCGACAAAACTCAGTCGGCAATTCCAACTGAGTTTTGTCAAACTGAAATACAGATAAATAGGGTGAATCTTACCAAACTGGTTGATCTAGACCATCTGATGTTTCGTCAACTACTTTTTTGACTTCATCTGTATGATAGGCTTTGATAATTTTCTTAATGGCATCTGCTTTTGGAGATTTTTCCCAATCTTTTTTAGCTGCAATGATATTAAACCATTGTTTTGAGTTTTTATCTTTTGGTTCAACAAACAGAGCTTTTTTAAAATCAATTTTTGCTTCAGTAACAAAAGTATTATTGACAACAGCTGCATCTACAGATGTCAATGAACGTGCTGTTTGACTGGCATCCAATTCTGTAATTTTCAATTTCTTTGGATTTTCTTTGATATTTGCCACAGTTGCCAATTCATTCCCAGATTTGTCTAATTTAATCAGACCTGCAGATTGCAATAGATTGAGTGCTCGACTTTCATTTGTTGCATCATTTGGAACTGCGATTTCTGCACCATTTGGAATTTGACTTACCTTCGTATATTTATTTTTCCCATTTTTTGTACCAGAATAGAGGCGAATTGGGGCAATATAAGTTTCAGCTGCTGCGACTAAGTTTTGCTTGTTTTCCTTATTCCAGTTGTTCAAAAAATAGTAGTGTTGGAAAGCATTGATATCCACTTCACCATCAGCAACTGCTTTATTCGGCTGAGAGTAATCCGTAAATTCTGTAAATTGCAACTTGATGTTATCTTTTTTCAACAACTCTTGAATCTTGTCCCAACGTTTTTCTTCCGAATCACTTTTTGTCATCACACCAATTTTAACTGTCTTGGCATCAGTATTTTTATTTCCCGAACCACAAGCTGCTAAACCAATTACTGCTGTCGCTGCTAGAGCTGTTATTCCAAACCATTTTTTCAATTTCATTTTCATTCTCCTTTAAAAATCTTATGAAAATAGTATCGCACATATTTATCTGATTGACAAATTGTTATTTCATAACAAGGGTTATAGTTTTAAGCTATAACTAAATTTATTAAAAAACCAGCTGACATTTAACATCTAACTGGTTTTAAGTTTCTTATTTCACATCTGCTTCTGCTGGCAAGTAACTACCACCAAAGAATTTTTGAGATAATTTTTCCAGAGTCCCATCTTTGTACAAGTCTTGAATGCGCTTATTGACAAATGTTTTCAATTCATTTTGCCCCTTTGCTAAAAGTGGATAAACATAAGGTTGTTGATTGCTTGGTAAATCAATCACTTTTAGGTTATCCAGTTTTTGATTTTTAATAACTGTTTCAACACCGATTTTATCAAAAATCTTATAATCAAACTTTCCATCATTTAAATGGTTCATAATTTGTTGAAAATCCGCTTTTGTATAGCTAATTTTTGTTGGATTGTTAGCATGGGCTTGATTGTATTTTTCTAATTGTGCGGCAGTCGTTGTCCCTTGCACTACTTCTGTTTTCTTACCACCAATATCATCCAATGATTGAATAGTTTTATCAGATTTTTTCACTACTAAGACATTTGGATTTTTAGCAGTCGGAGCTGCATACAAATACTTCCCTGCACGTTCTTTTGTATAGCTGATATTGTTCACTGCCATTTGGTAGCGATCGCTATCTAGACCAGCGAAAATACCAGACCACTCTGTCGTTTCAAATTTGACCTTATATTTATTAGAACCTTTAAAAATGGCACGAATAACTTCAATCTCATAGCCGGTTAGTTTCCCATTTTCTTCATAGTTAAATGGCTTTGGTGAAGCATTCGTTGCAACTTTGACTTCTGTTTTCCCAGATGAAGTAGCTGACTTTGAATTAGAGCACGCTGCTAACATTCCTGCTGTTAAAAGTCCAAGAGCTACTAAAGAAAAGTATTTCAATACTTTTTTCATATTCCTACATAACCTCTTTCATTAAGATAAATCCTATCATATCAAATATTTTTCTTCTTGACTATTATTTGATTTTTATCCAAGTGATAGATTTTCTTTATCAAGTAGAGCTAAACGAAATCAGATTTTTACCAAACATTGATACATTTTACGAATAGTGGAAACACTCAATTACTTTTCTAAACTAGCTGCGCGCATTAAAGCGATATCAATATTAGCACAAAAGTTGTCTGCACCAACTCTATCAATAAAGCTTGCTTTTCCATGACATGGTAAGGTTGTTCGTTGACATTTGCCAAGGATCTCTTCAAGAGCATCCAATCCTGAAATATCCATTGCAGACACACTGCGCATACGAAGAATTAAGACATTTTTACCTTGTTCAGACTAAAGAAATCCTTGATTTATCCAGCGATGATTCCAACGTCAATTCCAAGAGTAAAGCCAACAGTGATGGTCTTTGAAATAAATTTAATCAGATCATCAAAATACAACAAACCCATGCCGATGAGCATTAGACCAGCTAAGAAAGTGGCTACTGTCAGACCAGATAGACCGTACTGCGCAATAATTCCATAAATGATAACAACAAAATAGCTATTAGTTCACCAATCTGAACACGACTCCCACCTAAAAAAGGGAATGAAAAAACCAACTACAACAGCTGTATAAACATCTTGCTCTGGATTGACCCTCGAAGCAATCGCTAAAGAAATTGACAATGGTAAGGCAATAATTGCCACGATAATCTAGCTACAAGGTCTTTGACAAATTGTGCACCCGAATAATTCTTTACCATACTAAAAACTTAGGATTGATATGCTTAAAAGCGTCCATTTTCCCCTCCTCTTTTTCCCTGTTCCCAGACGCTTGCGAGAATCTTATTACCATTGTAATATAACCCCATGTAAAATCTCTAGATGACCTGAATATGAAAACTTACCAGAAAAGGCGATAGTTATTTCACCAACGCCTTTAACAATTATTCTCATTCGTTTTTATCCTTTAGTGAGGAGATTGAAAGACTGGCTAAACCAAGTCCAAGCATTGTCAGTGCAGCCTTAGTGTCCACTTTTCCTAAAGCAGATAAAACCACTACAACAATCCCCATGGCTATTCCAAGTCCTCTCAACACGGTGTCAACAATATCAGATTTTCTATTTTTCTTGTTTTCTTTCATCACTGTCTGTCCTTGCATAAGCTCATCTACCGATGTATCAAACAGGTCTGCTAATTTAGGAATGGTATTAATATCTGGATAGGATAAATCTCTTTCCCATTTTGAAACAGCCTTATCAGTGACCCCCATCTTTTCAGCCAGTTCTAATTGTGTCATCCCTTTTGCTTTCCTTAATGATGAAATCATCATACCTAGTGTTTGTTTTTTCATCAGATTTTTCCTCCCTCCATTTGCTAATTATATTGTAGCACCTTTTCTTACAAACTCAATCGACCAATAGTTTACTTCTCTCAACTTATAGTTTATCACTGGTTTGTCTGCTTTTTACGCTCCTTATTTGAATTTTTAGAATAAGCTGAGCTACAACAAGCAGTCTTGGAAACCAACCTCACTCTTCAACTACATATTATTAGCTAGCCACCTTTTCTACCAAACTTCATGTCTACTCTATCAAAGTAAAGAAGATACTAGCTCAACATATTTACGTTACGGTCTTATAACTAAATTTCTTAAAAAACACTGAGAGATTAGTAAGTAACAAAAAAAGAGACTGGGACAAAATTATCTCAGTCTCAATCTGTATTAGTAAAAAACTCTTGACGCAGTAGCTGTCGGACTCTTCATTTGCTTTTTAAGCTCAGAAGAGTATCTAAGCACCTCTTTCTTCACTATTAAAATCCTTCTACATTTGTATAAATTTTTTGGACATCTTCGTCATCTTCCAAAACAGCATACAACTTTTCAAATGTTTCTAAGTCTTCACCTGATAAGGTCACATCAGATTGCGGAATCATTTCCAATTCGGTGACTTGGAATTCTTCTACACCAGATTCACGGAGAGCAGTCAAGGCCTTGTGCAAATCTGTTGGTGCTGTATAAACTGTAATGCTTCCATCTTCTGCTTCTACATCATCTACGTCTACATCTGCTTCTAACAGTTGTTCAAAGACACTATCTGCATCGTCTCCTGCAAACACAATCACACCTTTATTATCAAACATATAAGAAACTGAGCCACTTGCTCCCATATTTCCACCGTTTTTACCAAAGGCAGAGCGAACATTGGCTGCCGTACGGTTGACATTTGAAGTTAGTGTATCAACGATGAGCATAGAACCATTTGGTCCAAACCCTTCATAACGCCCCTCTGTAAAGGTTTCGTCTGTGTTTCCTTTTGCCTTATCCAGTGCTTTGTCAATGACATGCTTTGGCACTTGTGCTTGTTTCGCACGTTCAATAACAAATTTCAAAGCTGAGTTCGATTCTGGATCTGGCTCTCCTTTTTTAGCTGCTACATAGATTTCAACACCAAATTTAGCATAAACTTTTGAGTTTGCACCATCTTTGGCAGTCTTTTTTGCCACAATATTGGCCCATTTACGTCCCATTGGATATTCTCCTTTAGATTTTCACTTTTTCAATCTTTCTTATTATATCACAAGTCAGGTTGAATTTCACTAGCAAATTATTGACAATGTCTAGCTCTATAAAATAATTTTCGCATCAATCTATCATTATCGGGATTCTTCCAAAATTCTGCTCCTCTAGTTGGGCGTTCCCTAGCTGATAAATACAATCAGCTCGCTGGGTTAAGGAATCCCATGGTTCTTGACCGATGCGACTGATGAAGTCTGTTTTCCCTTTCATCTTTTTAAGATGTTCTCGACCTGCTTGAGTAAAGCCCAAGATATGAATACCGCTAGGCAACTGATCATTTCTTGCACCGACCAAAATATAAGTCAGAATTCGTCTGATTCGTGCTTTCGTATATCGCTTGGTTGCGACTTGTTCGACCAACTCCTCTACGCTATAACTGCTTTTCACTGCTTCCTGCAAGCGCACCGCAAGTTCTTGATTAACCTGATAAAAACTCGTCAAATCGGGATGACTGATAATCTGGTAACGCAGCAAAGGATAGAGTGCTGACCAGGTCACTTTGGGAGACTGAATCAGCAGTTCATGAGCCGGGGTAAATTTCTCCAAAAAATCTGGACAATTAAGACGCTCTCTAAGAGCCGTAGCAGAGGCGTATTTTAAATTTTCTTCTTGTGAATGATAACCAGCTCCCTGACGCTTGATTGGGAGAAGCTCGATAGCCTTATTCGCGCAAGCTTTAGCATAGGACAGCCCTAAAATGTGGTTTGGCGTATCACCAGTGAAGTGCACACCAGCAAATTTTTTCCACATTTCCTGCGTTTTCTGTGGATATGACAAATCAGCTGGCAAACTTTGCAAGTAATCCACCATATTCTGTTGATTATCCCCATAAATCTGTGAAAAGTGCTGATAATCCAGATTTTCTTCCGTCCCAAAAGCCAACTTATCCATACCTAGACGTTCTAAAATGTCCACCGCACCTTGTGCAAAGTAATCCGCTGACTGAACAGCCACCAAAAATGGCAATTCAACCACCAAATCAGCGCCATTTCGCAGAGCCATTTCCGCGCGTGTCCACTTATCCACAATCGCAGGCTCACCACGTTGGACAAAATTACCCGACATAGCAACAACCTTCACACCATCAGCCTGCGACAGCAAATACTTATGCCCATTATGAAAAGGATTAAATTCAGCAATAATACCAGTAACAGTCATGGAGTGCTCCTAAATTTATACTAATAATCTATTCTTCTATATTCACTTAACATTTTTTGAAGTATACATATGTCCTCACATTCCTGCTTAAATGCACCATCAGTATAGCCATTTCCTAATTTTGGAACTGTAGGAACAATACTTTGAATTTCACTAGAGTAATGTTTTCTGCATTCTTTCCAATTTCTTTTAACAAATCGCTTAAAATTTAATCTTTCTTCTTTTGAGTTAAATACCAAAATGCTTTCAAAAAAATTATTTCTAGAGATTCTTGCATCATCAGTATATTCTTTACAATACAAGAATTCATTAAGCTTAAAAATTAATGAATCTTTTTCCATATATTTAAACATAACATCCCATCCCCTAATGGCATTGAAAGCTATACCATCGGTTTCTGGACATGGAGTATCATATCTTCCACCATCTAAAGATAAACCTACAAAATCTGCTAGTAAAGTTTGATGATAATATAATTGTATTTTTAAATAACTAGGAGTAGAATCTGATTGAAAAAAGTGATAATATTCATAACCATGTCGACTTTCATCAAAATCATAAATTAGTCTATATTCTGGGAAAATTTTATAATACATTTCCATAGTATTATCTGAAATATTCATCCAATTTTTTGAATCTTTTAAATAAATTTCAAATTTTTCATTTGGCGTTTGAACAAGACCAAATCTTTTTTTCCATAAATATTCAACCTTATCTATATCTGCAGACTTATCTTTTGGAGTATTACTGTCTTGGATTCTTGTATAAATGTGATTAGCTTTTAAACTTTGGAATTTTTCTTTCAGATAGAATGGTGTTTGTCTACTATTATGAATTATTATCACATCTAAAATAAACGATTTTATTAAAACTTGTTTTACAGTTACAATTGGTCGAATATCTCCTGCAAATTTTTTATCCTTCAAAAAATCAACAATTTTTTGAGTATTCCTCCGGTTTCGATCTGCAGCTACATCATATAAAGAAAAATTTTCATCATCTACACCAATAATAATATAAGCGTCATGATTAGCTAAATTATTTGCCATACATATAATATCATGTAAAAGATCAACAACTTTACTAGAATCATACCATTGACGCTTAAAATCCCAATATTCTCCCTCTTGATGAAGTTCAATCAGATTAATAATTTCAGATTCCAAATCACTATTTATATTACCTTTTTGAAAACAGCTCATTTTTGCACCACTTCCCATTAAAAATCAAACACACTTAAGTTCCCCTACTTCTCACACACAAAAAACCAACGTTTGCTTTCCTTTTTCGGTGCTTGGTCTTCAAAATCTGCATAAACCTTAACAGTTTTAAATCCAGCTTGTTCCAGTAAAATATCATAGGTCAGAATTTCGTAAGTGCGTTCTTCGTGGACTTCATCGTAGCGTGTGAAGCGCCCGTCTTCGTCTTGCAAGAAGAAGGTCAATTCGTGCACAACAGAATGCGGTGCCTCATCAGCATAGGTATCCCAAACCATGGCAAATTCTTCTGCATTTTCATGGTAAGAATAACCAGGAAAAACAGTATCTGTCTGATAGGTTGAGTGCACGTCAAAGATGAATACTCCGTCCTCATTCAAACAGTCGTAAACTTGTTTAAAGACATCACCAACCTCAACTTCATCAGCCATATAACAGATAGAATCTGAGTAACAAGTCACCAAATCGTAATTTCCTGCTTGCGACAAATCAAGCATGTTGCCCTGTCTGAATTCAATAGCTTCACCCGCTTCTTTGGCACGTTTACGAGCGATTTCAAGCATATCCTCACTCAAATCAAGTCCGGTCACATAAAAGCCAACTTTAGCAAAGCGTACGGATTGAATTCCTGTTCCACAAGCTAATTCTAGCAGTTTTTTCTTATTTTTTGGAAAATGGCGGAGCGAAAAGTTAGTCCATTTATCATAAAGGGAGTCATCCATGATAGCATCATAGACTGATGCAAACGTTTCATAAGTTGTCATCTTACCTAACAGTACCAAAAACAGGTACTTTCCTTTCTCCTCGTTGAAAAGGGCTGGGACAACGTCCTCAACCCTTCATTAATATTTTTAATTACAAGGTTTGTTTCTCAAGTAATGGTGTTACATCAATACCGACCGCTTCATACCAGAGTTTTTCAAGATTGTAGTGACTCCGCATTTCCTCGGAAAAGATATGAACGACCACACCACCTAAGTCTAGAAGCACCCAGCCTCCAGCAGCATCCCCTTCTACATGACTAGCTGACAGCCCTACTTCTGTGACTTTCTCACGGATATTTTCTGCAATAGCTTCTAGTTGACGACTATTCATAGAGCTAGCAATGACAAAATAATCAGTCATCGTCGTCAATCCCTGCAAATCTAGTACGGTGATATCTTCCGCTCGTTTTTCATCTGCTGCTTTTACAACAATTTCCAATAATTCTTTTTCTTTCATTTAATCCTCTTTCAAATAGTACACATGTGCATTATAGGTCTCCAAAGTTTGGGGATAGATCGGCAAGCCCTGATGAGCCAGATATTCCACTGTACGCGCTGTTTCATAAGCCACAGCTTGGTTGAGCGAAACGTGAGCAATCTCACGCGCCCGCTCCACTCCTGGAAAGTTCCGATTAGGCTCAATATAGTCTGCTACGTAGACCACCTTATCTAAATCGGACATTTGGGCAGAACCTACGGTATGAATCTCAATAGCTCGTAGAATTTCTGGATCACTCAATCCTAAATCTTCTTGAATTTTGTAAATGCCGACCATGCCATGCCAAACATTATTTCCCCAATCTTTCAGCTTTGGATCCAGATCATACTTATCAATCAACGCCAGAAATTCTTCGTCAGAAAGCTTTTTTGCATAATCATGAAGTAGCCCTGCTAAACCAGCTTTTTCCACATCTACACCAAAACGCTCTGCCAAGTCAATCGCTGCTTGTTCCACTCCCAGACAATGTTTAAAACGTTTTTCTGGTAACAGTTGCTGCATTTTGACTAAAAGCTGATTACGAGAAATTCCCACGTAGCTTTCATATCCCATTATTGTAAAGACCTTCTTTCTCGATATAGTTTAAAACTAGCTTAGGTAAGAGAAAATTTGGTGTTCGTCCTTGAGCCAGAAAGTCCCGAACCATATTAGAAGAAATATCCATGAGCGGCACATCTACCCAAATAACTGGGTAGGACGTTCCTGCTTTATACCTAGGGCGTTGAACACCGACAAATTGAACCAAATCAACCAATTCATCAATCCGATACCATTTAGGAAGATAATCTACCATGTCCGCTCCGATAATGAAATAATAATCTGTATCTGGATGTTTTTCTGTCAAGAGCTTCATCGTATCATAGGTATAACTAATACCTTTTCTCTCAAGTTCAATGGTTTCAATTCCTAAACCTTTGATGCCTTCAATTGCCAACTCCAACATTTTCAATCGGTGTTTCTCATCAATCGTTGTTTTCTTATCAACATGGGGCGGCTCATACTCAGGCATGAGCAAGACCTGATCTAAACATAGCTGCTGACGAACTTGATCAGCTACGACCAAATGAGCATTATGGACTGGATTGAAGTTTCCACCTAAAATCCCAACTTGCTTTCTTTTTTTTGCTTTTACTTCTGGTTCCAACTTCACCTTGGTGAAAGGAGTCAGTAATTCAATTGCCATAGGCTACTTCCTCTAAATTTCTTTTACCTTTACTGAAATTTTGCGTTTTTCCTTTTTGCTAGACTGCTTGTACAAAATCAAAATACGACCAATTTTTTGAACAGTGTCCACCCCGATTTCTTCTTCGAGAATTTCTGCTACTTCATGAATGTTCTCATCTGTATTTTGCAGAAGAGTCACTTTAATCAATTCTCTAGCATCTAGAGCTTGACGGACACTTGTTTTAATCTGGTCGTTGAGGCCGTTTTTGCCAATCTGAATAATGGGTTTGAGACTGTGAGCTTGACTATTTAAAAAAGCTCGTTGTTTGGATGTTAATGACATAGATTCCTCTTTTGTTTCTTATTTCGTTTGTCTTCTCTTTATTTTTCTAACAGCCATTTCTTCTTAGATAATGGCTTTGCGGGTCACCACTGCTACTTCCTCTGGCGCCCAAACTGCAATCTGTGCTGGTCCTATCACACGAATCCAGCCCAAACCTGAAAAGACTACATCTGTTTTGGTTTCAATTTTCAACTCATGCTTGACTAGCTGCGGAAAATCTGCCACTTCTTTTTTAGAGGGCGGTGTTAGCAAAGAACCAACATGCTTTTCATAAAATTCTCCCGCTCCCGCAAGTTTGGTGCGGTGCAATTGGAGTTCATTGTCAAAATAAGCAGTAAAACCTTGTTTGTTACCCGACACAAAATCAAAGCGTCCCAAGCCTCCTAAAAAGAGGGTTTGTTCAGGATTGAGTTGATAAGTTTTGGGCTTGATTTCCTTTTTCGGGCTGACATATTTGAGATTTTTAGCAGATAAATAATGAGCCATTTGGTGGCGGTGGATAATTCCAGGTGTGTCGTAGATATGACTACCATCAACCAGAGGAATCTCAATCTTATCCAAAGTAGTGCCAGGAAAACGGGAAGTGGTGATAATGTCCTTATCCCCAGTGATTTCCTGAATAATAGCATTGATTAGCGTTGACTTACCAACATTAGTTACACCGACCACATAGACATCTCGGCCTTTCCGATATTGCTCAATCTTTTCAATTAGTTCTTTAATAGCTTGCTTGTTTTGAGCTGAAGTCAGAACCACATCAACAGGACGCAGACCTTCCTCGTGAGCCCTCTCTGTCAACCATTGGGTCACTTTGCTAGTCTTAACAGACTTGGGAAGAATATCTTTTTTATTCCCAACTAACAGCACATCATTACCAGCCACAAAGCGTGGTAAACCTGGAATGACCGAACCATTAAAATCAAAAATATCTACTACATTGACTACGAGAGCATTACTGTCACCCACTTCGTGGAGAAGCCTAAGAAAATCATCGTCTGTCAGCTGCACATCAGTAATTTCGTTGTAGTGACGGAGACGAAAACAGCGCTGGCAGTACAGTTCGCCAATCTCCGTTCCCTTTTCCAAAGCAGACTGAGGAGTATAACCTAACTTGTCCTTATATTTTGTCTGAATCGGTGCTCCACACCCAATACAGAAAATGTCTTCCATGTTTAAATTCCTTTTTTGTATTCAATCATTCCATATTTTTTAGTGATTTTTTTCAAAACTCTCCGCTCACGCGCCCGATTAATCTGAGTTTTTATTGAATCATGCTCAACCAGCGGCTTGACTAAAATCGAACGAATTCCGGCTCTATGAGCAGCTCGAATATCCGTCATAAGCTGATCGCCCACCATGACCACTTCGTTTTTCTCAAAACGGAATTCTTTCAACGCACGATTAATCCCCCAAGTGAATGGTTTCATGGACCAACAAACATAATCAATTCCAAATTTTTCAACTGCTCGCTTCACTCGTTTTTTGGTATTATTAGATACCACAATAATTCGAATCCCTGCATCTCGCACATCGTGAAGCCACTGCTTCATTTCTGGTGTTCCATCTGGATTATTCCACGCAATGAGGGTATTATCTAGGTCTACCAAAACTGCTTTGATGCCGTGTTTTTTTAAGCTTTCAACTGTCAAATCGTAAACTGCCTCAATTGCAAAATCAGGCATGTAATTTTCAATCGCCACATTTCTCTCCAAACATTATACTTCTACCTATTTTAACATAAAAAAAAGGTTTTCGCACCCTAGATCTTTTCATCGATTTTATGTACAATTTGCCAAAAAATGTTTAAAAATGTTATAGTAAGAATAGAGAATTTAACACGGAGGAACTTATGGCAAATACGAGTAAGAAAATGACTGCCGTCTCCCCTCTTTTACAAAAATTTATCAACTGGGCTTCTATTGTTGGAGCAGTTGGAACAGTAATTTTCTGTATCTGGGCCTATTATACTGGCATTTTACAATCTAAAGAAACCCTGTCCGCCTTTATTAAGCAGGCTGGATTTTGGGGACCACCACTTTTTATTTTCCTGCAAATCCTACAGACAGTTGTTCCTATTATTCCTGGAGCTTTGACTTCGGTTGCTGGTGTTTTTATTTATGGTCATATCATTGGAACCATTTATAATTATGTCGGTATCGTCATCGGCTGTGCTATTATTTTTTACCTAGCGCGTACCTACGGTTCTGCTTTTGTCCAATCGGTCGTCAGCAAACACACCTACGACAAGTATATCGGTTGGCTGGACGAGGACAATCGTTTTGAACGTTTTTTCATCTTTATGATGATTTGGCCTATCAGCCCAGCTGACTTCCTCTGTATGCTGGCTGCTCTTACGAAAATGACTTTTAAAAAATATATGATTATTATTGTCTTGTGCAAACCCATCACACTTGTCATCTATACTTACGGTTTGACATACATTATCGACTTCTTTTGGCAATTATTTTCAAAATGAAAGACAGAGCAATGCGATTTGCTCTGCCTTTTATAAGATTCCTTTCCTTTTTTCTAATATCAAATCTTTTATAGAAATCAAGAAGACCGCCGATAAAATCATAAACATACCAGCAAAGTCTACAAGATAAAATTGCTCATGCATAATGAGAAAGGCAAAAAATACAGCCGATATGGGCTCAACAGCCGCTAACAGGCTAGATTTCACAGGTCCGACTAAACTGGTTCCTTTGAGAAACAGTGTATAGGCGAGGATTGTCCCCACTAAAATAATCCCAGCTAAAGCTAGATACACTTCCATTGACAATCGCCAATGAAAATGCAGGATACCACTGAATGGTATCAGAACAAGTCCTGCTAATGTCATCCCCACTCCAATCACTGGAATGCTGCCCCACCTTTTTATCAACTTAATCGGAATTAAAATATATAAAGCGTAAGTGAAGGCAGCAAATAATCCCCAGAAAAGCCCTGCTGGCGTTACAGATAAATGATTGAACTGACCGTGAGTGGCAATCAAAAAAGTACCTCCAATAGCTAATATCATAGACAACACTTCTGTTATAGTAGGTGCAACCCAATCTTTGAGGCAAGTATAAGCAAGGATTCCAACCGGACAGACATATTGCAGAACAGTAGCTGTGCCTGCATTACTTTCATAAATAGATTTTAAATAAGCAAATTGATTGAGCAAAAGTCCTAATAAAGCAAAAAGCACTAATGACATCATCGCTTCCTGATCTTTTAGCATTTCAAATAATTTTTTGCGATTGGTTAATACCATATACGATATCAACAGAACTCCCGCAATTAAAAGTCGAACATTCGTTAAAACTAAGACGGGAAATCCATGCGCCATTAAGTATTGCCCACTCGTACCTGACAATCCCCATGCAACTCCTGCTACTAATGTTAACATTGTTCCTTTGGCTGTCTTTGACATTCCACTTCTCCCTTTCATCGTATGATTATAACACAAAAAATCAGCCGAAATGACTGATTTTTTAGATTTTACAACTTCGCCAATTCCTCATTAAGCAGCTTTTGGGCTACTTGTGGATTGGCTTGACCTTTGGTAGCTTTCATGAGCTGACCAATCAGGGACTTGGCTGCATTTTTGTTGCCGCCCTTGTAGTCATTGAGAGCTTTTTCATTGTTGGCAAAGACTTCTTGAATGATTGGCAGAAGTTGTGCTGGATCAGAAATTTGCACCAAGCCAGCTTTTTCAACGTATTCCTTGGCTGACCCACCATTTTTCGCCAAATGAACAAAGACTTTTTTGGCAATTTTAGAGGAAATCGTACCGTCTGCCACCAAACTCAACATTTCAGTCAAATTGACTGGTGTCAAACCGATTTCTTCAATGGTTTCACCTTCCGCATTGAGGTACTGAGCGACCTCACCTTGGAGCCAGTTTGACACAGATTTTGCGTCTCCGCCTGCTGCTACTGCAGCTTCAAAGAAGTCTGAGAGATTTTTCGTTGCCGTTAATTGTTTGACATCATAGTCTGATAGTCCGAAGTCAGCTTTATACTTAGCCCGACGTTCTTTTGGAAAAGCTGGTAAATCTGAGCGCACCGCCTCAATCCAGCTGTCATCAATCTCAAAGATTGGCAGGTCTGGCTCTGGAAAATAACGATAATCTGCCGAACCTTCCTTGACTCTCATCAAAAGAGTCTCACCTGTCGCTTCGTCATAACGGCGAGTTTCTTGACGAATCTGTCCACCGCTACGCAAAATCTCAGCCTGGCGTTTTTCCTCAAAAGCCAAGCCCTTGCGGACAAAGTTAAAGGAATTAAGATTTTTTAGTTCTGTCTTGGTGCCAAATTCTTCTTGGCCATAAGGTCGGATAGAAATATTTGCATCCACCCGCATGGAGCCTTCCTCCATCTTGACATCGGAAATACCCGTGTATTGGATAATTTCTTTGAGCGCTGTTAAGTAAGCGTAAGCTTCTTCTGGACTGCGCATGTCAGCTTCTGAGACAATCTCGATCAAAGGCACTCCTTGACGGTTAAGGTCAACATAAGAATAACCGTCACTGCCATGGGTATTCTTGCCAGCATCCTCTTCCAAATGAGCCCGCTCAATGCGAATTTTTTTAGTCGTGCCGTCTTCTAGCTCGATTTCAATCCAGCCATTATAGCCAATGGGCTCATCAAATTGAGAAATTTGATAGGCTTTAGGATTATCTGGATAAAAATAATTCTTGCGGTCAAAGTGCATTTTTTGATGAATGTCCATATTGAGCGCCAGAGCAGCCTTGATACCGTAATCAATAACTCCCTTATTCATTACTGGCAAGACACCTGGAAAAGACCAGTCAATGATATTGGTGTTGGTATTTGGATCTTCCCCGAAATGAGCCGGTGCTGGTGAGAAAATTTTTGAATTTGTTTTTAATTCAACATGGACTTCCAATCCAATAATCGTTTCAAAGTTCATTTAATATCCTTTCTAAATATTTATAGCCTTAACAATTCTTTCTTTTTCAAAATAAATTCTTCATCTGTGATAATACCTTTATCTAATAACTTTTTGTATTTAAGTATCTCATCAGCAGGAGAAATAGTTGATACTGTATTTACTGGCATATGTGTTTCATTCACTTTTTCTAGTATAAAGTTTTTTGCATAATTAAAACTGTCTGCAACAACTTTAGATGCTATAGATATAGAATTAGGTTGTTTAGCGGCACTTTTGTCAGGATCATTAGACCAATAACTCTTTCTAGTATTTTGCATGCCTCCAGCCGAAATTTCAAAATATCCACTACCTAGAAAACCATAATTTACTTCTGCATTTGTAATATTTTTATATGGCATTGAAAATATACCGTTACCAAATGTATGTCCTGTCATATACCCTTACTTTACTATGTAAACATTTTTATCTGTACAAAAGAGAAATTCTTTAAACGTCCCCTTAAGTGCAACATAAAGTATCTCATTATCCCCTATAACTGAGTTAGCAATATTTATCAATAAATCAAGATAAGCTGGCTGATGATAAAGTTTAGACTGATAAATACGAACCATCTCTTATTCTCCAAAAATGACTGGCTTTTGCTTGTGGTAATCTGTCGTTGCTTCAAAAGCAGCTGCGACTTGGTAAATCGTTTCTTCATCAAAGTGGTTACCAATCAGCTGCAGACCAACAGGAAGACCGTCTGCAAAGCCAGCTGGGATCGAAATGCCCGGCAAGCCAGCCAGATTGACTGGAATGGTCAAAAGGTCGGCCAGATACATGGCTACCGGATCTTGGTTTTGACTGCCCAAGTCATAAGCTACCGTCGGTGCAGTTGGACCTAAGATCAAATCATATTTTTCAAAAACCTTGGCAAAATCTTGCATAATGAGCGTCCGAACTTGACCCGCCTTTTTGAAATAAGCATCATAATAACCAGACGATAAACTGAACGTTCCTAGCATAATTCGGCGCTTGACTTCCTCACCAAAACCTTGGCTGCGAGATTTGACATAGACATCCTCTAAGTTTTCAATCTCTTCTGCCCGATAGCCGTAGCGAATCCCGTCAAAACGTTGCAAGTTGGAACTGGCTTCAGAAGAAGCGATGATATAGTAGACTGCAACACCGTACTTGCTGTGCGGAAGGCTGACTTCTTCAACAATTGCTCCCAGACTTTCCAAATGCTTAGCAGCCGCTAAAATGCGTTCTTTGACTTTTTCATCAATCCCCTCACCCATGTATTCTTTGGGAAGAGCGATTTTCAATCCTTTAATCTCTCGACCAATCTTGCTAGTGAAATCAGGAACAGCTCGTTGAGAAGAAGTAGAGTCTTTTTTGTCATTGCCTGCAATCACTCCCAAAAGCTGAGCATTTTCTTTGACCGTCCGAGAAAATGGTCCAATCTGATCTAGCGAGCTACCAAAAGCAATGAGACCAAAACGAGAAACTCGTCCATAAGTTGGCTTGAGACCAACCACTCCGTTAAAGGAAGCTGGCTGACGGATCGAACCACCGGTATCAGAACCTAGAGACAGGCGAACTTGACCAGAAGCAACTGCCGTCGCTGAACCACCAGATGAACCACCTGGAACTTTTGTAGCGTCCCAAGCATTTTTCGTAGTCTTAAAATAAGAGTTTTCGCTAGAACCACCCATGGCAAATTCGTCCATATTGGTTTTACCAACGATAATCATGTCCTTGCTGTAGAGCTTCTCCACACTGGTCGCATCGAAAATCGGCTTGTAATTGTAGAGAATTTTTGAGGCAGCTGTCGTTAGAATCCCCTTAGTAGAAATATTGTCCTTAACAGCCAGTGGAATGCCGCTCATGAGATTATCCGCATCAATTCCCTTTGCATCTACTGCTGCTGCCTGTGCCACTGCTTCTTCTTCACTAATCGTAATAAAACTATCAACTGCACTTTCTCGACTTTTCATATCTTCCAGAGTAGCTTTCGTCAGCTCAACTGCTGAAAGTTCCTTTTTGACAAGGAGATCATGCAATTCTTCAATTGTTTTTTGGTTTAAAGTCATTAGGCATCTCCTCCGTCATCTAGGATGGCAGGAACCTTGATATAGCCCCGCTCTTTTTCAGGTACATTTTGGAAAAGTTCTTCTTGATTCCAACCTGCAACTGGTACATCTTCACGCATATAGTTGACATTTTCTGCCACGTTTGATGTAAAAGGCACACCAGTTGTATCAACTTCGTTTAACAACTCCACCATGTCCACAATTTTTGACAAAGTTGTCGCAAATTCTGCTGTTTCTTCAGGTGAAAAAGCTAGTTTTGACAAGTGAGCAACATGCGTTACTTCCTCTTGAGTAATTTTCATCTCTGTTTCCTTTCTCTTCTTTTATTTTTCAGCATAACTGAAAAATAATCGTCTTCTTATTTTATCACAAATAGGCTTAGTTCTTCAATTCCAAATGCAGGTCTTTCAGCTGTCTTTGGTCAACCAAACTTGGACTTTCCAGCATCGGATCAAAGCCAGTACCATTCTTCGGAAAGGCGATGACTTGGCGGATATTTTCTTCCCCAGCTAAAATCATAACCAAACGATCTAA
The DNA here is from genome assembly GCF_023167545.1 of Streptococcus constellatus subsp. constellatus. Taxonomy (NCBI): domain Bacteria; kingdom Bacillati; phylum Bacillota; class Bacilli; order Lactobacillales; family Streptococcaceae; genus Streptococcus; species Streptococcus constellatus. The sequence goes on from NZ_AP014647.1 coordinate 1,476,992, forward strand.
GCCTAGAGCCAAGCCGCCGTGCGGTGGGAAGCCGTATTCCAAGGCTTCCAGGAAGAAACCAAAGTCCCGCTCATAGTCTTCTCGGCTCATGCCTAATAGCTCAAACATGGCCTCCTGAGCTTTCCGGTCGTGAATACGAAGGCTTCCTCCACCAATTTCATAGCCATTCAAGACAATGTCGTAGGCATGGCTGCGAAATTGACCTGGCTCTTGCCCATCTTCAAAAATCCCCTGTGTGAAAGGATGGTGCATGGCTTGATAGCGGTTTTGGTCCTCATTCCACTCCAGCAGGGGCCAGTCCACAACCCAGAGAAAGTTCAGCAAGCTCTGGTCAATCAAATCAAGATGTTTTGCCACTTCTAAACGCAAGTACCCTAGAGCTTCTTGAGCTTGTCTTTTCTTGGCAATAACTAGCAAAAGTAAATCACCGTCTTGTGCTTTAAATCGCTCTATGAAGGCAGCTACTTCTGTTTCAAAAGTCGAAGCCAAATCCCCTTGAAGCCCACCAGCTTCCACCTTAACGCTTGCAAACCTACTAGCTCCAAATCCTTTCATTTCCTGATAGAAATGACTAAGCTGCTTTTTAGTGAATTCATTCGCAGCATTAGGAACACAGATACCCATCACTTCCTCTTGGTTATCCAAGGCTTTCTTGATGAGAAGCGATTCATTTGCTTGGCACAAATCCGTCAAACTATTCAGCTCTAAACCAAAGCGCGTATCTGGCTTATCAGAGCCGAAGCGGCTCATAGCCTCTTCATAGCTAATAGTTGAAAAAGCTTCTGTTAGCTCTAAACCATGAGTTTTCTTAACAACAGCTTTGAGCATGCCTTCAACAAGTCTGCGAATGTCTTCCTCACTAACAAAACTCATTTCCATATCAACCTGAGTAAACTCAGGCTGACGATCTCCTCGTAGGTCCTCATCCCGAAAGCAGCGAACAACTTGATAGTAACGCTCCAGACCAGCTCCCATTAAGAGTTGCTTCAGCATTTGCGGACTTTGAGGCAAGGCATAAAATTGATTTTTAAAAACTCGGCTGGGAACCAAAAAATCTCTAGCTCCTTCCGGTGTAGACTTTGTCAAGTAAGGAGTCTCCACTTCCATAAAATCCTTACCGTTTAAATAGTCACGAATTGTGCTGGTTACTTGATGACGAAGTTTGAGGTTCTCTGTCATCTTACTCCGACGCAAATCTAGATAGCGATATTTCTGTCGCAAGTCTTCTCCTGTATGGGCGTGCTGATCGAGTTCAAAGGGAAGAGACTTACTATTTGCAAGGATTTGAATAGCCTCCGCTCGTAGCTCCACCTGTCCAGACTTGATAGCTTTGTTGACAAAGCGACTTTCTCGTTTGACAACCTCTCCCGTAACAGAGATAACATCTTCCTTATGTAGATGATCAATTCCCGCAAAAGCTGGGCTATCGCCTGCGACAAAAACTTGAAGTAGTCCTTCTCGGTCTCTTAGCTCTATAAAAGCTAATTTCCCATGATTTCGGATATTGGCAACCCATCCGGTCGCTGTCATTTTCTGACCAACCTGTTCTAAACCGTAGTTTCCGATAAAAACTTCTTTCATGTTCTCTACCTCTTTCTAAATTCATGTTCAGTTTAATCACCAATTTACCACAAATTACATATAGAAATCTACGCCCATAGATCTAATGCTATAAAGCATTAAGCAATTTGGGGTTACAGATTTTGTCCAAAGGACAAAACTGCATCCACTCCTCTATGTGCTAAGAATTATAAGGAACATAGACTTTACTGCGTAAATCTATGTCCATAGCTCTAGACTCTAAAGCATTAAGAACGATGGAAAAACGGCTTTCGCCTGTAAAACAGACGAAAGCCGTGGTACCACTGTTATTCGTTGCATTGCAACCTCTGGCTCGTAACGTGAGCAGCCGTTTGTGCTTTGATTCACACAAATCATTCGCAACAATATAATAGTTTTAAACAATATTATCTTTTGTCATAAATAGCATAGAAAAAACCATTTTATCATTGACAGTATGTTCTTCGGATTTTGCTTTCTTGGTGCTGCTCTCAGCTTTCAGCACTTTCTGTGCAAGTCAGCAAGCCTACTCTACTGCTTTTTTACTTTTAAATTGTTATCTATTATAGTCGAACCTAAAACATTTTGCAAGTGATTGAGAGCAAATTTATGATTTTCTTCAGAAAGAGAAGCTACCGCAGGTTCTACCACCTCAATTTGATACCCTAAATTGTAGGCATCGATTGCCGTATGTAGGACGCAAATATCCGTCAAGACTCCTGTCAGAATCACCGTGTCTACTTTTCTTTCTCGCAGACGTATATCCAAATCTGTGCCAGAAAAGGCAGAATAATGGCGCTTATCCATCCAAAAGACTCGAGAGTCCGCTTGATAGGTTTCATAAAAGTCAGCCAATGGTCCATAAAGATTGCGTCCACTAGTTCCTTTGATATTGTGTGGTGGAAAGAGTTTACTTTCTGGGTGGAAAGTATCTCCTTCGTCATGCGCATCAATTGCAAAAAAGATATAATCTCCTCGCTCAAAAGCTGCCTCGGTCACTTGGGCAATAGCTTCAGAAATTGCCTGAGCTGGAGCTCCAGCTGTCAACTTGCCATCATCTGCCACAAAATCCACCGTATAATCAATCGAAATCAATGCTTTTGTCATCAGTAGTCTCTCCTTTTAATCTCTTCAAAGACATCGGGAATAAGGACTTTAAGGTAGGTTCCTTTCATTCCTAAAGAACGACTCTCAATAATGCCTGCACTCTCTAGTTTACGCAAAGCATTGACAATCACTGAGCGAGTAATCCCAATACGATCTGCAATGACCGATGCTGTCAACTGTCCTTCATTACCATTTAGTTCACCTAAAATAGCTGAAACAGCTCGTAATTCTGAATAAGATAGCGTATTTACAGCCATGGTTACGGCTGTTCGACGTCGAATATTTTTTTCATCTTCTTCTCGTTGGAAGTTGAGTAGCTGAATCCCAACTACTGTACTTGCAATTTCAACTAAGATCAAGTCATCATCATCAAATTCTTTATCATTTCGCCAAACAATCAATGTTCCTAAGCGAATCCCTGATACATGAATAGGCGAAATCGTCGTCAAGCCATCTGGAAATTCATCTTTGGTTTCGACTGGAAAAATAGATAAAGCATGATTGACAGGAAGATTAGCTTCTGTATCATACATCAAATTCGCTGTGCGAACATACTCTTCTGGGAAGATTTTTGTTTGATAAAATGCTTCCACCCGGTCATTATTCGTCTTGTAGCGCATAAAATACCCCAAAAGACGCCCCTTGCTGTTTACAATACAAGCATTGCAATCCATAATCTCAGCTAACTGCTGAGTAATAGCATTGTAAGGCAATTCTTCCTGTAAGCGCTCATCTGAACGGCGCAAAATAGATGTAATTTTTCGTGTTTTTGCTAATAAGTTTGCCATAATTTACCTCGCATATAATCTTATTGATTATACCATAAAACGCTTTATTCTTCAACAATTATCTGAAAATTGTTTATTGAAACACAATTAAGTCTCATTAACTTTTTCAAAACTCCTCAATCCGCATTTCCAATACCAAAAAGGCAACCTTTCGGCTGCCTGTATGATTATCTTCGATATTGCCTTAAGAAACGCGTCATCTTTTCTTGGATCTGTGCTAATTCATCTACACGTGGCAGATAAACGATACGGAAATGATCTGGGTCTTTCCAATTAAATCCGCGTCCGTGCACCAGCAAAATCTTTTCTTGCTTTAAGAAATCCAGCACGAATTGTTCGTCATCATCCACTTGATACATTTCTCTATCAATTTTTGGAAAAATATACAGTCCTGCTTTAGGTTTGGTCGCAGACAAACCTGGAATTTCATTGATAGCCTTGTAAATAAAATTCCGTTGCTCATAAATGCGACCACCAGGAAGCAACAATTCGTCTACTGACTGATAACCTCCAAGAGATGTTTGGACCACATGCTGAGATAAGACGTTTGAGCACAAACGCATATTTGACAGCATATTCAGTCCTTCAATATAATCTTTCACATGAGATTTTGGACCTGAAAGCACCATCCAGCCTACGCGAAAACCTGCGATACGGTGCGATTTAGACAAACCGTTCATGCTGACGCAGAAAAGATCCGGTGCCAGACTAGCAATCGCTGTATGTTTCTCACCATCCATCACTAAACGGTCATAAATCTCATCCGCAAAAATAATCAAGTTATTTTGTCGTGCAATTTCAACAAGATATTCTAGGACTTCCTTAGGATACAAGGCACCGGTCGGATTGTTTGGATTGATAACGACAATAGCCTTTGTATTAGAAGTAATCTTTGATTTGATATCTTCTATATCTGGATACCAATCCGCCTGCTCATCACAAAGATAATGAACCGCATTGCCTCCTGCTAAGCTAACAGCAGCTGTCCAGAGCGGATAATCAGGCATTGGCACTAGAACTTCGTCCCCATTATCCAGCAAGCCCTGCATTGACATAACAATCAGCTCGCTAACCCCATTACCAAGATAAACGTCCTCAATATCGACATTTGGAATATTCTTCAACTGACAATACTGCATAATGGCTTTCCGAGCAGAAAAAATTCCTTTCGAGTCTGAATAGCCCTCGCTATCCCGTGCATTCATAATCAAATCATGAATCACTTCATCTGGTGCCGTAAAACCAAATTCGGCAGGATTTCCTGTATTCAAACGGAGGATCTTCTCACCATTTGCACGCATTCGCATGGCTTCTTCTAGGACTGGACCACGAATATCATAAGCTACATGTTCTAACTTTGTCGATTTATTAAATTCTTTCATCGAACTTTTCCTCATTTCAAAAGAGTCAATTTATTATAACGCAATTTTTCTAAAAAATCTAAAAAAGTTCTTGTAAAGTCTGCCTGAAAATGCTTTACTTTTTTCATGTAAAGGGTTACAATATTAGTAAAGAAAGAATGGAGGTATCCCTATGCTACAAAGATATCAAAACATTATGGTCGCTGTTGATGGTTCTCACGAAGCTGAGCTTGCTTTTGAAAAAGGGGTAAATGTGGCACTAAGAAATAATTCACGTCTCACAATCGCTCACGTTATTGATACACGTGCATTGCAAAGTGTTTCCACATTCGATGCCGAAGTTTATGAAGAATTACAGGCAGATGCTAAAAAATTAATGGATGAGTATGCCCAAAAAGCAAAAGAAACTGGCGTCACAGACGTTGTCACAATTGTTGAAATGGGTAACCCTAAAACCTTACTTGCAACAGATATTCCAGATGAACAAAAAGTCGATCTCATCATGGTCGGTGCTACTGGGCTCAATGCCTTTGAACGTTTATTGGTCGGTTCCTCATCTGAATACATCTTGCGTCATGCAAAAGTTGACTTACTTGTTGTTCGTGATAAGGAAAAAACATTATAATCCAAAGATAAAGAGAGATTGGCATAACCAGTCTCTCCTCTTTTTTATTCTTCATTTTTTTCACAATTCCGTTGATAAGCTTGAATTTGACGTTCAAGTTCTTTTTTGATAGCAGGCTCCGGTGCATAATTTTTTTCCCAATCATCTGGTTTTAAAATTTTATGAGTAACTGGGTCAAAGTGCGCTTTACCATCTGGGAAGAGTTTCCCCATATTCGCTTGGTGTACAATTTCAAATAAGCGCTCAGGATCTACTCCCATTAAAACAAAACTACCATAAGTAAAATATAGCATATCAATCAGTGCATCTACTTGTCCAACGAGAGACATCTCTGCATTACTCTTCTGTTTAACCTTATCGGAAGCTTTATCTATCGCTTTATGCAAAGATTGAACAGACTGATTGAAAATTTCTTCTGACGGACTGGCTGCACGTAAAAATTCCACTAGCTCTTCTACCTTGAAGCCTGCACGATGACGAGCACCCTCTGTTGTCCACAGGATGGGCTCTTCCTGCGTGCATTCATCCATTATCCCATGAAATTCTTTAACCTTATTAAAGTGGTGGTCGCTACTGATAAAGACTTTTTCACTCGCCAAAATACCAAAATGCTCCAAAGCCTTATGAATTCCGTCCTGACTATTACTGCTAGTAGTGTGTTTCGCAACTTCTTTCACGCGACTAGTTCCATTTCCCATAGCGATGGACATCCCAACCCCCGCTAACATTTCAACATCATTATCAGAATCACCAAAAGCCATGACTTGATTGATATCAAAGCCATATTCCTTTCCAACCAGCTTAATCCCCTCTAGCTTGGACATACCCTTATTGATAATGTCAGCTGCAAAAGGACTGCTGCGAGTAAATTTTAAATTTGGAAAATCGGCTTCTATAGATTGTGTTTCTCTCGGGGTTGCCAACATTAACACTTGATAAATCGGCTCTTGAATAGATTTAAATAAATCATTCTGTTGTTGAGGAAGCGCCTTGCTGATTACATGATTGAAACTTTTATTAACCAAGTGTGTCATCTTTTTCGGAACAAAATGACTGGTCCATTGAGAAAATTTGCTCATGCCAAAACTCATGATTTTTGAGCCAACCACTCCTGATTCTGTTCCAAATGAAATTTCTATTTTATGCTGGTGAGCATACTGAATCAAGTGACGCAAGCTGGTTTTATCAATTGGCTTAGCAGAAATGACTTTATCTTTTGAAAAAATATATTGTCCATTATAGCTCACTGCAAAATCTAAATCCAACTGTTCCATAAAGGATTGGACAAAAAAGGGGCCTCTTCCTGTTGCTAAACCAACTAAAATACCTTGCTGTTTTAAACTATGGATCGCTTGTTCTGTGGATTTCAAGACCGTCCGACTATTATTTACTAATGTCCCGTCAATATCAAAAAAGACTGCTTTGATTTCCATTCATTTCTCATCTCTTTCTTTTATGATACAATAATTATAGCATAGATTCAGGAGAAGCTCACTTATGACCAAAAGAATTCTAGTTTTACATACTGGCGGTACCATTTCCATGCAAGCTGACACTGCTGGAAAAGTTGTCACAACTGAATACAATCCCATGAACCATGTCGCAGTTCCTCTAGAAGGCATTCAAGTGACTGCTCTTGATATATTCAATATTCCTAGTCCTCACATGACACCGCAGCACATGCTACAATTGTACAAAAAATCAGGGCAGATGGAAAGCAATTTGACGGTGTTGTGATTACTCACGGAACGGACACTCTAGAAGAAACGGCATATTTTTTGGATACGATGGAACTTCCAAATATTCCTGTTGTTTTGACTGGTGCCATGCGAAGCTCTAATGAACTCGGGAGTGACGGAGTTTACAATTACTTGTCTGCACTTCGTGTTGCAAGTGATGAAAAGGCACGCGGAAAGGGCGTTCTAGTAGTTATGAATGATGAAATCCATTCTGCTAAATACGTAACAAAAACACATACAACAAATGTCAATACCTTTCAAACGCCAACTCATGGTCCACTTGGATTGATTATGAAAAAAGAAATTCTCTATTTTAAAACTGCCGAACCACGCGTGCATTTTCATTTGAATAAGATTACTGGCTTGATTCCTATTATCCCCACCTATGCTGGAATGACAACCGAATTGCTGGATATGTTAGATTTGAAGAGAATAGACGGTCTCGTCATTGAAGCCTTCGGAGCTGGGAATCTACCACAAGAAGTGGCACAAAAGCTCAGCCGTATGACTGCTTCTGGTCTTCCAATTGCATTGGTGTCTCGTTGCTTCAACGGTATTGCAGAGCCAGTTTATGCTTATGAAGGAGGTGGCGTGATGCTTCGTGAAGCAGGAATTATGTTTGTTAAAGAATTAAATGCTCCTAAAGCTCGGATCAAACTTCTCATCGCCCTTAACGCTGGACTTCAAGGGCAGACATTAAAAAACTACATAGAAGGCTAGATTCTTATATAAATAAAAAGCCTCGATTAATTCGAAGCTTCTTAGGAGATTTATGAAAAAAAGTTTTTTAACTCGCTTGTTTTTTTAGTTACCTACCATATATTTCTAATTCCTTTCCTGTTTTTTTGAATGTTTTGTTATAATTTACTTTAATGTTTACTGTCATTGGACTTACCTCTTTCTTTTTGATGAATTTAGTATAGCCTGAAAAACTTAAAACAGGCTTATAGATTTCTTTCAAAAAACTTAATTCTAAAATTTAGTTTGTAGTCTCTCCTACAAAGCTGCTCAACTGTCTCCTGGACTATTGAGGTAATGAATGAAGAAAACAAAGTTTTTGTCAACAGCACTTTTTCAAGCTTGAAAAGCAAACGAAAAGTGACTTACTTTCAAGTTTTATCTGCAGCGACGCAGTATGTTGCGTAATTAGTTACTTCGTCGTTGCTTTATTACACAGTATGCTTTGAGGCTGGATTTTGTTCCAGCCTCTTTTTCGTTTCATCTTCTAATCCAAGTAGTCCTGCTTGTCCAAATGAAGAGCTACGATATGCCAGTCTGCATGCGTTCGCCAATCAGAAATGGACACAATTTGACTAGCGACTTTTCTGGCTTCTTCTAAAATCGGATAATCCTCTACAATATCCGCCACTTGAAACTCTGGAATCCCTGATTGACGCGTGCCGAAGATTTCACCAGAGCCACGCATTTTCAAATCTTCCTCAGCCAAGACGAAACCGTTAGTCGTTTCCGTCATGATTTTCATGCGTTTCTTGCCGGATTCTGTCTTAGGATTAGCCACGAGAACCGCATAAGATTGCTTGTCTCCACGTCCTACCCGACCACGTAACTGGTGAAGCTGACTGAGCCCAAATCGATCCGCATCCATGATTAGCATGACCGTAGCATTGGGGACATTGACACCGACTTCAATAACAGTCGTGGAAACCAGAATGTCAATTTTTCCTTTCTTAAAATCCTGCATAATAGTATCTTTTTCTTCGCTCTTCATTTTACCATGTAGCAGAGCTACTTGTGCTTTGTCACCGAAATAAGCCTTTAATTCCTCTTCCAAAGCAATAGCATTTTTCAGATCCAGCGCTTCCGACTCCTCAATCAAAGGAGAGATGACATAGACCTGAGCACCTCGTTGCAGCTCTTTCTCCAACCAATTGAGAACCACATTCAGCTGCTCGTGCTTGACCCAGCGAGTGATAATCGGCTTACGCCCCGCTGGCATTTGATCAATAACCGACACATCCATATCGCCAAAGGCAGTGATCGCAAGTGTCCTCGGAATCGGTGTTGCAGTCATCATGAGCACATCAGGATTATTTCCTTTTGCTCGCAAAATTCGTCTCTGTCCCACTCCAAAGCGGTGCTGTTCATCAATAATCACCAGACCAAGCTGATGATATGTCACACTTTCTTGAATCAAAGCATGAGTACCGACAATCATATCTACCTGACCAGCCTCAATCGCTTCTAGTGCTTGTCTGCGTTCTGTCGGCTTCATTCCTCCTGTCAACAGAATTATCCGTAGTTCAGGAAAAAGTTGGCTCAAGCTATCAAAATGCTGCTCTGCCAAAATTTCAGTCGGTACCATAAGAGCAGACTGAAAACCAGCCGTATAGGTAGCATACATGGCTAAACCTGCAACCACCGTCTTTCCACTACCCACATCTCCCTGCAAAAGCCGGTTCATGTGGGTTGGTGCTTTCATATCTTGTAGAATTTCATCAAGACTCCGCTTCTGGGCAGCTGTCAATTCAAAAGGTAGCAGTGTCAGCTTTTTTTCTAATAAATCATCTCGCCAAGGAATAGCTAACCCTTGACTCGCATTCTTGCTTTCACTCTTTAGGACTTGTAACTGCATTTGAAAGTAAAAAAGCTCTTCAAACTTGACCCGACGCAAGGCTTGTTTGTATTCTGTTAAGTCTTTTGGAAAATGCATTGCTCGTACGGCCTGACTGCGTTCCACTAACTGATAGCGCTCCAGCAGAATTTGAGGCAGATTTTCTTCCAACAGAAGTTCTAAGCCTTGGTCAAAAGCTGTCTTAATGACTTTCACCAAACTAGCTTGACTAATCCCTTGTGCCACTCGATAGACAGGCTGTAAGTCATCCTCCACTTGTGCTAAAATTTTCATACCTGTCAGACTCGCTTTTGCTTTATCCCATTTCCCGAAAATAGAAATGGTTGAACCAACCTCCACTTTGTCTGCCAGATAGGGTTGGTTAAAAAAATTGACTGCAAGCACCACTTCGCCTTGTTTTATAGTAAAACGTAGACGATTACGTTTATAGCCATAATACTGCACATTGGCTGGCGTAACGACAAGTCCTGAGATAACCGCCTTTTCACCATCTTCCAGTTCTAACACATTCTTACTTTTAAAATCTTCATAGCGAAATGGAAAATAGAGTAGTAAATCCTGTAGGTTTTCAATTCCCAGCCTAGTAAACTTTTCAGCAGATTTCGGTCCTACACCCGGCAGAACCGTTAAAGGTTGGTGTAAATTCATAATTCCTCTTTCAGTTCTGTTTCTTAAGAATTTATAAAAGCAGGCTAAAACAGACACCCTCCAATAGCTCTTTGGATTGTTTCCGACTACTTTTAGATTTCAACTCATTCTTTGTAAACTCTAGGGACGCGGTCGCTGATCAAACAAACCACCTCGTAATTGATGGTTTCCCGTTTTTCTGCCACATCTGTTGCAGAAATAGCTTCTTTACCACTTTCACCGATAAGGACAACTGACGTTCCAATAGGATAAAACTGAGGTAAACGAACAGTAATCTGATCCATAGATACGCGTCCAACAATGGGACAAGGATTCCCGTCAACTAAAACATTAAAGCCTTGCATATCTCGCGTCCAGCCATCAGCATAGCCCAGTGGAATCGTTCCAATGAACTGTGGGCTATCACTAGTGTAAGTAGCTCCGTACCCTACATCTGCCCCTACTTCTAATTGCTTGACATGAACCAATTCTGAAACCAATGAAAGAGCTGGTTTGATGTCATAAGGCAGCTCCAAAACAGTTCCACTTGGATTAAGCCCATAAATGACATCGCCCAAACGGACTGCATTCATAATCGTCTCACTATGCCACAGAGTCGTTGCCGAATTACTAGCGTGAACAATCGGTGGAATAGTTTCTAATTGCCCTAAAATTTCTTTAAAACGTGCTAACTGTGCCTCAAATTTTTGCGTATCTGCTTCATCAGCTGTCGCAAAATGGGTGAAAATTCCTTTGACCTGAGCACCTGCCTTTTCCAAACGATGAATCGCTTCTTGAGCGTCTTGGCTATTTCGAAAACCAATCCGCCCCATTCCAGAATCAATTTTTATATGAACAACCAGTCCAGTTAGGTCTATGTCTGACTTCAAAAGCAAATCAATCCATTCTAAACTAGCCACCGTATAAGTAATCTTGTATTTAATTGCCAACGGAACAGACTGGATAGTTGATACTCCCAGAACCAGAATTTTTTTTGAAATACCAGCTTCTCTCAGCTCTACCGCTTCATCAATATTGGAAACACAAAAGCCATCCACAATTGACTCAATAGATTGCGTAACAGCAACTGCACCGTGGCCATAAGCATCTGCCTTGACAACAGCCCATTTTTCTACATTGTCTGGAATATGCGCTGCAATTTGTTTAATATTAAATTGAATAGCAGCCAAATCCACAATAGCCTTAGTAGGCCGATGATTACTCGTTTTCATGATGTTCCTCCAAAATAACACTAGCTGTAACGACATTATCTGTGTGGCTGAGTGACACCCAGACCTTGCCAGAAAAAGGTGATTTGCTAAAAATAGGCGCTCCCTTTTCATCGTTTAAAATTTCTAAATCCTGAAAAGTGACACAGCCGATACCAGTCCCCCACGCTTTAGAAAACGCCTCTTTAGCAGACCAACGCCCCGCCAAATATTCCATTTTTCGCTTACCAGTCAGCTTTTCAAATCGGTCAAATTCTGCGGCTGTCAAAACTTTCCTAGCAAAGCGAGCATTTTTTTCATAAACTTTTTGAATAGAAGAAATTTCCTCTATATCAATACCATGTCCTTTAATCATCTTTTTAAAAAGAGTTGAGACTAGTCTCAACTCCATCCTTTTTATTTTTCATTTTTAGATAGGGTAGTGTAAATTTCCTTGACTAATCTGACTGTATTATCCCAACCCAAACAAGGGTCTGTGATGGATTTTCCGAACACCTCAGGCTCATTTTGACGGCCATCTTCTAAGTAAGACTCGATCATAAAGCCGCGTACAACTTTTTTGATTTTCTCATTCCAATCACGGTTGATTAAAGTTTGACGGACAATTCGTACCTGTTCTAAATACTGTTTTCCAGAATTATCATGGTTGGTATCAATAATGATAAAAGGATTTTCTAAGCCCATTTTTTCATATTGAGCAATCGTATCTAGTAAATTATCATAGTAATAATTTGGAATGTTCTTTCCGTATTCATCAAGACCACCGCGCAAAATAGCATGCGCTAAGGAATTACCTGAAGTTTCTACTTCCTTACCGGCAAACAAGAAACTTTGTTTGTTTTGGGCTGCATAAATCCCATTAAACATAACATTAAGATTTCCAGAAGTGGGGTTTTTTAAACCAGTCGCAACGTCAGCTCCACTAGCTACAAAACGGTGTTGCTGATCTTCCACAGAACGCGCTCCAACAGCCATGTAAGAAATCAAATCATCTACCAAAGGAAGATTTTCCGGATACAACATTTCATCAGCAGTCGTCATTCCTGTTTCTGTAATCACACGATAGTGCAAATTGCGTACTGCTTTAATGCCGTTGATTAAACTTGGGGCTGCTTTCGCATTTGGTTGATGAATCAAGCCCTTATAGCCGTCACCATTGGTACGAGGTTTTGCCGTATACACACGCATCACCATAAAAATACGGTCTTTTACCTCTTCTTGAAGGGCAGATAAACGTTTTGCATATTCTAGAACAGCCGCTTCATTGTCAGAAGAACACGGACCAATGACTAGCAGAATGCGGTCATCTTCTCCGCGAATAATTGCGTTTAGTTCCCGATCTCGTGCTTCTTTTTTGGCTAAAGCATCTCCTTTTAATTTCGATAGATTGCGAACCTTTGCTACGTCAATTGGCTGACTAGTTGCTTTAAATGTCATAATCTCCCTCTCTTTACACTACTTATCTGTGGCGTCCGTGACAATTTTTGAATTTCTTCCCTGAACCACATGGACATAAGTCATTGCGCTTCACTTTTGTCAAATTGATATCACTAGGTAAGCCAGATTTTTGTGCTGCAATATTACGTGTTGCCGTTGTACTGATATGGTGTTCCGTCCGTGGACGCTCTTGCTCATGAATTTGAGCTTTCATCATCAGCCGTGTAACATCAAACTCAATCGAACCAATCATATCATTAAACATGCGGAAACTTTCTGCTTGATATTCAACAACCGGATTGTTTTGTGCATAACCTCGGAGTCCAACGGCATTACGTAATTGATCTAAAGCATCAATATGGTCAGTCCATTTATTGTCCACTACACGCAGAATCAAAACTTTTTGGAATTCTCTGACTGATTCTTCATCTCGCAATTTTGCGACCTGATTGTCATATACTTCCAGTGCTCGTTGATACAAGTTTTCCTTTATTTCATCATCTGATAAGTCGATTAAGTCTGATATGTTGATAGAATCTTCGGGCACCAGATTATATTTAGCAAAATTCACAATAGCTTCGATTTTTTCTTGCTGTTCGGCACGACTATTGCCATCTACAAAACGATTAATAGTCCGCTTCATCATAGCGTGAATTTCCGGTGCTAAATCACGATCAGCCGTAATGACATCATAACGTTGTGCATAGATAATCTCACGTTGCTCACGCATGACATCATCATATTGAAGGACTTGTTTACGTGTATCGTAATTGTTCCCTTCAACACGCTTTTGGGCTCCTTCCACTTGACGAGTAAACATTTTGGATTTGATAACCGACTCTTCTTCACTCATTTTGAAGCGTTCCATAACTGCTTTAATCCGCTCTGAACCAAAACGACGCATGAGCTCATCTTCAAGTGACAGATAAAATTGCGATTCCCCTGGATCTCCCTGACGTCCGGAACGACCACGAAGCTGATTATCGATACGACGACTTTCATGACGTTCTGTACCAATGACACAAAGTCCACCTAACTCGCGAACGCCTTCACCAAGTTTAATATCCGTACCACGACCAGCCATATTGGTTGCAATCGTTACAGCACCTCGCTGACCAGCATTCATAATGATTTGTGCTTCTTTATAGTGATTTTTCGCATTCAATACTTCATGAGGAACTCCAGCTTCGACTAATTTTTTAGAAATATAATCACTCGTTTCAACAGCGACCGTCCCCACAAGCACAGGTTGCCCTTTTTCATGACGAGCTTTCACATCTTGGACAACTGCTTTAAATTTTGATTCAATACTTGGATAAAGAAGGTCTGGGTGATCAATACGAGCCACCGGACGGTTTGTAGGAATCGGAATCACTCGAATATTATAAGTTTCGCGGAATTCTTCTTCTTCTGTCTTGGCCGTTCCCGTCATTCCTGACAATTTCTTATACATACGGAACAGATTTTGGTAAGTGATAGAAGCTGAGGTCTTCGTTTCATCTTGAATTGGTACACCTTCTTTAGCTTCAATTGCTTGGTGGAGTCCATCAGAATAGCGGCGACCTTCCATTGTCCGACCTGTAAATTGGTCAACAATCAAAATTTCCTGTTCTTCACTAACCACATAGTCAATGTCCAACAGCATAATATAATTTGCACGAAGAGCATTGTCAACAAAGTGAGTCAGTGCTACATTTTCAATGTCATACAGGTTTTCTAGTTTGAAATAACTTTCTGCCTTATCAATCCCCGAATCAGAAAGTCCAATAGTCTTAGACTGAACATCAATAATATAATCATCTTTGTTTAATGATTTTACAAAGCTATCCGCCATATGATAAAGCTGATTTGTATCAGACGAAGTTGGTCCGGACACAATTAAAGGGGTACGAGCTTCATCAATCAAAATGGAGTCCACTTCATCAACCAAAGCGTAGTTAAGTGGGCGTTGCACCATATTTTCAGCACGCACTACCATATTGTCGCGCAAATAATCAAACCCAATCTCTGCATTCGTTGAATAGGTAATATCGCAAGCATAAGCTTCTTTCTTTTCTGCTGATGACTTTGCGGCAAGGTTAATACCAACAGAAAGTCCCAACCAAGAGTACAATTCACCCATTTCAGTTGCGTCACGTTCTGTCAGGTACTCATTTACTGTGACAACGTGTACACCTTCACCAGACAAAGCATTCAGATAAACCGGCATGGTCGCAGTCAAAGTCTTTCCTTCCCCTGTGCGCATTTCTGGTACATCTCCATGGTGTAAGACAATCCCGCCCATAATCTGTACGGGGTAAGGGAAGAGACCCAACACACGTTTTGCGCCTTCACGAACAACTGCAAAGGCCTCATAAAGCAAATCATCTAATGACTCGCCATTTTGATACCGTTGCTTGAATTCATCTGTCTTTGCTTTCAAAGCTTCATCTGACAAAGCAGCCATTTCGTCTTCATAAGCCATGACTCTCTTTGCCATCTTTTCTAGTCTTCTTAACTCACCTTTATCGTTTTCGATAATTGTTCTTAAAATATTCGCCATTTTCTTCCTTACTTGTCATAATTTTTATTTAAAACGTTCTTTTCATTATAGCATTTTTTGCTACATCTTTCAAGAAAATTAAAAGATAAAAACGGCAGTTCCATTTGACACCGCCGTTTTATATTCTTATTCTTTTAAGTGATAAGAATAGCTAGCTACAACAACATTTTCATGCCATCTGAGAAAATATTTCAATTTCAGACTCATTTGATTATGTAGCATATTTTGCCAGCTATGATTTGGAATGAACTGTGGCACTAATACCGTCACGGTATAACCTTTCTTCTGTGCATTACGAGCGACTTTTGTCACATACTGTACTGTTGGTCTGATGATATTACGGTAACTTGTTTCTACATTGACAAATTGGATATCTGAAAAATGGTGTTTAAATTCACTTGCTACTTCTTCATCTTTTTCTTGTGTTTCTTTAGTAGATACGTGCATAGCAATCACTTCATCACCAATACTACAAGCATAATTCATCGCACCGGCACTAACACGCGTAACATTCCCAACAAGGACCAAAACCAGATTGCCTGCATAGTTCACTCGTTCGACTTCTTTATTCAAGCGCAGTTGCTTAGCGACTTTGTTATAATGATTTTTGATTGTTAAGAAAATCCAAAGCAAAATAATAATAATTGGGAAGAATGGCCAGATATCTCGCAAACGGAAAAGCAACAAAATCGCCACAATCGTGTAACAAATCGCTGCACCCAGAATATTTGTTACAGAATATTTTAAGAAATGTTTTCCATGCTGTTTGCGCCAATGTAGGACCATTCCTGTTTGAGAAAGCGCAAAAGGTACAAATACACCAATCGTATAAAGTGGAATGAGCCGCTCAGTATTCCCGTTGAAAATCAACAACAGAAAAATTGCACCAATGGCCAAGGTCAAAATCCCATTTGAGTAGCCAAGACGAGCACCTTTCTCCATATACATATGTGGCATATATTTATTTTTTGCCATATTGTAAGATAGCATAGGAAAGGCCGAAAAGCCTGTATTAGCCGCTACAGCAAGAATGAGAGCTGTTGACAATTGGAAAACATAAAAAAGAAGCTGTCCAATAGGTGAATTTCCTAAAATAGCCTGTGCCATTTGAGCAAGCGTCGTAACACCCTTTATCGGAACAATTCCAATCCAATAATTTAAAAAGGTAATGCCAGCAAACATAAATCCAAGAATCGCTGCCATAATTGCCAAAGTTTTTGCCGCATTTTCAGCTTTTGGTGTTTTGAAAAATGGGACAGAATTTGAAATAGCTTCCACACCTGTCAAAGAGGCTGAACCGCTCGTAAAAGCACGTAACAGAAGCACTAAGCTAACACCTGAGATGGATTTTCCGATAGGAGCCGTTGCATGATAGGATAAATTTCCCAGCAATAATTGCAATAAGCCAAAGCCAATCAAGAAAACAGTACTTGCGATAAACAAATACACTGGAATCATAAGAGAAACTGCAGATTCCCGCAAACCACGTAGATTCATCAACATTAAAACCAGCACTAAAATAATAGAAATATGCAAATTATAAGGATGCAAAGCAGGAATTGCTGACGTAATCGCATCTGCCCCAGACGAAACGGATACCGCTACTGTCAACATATAATCAACCAGCAAACTACCACCTGAAATCAGACCAGCTTTTGGTGAAAGATTTTCCGTTGTAACCATATAAGCCCCACCACCTTGTGGATAGGCATGAATCACCTGACGATATGAAATAGTCAAACTAGCCAATAAAATCAGCACCACAATACCAATTGGTAACGACCACCAAATCGCACCAGCAGATACAGATACCAACACTAAAACAACTTGTTCAGGACCATAAGCAATCGAAGACAGAGCATCACTTGATAACATAGCTAGAGCTTGCAACTTTGTTAATAGGTTTTCTTCTTCTCCCTCATTGCTTGATTTCAAAGGTCGACCAATAAAAATATTTTTCAACTTGGAAAACATATTTTTCTCCTAAATTTTTCAATATCAGCCATTATAACGATTTTCTGAAATAGTATCAATGTTTTCTGAAAATGACATCATTTTTTAATATAACTGATAATTTCTGCATAAATAAGAGAATAAAATAGACTACTATAATTCCTTTGAAATCATCTGTAAAAATGAGTAAACTAATGAACCACTACATCATGATGCTTTAGACTTATACTTTTAAAGAGGTTGCGGACTTTTTCCCAACCTCTGATTTTCTATATAAAAGTTATTAAGGATGACTGACAATCATTTCAAGATCTTGTCCCTCAAAAGTCCAAGCCTCCAGGTCGCTTGGTAAAATGAAATGGTCTCCTTTTGCAATCGGATAAGCTTTCTCATCTACTGTCAACATCCCTTGTCCTGCCAACACACTCACCAATAAATAAGGAGCTGTTTTCTCAATCGCAACTTTCCCTGACACTTCCCATTTGTAAACGGCAAAGAAATCACTGGCAACCAAAAGGGTTGATTGCAAATCATCTGCTTTCACAGTAACTGGTCGACTATTGGCCGGCGCACCGATATTGAGTACATCAATGGATTTTTCTAGATGAAGCTCGCGCAAATTGCCTTGAGCGTCTTTTCGGTCGAAATCATAAACACGATAGGTAGTATCACTGGACTGTTGCGTTTCTAAAATCAAGATACCTGAGCCAATGGCGTGCATGGTGCCACTTGGAACATAGAAGAAGTCCCCAGCCTTGACTGGCACCTTGGTTAAGAGCTTCTCCCATTCTTTCTTTTCAATCTGCTGGCGCAACTCTTCTCGTGACTGAGCACTGTGTCCATAGATGATTTCTGCTCCTTCATCTGCCGCAATCACATACCAGCACTCGGTCTTTCCTAATTCTCCTTCGTGCTCCATAGCATAATGGTCATCTGGATGAACTTGAACACTAAGCCAATCATTGGCATCCAAAATTTTGGTTAAAAGTGGAAAAACAGGCTCGTTGCTATTGCCAAACAATTCACGGTGCTCAGCATAGACTTTATCCAATCCTTGTCCTGCAAATCGACCGTTTTTTATAGTAGATACTCCGTGTGGATGAGCTGAAATCGCCCAGTATTCGCCTACTTTATCACTGGGAATTTCATAGCTGAATTCATCTCGTAGCTTCGTTCCACCCCAGATTTTTTCCTGCATAACAGATTGTAAAAATAATGGTTCTGACATCATTTCCTCCTTTAATATTGTACAAACAACTTAAATATTTTTAACATCTAAAAGCGAATACCCTCTCGTGTCAAAGCGATTGCGGCTTCTCGAGTACTCAATCGGACGTCCAGTTTCCAGATAAACGACTTGTTCAACCTGCAAAAGTGGATCATCATTTTGACAGTCCAGATACATTTTATCATATTCATCTGGCTTTTCAGCTGTGATACGGCGATAACTTCCAGCAAATTTTAAGTTTAATTCATCCCATAAATAAGCATAGATAGACTGAAGTAAAATACTCTCATCCAATCCTGGCACCAAATCACACGGCATATAAGTGTGTTCCAACACATAGGGCTTCTCATCAAGCAGACGCAAACGTATGATTTTATAAACTGGCGTCGTCACTTCCACTTGCAAGCGCTCTGCAATCTCGGCTTCTGGGAATTCAACTGCAAACTGAATAATCTGGCTCGTTAATTTTCGGTCATCATTTTTGAAATCTTGACTCAAGCCATTGTAATTATTCAAGCGAAATTTTGAATCTTCTTTATCCCAAAAAGAGGAATTTAACACTCTCGTTCCATTTCCTTGTTTGGAAAAAATCAATCCCTCAATGGTTAGAATCTCAACAGCTTTTTTTATAGTCATTCGGCTAACACCGAACTCTTTTGATAATTCAGACTGAATAGGCAACATGGAGTCTACTGGGTAGACTCCATTTGCGATTCTATCTCGAAGTATATTGGCTATTTCTTCGTATTTAGGCATATGATAGCTCCTGCAAATCTGTCATTCATCTCATTATAATACAGAATCAGGTTGTTTGTCCAGCATACGAAGGAATGGATACCAGATAAATCCAACAATCACCATATCCACTAACTGAAGGACACCACCTAAAATGGAATTGGTTGCTAGCATTCCGCTAAAGAATACGGGCACCGTCCAAGGAACTGCCACTCCTGTTGGAGCTGGAACAATTCCTACTGCCATCACAATATAGTTAAACGCAGTCACAACAATCGGTGCTAAAACCCATGGAATCAGAATAGTCGCATTCAAAACGATTGGCAAGCCAAAGATAACTGGTTCATTGACATTGAATAGCCCCGCGCCAAGAGCAAGTCGTCCAACGTCCTTATACATTTTCTTTTTCAGAATAAAAGCCATAATGATAACTACAGCTAGCGTCATCCCAGAACCACCTAAACCAACAGTAAATGTTTCCATAAATGATTTGGAAATAATGTGTGGCAAATGCTTGCCAGCCTGATAAGCCTCTAAGTTATCCAACATCAATGTATTCCAAATTGGATCCATGACAGAATTAACAAGAATTTGTCCATGAAGTCCACAGAACCATAAAAATTGAACAAAGAAGATTGCCACTAAAGTTGCCCAGATACTACTTCCCAAGCCAACCAGCGGCGTTTGAATAACCTTATAAATAATATCATGAAGATTTGCATCGAAAAATCCTGTCAAACCAGCATTGACAAACAAGAATATGGAAAGAGTCAATACGGCAGGAATCAAAGCCGCAAACGACTTGGCTACTGCAGGCGGAACGCTGTCTGGCATTTTAATCTGCCAACCTTTTTTCGTTGCCCAGCAGTAGATTTCCGCTGCCAAAAATGCAACCAGCATTCCAAGGAACATCCCTTTTGCCCCTAAACGGTCTAAACTCAAGACGCCTGAAATTTTTTCACCTTTTTCTGACATGGTATAAAAAGGTGTCAAAAGAAGAAAACTAGAAAAAGAAACTGCTCCTCCAAAAATTCCTTCCACATCATAAGATTTTGATAAATAATAGCCAATACCAAACGTTACAAAGATTGTCATAATTGACATTGTTGCATTTTGTCCACTGCCAAATAGATTAGACAAAGTGGCTTTCGTTGCATCATTGAAAAACGGCAAATTGTTAAATACGACTACAATTGAGCCAAACATCGTTAATGGAAAGGAGAGCATAAAGGCATCCCGCAAAACAGTCAAATAACGATTAGAAGCGAGTTTGTTTGCCAATGGCAACAACTTATCACCGATTTGATCTAGAAACTTGTTCATCAATCTTCCCTCTTTTTCTTTTTTGATACTCTAACTATACTATACTTTTTTATAAAATATCTATACTTTTTATATAAAAGATTGACTTTTTTGAAAAAAGTATAGTATTATATTGTAGACTGTTTTTAAAAAGGAGAAAATATATGACATTTTTAACATTTCCAAAAGGCTTCTTTTGGGGAACTGCTTCCAGTGGACCGCAAACAGAAGGTCGATTTGACGGCGATGGAAAAGGTGATAACATTTGGGATTATTGGTACGCAAAAGAACCTGAAAAATTTTTCAATCATATTGGGCCAGATAAAGCTTCCTATAATTATCAATATTACAAAGAAGATATGCAACTAATGAAAGCAACTGGACACAATTCTTTCCGCACTTCTATCCAATGGAGTCGTCTAATCCCGGAAGGCGTTGGTGCTGTTAATCCAAAAGCCGTAGATTTTTACAATTCATTCATTGATGAACTGATTACAAATGGGATTGAACCATTTATTAACTTATACCATTTTGACATGCCAATGGCACTACAAGCAAAAGGTGGTTGGCTTAATCGGGAAACGGTTGATGCTTATGTAAACTTTGCAAAAACCTGCTTTAACCTATTTGGTGATCGCGTCAAATACTGGTTCACTCATAATGAACCTATTGTCCCTGTCGAAGGTGGTTACCTCTACAATTTCCACTATCCAAATGAAGTCAACATGAAACACGCTGTACAGGTGGCTTTTCACGAAATGCTCGCCAGCAGCTTAGCTGTCAAAGCCTATCACGAAAAGCAAGATGGTAAAATTGGGATTATCCTCAACTTAACCCCAAGCTATCCGCGTGATGAGAATAATCCTGAAGACGTCAAAGCTGCTCAAATTGCAGATGCTTTCTTTAATCGCTCTTTCTTAGATCCTGCCATCAAAGGCGAATACACTGCTGATTTGATTGCTATCATTAAAGAATTGGATATGATGCCAGAATACACAGCTGAAGATTTGCAGACCATTAAAGAAAATACCATTGACTTGCTTGGTGTCAATTATTACCAGCCACGCCAAGTTAAAGCAAAGGAAAACCCTGCCGATAAAGACCCGCAGAATCCTATGCCAGATGATTTCTTTGACTACTACGATATGCCAGGTAAAAAAATGAACCCTTATCGCGGTTGGGAAATCTATGAAAAAGGAATTTATGATATTATGATGAATGTCCGTGATAACTATGGAAATCTTCCTTGCTATATCTCAGAAAACGGCATGGGCGTCGAAGGTGAGGAGCGCTATATCAACGCCAATGGTCAAATTGAGGACGACTACCGTATTGACTTCATCAAAGATCACCTCCGTTACCTACACCAAGCCATTGAAGAAGGAGCTAACTGCATCGGCTATCATCTTTGGACTTGTATGGACAATTGGTCCTGGTGCAATGCCTACAAAAATCGCTATGGTCTCATTGCCATTGACCTTGATAAGAAAGGAAAACGAACGATTAAAAAATCAGGTTATTTCTTTAAAGAGTTGTCTGACAAAAACGGTTTTGAAGATTAAATGTGACAAAACTCCCCAAGGGTTCCGATACCTTGGGGAGTTTATGCCAAATAAAAGATAAAAAATAAACCTATAACATGTAACTAATTCACACAAATACTATAAGTTTATTCTTAGGAGGTTTATAAATAAATTATTTTTCTTCTAACTTTTTATATAATTCAAGCATCTCTAATGCCACTTCACGTAATGTCATTGTTGTCATCAAATGATCCTGTGCATGAACCATGATGATCTCAATTTTAATCTCAACGCCACTTGCGTAATCTTGCAACAATTTCGTCTGTGCGTGATGTGCTTCAACCAATTCTGTATTCGCGGCTTCCAATTTTTGAGAAGCTTCATCGTAGTGACCAAGTCGCATCGCTGCAAATGCTTCGTGTACTGTTGCACGCGCAGTTCCACTATGAAGAATGATTTCAAATGCTACTACTTGTAATTCTTCTGTATTCATAACATCCTCTTTATAGATTGTCTGTGACTACTTTAGCCAGAGCTGCGACTCCTGTTGAGATTGGAACATAGGCTTGAGGTGGAATTTGAACAACTGGACGTCCAACTTTTTCTCCGAGGTCAGCAAATTGTTTAAAATACATTCTTGTTTGAGGACTAATTAAATAAAGATCAAATGCGGCAGATTCAATTACTTTATTTCCTTCTGTTGCTCCAATTGCTTCAACAGTAATATCTTGTCCTTGACCTTGAAGGTATTCAGTTGTCTTTTTAGCCATGAGAGAAGAAGGCATCCCTGCTGCACAGATAATTAACGCTTTTGTCATGAAAATTCTCCTTAAAATCTTGTTTATGAGGTAAGTTTTTATTAACAAATTACCTATCATTGAAATTAGTATAGCACAGTTTTTGTTAAATGTATAGTCTTTTATATATAAAGATTATACTTTTTCAAAAATTTAATAACAAAAAACTCTTTCCGGTCAAAGTTTGACTAGAAAGAGTCCCTATTGTAATTTATCGTTTGTCATTTCCTTTACGCATACTCTGCCTCTTCATCGAATTGACTATTGTAAAGATCAGCATAGAAGCCATTTTCTTCCATCAATTGATCGTGATTTCCTTGTTCAATGATATTACCATCACGCATGACCAAAATTAAATCAGCATTACGAATGGTCGACAAGCGGTGAGCAATGACGAAAGAAGTCCTTCCTTGCATCAACTTATCCATCGCTTTTTGGATCAATTCTTCTGTCCGCGTATCAACAGATGAAGTCGCTTCATCCAAGATAAGTAAGGGAGCATCCTTAAGAAGTGCACGCGCGATAGTTAGCAATTGCTTTTGCCCAACAGAAAGACTGACTGTGTCATCCAACACTGTATCATATCCTTTTGGCAAAGTCTTGATAAAGTGATGAACCCCGACAGCTTTAGTCGCTGCCACAACCGCTTCATCAGAAATATTCTTCTGATTGTAAATCAAATTTTCTTTAATCGTTCCCTCAAATAACCAAGTGTCTTGAAGGACCATTGAGAAAGCATCATGCACTTCAGAACGTTTCATCTGCTTGGTATCAACACCATCAATGGTAATCCGCCCTTTCTCAATTTCATAAAATTTCATGAGCAAGTTGACAATCGTCGTTTTCCCAGCACCAGTCGGACCAACAATAGCAATCTTTTGGCCGGCTTTTGCCTTGGCAGAAAAATCATGAATAATTGTTCGATCCGGATTGTAGCCAAAGAATACATTATCAAAGGTAACATCACCCTTTAAAGTTGTGAGCTGTTGAGACTTGTGCTCATCGTTTTCCATTTCCGGCTCTGCTAAAAACTCAAATACACGCCCCATAGCAGCACTAGCTTGTTGAAGAGTGGTAATCCCTTGTGCAATTTGGGACAATGGTTGAGAAAAAGTCCGTACATATACCATAAAGGCAACAATCGTCCCCATCGTGACATCACCATTCAATGCCATGCTCGCTCCAACCAATACGACCATCACATAACCAAAGTTCCCTGTAAATATCATTAACGGCATCATAATTCCAGAAATAAATTGGGACTTCCACATACTACTATAAAGATTCGTATTAAGCATTTGAAAGGTTTTTTTTGATTCCTCGGTAGCATTATAGCTGACAATGACATTGTGACCAGAATACATCTCTTCCACATATCCATTGACACTAGCAAGATTCTCTTGTTGTGCACGGAAAAACCGTTGTGATTTGCCCATAATCAACGCAACAAAGACAAAACCAATCAAAACCGATCCAATCGTTACAAAGGATAGAACCACGTTGTTATAAAACATCATAAAGAGAACAGCAATGAGAAGCAAACTTGATGAAATCACTGTTCCTAAACTTTGGTTCAGCGATTGTCCAACAGTATCCACGTCATTAGTGACTCGTGAAAGAGTGTCCCCTTGCGAATGACTATCAAAATACCGCAAGGGTAATTTATTAATTTTCTCCGCAATGGCTGTCCGTAAACGTTTTGAAAAATGCTGAACGACGGACGAAATAATAAAGGATTGCATATAATTTAATACAGTACCCACCGCATATAAAACGGCTAAGAAAAGAGCAATATTAGAGATCGCCTTCAGATCAATTCGACTTCTCATTCCTTCTGTGATAAGATTGGTAATTTCTTTTAATTTGACCGGACCATAAACCGTGATAACACTAGATAGCATTGCTCCCACAAATGCAACGAGCAATGGAAACTGAAATCCTTTGATATAGGGTTTCACTTGGCTAAATAAAGATGATTTTTTATTTTCCATTTTCCAATTCCTCCTTTGATAATTGTGAGTAAGCAATTTCTTGATAAACTTCGTTTGTCGCTAGCAGCTCTTTGTGAGTTCCTTGCCCAACAACTTTCCCTTTATCCAACACCAAGATCTGATCAGCATCCATGATCGTTGAAATCCGCTGAGCTACGATCAATCTGGTTGTAGCTTTCACTTTTTTCGCCAATTCTTCTCGCAAAATACGGTCTGTCTTATAGTCCAGTTCTGAAAATGAATCGTCAAAAATCAGAATTTCAGGTTTCCTAGCAAGTGCACGTGCAATCGACAGCCGCTGCTTTTGACCTCCAGAGAAATTGGTTCCGCTTTGTGCAACCTCTGAGTGCAGACCACCTTCTTTTTCTTCAACAAATGATTTCGCTTGTGCCAAGTCTAACGCAGGCCACATTTTTTCATCATCTAAGGGACTTTCATTACTTTGTCCAAAGTCTAAATTACTCTTTATATCACCAGAGAAGAGGACAGCTTTTTGTGGAATGTAGCCAACTTTATTATGCAAATCTTCTAGCTGATAATCTTTAACGTTTACTCCATCTACTAAAATTCTTCCTTCTGTCACATCATAAAAACGAGGAATTAAACTGATTAAAGTTGACTTTCCAGAACCAGTTGATCCGATGAAAGCCACCGTTTCGCCCGCTTTAGCTGTAAAGCTAACATGTTCAATGACAGCCTCAGAGTTTTTAGTATAGCGGAAAGAAACATTGTCAAATACCACTTCACCTTTGACATCTTTAGCTGTTTTGGGTTGCATTGGAGATTCAATCGTTGAATGCAAATCAAGTACCTCATTAATCCGCCCCGCAGACACCAAGGTACGAGGAAGAACGATAAACAGAGCAGCCATGAGCATGAAGCCCATTACGACCTGCATAGCATAAGACATAAAGACAACCATGTCGCTAAAGATTGGCAAACGTCCTGGTAAAACTGCATCTTGAATCAAGTAAGCACCAATCCAGTATATTGCCAAGGTCAAACCACTCGAAATCCCCATCATAATTGGATTTAAAATAGCCATGAGCCGACTAACAAAGAGATTCAACCGAGTCACTTCAGCATTTGCCCCTGCAAATTTATCATCTTGATAGTCTTCAGCATTGTAAGCTCGAACAACACGAATCCCTGTTAGACTTTCACGCGTAATACTATTTAACTTATCAGTCAACCGTTGAATAACAGATTGCTTTGGAAAGGCCAACGTCATCAAAACTGTCGTCATAATCATATTCACAATAATTGCGACAATAACTGCCCACAGCCAGTATTCTGATTTCCCAATGATTTTTGTAATCGCCCAAATCGCCATAATCGGCCCACGAGTCACGACTTGCAAGCCCATAGTAATCATAAGCTGAATTTGCGTAAGATCATTGGTTGTCCGCGTTAAAAGACTTGGAATAGAAAATCTCTTAATCTCAGCATTTGAATAATCCAGTACACGATTGAAAATATCTGAGCGCAAGCTCGTTGTAAAGCTAGCTGCCAATCTAGCCGCAATAAAACCAACTACCACAGCACTGAGAAAACTAGCAAATGACAATCCAATCATTTTCAAGCCCGGATTCCACAAATCAGAAACGACCGTTCCTTTCGTCTGTAGGAGTTCCGTAATTTTTGAAATATAGGTTGGAACCTCTAAGTCCAAATAAACTGCCAAACAAGTAAATAAGATACTGATGATAATCATCCCTACTTCTTTGACAGTTAAACGTTTAAACAATTTAACCATTCGCTTCTCCTTTTCCTATTTTTTCAATATTCTGATAAAATCGCCCCATTATTTGAAAAAAAGTCACCAAATCTTCTTCTGAAATGCCAGTCAATAAGCAGCGATCCATCTCATCAAAGAAATCCCGAATTTTATTCATGCGCTCTTTTGATTCCGATGTCAAACGAATAATCTTAGCGCGTTTGTCTGCTTCACTCACTTCCAGATAAATCAAGCCATTTTTAACCATTCGCTTCATTAAATTACTAGCAACTGACTTGGTAATTCCCAACTCCTGCTCAATATCTTTAATAAAGGTCATCTTGCCACAATCTTCTCGATGATTCACAAAATGCAATACTTGCCCTTGTGGGCCCGCCATAAATTCAATCCCTCGCTCTTTGGCAATTTTTTGAATCATCAGATGTGTCTTCCGTCCAAATCGCTTGAATTCCAATAATGGTTTTTCCATTTGATTTCCTTTCAAATAGTTCGCTAGAGAACCAATTAGTTTTCGTGAGAACTATTTTACTATAATTCAAATGAATGTCAAGTAATAAGTTTCTATGAGAACTATTTTTATTAAAATAAAATAGCTGACCAAAAATTCAGCCAGCTACCCTTATTTTTTATATAAGACGTTTACTTTTCAGCACTGTCATATTTTCCAGTATGAAACTCTGTGATACTATCATGTCCTGGCAATTCTGGTAAACCTAAAGAATCCTCACGAGTAAAGGCTTCACGCAAACCAGATGTCCAGGCGGTTTGCTCTAGTTGTTCTGGACTAATTTGGTGTACAATTTCATCACCACGACCTTCTTTTATCTTTTGCCCAAACAATGGATCAATCAATGTTCCGCGACCAACTGCAATCAAATCAGTCGGAGTCTGTGCAATCGCATCCTGCGCTTCTTCCTCGCTAAAGACACCACCAACAATAATTAGCTTAGTTTGATTATCTAGAATTGATTTAAAATGCTCAGCATAAGTCCGATCAGAGCCAACAGGTTTTGACGCATATCCTTCCCAGAGCGACAGATGAATGTAATCCAACTCATATTTGATGACCTCTCGAATCAAGGCTTGGGCTTCTCTATAACTATAACCGGCCTCATCTCCGTGAATTTCTTCAGGACTGATCCGATAGCCTACGATAAAATCTTTTGGTGCATATTTTTCCACTACTCGTTTCACTTCTTTTACGACCGCAAGAGGAAAAGCCATACGTTTTTCTAAAGAACCGCCCCATTTATCCTCACGCACATTTGAGAAACTTGAAAAAAATTGCTGCAAGAGATAATGATTTGCACCATGAATTTCCACTCCTGAAAAACCAGCCTCAATAGCACGCTTAGTGGCACGTCCAAAATCTTTAATAATTCTTTCAATCTCAGCATTCGTCATTTCACGAACTGGATAAGACAAAAATGAAAAATCAAGAGCACTGGGTGCCAAAACCTCCTCACCTTTAACAGCGCGACCAGAAGCTTCGCGACCACCATGATGAATCTGCAAAATAGCTTTGTTGCCATTTTTCTGCAAGGCTGCCGCAATCTTTTTAGCTCCCTCTAGATGCTCATCGGAGTAAATTCCTAATTGTTCAGGATAACCTGGTCTAGAGCAAGGTCCACCTGACTCACTCACATAATGGTACTCAGCAATCAATAATCCAGCCGCCTGCGAACGAGCATGATAATAGCGCAAGGTATCATCAGAAACGAAACCACCTTTCAAACCACTAAAGGTTAGCATTGGTGGCATAACCAAACGACTAGAGAGCTGAGCACCATGACGGAATTGAACCGTATCTATAAGACTCTTTGACATGACAAATCCTCCTTAAAATTTAAATTTTTGATTCCACTATTATTTTATTAAAACCATCATCGCAGATAATAACTCATTTAGCTAAGCATATTCCCCAGACTTCATTTCCAGCAAATCCACTTTTTGCATCACAAATCAACCATTCCCTACGCTTTTTTAAACTATAAACATTGTTCATCAAGATTCATTCGACAAAACTTACAAAATTCTAGCATTTCTTCACTATTAGTCGATTTTCTCCGACATAGCATATATTACACGTTTTTCTATATCAAAATACCTTCCAAGTGATCCAATTCATGCTGGCAAATTTGTGCTGGAAAATCTTTCAAAGTTAGCGTTTGTTTTTGCCAATTCTGGTCCAAATATTCAACCATAATTTCCTTATAACGAGTCGTCAAGCAACTTCCCGAAAGTGATAAACACGATTCTTCTGCTTGATAAGGAGAGGACTTCCTTTTCAAAATAGGATTGAACATGATAACAGGCACTATACCATACATGAAAATAATCGCTCGTTTTTGCATCCCAATCATATTGGCCGCCATTCCGACACACCTATCTTGATTTGCTTTTAAAGTATCTAATAAATCCTGCCCAATTTCGATATCTTTTTCGGTCGCTAATTGCGCTTTCTGTTGTAAAAATAATAGATCTTTTACAATTGGTTTAATCATTTTCCTCCTCATAAGAAAAGAGCAAGTTCATTCAATATCCTTTTACTTGCTCTCAATTCACTTAATTATCCTTTGACTTTTTCACTGACTTTTTTAGCTAAGACAAAATTTCCAAGTGTTGCTGAGCCATTTCCAGCAACAGCTGGTGTCACAATATAGTCACGCACATCAGGTACTGGCAGATAACCGTTCAAAAGAACAGTGAATTTTTCACGAACGCGATCCAACATATGTTGTTGCGCCATGACCCCTCCACCAAAGACAACAACATCGGGACGGAAAGTCACTGTTGCTTGAATCGCTGCTTGTGCAATATAATAAGCTTGAATATCCCAGATAGAGCTGTTTAGTTCTATATTTTCTCCTCGAATGCCAGTACGAGCCTCTAAGCTAGGCCCGGCAGCCAATCCCTCCAAACAACCATTATGGAATGGACAAACACCATTAAATTCTTTCTCTACATCCATCGGGTGTTTCGCAACATAATAATGCCCCATCTCAGGATGACCCGTTCCACCAACAAATTCACCACGTTGAATAGCACCAGCACCAATACCTGTTCCAATCGTATAATAAACCAAATTTTCAATACGACCACCAGCATTGTTTCGTGCTACTATTTCACCGTACGCAGAGCTATTAACATCTGTCGTAAAGAAAATCGGTACATTCAATGCACGCCGCAAAGCACCAACAATATCAACATTTGCCCAGTGTGGCTTGGGTGTAGTTGTAATAAAACCATACGTTTTTGAATTTGGATCAATATCAATCGGTCCAAAAGAACCAATTGCCAATCCCGTCAAATTCTCAAAGCGTGAGAAAAATGCAATTGTTTTATCCAATGTTTCAATCGGTGTAGTCGTTGGAAATTGTGTTTTCTCAACCACTTCAAAATTGTCGCCACCAACTGCACAAACAAATTTTGTACCACCAGCCTCTAAGCTTCCATACAATTTTGTCATTTCAAAACCTCTTTATATTTTGTTTTATTCTCTATTCATTATAGCATATCTTCATGTCACTTCTGAGTACAAATTTCAGTTATTCTTCTCTTTTTCAAAGAAAAGCGAACAAACATTCATTTGCTCGCTTTATCTTACATTAGACTTTCAACTCAATGACAGCCTCTCCCTTAGTTACTGCACCCTCTGCAACAGGAGTGACAGAAGCGTAATCAGCCGTGTTGGTAACAATCACCATGGTTGTGTCATCAAGACCAGCGGCTGCAATTTTGGCAACGTCAAATGTACCAAGAACATCACCTGCTTTGACTTTAATACCTTGAGCAACTTTTTGATCAAATCCATCACCGTTCATAGAAACTGTGTCAATACCAATATGAATCAAAATCTCAGCTCCATTTGTCGTTTTCAATCCGTAAGCATGACCAGTTGCAAATGCGATTGTCACTTCTGCATCAGCAGGAGCATATACCACACCTTCGCTAGGTTTTACTGCGATTCCTTGTCCCATAGCACCACTTGAAAACACTGGATCATTAACATCTTTCAAATCAACGATTGAACCAACGATTGGAGAAAGGATTGTTTCGTCAGTAAGAACTGGCGCAGCAGCTTCATTCGCTTCGACTACTTCTTTAGCTTCAGTAGCTTCTTCTTCAGCATCTTTATAACCAAATGCATAAGTCAAACCAAATCCAAGACCAGTTGTTACAAGTACCATAAAGATATATTGAAGAACTTGACCATTCAGATAGAGAAGCGTACCTGGGATGATGGTAATCCCAAATCCAGTCCCAGCAAGTCCAAGAATAGAGGCTAACCAACCACCAATAGCCGGCAGCAAGACCCAGAACGAATGGTTTACCATAACGCAAGTTCACCCCGAAAATAGCTGGCTCAGTGATTCCAAGACCTGCAGAAAGAGCTGCTGGAAATGCAAGAGCTTTTAATTTTTTAGATTTTGTTTTTACACCAACTGCAAGAGTTGCACCGGCTTGGGCTGTCATAGCAGCTGTAATAATCGCATTAAAGGCATCTTTTCCTTCATTGGCAATCAATTGCGCTTCTAATAAGTTGAAGATATGGTGCACACCTGTTACCACAATTAGTTGGTGAATACCCCCAAGAATCAAACCTGCTAAGCCAAACGGTAAGGCAAGAATAGCTTTTGTTGCAGCAAGAATGACATTTTCAAGTGAATGGAAAATTGGACCAATGATAAAGAGACCCAGAACTGACATCACAAGGAAAGTCAAGAATGGCACAACAAGCAAATCAAGCACATCTGGAATTTTCTTATGCAACCATTTTTCAAGCTTCGCACCAAGTAGACCAATGAAGAAGGCTGGCAAAACTGAATTTTGATAACCAACGACCGGAATAAAACCAAAGAACATGATTGGCTTGGCATCACCAGAAGCAACAGCCCAAGCATTTGGAAGAGCTGTATTTACCAGCATCAAGCCAAGTACAATACCAATAACCGGATTCCCACCAAATACACGGAAAGCCGACCAAGAAATCAAAGCAGGGAAGAAAGCAAAAGCTGTATCTGTCAAAACGACTGTATAAGTATAAAAATCTGATGCAGCAAAAGCTTTTGAGGTTGTCCCAAATAATCCAAGAATCGTATCATTATTAATCGCACCACGAATCCCCATGAAAAGACCTGTTGCTACGATGGCTGGTAAGATAGGTACAAATACATCACCAAATGTACGAACAGCACGTTGGAACCAATTTCCTTTTTTAGCAGCTTCTGCTTTTTGTTCACCAGTTGAAGAAGTTGGTAAGCCAAGTGCAACCACTTCATCATATATTTTATTAACGGTACCAGTCCCAAAGATAATTTGATACTGACCTGAATTAAAGAATGCTCCTTGAACCTTCTCAAGATTCTCAACTCTGTCTTTAGCAATTTTAGCTTCATCCTTGACCATGATACGCAGACGGGTCGCACAGTGAGCAACACTACTTACATTGTCTCGTCCACCGATGGCTTCAATGACCGCTTTTGCAATGTCTTTATTTTCCATTTGCATCTCCTTATTGAAAATAATTAACTTTTATGAAAGCGATTTAATCGCTCCTATGACTATTATTTTAACATGATTTAAAAATATGTCAAGCGTTTTGCAGAAATTTTATTTTTTTCTGCTAAAAAGTTGATTTTTCTAAAGAAAACGTTTACTATATAAGTAAGAAAACTATATTGGAGGATAAAAGATTGGCTTGGACAACCGAACAACGCTACAAACGTTATGAAAACTGGACAACAGATGAAATCAATCAAATAAAAGAAAATATTGAAAAATCTCCTTGGCGGACTAGTTACCATGTAGAACCTCAGACAGGATTACTCAATGACCCAAATGGCTTCTCTTATTTTAATGGTAAATGGATTGTGTTCTATCAGAACTTCCCTTTTGGAGCAACCCACGGTCTAAAATGCTGGGTACAGCTCGAAAGTGATGATTTAGTCCATTTCACAGAAACTGGTCTACGAGTTCTACCAGATACGAAACTGGATAGCCACGGCGCCTACTCTGGCTCTGCTATGCAGTTTAATGACAAGCTTTTCCTTTTTTATACCGGAAATGTTCGCGATGAAAATTGGGTACGCCACCCATACCAAATCGGAGCATTGCTGGATAAAGAAGGGAAACTCGAGAAGATTGATAAAGTCTTGATTGAGCAGCCAAAAGAAGCTACAGATCACTTTCGCGATCCACAGATTTTCAATTATAAAGGCCAGATCTATGGCATTATCGGCGGACAAAATCTGGACAAAAAAGGGTTTATCAAGCTTTATAAAGCAGTTGAAAACGACTATACAAACTGGGAAGAAGTCGGCGATTTAGACTTTGAAAATGACAATACAGCCTATATGATGGAATGCCCCAATCTTGTCTTTATTGATGAAACACCTGTTTTGCTCTACTGCCCTCAAGGTTTATCAAAAAAAGTTGCTCCTTACGACAATATTTTCCCAAACATGTATAAGATAGGTCAATCGTTTGACATAGCAAAGACAGCAATTGTCGATCCTAGTCCTCTGCAAAATTTAGATTATGGATTTGATTGCTATGCAACCCAAGCTTTCAATGCTCCAGATGGCCGTGTCTTAGCAGTCAGCTGGTTAGGTTTGCCGGATATTGCTTACCCATCTGATCGTTTTGATCATCAAGGAATTTTCTCGCTTGTCAAGGAATTAACACTAAAAAAAGGAAAACTCTATCAATATCCTGTTCAAGCAATCCAAAACCTGCGGAAAGAGAATAAAGTATTCACCAACCAAGCAAAAACAAAAAACAGCTATGAACTGGAATTAGAATTTGCAAGTGGTTCACAAACTGAAATCGTCCTCTTTGCAGATCAAAAACACAAAGGCCTCCGTATTCACTTCGATATCAAAAATGGTCAAGTAACAATTGACCGTAGTGAAGTTGGCGAACAATATGCTCTTGAATTTGGGACAGTTCGCCGCTGTATGATTGAAAACCAAACTACAACTGCCTCAATTTTCATTGATAAGTCAGTTTTTGAAATTTTTATTAACAAAGGAGAGAAAGTATTTTCAGGTCGCATTTTCCCACATAATGACCAAAACGGCATTTTTATCACTGAGGGAAATCCAACCGGAACTTACTATGAATTAGATTATGGTCGCAAAACTAACTGATGTAGCAAAACTGGCAGGGGTCAGCCCCACAACCGTTTCCCGTGTGATTAACAAAAAAGGCTACCTCTCAGAAAAAACAATCACAAAAGTAACTGAAGCTATGCGAGAATTAGGCTACAAACCTAATAATCTCGCTCGCAGCTTACAAGGAAAATCCGCTAAATTAATTGGATTGATCTTTCCAAATATTAGTCATATATTTTATGCTGAACTCATTGATAAATTAGAACACGAGTTATTTAATAGAGGTTACAAAACAATTATCTGCAACAGCGAACACAATTCGAACAAAGAAAAAGAATATCTGGAGATGCTAGAAGCCAATCAAGTCGATGGCATTATCTCTGGCAGCCATAACTTGGGCATTTCGGATTATGACCGCGTAACAGCCCCTATTATCTCTTTTGACCGCAACTTGTCTCCTTCTATCCCTGTTGTATCTTCCGACAACTATGCTGGTGGGACCCTAGCCGCAGAAACATTGGTCAAATCTGGAGCTAAAAAGATCATTATGATTACCGGAAATGATAATTCCAATTCACCAACAGGTCTCCGCCATGCAGGCTTTGCCTCTGTCCTACCAACCGCTCCTATTATCAATGTATCTAGCGACTTCTCCCCCATTCGCAAAGAAATGGAAATCAAAAATATCTTAAAAGATAAGAAGCCCGATGCTATTTTTGCTTCAGATGATTTAACTGCCATTTTAATCATGAAAGTCGCTCAAGAACTGGGGGTCAACATCCCAGAGGAACTAAAAGTTATTGGTTATGACGGAACTTATTTTGTGGAAAATTACTATCCACAGCTCGCCACTATTCAGCAACCATTAAAAGATATAGCTTGCTTACTGGTCGATTTATTGCTGCGAAAAATTGAAGGAGAAAAAGTTCCAACAACGGGTTACTTCTTACCTGTTCACCTTTCTTCAGGAAAAAGCATTTAACACTGTAAAATAATGAAAACCCACTTAATTTCTCCATACTTAAGTGGGTTTAATCTTTATACGTTTCCTATGGACTTCTATTAATTATTCTACAAGGAGAAACTTATCAATTGCCTGCGCGCAGCCATCATGATCATTATCAGCTACGATAACATCCGCCAATCCTTTAATACTCTCATTAGCATTTCCCATAGCAATGCCCAAGCCTGCTTCACGAATCATACTTTCATCGTTATCTGCATCACCAACAGCAATGATCTGTTCCATAGGAAGTTGCAAATATTGAGCCAGGTGAGCTAAACCTTGCCCTTTTTCAACACCCCGCGCTGTTAGTTCAAGACCACTTACTTCTGATTTTATCATGGCAATATCCTCAAATAACAAAACCTCATACGATTGATCTCGCTCATCAGCTGTTAAGTGATAAATGTTGATCTTACCAAAATTTTCTCTTTCCTTTGCTAACAAATCACAGATATTATCTACTAATACCGCTGTTTCGTCATACAGTTCAGTATAAATTTCCATATAGTAGTTCGCAATGTTCTCAAAATGAGAGCGCTGAAGATAGCCTTGTCCATTGATCATACCGACCACCATTAAATCGTGAGCTTCTGCCAACGCCTTCACTTTATCCACCACAACAGCAGGTAATGTTTGCTCCGCTAAAGTTTGCTTCATTTCCAAATCATAAATCAATGCACCACTAGCAAGAACGGCATAGCGAATCCCTTGCAAATCTTTTTCATAAAGACCTAATTCTGACAGAGAGCGCCCTGTTGAAAGTGCAACTTGTTTTCCAGCTGAATGCGCTCTGTCAATAGCTGCAATACTACTTTTTGCAATCGTCTTTTGACTAGTTAAAAGCGTTCCATCCATGTCAAATGCAATCAATTGATACATAACATTTCTCCTTTTTTCTACTAAAATTAGTATAGCATAAAAGCTCAAAAATAGTAAAAAAGCTTAAAACCATGTTATCAAAAACGTTGGTTTTAAGCTTTTTTATTGTCGTTCATTCCTTAATTTTAACTAGAGACTAAGTTCTTATTTAACCTCTTTAATTGTCAACAAAGTTGAAGATCTATTTACAATTCTTTTTTATACTTTTCAACTTCTGCTTTATTAGCCCAGACAAAGTGTCCTGGACGAATTTCAACCATTTCTGGCTTATCTACTGAATAATCATGTTGAGCAGCATCATAAACCTTCAATACTTTCTTCCGCTCCAATATTGGGTCTGGAATTGGGACAGCAGATAGCAATGACTGCGTATAAGGATGGATTGGATTATTGAAGAGTTCTTCTGTTTCAGCCACTTCTACAATCACACCCTTATAAATAACAGCAATACGGTCTGAGATAAAACGTACAACTGATAAATCATGGGCAATGAAAAGATAAGTCAAGCCTAGATCTTTTTGGAATTTCTTAAGAAGATTCAAAACTTGTGCGCGCACAGAAACGTCAAGTGCTGAAATCGGCTCATCTGCAATCACAAAATCTGGCTCCATAACAAGCGCACGAGCAATCCCAATCCGTTGACGCTGACCACCAGAAAATTCATGCGGATAGCGGGTCAAATGCTCTGACAACAACCCCACCTCATGAATAATATCTTTCACCTTTTTCTGACGTTCTTCTTCATCTTTAAACAGATGGAAATTATACAGACCCTCTGAAATAATATAATCAACTGTCGCACGTTCATTCAAACTAGCAGCAGGGTCTTGGAAAATCATTTGAATCTTGCGAATCACTTCTGATTCTTCCTCTTTTGATTTCTTACCATTGATTCTCTTTCCATCAAAGAAGATATCTCCCTTGCTAGTATCGTTCAAACCAATAATGGCACGACCGATTGTTGTCTTACCAGAGCCGGATTCTCCTACAAGTGAAAACG
The DNA here is from genome assembly GCF_023167545.1 of Streptococcus constellatus subsp. constellatus. NCBI lineage: Bacteria > Bacillati > Bacillota > Bacilli > Lactobacillales > Streptococcaceae > Streptococcus > Streptococcus constellatus. The sequence continues at coordinate 1,513,867 of NZ_AP014647.1, forward strand.
TTTCTCCTTTATTGATAAAGAAATTAGCATTTTTTACAGCAACAAATTTCTTGCTTCCTTCACCGAAGGAAATTTCCAAATCTTTAACTTCTACTAATTTTTCAGGCATTTCCTTCCTCCTAAGCGTCTAAATGAGCAAAACCCATTTTTGAGCTAATTTTTTCATGTAAATCATCAATAACAGCAGGTTTATTCACTTTTGGAGCATTTTCATGAAGCAACCATGTTTTTGCCCAATGTGTATCTGATACATAGATTTGAGGTGGTTTTTCCTCAAAATCAATTTCCATCGCATAATCTGAACGAAGAGCGAAAGCATCTCCTTGCAAGTGTGAATAAAGAGACGGCGGTGTGCCAGGAATAGAGTAAAGCTCTCCTTTATCATCTGCCAACTGTGGCAAGCTTGATAACAAGCTCCAAGTATAAGGATGACGTGGATCATAAAAGACGTCTTCTACTGTACCATACTCGACGATTTCTCCAGCATACATAACGGCAACTTTATCCGCAATACTTGCTACCACTCCAAGGTCGTGGGTGATAAAAATAGTAGTGAATTGATACTCTTGTTGCAATGATTTCAACAAATCAATGATTTGTGCTTGAATGGTAACATCAAGCGCTGTTGTAGGTTCATCACAGATTAAGATATCAGGACGACAAGCAAGCGCAATGGCAATAACGATCCGTTGACGCATTCCTCCTGAATATTGGAAAGGATACTCACTAAAACGCTTTTCAGCATCAGGAATACCGACTTTATTCATATAGTCAATAGCCATTTCCTTCGCTTCTTTTGCCGTTTTCTTTTGATGTTTTACAATAACTTCTGTAATCTGGCTACCAATCGTATTAATTGGGTCTAAACTTGTCATTGGGTCTTGGAAAATAGTCGCAATTTTAACACCACGAATAGGTTCCCAATCTTTATTGGATTTCAATTTTGTCAAATCTTGTCCACGATAGTTAATCGATCCTTGCGCTACTCGACCATTATCCTCTAACATTCCAGTAAAAGTCTTTGTTAAAACAGATTTACCAGAACCTGACTCTCCTACGAGAGCAAGAACTTCACCTTCGATGAGGTCAAGTGATACACCACGAATGGCGGTTAAGACTTTATCACGAACGTCAAATTCCACGACAATATCGCGGGCAGTCAATATTACATTTTTTTCTTGTGTCATATTTACTCCTATCTATGTGTACGTGGATCACTAGCATCCGCTAAGTTCTGACCGACAACGAATAGGGAAAGGGAAACCAAAATCAACGTTGTTAATGGAATCCAGAAAAGATATGCATTTGTTGTAACATTTTGTGAATAATCCGAAATCAAACGCCCTAAACTTGGCACCGTCACAGGAAGTCCCAAACCAAAGAAAGACAGAAAGGCTTCGTATGAAATGAAACTTGGAAGTAATTGTGAAGCAGTTGTCACAATCACAGAAACCAACTGTGGCATAATATTTTTTACAATGATTTTAACAGTCGGTGTTCCCAAAGTGCGACTGGCAAGGTTATACTCTAAATCACGATAACGTAGAATTTGGATACGAATATTGTAAGCAATCCCAATCCAACCAGTGATGGTCATAGCAAAAATCAAATTCCAGAAACCTGCACCGATTGAGTAAGTCAAGACAATGACAATCAAAAGCGGTGGAATGTTAGAAATGATATTATAAATCTCAATCATCACACGATCGACAGTCTTTGAAATTCCCCAGATACCACCAATAACAATACCAATCACAAGGTTAATCATGGTTGCAATAACTGAAATAAGAATAGAGTTACGTGCTCCAAACCACACTCCGTCAAAGAGGGATTTTCCGTTACTATCTGTACCAAACCAATATTGGGCATTCGGTTTGATATAACGAGCACTAAAATCATTTACTTTACTTACATCATTAAAATCGAAATTTGAAAAAATCGGATAGATGAAACTCATCAAAACAATTGCAACAAGAATACCCAACATAGCAATTGTTGATTTTTTCCTTAAGAATTGACGCATAACAGATTTCCAGTAAGAATAAGCTGGCGCATCAATTATTTCAGAGGCAAAATCATCGCGTTTTACAAATGTGAACTTACTTTTATCAATTGTAGCCATTATTTACCTCCTTTTGATGTTAATTTAATACGTGGGTCAAGCATGGTCATCAGAATATCACCCAATAGAAGAGCGAAAATAGAAAGACATGTAAAGATAAATACAAGACCAACGACCATAGAATTATTAGATGCTTTAACAGAGTCAATCAGCATTTTACCCATTCCAGGGAAAGCAAAGATTGTTTCGGTCAAAGTCGCACCTGTGATAACTCCGATAATAGCACCAGGTATACTGGATACAAGTGGTACCATGGCGTTTTTAAAAATATGTTTATTTGAAATTTCTTGTTCAGAGAGACCTTTTGCCCGTGCAAAACGAACAAAGTCTTGTGATTGCAGGTCAATCATATAACGACGAATCCAAACAGCTGTCCAAGGCGCACTCAAAAGCCCAAGAATAACTGCCGGAAGAACATAGGAACGCCAATCTCCCGCTCCCAAAATAGGGAAGGAATCCGGCAATCCAAGAGCCGAACCAATCAACCGAATGATATAAACCAAAGCGATAGTTGGCAATGACATCAAGAATGTCAAGGCTCCTGTCGAAATACTATCAAACAATGTATTCTTAAAGCGAGCCATGTAAGATCCAAGCGGAACAGCAATTAAGTAAGATAAAGCCAGACCAATCAAACCAACAATTGAAGAACTTACAATCATTGATGGATATTGGTAGTTACTTTCTGTTGCCGTATATGGATCATCTTTTCCATAATTGGCAACATCACGCGCATCGGCTTGTTTTGGAGATTTATAAGTTCTTGTATAAATGTTGACAGACGAAGTTTTCTTACCTGTCGGGAATTGAACTTCAGAAGTTTTCGTTTGTCCTTGCCCTTGCGAAATAACTTGTAAAACAGGAAGATTCGCATAAGTTGGATAAGAAATACCTAGATTTAATCTCACAAAATTCTGATGAACAAACGGAAATTGCCCATTAAAGTACAATAAATACTTATGTTTCGTTCCAGAACCAACAACAGACCAACCAATAGCAGGATCATTTTCAATACGAAGATAACGCTTCAAGTTTGGATTAGAAGCATCTTTCACAGCACCTGTATGGTCAATTTGAATCAAATTGCCATAGAAACCAAGAACGCGTTCATAAACTGGAACCTCTCGAGTTGCATAAAATTGCTTACTTTCTTTGAATTGCTGCAATTTCCAACCACGCCCCAACTTTTTGATGTAAGCTTCATAGATTTTTTTATTTGCATTAGTAGGTTCTACTGTTACAGAAGGATTCTCTTTACTAGCTTTTTCTTGTAATTCCTTCGTATCATAGTAGTCAATGTAACCCATACGCTCAAAAATTGTATTTTCATAATTAGTCTTTTTATCAGGAGTTGTAGCTATTTTATTATAGTTCGGATCCTGCTTGAAAATCAACTTTCTTGGCACCATAGTATAGATAATGGTGTAAGTCAATGTTGTTACCATGAAAATAGATACTAAAGAGCGTAAGATACGCATAAAAATATATTTCTTCATTTACCGTTTCCTTTAAAATCCCAAAAGAACTTTCTCCCCTGTTAGAGAAAGTTCTGATGAGAAGTTTATTTTACATGATCTGCTAATTCTTTGGTATTTACTGATTTAGCATGAGTCACATCAGATATTCTACTTCAATCACTATGATTAAGTTATTAAACCTAACCTGTCAGTCAAGACCGAAGGAAGAGATAGAAAAATGTCACGCGTTACGACAAATACCTATTTTCGATTTTAGAATACCTTCAATTTTAAACTGATTGTTTAAAATTATACCACAATTCTAGTCAATTGTAAAATCAATTGTCAGAATATTTTTATCATAAATGAACCCTTTTTGTTTTTCTGTTAAATTTTTTTCAATTATTTAACATGATCTGCAAGTTCTTCTTGAGCTTTTTTATTAGATTTTGATCGCTCTTTATTCCATTTAATCATAGCTTTCTTGTACTGATCTTGTGTAACAGGCTCATCTTGGAGTTCAAGATATTTATATAGAATGATTTCACTATTCCCTTTGTTTCCTGACCAAGCAAATGGATTAGTAAATGGCACTGTGCGAGAAAGAATTGGGCGACCCGTTAGCGTTGTTGTTGGAATAACTAATGCATTATCAGTCAACCAAGCTTGGGCTGCCGCATATTTTTCATAGCGTGCATTCGTATTAGTGGTTTCTTTTTCAGCCTCGTTCAACAGCTTTTCATATTCGTTCATACCGACTTGTGCTGCTGCAGCGTTATTTGTACCTGCATCAAATCCTAGATAAGTCTTTGTGCTTTCACCGCTTGAAGGTTTGATGATATCAAGATAGGTAGATGGATCTTGGAAGTCTGGACTCCAACCAACATTATCAGAAAGATCCCAATCTTCTGCAGCTGCAGATTCAGCAAAGTAAGTGATATTATTTACATCGTCTTTAGACATTTGTTGAATGTCAATCACAACATTTTCTTTGCCAAGATTTTTTTCAATCGATTGTTTCAATGATTGTACACGTTGAACTTTATTCGTTGCCGTTTGGTCAACTGGCATGTCAATGTGGATTGGGAATTGAACACCGTCTGCTTGAAGCGCTGCTTTCGCTTTGGCTAATTTTTCCTTGGCTTTCGTTGGATTGTAAAGACCGTCTTGCGCATCATTTAAGTTGACATTTTTCCAACTTTCATCGTAGCCGACTAATTTTTCTTTGACCAATTCTCCAAAGTTCTTATCATCTGTTTGAACAAAAGTTGGTGGTACAAAGAGATTACGAAGCATCTTCGTCGCACCATCTTTCCCATTTACTTGTGACGCATAAGCTGTGCGGTCAAATGCAAATGTAATTGCTTGACGGAAATCTTTATTCAATAATGCTTTCTTAGTAGATGTCTTTTGAGCATCTGTTGTCTTTGATGTATGATTGTAAGATTGACGATCGATGTTTGTAGCCACTAGATAAGTGGTTGCATCTTGTGGAGTATAAACGATGTTGTTTTTGTATTTCTTGCTGACAGAAGCATAACTTGGACTAGTTGGAAATACTTTTGCATTGGTAAATGAACCGTCACTAAATCCTTTAGCAAGTTTATCTTGGTCTTGACCATCATAGTAAGACAATTTGATGTTATCAATGTGTACATTTTTCTTATCCCAATAGTTTGGATTTTTAGCCAATTCAACAGATGATTTTGCAGTGATAGATTTTAGCAAGTATGGTCCATTATAAAGAAGACTAGATGGGTCTGTTGCTTGTGCAAATTTATTTCCTTTTGATTTCAAAAATTCTGCATTAACTGGCGCTAAAACCCCCATCGTAGTCTTTGAATTCCAAAAGCTTTCTGGTCGATTCAGAGTATATTGAACCGTATAATCATCAACCGCTTTGATACCGACAGAAGAGAAATCTTTATTTTCACCCTTCATGTAAGCATCCAGGCCTTTGATTGAATCTTGTACCAAATAAATAGCATCGGATTTCTTATCTGCAGCGTGTTTCAAACCAGCCACAAAGTCTTGCGCTTTGACTTCGGCATACTCTTCACCTTCGGATGTATACCATTTGACACCTTTACGAAGTTTATAAGTGTAAGTCAAGCCATCTTTGGAAACCGTCCAATCTTTTGCCACAGAAGGGATTAAATTTCCGTAACGGTCATTTTCTAAAAGTCCATCAATGACATTACTTGTAATATTTGAAGTAGAGGCCTTCCCAGTTGTCAAATAATCCAAATTATCTGGATCTTGCTCATAAACATATGAAAATGTTTTGTTGCTAGAACTTGTTTTAGAGCCAGAACAAGCCGTTAAGGCTCCTGCTGTAAGTAGGGTAACAGCCGCTAAAGCAATGATTTTACTTTTCTTCATGAATATTCCTCCCAAATTCATTATTTTTATACATTCTAGCACACAAACAGTAAAAAGTAAATAGAATTTTCTAAATTTTATGACATATTTTGAAAGCTGATTTAATAAGGTTTATATTAATCTATTAACCTTTAAAAATTAAAAAAGCAGGTTTTCCTCACCTTTTAGTGAGTTTTACCTGCTTTTATCATTGTATTATTTTACATGATCAGCTAATTCATCTTGAGCTTTTTTATTAGACTCGGCTTTTTCTTTTTGCCATTTCTTCTTAGCTGCTTCATAGTCTTTCTTCGTGACAGCATCTTTACCGACTTTAATGTATTTATAATAGGTTGAGCTACCTTTACTACCTGTTTGCGCAAATGCACCTGAGAACGGTTGAATGCGTGACACAAAAGTTCCGGCACCTGTTGAAGCCATTGTTGGCAAGACAAGCGAACTGTCTGTTAACCAAGCTTGTGCTGCTGCATATTTTTCATAACGTTTTGCAATGTTTGTTGTTTCTGCACCTGCTTCATCGACTAATTTATTATATTCGTCCAAGCCTACTGCTTTAGCACCGGCATTTTCACTACCAGAGTCAAAACCAAACCAAGTCTTCGTATTGTCAGAAGCCGTTGATTTCAAAATATCAAGATAAGTAGATGGATCTTGATAATCAGGACTCCAACCAACAGCACCTGAAATATCCCAGTCTTCTCCAGCTGCATTTGGAGCATAGTAAGTGACGTTATTAAAGTCGTCTTCTGACATCATATTCAAGTCCATGACAACATTTTCTTTGCCGAGTACTTTTTCAACAGATTGTTTTAAAGACTGCATCCGAGCAACGTAGCTCTTAGAAGTTTCTACAACAGGAACGTCTAAGTGGATTGGGAATTTCACACCTTGAGCTTGCAAAGCTTCTTTTGCTTTTGCAAATTTTGCTTTTGCTTTTGTTGGATTGTACAAGCCATTTTGTGAATCAGCTAGCTTGACACCCTTCCAGTCATCGCCATAGCTTGCTAATTTTTCTTCTACAACATCACTAAATGATTTTTCACCAACTTGAACAAAATTAGATGGTACAAACATATTACGGATTGCTGTGGCAGCACCATCTTTACCATTTACTTGTGCTGCATAAGATTCGCGGTCAAGTGCAAAGTTCAAAGCTTGACGGAAGTCTTTGTTCAACAATGCCTTTTTCGTTGAATTTTTTTCTTCATCTGTTTTCTTAGCCGTATGGTTGTAAGATTGACGGTCAATATTAAGGGCTAAAGCAGCCGTTCCAGAGCCTGCTTCTGCTGTATAGATATTGTCCTTGAATTGTTTTTCAAAAGTTGCAAAGTTTGAACTTGTTGGGAAGAGGCGTGCGTATGAGTATGCCCCATCTTTGAAATTACGAGCCAATGAGTCCTGGTCTTGACCATCATAGTAAGCAAGTTTAATGCTATCAACTTTTACTTTATCTTTATCCCAATAATGTTTGTTTTTAACATATTCTACCGCAGATTTTGCTGTGATAGCTTTCATCAAGAATGGTCCATTATAAAGGATTGAGTTAGGGTCTGTTGATTGGCCAAATTTATTTCCTTTAGATTTCAAAAATTCTGCATTGATTGGCCACATAATGGCAGAGGTTGTCTTAGAATTCCAATATGGTTCTGGCTTGTTCAATGTATACTGAACAGTATAGTCATCAACCGCTTTCACACCTACCGTTGAAAAGTCTTTTGTTTGACCATTCACGTAAGCATCTAAACCTTTAATTGAGTTTTGAACCAAATAAAGAGCCTCAGATTTTTTATCGGCAGCATGTTTCAGTCCAGTTACAAAATCTTGCGCCTTGACTTCAGCATATTCTTCACCTTCTGATGTGTACCATTTGGCACCCTTACGAAGTTTATAAGTATAGGTTAAACCATCTTTTGATACAGTCCATGACTTAGCCATTGATGGTACAAGATTTCCATATTTGTCATTTTCTAACAATCCGTCAACTCCATTTGTCACAAGATCGCTAGTGGTTGCTTTTCCTGATGTTACATAATCCAAAGTTTCTGGATCACCAGAATACACATAACCAAATTTTGTTTCAGCTGAGTTTGATTTCGAACCCGAGCAAGCTGTTAACAAACCAGCAGTTAGTAGGGCTACCCCTGCTACTGCAATAATTTTACTTTTTTTCATAGGTACCTCCGAAAACTATGATATATTCTAATTATACTATATCTTACTAAAAAGTAAAGAATTTTCAAACAAATCTTTTACTAAAAAATGTGATTGTATTCCAAATGCCTTCAAAAAAACAGATTTACTTCTCGTATCCTATCAGTGAATACACTGTTTTTATGTCTTTTTCTCTGAACAAATGACATACGTTTCAAACTCCAGATTCGGCATACATTCTGCTAAATCGTTCTCAATGCGCTTCAGTGCTTCTAAACGCATTTCAACAGATGTATGAGCATTTCCTTGAATGATAAAAATAGCATTCTTTGTCTCGTCATCAAATTTATAGTGTTCTCCGTCACGAACATCTAGCCATGCTAAAATTCCTTTTTGATCACGATAAACATAATCAGTCTGTGAAACGTGTTTTTCCGTAGATAAAATCGGTAGAAAAACATCTTCTTTTTGACTAACCGTAAATTCAATTTGCCCCGCTATTTTATCCAAATCATGCCCACCGATGGCTAATAAAGAATGTAAAGATTCAACATTATAAATATCAATAATACTATTAATATTCGGGATGGATCCTCGATGTCGAATATTCCGAATAAGCGCCAAAACGGTAGGAGGATTCTTCTTGACACTACGTCCGACACTTTGCAACAAATCCTTGTAGCCTTGAATGACTGGAGTATCAGACACCTCATCGATATCGCAATTCAATGCCCACTTTTCCATCTCTTTTTGCTTTTTCAAAAATGAAGCAGGTAAAGGTGCATGTGGATCTACATTTTTAGCGATGCCAATAACCACATTTTTAATCCCAAGCATTGCGAGACTTTCATTCAATATAAACTTCATCATGATCCACCTCCGGTTAATAGTTTAGTTCATTGATTAACGATTAGAGTCTTATACTCTTGCAAAAAGACTTATATTTTCTTTAAACTATTGCTTTTTATGATAATCAAATTATAAATCTCATTCAAAATAGTGTACCAGTTTATTCTACCAATAAAATTCTCTTATGAAAGAATGATGCTAAGCAGACTTTCATGACTGCAGTCATGAAAGTCTGTCTCGCTCTATTTATTTTCACTATTTTCAACTGCTGCTGTAACAAAAGCTGTATAAAGTCCTTCTGGGCGATTAGGACGGCTAGATAATTCTGGGTGGTATTGACAAGCCACAAAGAATTTATTTTCTGGAATTTCAACAATTTCCACCAAGCGATTGTCCGGTGAAACTCCCGAGAATACAAAACCGGCATCTTCAAATTGTTGACGGAATTCATTATTAAATTCGTAACGGTGGCGGTGGCGACGCTGAACAACTTCTTGATTATCATAAGCTGCAGCTGCTTTGGACCCACGTTTTAGTTTAGACGGATAAAGTCCTAAGCGAAGTGTCCCTCCCATATCTTCCACATCAATCTGATCACGCATCAAATCAATAACAGGATGTTGCGTATCAGGGTTCAATTCTGAAGAATTAGCGTCATTAAATCCTAGCACATGGCGAGCAAATTCGACACAAGTCAACTGCATGCCGAGGCAAATTCCAAGCATTGGCACATCATTTTCACGAGCATATTGAATCGTCGCAATCTTTCCTTCCGTTCCACGATGACCAAATCCACCCGGCACAATAATCCCGTCCGCATCATTCAGCAACTCGGCGACATTTTCAGTTGTGACATCATTTGCATTGACCCAATTCAGCTTGATTTCTGCATCATTGGCATAACCAGAGTGCTTGAGAGCTTCTACAACAGAGATATACGCATCTGGCAACTCCACATATTTCCCAACAAGCACAATTTTTACTTGTTTCTTCAAGTTCATGACTTTATCAACCATAGCAGACCAATCTGTCATATCTGCTTCTGGCACGTCCAACTTCAAGTGATCACAAACGATTTGGTCCATGTTTTGTACTTGCAAATTCAGCGGAATTTGATACAAATGTTCCACATCTAGCGACTCAATCACTGCTTCTGGTGCTACATCACAAAATTGTGCCAATTTGTTCTTAATATTTTGGCCAGCCGGTTTTTCAGTACGAATAACAAGCATGTTCGGTTGAATTCCAAGACCACGCAATTCTTTTACAGAATGCTGAGTGGGCTTCGTTTTCATTTCCCCAGCAGCTTTCAGATAAGGAAGCAATGTCGTGTGGATATACATCACATTATCTGCACCAACATCTGCCTTCATTTGACGAAGTGCTTCTAAGAATGGCAAACTTTCAATATCTCCAACAGTTCCTCCTACTTCTGTGATAATCACGTCAGAGTCTGTTGTCGTTGCAGCGCGTTTAATTTTTTCTTTTAGAGCATCTGTAATGTGTGGAATGACTTGAACAGTTGCTCCAAGGTACTCACCTTTACGTTCTTTACGAAGAACTTCGCTATAAATCTTACCCGTTGTCACATTTGAATATTTATTTAAGTTGATATCAATAAAGCGTTCATAATGCCCGAGGTCTAAGTCAGTTTCTGCACCATCATCCGTCACAAATACTTCCCCATGTTGATAGGGGCTCATCGTTCCTGGGTCAATATTGATATATGGATCAAACTTTTGAATGGTTACCTTAAGACCACGATTTTTCAAAAGACGACCAAGACTTGCTGCCACAATCCCTTTACCGATCGAACTAACTACACCACCTGTAACAAAAATATATTTTGTTGCCATACATTCTCCTTATCTAAGATACAAAACTCATTTAGAAAACACACGAAAATGGGAAACGACTATTCATAAATCAACCTTTGCTTTTTCGATGTTTTCAGGCGTGTTCACTTCTAATAGCAAAAACAAAAACAGCTCCCTAGAGCTAGGGAGCTTTTGACTTCTTAAAAGAAGTGCCCGATATTATAATATCGCAGAATAAATTTTTTGTCAAATAAGAACAGAAGCAAACGTTAGCGGACTTAACTATTCTTCATCCTCTGAATCCACCTCATCATCTGAATAGTCTTCATCCTCTTCATTGAGTTCGACTTCTTCACCTAAATCATCAGGTGCAATTTCATTGATTTCAGCATCATACGCTTCTACTTCACTCTTTTCGTCGTCCGGATTATCCTCGTCATAATTAAGGGTAGGATCTGCTTCATATGAGTCTTCATCTTCTGGATCATCGTCATTGTAATCAATGGCATTTTCATCTCCGTCCATAAAGGCATTCACACGTTTTTTCTTCCGTTTCTTAGGAGTTTCTTCATCGTTATCTTCAAGGGCGATAATTTCCTCATCCACCTCGTCAATCGCATACCATGAACGCAAGCCCCATTTGTTATCTCCTAGAGGAATGAAACTGCCGTCTACATTTAACTCTGTATAAAAAAGCGGCAAGGCTTCACGAATATCACTATTTGATTTTTCAAGGTAATTTTGAATTTCATTGACAAGGTCATTAAAATACATTTCATGATTGCGACCACGTGTCTCTAAAATAGCACGCGCCACTTCAATCATAGAAAGTTCACTTTTTTCTTGTCCAGCAAATACTTCTAATTCCAAAATTGATCTCCTTTTAAGGTTTAAGAGCTTTTTTAGACTTGCTCTTAAAAATTAATTTGTTGAATTTTCGCTACTTTTTATTGTACGATAAAAATCTTCTTTCGTCAAAAAGAATTTTATTTTCCAATCAAGAAAATCACTCTTTTTCATCAAAATGACTTCTACTTTTATATAAAAGAAGCAAAAAGGCAATTCAGCCGAATCTCCGACTGAATTTGCCTTATGTATCATTAGATTATTTTACTTTTGCAGTACTTGTAATCAATTCAACGGCTTTTTTAATAACAATATCATGTTTCAACATATCTGTTGAAAGAAGTTGACGAACACGCTCCACTTCCATATTGTAGTCAGTTGCAAGTGAAGAAATTTCTGCTTCGATGTCTTCATCGCTCGCTTCAAATCCTTCTGCTTTTGCAACAGCTTCAATCACAAGATTAGTCTTAGTACGTTTTTCAGCGTCAGCTTCATGTTGTTTATGAAGATCTTCTTGAGTTGTACCAGTGATTTGGAAGTACATGTCTGGTGAAATACCTTGACGTTGCATGTTCCCAAGAAATTCATTTACAGAGCGATGAACTTCTTCGTGAACCATTTCTTCTGGCAATTCAACGATTTCTGCATTTTCTACTGCAAGGTCAAGTGCCGCAGATTCAACTGCATCATCAAACGCAATTTCTTTTGATTCAGCCAATTCTTTGCGGTATTTTTCTTTTAATTCATCCAGTGTTTCAACACCTTCATCAATGTCTTTGGCAAGTTCGTCATCTACTTCTGGAACTTCTTTTTCTTTGACTTCATGAATCGTAGTCACAAATTTAGCATCTTTACCTGCAAGATCTGTTGCTTGATAGTCTTCTGGGAATGTCACGTTTACTTCTACTGTTTCACCAGCAGCATGTCCAACTAATTGGTCTTCAAAACCTGGAATGAATTGACCGCTTCCAAGTTCAAGTGAGAAGTTATCTCCTTTACCACCATCAAATTCAACGCCGTCAACTGTTCCAACAAAATCAATCACAACTGTATCACCATTAGCAGCCTTATCTTCTTTCAATACAAGTTCTGCTAAATTATTGCGTTCGCGTTCAACTTTTGCATCTACATCTGCATCAGATACTTCTTTAGAGACATCAACAGATACTTCTAAGTTTTTATACTCACCTAATTTTACTTCGGGTTTTGTAACCACTTCCGCAGTAATGGTCCAATCTTGACCTTTTTCCATAGACGCCACATCAAATTGTGGTTGAGCAACAACTTCGATCTCTGCTTCTTTAACAGCAGCTTCATAAGCAGCTGGGAGAAGAGCATTTAATGTATCTTGGTAAAGAGCTTCTTCACCAAATCTTTGATTAAACACTGGACGAGGAAGATGACCTTTACGGAAACCTGGTACATTCAGATTTTTCTTAACTGAGTTAAATACACGATCCAATTCTGGCTTGATTTGTTCTTGACTAATTGTAAATGTCAAAACTCCGCGATTTGTTTCTTTGCTTTCAAATGATACAGACATTCTGTCATTTCTCCTTAAAATTTATTGAATACAATCAATTATACCATAAATACACGTTATTTCACAAATTTTCTAATGAAAAATTTAACGATTTTTCCGTCCATTTGCTGATTTTGCTCTTTATGCTTTTCGAATTTTATCTTTTTGGTAAGCAGCTCGCGCTCCACCGATTAGCTTTGGACGACTGGCAAGCGCAGTCACATGCGCTTCTCCGAGTTCTCTCAAAATTGGTCGTACTGGAATTTGGACGTGCTTAATATGCATACCAATTGCTGTATCTCCGATATCCATCCCTGCTTGAGCCGTAATAAATTCCACTTCAACTGGGTTGTTCATATATTTAAAAGCTGCTAATTGACCACTTCCACCAGCATGAAGAGTTGGCAACACATTGACAATTTCCAGATTTTGTTTCTGCGCCAATTCTTTCTCCACGACCAAAGCACGATTGACATGTTCACATCCCTGAACTGCCAAGTAAATTCCGCGAAGTGACAACATATCCAACATAGTTTTGACAACAACTTCTCCCACTTCTTGACTGGAATTTTTTCCAATATGCCCTCCAATCACCTCACTGGAAGACAAGCCCAGTACAAAAATATCACCGGAAGATAGTGCTGATTTCTCTAAAACATCTGCTAAAATGGTTTGAGTTTGTTTTTTCAATTCTTGTAAATTCATCATTTTACTTCGTTTCATTTTGTCATAAATACTTCTGAATATATTTACAAATAGAGCTTTTAAAAGCCCAAGAGGACACCGCCCTTATTTGTTTAACTTTTTCAAAACATCTGTCAACAGTTTATTCAAAATAGATCCGACAATTATCCCTAAGGTATTTTGGCAAAAGTTAGGAAATATTTCTGGAAAAGCCGCTCCCCAACCATGCATGATAGTGGAAGCAACAGCATAACCTCCTACCATAACAAGCGTAGCTAACACCAAACCGAGATAACGACTTTTTCCTTTAAAACCTGCAAAATATCCTTGTAAACTATGAAAAATCAAGCTAAAGAACATCCACTGTGGATAACCCGAAAGCAAATCAATGAGAAACCCAGCTAAACCACCGACGATGGCTCCTTCTTTTCTGCCAAAATAAAAGGCGGTAAAGAAAATACCTGCATCAAGGAACGTTAAAATCCCCGTTGGTGTTGGAATTTTTAAATAGTAGCCCAAAACAACTGTCAACGCAGCAATCATGGACAAAAGGACAAGTTTATATGTCTGATTTTTTTTCATATTGAACAACCCCATATTGATCTGAATGTTGGATAGCTTGGTAAACAAATTTTTTTGAAATTTGAACTGCTTCAACAATTGATTTTCCTAACACTAACTGACTGGCAATGCTAGAAGCAAAGGTACAGCCAGCGCCCGTGTTATTGTTGTCTAAAACAGGTGATTCCAGAAATTGAAACTGCTCTCCATTATAAAAAACATCAACTGCTTTTTGAGAATCTAGACGATTCCCTCCTTTGATAACAACGGATTTAGCACCTAAGAAATGGAAAATTCTAGCCGCTTCTTTTACGTCTTCCACCGTTCGCAACTCTTTTTGAGCCAATAGTTCGGCTTCTGGTAAATTAGGCGTGATAATACTTGCATAAGGGAAAAATTTAATCAGTTCCTCTCGAAGTGCTGAGACCTCGACATCATGAGTTTCCTTGCAAACCAAGACAGGATCTAATACGACAGGAATGCCTGCATGAGCTTTCACAAAATCCAAGGCCAAATCTGCTATTTCAACATTTGGTAAGAGTCCTAGTTTGATGGCTGAGAAAGGCACATTCTTGAGAGAATGAAGCTGCTGAGAAAAAACAGTAGAATCAACAGGAATGACTTCAAAACCTTGCTCTGTCATGGCTGTCAGGCAAGTCACTGCCACAAAACCATGCAGTTGATTGACTGTATAAGTAGCTAAATCAGCGTGCAATCCGCCACCACTAAAGATATCATTCCCTGAAATTGCCAGAATAAGATTATTCTTCATATCGTATCTCCTTTAGATAAAGTCCGTTTGGTGCTGCTGTTGGTCCAGCCAAATGACGATTTTTCTCTGTTAAAATTCTATCAATTTGCTCAACTGGCATTCGTTTATTTCCAATTTTCAATAAAGTACCGACCATATTGCGAATTTGCTTATACAAGAAGCCATTGCCAGAGAAAGTAAAAATCAGAAAGTTGCGCTTCTCATCAAAATCTAAGTATGCTTTTGTAATCGTCCGAACTTTATTTTCCACACTAGTCCCTGAAGCTGTAAAACCTGTAAAATCATGAGTTCCTTCTAACTTTTCAATAGCTTCTTCAATCAAACTCAAATCAAGCGGATAAGGGTAATGGGTTGCATAATGGCGCATCATAGGATTTTTAGGACGCCCGATATCCACTATAAATTCATAGGTCTTGCTGTGTTTACAATATCTTGAATGAAAATCTTCATTCACCTCTTCTACGCTAATAAAATCAATGTCTTCTGGTGTCTGCGTATCAAGTGCGAAACGTAGTTTTTCTTCATCCCTTTTTTGTGGTAAATTAAAATGAATTACCTGCCCCAAAGCATGAACGCCACTGTCTGTGCGTCCAGCTCCATGAACGATGACAGGCTTTCCTCTATTGATTTTAGTTAAAGTCTTTTCAATCTCTTCTTGAACGCTGCGAGCATGAGGTTGCCGCTGAAAACCAGCAAAGTCATGACCATCGTAAGAAATAATCGCTTTATATCGTGTCATGTGTTTATTGTAACAAGAAATAAATTGGAAAACAAGAAACTAAAAACACAACTGTCCGGGGACAGATTTTCATTAAAAATATGCTACACTAGAATACGGAGGAAAGATAAATGACTGATATTACTTTTTGCGAAAAGAAATCTCGATTTCGTTACAAAGCTGCTGCCGTCATTATTGAAGAAGGCGCGCTTGCTTTTATGACCAATCCAAACGAGGATTATTTTTATCCTTTAGGTGGAGCTGTTCAGCTAGGAGAAACTTCAGAAGAAGCTGTTCTTCGAGAAATTAAGGAAGAAACTGGACAGGACTACGAAATCGATCGATTGCTGTTCATTCACGAAAATTTTTTCCAACAAAGTTCTGGCAAATTAGCCGGTCTGAATTGCCATGAAATTTCCTTTTATTACTTGATGAAGTCAAAAGGCCAGCAGTTCCCAAGCTTTTCTGCTGCCGAAACAGTTGAATGGATTCCACTAGATCGAATGGATGAGTATCAAGCCTACCCAAATTTTCTAGCAAAACTTGTTTCCACACAACCAACTGGTATCAAGCGCGTCATCACCAAAGATGAAAAACACACAATTTTATCCTTATAATATAAAAGAGCAGCGTCAAACTGCTCTTTTCTTATTGCTCAAAGGCATCTTTCATTTTATCAAAGAAGCCCTTTTTCTTTGGATTGACTTTAATATCACCAGCTTCTGCGAACTCTTTCAACGCTGCTTTTTGTTTGTCGTTAAGTCCTGTCGGTGTTACAACATTAACTGTGACATACTGGTCACCCATGCTTCCGCCACGCAAGCTCGGAGCTCCTTTGCCACGCAGACGGAAACGTTTGCCAGTCTGTGTTCCTTCTGGGATATTCAGCTCCACATCCCCGTGAACAGTTGGAATATCCACACTGTCACCTAAAGCTGCTTGGACAAAGTTGAGATTGAGCTTGTAGTAAATGGTAGATCCGTCTCGCTCAAACTTATCGCTCGGCTCAACTTGGACCACGACATAAAGGTCACCATAAGGACCGCCATTAAACCCTGCTTCACCTTGACCAGACAGACGAACCTGCTGACCAGTTTCAACACCTGCTGGGATTTTTACATGGACACTATGAGCTTGTTTTTCATGCCCTGTTCCGTGACAGGTTTGGCAAGGTTCTTTAATTTCTTGCCCTCGCCCATGACAGACATCACAAGTTACTTGGCGACGCATCATACCAAGAGGAGTTTGCGTATCAACATTAATCACTCCTGCTCCGTGACAGCGACTACAAGTGACTGGACTAGTTCCTGGTTTCGCACCCGAACCATGACAAGTATGGCAGGTGGCCTCACGATGATATTTAATTTCTTTATCTGTACCAAAAATGGCTTCTTCAAACTTCAGGTTGACCCGATATTGAAGGTCATCCCCTTGACGAGGTGCGTTTGGATTGCGACTTGCACCGCCTCCACCAAAGAAGCTAGAGAAAATATCTTCAAAGCCACCAAAGCTAGAACCATCAAAGCCACCGAAACCGCCAGTTCCACCGCCGAAGCCGGCATTAGCACCTGCGGTACCATATTGATCATAGGCTGCCCGTTTTTGCTCATCGCTCAAGGTTTCATAAGCCTCTTGGACTTCTTTATATTTTTCTTCAGCACCTGGTTCTTTATTGATGTCTGGATGATACTTTTTAGATAATTTCCGATAGGCTCTCTTGATCTCGTCTTGAGAAGCATTCTTGGAGACGCCTAGACGGTCATAATATTCTGTATTGTTCATTTAAGATACCAAGACCGTAAAATTCGACTGAAAAATAGGAAATCAGGCGACGGAGCGATGCTCCTAGGCTGATTTCTCTTTTTTCTGAGAATTTAGGTCGGGTTCAGTTCCTTTCTAACTTAGTATAAGAAAGAACCGGAAGTTTCCATTCCAATTTCTTTCTTACCGAAAAACAGAGGCTGGCTTACAACCTCTGGATTTCTTCCTATCATTACGACGTTCGAGTTTTAAAAATCAAACTAGTAATGCTGAATCGAGCACGCCCTAACCTCTTGGTGAAAAAGATAAATCTTTCTAGAAACTAAAGTTTCTGCATCAGATTTCCTATTTTCACTGTGAGGTTTTAACGGGCTTTGCATCTTATTTTTCAGTAAACTCTCCGTCTACGACGTCATCGCCTGCGTTTCCTGTTGCTTGTGCGCCTTCTGCTCCTGCTTGAGCTTGTTGAGCTGCTGCGGCTTGTTCGTAGAGTTTAACAGCAAGTCCTTGAGCTTTTTCGTTCAAAGCTTCGAGTTTTGCTTTCATTTCGTCCAAGTTGTTGTCTTCTTGAGCTTTCTTAAGGTCATCAAGGGCAGCTTGGGCAGCATCACGTTCTGCGTCGAAGCCTTTGCCTTCAGTTTCCTTGATAGTCTTTTCAGTTGCAAAGATAGCTTGGTCTACTTCGTTACGAAGGTCTACTTCTTCTTTACGTTTCTTATCTGCTTCAGCATTTGCTTCTGCATCTTTCATCATACGGTCGATTTCTTCATCAGTCAAACCTGAGTTAGATTGGATGACAATTGTTTGTTCTTTTTGAGTTCCAAGGTCTTTAGCCTTAACAGATACAATACCGTTCTTGTCAATGTCAAATGTCACTTCGATTTGAGGAATTCCACGAGGTGCAGCTGGGATATCAGTCAATTGGAAACGTCCAAGAGTCTTGTTATCTGCTGCCATTGGGCGTTCACCTTGAAGAACATGGATATCAACGGCTGGTTGGTTATCTGCTGCAGTTGAAAAGACTTGTGATTTAGAAGTTGGAATAGTAGTGTTGCGATCGATAAGTTTTGTGAAGACGCCACCCATTGTTTCGATACCAAGTGACAATGGAGTTACGTCAAGAAGGACAACGTCTTTGACATCACCAGTAATAACACCACCTTGGATAGCAGCACCCATGGCAACTACTTCATCAGGGTTAACTGATTTGTTTGGTTCTTTACCAGTTTCAGCCTTAACAGCTTCCACAACGGCAGGGATACGAGTTGATCCACCAACTAGGATAACTTCATCGATTTCTGACAGAGAAAGTCCAGCGTCAGATAGAGCACGACGAACAGGACCTTTTGTACGTTCTACAAGATCACGTGTTAAATCATCAAATTTAGCACGAGTCAAGGTCATTTCCAAGTGAAGAGGTCCAGCAGCACCCGCAGTGATAAATGGCAAGCTGATTTGTGTTGAAGTCACACCTGAAAGGTCTTTCTTAGCTTTTTCAGCTGCATCTTTCAAACGTTGAACAGCCATCTTGTCAGCTGACAAGTCGATACCATTTTCTTTCTTGAATTCTGCTACCAAGTAGTCGATAATCTTTTGGTCAAAGTCGTCACCACCGAGTTTGTTGTCCCCTGCAGTTGCCAATACATCAAAGACACCGTCACCGAGTTCAAGGATAGACACGTCGAATGTACCACCACCAAGGTCGAATACCAAGACTTTTTCTTCTTTGTCAGTCTTGTCCAAACCATAAGCAAGAGCTGCTGCTGTTGGTTCGTTAACAATACGTTCTACTTCAAGACCAGCGATTTTACCAGCGTCTTTTGTTGCTTGACGTTGGGCATCGTTAAAGTAGGCTGGAACTGTGATAACAGCCTTCGTTACTTTTTCACCAAGGTAGTCTTCAGCATAACCTTTCAAGTATTGAAGGATCATAGCTGAGATTTCTTGTGGAGTGTATTCTTTACCGTTAGCAGAAACTTTTTCAGAAGTTCCCATCTTAGATTTGATAGAGATAACAGTATCTGGGTTTGTAACTGCTTGGCGTTTTGCTGCATCACCAACAATGATTTCACCATTTTTGAATGACACTACAGACGGAGTTGTGCGGTTTCCTTCTGGGTTTGCGATGATTTTGCTTTCAGTTCCTTCAAGAACTGCAACTGCTGAGTTTGTTGTACCTAAGTCAATACCGATAATTTTAGACATAATAATGATACCAAGAACGCCGACAATGCGACTGAAAATTAGGGAACCAACGAAGCATTCGATGAATGCCAGGCGGTTTATCTATTTTCCGAGCATTTCGTTCGGGTTCAAATCCTTTCTTATTTCCTATTTTTACTTTAATTTTCTTTTTGATACTCTTCTTAGGTGGCGACGCCGTCAGAGCTTGACTTCGTCAATCTCTTTGACTAAACTTTGAGCCTAAAGTCTCAAAGTTTGCGTAAGTAGCGCCACGACAAAGAGTATCGTCTTTGGTTCGCTTCGCTCATCAGAAGCAAAGCTAAACGAATGTTTTCTTCCTTCATAGTTTATTGTCGTTTCGGACAAGCTTTACGCAGTAGCTGATTGGCAGTTCACTTCGCAAACGCTCGTGACCAGCCTAATCACCCTTGCGGGGCTGCGTCAACGAAATCACAGATTTCTGACTTACCGCCTAATTATAAACAACCACCATTGCTGGTCGAAGAATACGATCGTGAAGTTTGTAGCCTTTTTGGAAGACCTGTGCGATGGTATCTGCTGGGTGCTCGTCGTCAGCTGGAACTGTTTGGATGGCCATGTGATAGTTATGGTCAAATGCTCCGTCAGCTGCGATTTCTTCAATTCCCTCTTCCTTCAGAGCGTGAATTAAGCTTTCCTGCACCATCTCTAAGCCTTTTTTGACATCATCCGTCAACCCTTCGACAGCCAGGGCTCGCTCTAAATTGTCCAACGAAGGCAAGATAGCTTTTGCCAGGTCTTGACTGCGGTATCTTTGCAGCTGCTGGCGTTCTTCATTTGCTCGGCGCTGGATGTTCTGCATTTCTGCATGAGCACGGAGATATTTGTTTTCAAAATCTTCTGCCCGCTCATTAGCTAGTTCTAATTCTGTTTTTTCAGGACTTACTGATTCAACCTGCTCAGTTGTTTCTACAGCTTCCTCTTTTACTTCTACATCTTCTGGATGTTCTTCTTGTTTATGTTTTGCCACAAGGCACCTCCTTTTTAGGAATATTTATACTATAATTAATGGACTTCATAGTGATTACTACTCAGATATCGATAAAAATCAGTCAATTTCATGGTCAGCACACGGTTGACAACATTCATCTGGCTAACCAGCCGTTGGTAATCAAGATTAACCGGACCAACAACTGCCAGCACCCCAAAACCTCGATAAGGAATGAGGAATTTGCTGGAAATTAGAGTCAAATCAGCCAAACAGCTTTCTCTGCTGTCTGCCACGCGCACACTTTGCATCTGATCTTCAGCTAAACTATCTCGAAGCTCAAAAGCTACTTTTTGGGGCTGATCAAAGAACTGATAACTCTCTAAATCTGCAAAATCTAATAATCTTACCTTCCCAGACACAATGACATTTTCTTTGAAAATATCACTAAAGATATGCTCGAAAAGATCCAGAACATTGTCGGTCGTTGTAAAATAACGCTGGATAATCTGAGGAATCTCTGTTCGGATTTTATAGTGAATATCAAGAACTGTTTGTCCTAAAAAACGATCTTGAATCAATTCTTTCAGCTGAACCAAATCACCTCGTAGGAAATTACGGGGGATCACGAACTGGCTGGTAATCGTATTGGACTCATCTAAAGTGAAAACTGCTAAAGCTGTATGTTGGCTGAGAATCACGATGTCAAAAGCAGTCAAGCGTTGTTGACTTGGCTCTACATCAAGTGCTGCCACTGTACATCCGCTCAACATTGAAAGAACATCTGCTGCCTGTTGAAGAACATCCTCTAACTTGAAGAATTCACGATCAAATGCCTTTATCACTTCATAGAGTTCATTTTCAGCAAGACGATCAAAGGAAAGTGAATGTTTGACAAAGTATTGAAAACCTGCAACACTAGGCTTACGGCCACTTGATGTGTGTGCTTTTTCTAAAAGGCCTTGTTTTTCAAGAATAGCCATATCATTACGAATCGTCGCACTGCTTGATTTGATTGACTCTTGTAGCGCTTTGGATCCGACTGGCTCGTGGGTCTTGGTAAAGATATCAATAATCAAATTCAAAATCTCATTTTGACGCTCCGTGACCACGGCATCACCTCCAATCAAGATTCCAATCTCAATTAGCACTCAACCGACTCGAGTGCTAACTCATGATTCTATTATACACTCTTCCACACCAAAGTCAAGACAAAAACTCAAAAAATTAGCACTCTTTTTACAAGAGTGCTAAAAATCAGACTTAAGATGAAGTATTTGCACATCATTCTTCTATTATCTTAAACCCTAAGCTAGTGCTATCACGGAGAAACATCTGAACAGTTTCCAATGAATACTCATATAGATCTTTGCCATTGAGAGATAATTTTTGAATCAAATCTGGTGTACAAGTGATAATATCTACACCTAACTCGTCTGCTTGATAAATATTGTATGCTTCTCGTGGACTCGCCCACAGCAATTCCACACTAGATTTTTGATGACATAAAGTCAAAGATTCTTTCATAATCGGTATCGGATCCACACCTGTATCAGCTATCCGCCCCGCAAAGACAGAAACGATTGATGGCAGTCCTGCCTTTAAAACTGGCACAATTTCCTTGACTTGTTCTACAGTAAACACCGCTGTCACATTAACTTTAATTCCTTTAGATGTTAATCGATCAATGAGAGGAAGAGTTGATTCACCTCGAGAATTGATGCCCGGAATTTTCACATAGACATTTTCACCGAGAGAAGCTAAGAATTCCGCTTCTTTCTCCATGATTTCCATCTCGTCTGAAAACACCTCAAATGACACTGGAAATTCTGTAATTTTTGTCAACACTTCTTTGGCAAATTCTACATAACTTGTAATGCCCGCTTTTTTCATTAGACTAGGATTGGTCGTAAAACCCGATACTAACCCAGACTCTAAATCCTTTAACATCTTATCCAATACCGCACCATCTGAGTAAACTTTAATAGATAATGTTTTAACCATATTTTTCTCCTTTATGTTATTCTTCAGAAATATTATTTAAAGCTGTATTTCCCTTTGTAATGATGGATGGTAACAGTAAAACCACGACTAAAACCGCTACAATCAGATAAACACCGATTTGTCCAATGGAATTTCCAACATTACCCAGCAAAATTCCAAATACGCCAAAGTCAAAATCGCCAAACGTTGTATTTGCAAAACCCAATTTTCCTAAAACGGGTAAGAGCGTTGCAGGAAGAAAGGCTAGAAACAAGCCATTTACAAAAGATCCCAAAATAGCTCCACGTCTCCCCCCTGTTGCATTTCCGAATATTCCAGCAGTTGCTCCACAGAAAAAGTGAGGCACCATACCAGGGACAATCAAAACACCACCAATTGCTCCTAACACGAACATACCAAGCAAACCTCCAAGGAAACTAAAAGCAAAACCGAGAATAACAGCCGTCGGAGCATAAGGAAAGAATACAGCACAATCCACAGCAGGAACAGCATTCGGAATCAATTTCATTGCGATACCTTGGAAAGCTGGAATCAAATCTGCCAAAATCATCCGAACACCAGCATAAACGATAGCGACACCAACTGCGAATGTCAAACCGCCTACAATAGCAAAGATGAACGGATTTTTCCCTGCTGCTAATTCTGTTACAGTTTTAGGATTATTGATGAGACAGGCTACAACTGCAATGAGGTAAAATACGACCATTACCAAGCCTGTCGAAATGGTTGTATTTCTCAAAAAACTCCACTTCTCAGAGATATGCAATTCTTCCGTACTGGGACTGTTTTTGCCAACTTTAGAACCAATCCAAGCTGACAGATAGTAACCCAGACTACCAAAATGTCCCATAGCAATCTCATCTCCATCGGTGACTTTCAGAGTATACTTTTGCCCGATAGCTGGCGAAATTGCAGACCAGGCCCCAAGAATAAAGCCGCCAACCGCAACTAAAGCCATTCCTTTAAAGCCAATCGCTCCCAATACTGCAGACAAAAGACAAGCCATAAAGAAACTATGGTGTCCTGTTAAAAAGATATATTTGAATCGCGTGAAACGTGCAAACAAAATATTTAAAACCAAGCCAACAATCAAGATTGACATGGTTTCAACACCTAAAATCTTTTGAGCTACCGAAGTTACAGCTTCATTATTTGGTACAACCCCTGTAATGCCAAAGCCTTGGTCAATCAAAGTAGCCAAAGGAGCTAGGTTTTGTTGGATAACAGTCGCTCCAGCAGCTAACATCAAATACCCTAGAATAGGTCCTAATGTTCCTGTCAACACCTTGTGACTCGGAGTGCGCAAAGCGACTAAGCCAACGAAGGCAATCAGGCCCATCAAAAACGCAGGTTCGCTCAAAATATTTTGTAAAAAAGTCAGTACTCCATTCATCATAAAACCTCCATTCTTATTAAGGATTCATTTCTTCTAAAACTGGAACCAAATCTGCTTCAATCTTCTTACGATTTGTGTAGCTTTTGACAATACAGACTTTGGTTTCTACTGGAAAAATATCTTTAAATTCTTTAACTGTTACGTAAAGATCGGCACCTTTTCCGACTGCAGCATTTGAGTCACAAGACTCTACCTCCACTTCGATACCCAAATCTTTAGCTATTGCTTCCACCTTTAAACGTAGTAAAAGACTGCTGCCGATACCATTTCCACAAACTGTTACAATTTTAATCATAGCTTTCTCCTTTCTCAATTGCTTCTGTGATGATGCATAGTATTTCATCAATTGTTTCCGCCCTAATTAAGCTCCCTACTACTCCTTCATCATCCAAAATCATTGCCAGCTCCTGTAACGATTTCAAATGAGAAGTCGAATCAACTGCAGCCAAGACAAAAATTAGTTGAACTTGCTTTTCCTCATCTCCTTCATCTGTTATATCAAAATCCACAGGTTGTTTGAGTTGCAATAAACTAATTCCCAATTTATCAACTCCGTATTCAGGCGATGCATGTGGAACAGCAACCCTTGGTGCCAGTACAATATATGGTCCCATTTGCTCCACCGAATCAATCATCCCTTCCACATAAGATTGGTGGATATAACCTTGTTCCAGCAATGGAGCAGATGCCACTTGAATCGCTTTCTTCCAATCAGGCACACACTCTATCTGCCTTATTAATTTTCTTTCCAGTAAATCTACCAAACCATATCCTCCTAGTTCTTGTTTTTCTTGATTACCCATGATGTAAGTCGATAATTCTCTGCGAAGCTTACTCATATCCTTAATCTCTGCATGCCTATGGATAATCTGCAATAATTCTTCAACAGAAATTCCCATTTCATCTATATTAAAGTCGGTACAAACTTGTTTTTTCAACATGATTTTCTCCATTGAATTCATCAGAGGTTTTAACAAATAAAGTGGCTTATTCGTTTCAAAATAAATTGTTGAAAAAATCATGTCGTAAGTAGAAACACCAATTTCTTTCACCTGTTTTAGCTGGTGCACCTCTCGAAATACCATTTTAGGAAATAGCTGCTTTAACTCCGACTGAAGAATCAAAGAAGAACTAACACCATTTGGACAAATAGTTAGAGCAGTCAACTTCGCACTCTGATTTGATGTCCCAATCTGCTCCAGATACCCACCAAAATGAATGGTGAAATAAGCAATTTCATCATTGCTAATCGTCTTTTTCAAATATTTTTCCAAAGGGCTCAAACTTCGCCTTACAAGATGAAAGAGTGAATTGAAATCCTTTAGAATCTGCTCTTTTAAAGGATTATTCAATGGAATATCAAACAAAAGTCGATAAAAAGCCGGATAAAGATGAGCATATAAATCTTTTCTAAATTGAATGGAATCTCTAAATTCAATCCCTGTATAAGCTTTTACTTGATTGATAATCCGATCCATAATGAAAATCATTAACGGGTCTGGATTGTCTATCAAATCTCCTTGAATACATCCTGCTAACCGACTCATGATAAAATAACGTTTCTGCTCTAGCAAAGGATAAGAAACCACCAACTCTTTCACAAGTCTCCCTATGGAAGATTGTTCCATTTTCGATAAATATGGAGGTCCAATGACAGTCTGTTCTTCCCATTGTTGGCTAACCAAAACTGCTAATAAGTAGCTCACTGCTTTGGTTTTTTCAAAAATAAAAACCAAATGATATTGACAGCCCAAATCATATAAGAAGTTATAAATCTCTTCAACATTTATTTGAATCTGGCATTCATCCAGCACATATTTGATGACCCAACTGCCACTAGCTTTGGCTAAAATATTTTCTACCACTTGCTCAAGTAGAAGCATACGCTTTGTGTCGGTTGCACGTATAATGTAACCTTCTTGTCGAGTATAGACAAGTTGCCCCCCATATTTCTTTGCCTGCAATCTCGCTTTTTTTAAATCAGATAAAACCGAATTTTTACTCATCTGAAGTAAGCATTGCAAATGAGTATTAGAGACAAAATCAGTATTCAATAGAATATAAAGTATGATCATATCCAATCGCTCTTCAAAGAACAAATATTCACCTGAGTCTAATGACATCCGGGAAAATAGATCATTGAGAGAAATATCTGGCATTTGAATATACGATTCTTCTATTTGTATCCGTGGTAAACCCACACTAAACAATATATCATTGATTTTACGTATATCCGTCAGCACCATTTTTCTATTGGATTTTAGGAGAACAGCTAATTCTAATATAGAGGCATTCGGATAGCTAGAAAAGATTTGAAATTTTTCAATGAGCTCATTTGATAACACGATGATACCTCCTACAATTTTAGTATAATATAAAAAGTATCCGCTTTCAATTCAGATTCAGCCCAATTTATTACCCAGGTCATTAGCTTCGAATTGTGCTTTGGTCGAGAAATATATGAAAAAGCAGGGAAATTTCCCTGCTTTTTCATATACAAATTCTATCTAAACTCCCTTGATTTGTTCATATCAGTTGATTTTGAACACTTTATTTTGCTGACTGTTCTGCTAGTTCTTTTGCCCCCACTGTGCGATAAGACATATCACCAACATATTCAACTGTAAAGCGACCCTCTTCGTACTCAACAACCGTCACACTACCATTATCTAAACCATGCGGCCTTGTTTGGTCAATGAGATATACAAAAGTTCCAATAGTCATGCCGTGGCTAGCAATCAAAGCATTGCCACCACCAAAGGCTTCTATTTCTTTTGCAATGTCTGAAAATCCTGTCCAAATACGATTGCTCAATTGTTCCCAAGGTTCAGCCCAACCAGCAGTATCCACTTCCACCAGACCTTCGGCCAACTCAGGATAACTCAATTGATGAACATGCTCTACGTTAAAAACACGCGGCATCACTCCCATGAACAATTCGCCATCATAGGCTCCATCAAAACTGCCAAAACACCATTCGCGAAGTCGTTTATCTGTGCGATAAGGAATGCGTCCTGTTAAACCGAGTTCCTCTAGCAGAATCCCCATGGTTTGAATCGTCCGCCCACTATCACTAGAAAAAGCTTTTGCAAATTGAATCCCAGACTTGCGAAGTCCAATCCCTAGCTCACGAATTCCACGTTCTCCCACAGCGGTCAAAGGTGTATCAGACCAGCCTTGTGCCCGACCGATTGTATTAAACATGGTTTTCCCATGGCGAACAATGTATAATCTTGTTTTTGCCATATCTTACCTCCGTTTTTCTCACTATATTATATCATTTTTTGCAGAAAATCGTTTGAGAGATGAAAGAAAAATCAGGAGTAAGATAAAAGTCACAATTTGTAAACATCAACTTTTCTTACATTCCCGTTTTTATAATTATTTTTGTTTTTCCAGTATCTTAGCACCCACTTGGCGATAAGACATGTCTCCTAATGTTTGAATGGTAAATTTCCCATTTTCATATTCCACAACTGTTACACTACCATTTTGCACGCCAGGATTTTTGGTAATCGCTTCATCAATCAGATACGCAAAAGCACCGATTGTCATACTATGACTGACGACAAGAGCATTGCCCCCGCCAGAAGCTTCTACATCTTTAGCAATCGCTGTAAACCCATCCAGAATCCGACTGCTCAATTGTTCCCAAGGTTCAGCCCAACCAGCTGTATCGACTTCAACCAAGCCATTCGCCAACTCAGGTAGACTCAGCTCCTTATAGTCATCTGTATTAAGAACTCGTGGAATCACGCCATAAAAAAGCTCACCACCATAGGCTCCATCAAAACTTCCGAAACACCACTCACGAATCCGTTTGTCAAAAGTATAAGGAATTTTGCCTGTTAAACCGAGTTCTTCAAGGACAATCCCCATGGTCTGAATCGTTCGCCCAGAGTCACTGGAAAAAGCTTTAGAAAATTTCAACCCCGACTCTCGCAGACCAATTCCTAATTCATGGATGCCACGTTCCCCTTCAGCCGTAAGTGGCGTATCACTCCATCCTTGCGCCCGACCAATTGTATTAAACATCGTTTTTCCATGACGAATAATGTATAATTTCGTTTTTGTCATTTCAATCTCCTTTTCAAAAGAAAAGGCCTGTCATACAGACCACATTTTAATTTTTAAAACTATGAATTGGTGCTGGAATTTGTCCACCACGCGCGATAAAATCAACAGATGACGCCTGATTAACTTTCATGACCGGAGCCGTTCCTAAAAGACCGCCAAATTCAATCATGTCCCCTTCTTTTCCTTTAGGAATAATCCGCACCGCTGTCGTTTTCTGATTGATAACGCCAATTGCCGCTTCATCGGCAATCATAGCTGCAATGGTTTCAGCAGGTGTTGCCGCAGGAATCGCAATCATATCCAAGCCTACTGAGCAGATAGCAGTCATGGCTTCTAATTTTTCTAGATTGAGAGATCCATTTTGAACTGCTGTAATCATCCCCTCGTCTTCTGAAACTGGAATGAAAGCACCAGACAAACCGCCGACTTGATTGCAAGCCATTACGCCACCTTTTTTGACTTGGTCATTAAGCAAAGCCAAAGCTGCCGTCGTTCCATGCGTACCGACCGTTTCCAATCCCATTTCTTCCAAAACACGAGCGACAGAATCCCCAACAGCTGGCGTTGGTGCCAAACTTAAATCAACAATTCCAAATTTCACACCTAGGCGCTCTGAAGCCATTTGACCGACCAATTGACCGATACGAGTGATTTTAAAGGCTGTTTTCTTAACCGTTTCTGCCACCATATCAAAGCTCTCACCACGGACTTTTTCCAGCGCACGCTTGACAACACCAGGACCAGAAACCCCAACATTGATGACTACATCCGCTTCACCGACACCGTGAAAAGCTCCTGCCATGAAAGGATTGTCCTCAACAGCATTCGCAAAAACAACTAATTTCGCAGCTCCCATATCAGAAAGTTCAGCCGTTTCCTTGATGACACGTCCCATGTCTGCCACTGCCGTCATGTTAATGCCTGACTTGGTGGAACCAATATTGACAGAGGAGCAAACCTTATCAGTCTCCGCTAAAGCTCGCGGAATGGAACGGATAAGGATTTCATCTCCTTTTTGATAACCCTTTTGCACCAGAGCAGAAAAACCACCGATAAAGTCAACACCGATTTCTTTTGCTGCTCGATCCAGCGCCTTTGCCAGTGGCACATAATCCTCACTATCGGTCGCTGCCCCAATTAGGGAAATAGGCGTGACAGAAACGCGCTTGTTGACAATGGGAATCCCTAGCTCAGCAGCGATTTCATCTCCGACAGCTACCAAATCTCTAGCTTTACTGGTAATCTTCTGATAGATTTTTTCCGCCGCTCGCTCAATATCCGTATCAATACAGTCGAGAAGTGAAATGCCCATAGTGATAGTCCGAATATCAAAATTCTGCTCCTCAATCATGGCAATCGTTTCAGTAACCTGCTTTATATCCATTTTTTCACCTCTGTTAGATATTGTACATGGCATCAAAAATTGCTGCACTTTGAATATTGATTTTAATATTGAGAGTTTTGCCAAAGGCTTCAAACTCCTCGCGCAAAACAGTGAAATCTTTCTTTTCATCACTAGAAACGACTGCCATCATCGTGAAAAATTCATCTAAAACCGTTTGTGAAATATCATCAATATTCAAACCAAGCTCTGCAATCTTGCTAGACACTCCTGCCACAATCCCCGTTCTATCCTTGCCAACAACCGTAATAATCGCTTTCATTCTTTGCTCCAATCAACATACTTTTTCCTATTGTAGCATAAGTAAAGGAAATTTGCATAAACTGAAAGAGAAAAATCCGACTTTTAATCCTCAAGCCTTGCTTAATCGTTATCAATTGATTGTCGATTCTTTCCAATGAACACGACAATCCAGCACTTGCTGCTTTTCTTCCTGATGACGACCTTCAATCTGATCAATCAGAATTTTCGTTGCTTGCTGCCCTTCTTCAAAAGCTGGTTGGACAATTGTCGTGATGCTTGGTGAAGATAAACTCGTCCATTCTGTATTATCAAAACCAATCAAGCCCACATTTGGTATATCAAAATCCAAGTCTTTCATAACGGTAAACACCAGTGGTAAAGCCCAGCAATTCGGTGCAAAAACTAAGGTTTTCTCTCCTGAATTGACTTCCTTTTGCAAAAATTCTTTCATTTTACCTAAGTCAGTGTGCTCATCCTCAATAATCAAACTTGTATATTCTAAGTTGGAATCTGCCAAAGCATCCATAAAGCCACTAGCTCGTTCAATCCGTGTACTCAATCGGCTAATATCTGCCGTGATGAGAATATATTTTTCATAACCTTTTGCAACACAAGCCTGTGTCACATCATAGACTGCATCGTAATTATTCGTTTTGACCCAACTTGTCCGATGTTCATACAATTGACTATCAAAAAAGACCATTCGCTTCTTTTTTTCCTCAATAATGCGAGAATATTTTCTAAAGTTTGAAGTCGGCTGAATAATGAAACCATCCACTCCTAACAAAAGCATACTTTCAATATATTTGTCTTCACTTTCTTGGTTGTAATTGCTATTTCCAATCATAACCTGATAACCATTTTGATGTGCAATATCCTCAATTCCTTTGACAATCTGATTTGAAAAACTATTGGTAATGTCACCAATCAAAACGCCAATCAATTTGGTTCGCTTGGAGTTGAGGCTGCGCGCTACAATGCTAGGCTTATAATTAGTCTCTTCAATAACCTTTTTGATTTTCTCTCTGGTTTCCTGAGACATTTTTTCATATTTACCATTTAAGTAAAAGGAAACAGTCGTTTTTGAGGTCTGAGCAATTTCTGCAATATCTTTTATGGTCAATTTTTTTGCCAATTTAAGGTCCCTCCTAAGCACTCATATTATAACATATTTTATTACAAAACGATGGCTTCAAATCCCATAAAATCAGACTTTTCTAACTTTTTAGTCTGATTTTTGTACAAGTTTTTTTGTCATAGATAACACATTTTCCTCTCATTTTAATACCATTGACCACACATAATTTTTCTCCTTTGTAAATATCATCATTTAACACTAAGATCAGTTTATTTGTGCAGTCATTTTCTATTTCAATTGCAAGTGCATTAGGAAGCCGGCGCCCATCTGTTTGATAAACTGTATGATATTTTACAGTAAATGATTGATCCATAATCAGAGTGGCATCAATGATTCGATCTGAAAATTTCTGTATTTTGACCAATTTATGACTTTCTTCCAGTTCATTGTATTTCTTAGAAATGAACGTTTTTTCTAACGCCAGCGGAATCTCGCTCCAAATCTTAAGGTCATTGACTTGACTTGGACTACCAGCAACTTGGCTGTCTAGTATAAATTGAGTTCGTAATTCATGCTCTCCAGCACATCTAATGTCATCCACTACAAACCAAACACCTTCTTCCAACATGATGATTTTCCGAGTATGCAAGTAAGAAGATGGATTTGAAGCAAGATAACTGCCTTCCACATAATGAGCATCTGACACTCTTTGATAGTCACAAAACAAAGATTGTGGATAATTTTCATAATCCCAAGAACCAGATACTATTTCAGGCGATGTCTCATCAAGGATACATCCGGTGTGACTCCAGGCACTTTTTAGAACAGAACGTTCTCCTATCTCTCTGTAGGTATAGCGACCAGAATCCACAAAAATTAGCTTGCCTTGATCCTGTAGGCAAAAGCTATTTTGATCACTGTGAGCATGGGCGCTGCCCATCGGTCCATTTTTGAAAAAGAAATGGCTCCGAGGTGTCTGAATACAAACCTGACCAGAATCCTTGAAAAAAGCAGTTCTTGTTCCTTGTTTTTGAGCTTTTAATGTTGCTAAACGATCAGCACCTTTTCTCCCAACCAACAGCAAACTATATGGATCTAAGTATGGATTTTTTAATGAGAGTAATTGTTCTTCTTCTAAAACGAGAGCAGATAAATTCAGAATATCCCACGTATCTGTACAGTCGCTATCACCAAAAGCAATCGTCTTTCCATCCAAGCCTGTCATCATCTGAATGTAGGTAGCCATTTTCCCTAACAAAGTCGCATACTTGTGCTTCAACTCTGGTAGCAAGATACACAATTCTAACAGAGCTTTATAAACTTCCACATGATACAAAATAGACTGCTCAAACTGGGTGCCATCTTCCAAAATTTGAATTTGTACCTGTTGCTGTAATTCTTCTATTGCAAACAGATATTCTTCTTCAATATCGAGCTGTTCTGAAAAGAAATGATAGATGGCAATCATTGGAATGGTCTGCAAAATCCCCCAATTACTGAGTGTATATTTGTCACGATAACACCTTCTCATAAAGTGAATCTGAGTTTCAAGAGAGCGGTAAATGATTTGCGACTCCTTTTCTTCCAGCAAATCCAATTCCAGTAAAAACAGCAAAATTTTCAACCAAGTAAAACAGCGAATCCCTGTATCTAAGGTTCTAGTCGTCAAAGATTGCGGAGAAAATTCCTGTACTTGCTCTATCCAATCAAAAATGAAAAACTTCAATTTTTGAATATATCGCATGTCTCCCTCGACCAAGTAACCAATAACAAAGTTCAGTAAATACTCCTGCCGATTGAGCATGTACGTCCACTCTGGATCTTCTTCAAATAGCACTTCCCAATTCATCGGCTGAATCTGATGTTTTCTCGGGCACGGCTCCATATCCCAATTTCCATCAAACAAAAAATAATGGCTAAACATTCGTTCAAGGGAGTGCTGAATGCGGCTATATTCTTCCTTTTGATAGCGAAGAATATAATGTCGATAATACTCTATATCAAAATCTTCAAAAAAAATAGTTCGTTCTTGTTTCATATTTCCTTACCTAAAAAATGGTTGATACAGTTCTGCTTCTCTAGAAATCTGCCTTTTATCCTACCCTACAAAGCAGATTAGGTTCTCTCCATTCGCTTTTTTAAGCTTGGAAGAGAACCTAATCTGTCATCTAGTTGTTGATTTATTATACAGTACGCTTTGAGGTTAGAGATTTTTATCTCCAATCCATCATAAATAAAGCAAGCAGCATTCGTGTTACTAGATTATCAATTCAAATACCATATAATGCTACACCTTACCATTAATCAGAGGTTGGAAACTTCTGTCCTTGTTCCTTTGTCTTTCCCATTATGCTTTCTTTTTCCACATAAATCGTTACATTCTTAGCAATTTGCAAGGTCACCAACTCATCTTGAATGGAAATAATTTTACCATGAATTCCAGACAGTAATAGAACTTCATCACCAGCTTTTAAAGAAGCTAGATAAGTTTTTCGTTGCTCCATCTGTTCTTGAAGCATTTTTTGCTGACGGAAATGACTGATGCTTGACAGTATAATCGGAGTTCCTGCCAAAACAATCAATATTCCATAAAGTAAAGTCGTATTCATTATGCTAAAATCTTAAGCCAGCTGCCAATAATACCAATGATAACTGTCAGAATAACTAGTTTATAGGTTGTCCATTTCTTTTCTTTGATCAAATAGTAAACCAAAAGAGTAAAGAGAGCTGGCAAAAGCGCTGGTGCTACTTTATCAAGCATACCTTGAATGCTCACGATACTTTGATTTGTACCTGCTTTTACTTTTCCAGCGGCAAATGTAATAGGCACTGTCATCTTAACAGAAGTAGCTGCTAGACCTGCAATAACTGTCACACCAATGATATTAGCAATCCGTGAAATAGTCGCCATTTGCTCACTTAGTTTGTCAATGACAGTTGTTCCCAACTTATAGCCATACAAACCAGTAGATAATTTAATCCCTGTCAAAATGGTATTCATAGCCAAGAAAAACAAGATTGGACCAATAATCAAACCATCTTTCGCAAAAGAAGCTGCGATTGTGGAGAAGAGTGGTGCCAAGCAGAATTGTGAAAGTGAATCTCCAATCCCGGCCAAAGGTCCCATCAATGCCATTTTAATGTTACGTGTTTCTTCTGTGGGACGATCATTTTCTAACATAACTAAGTGTAAACTCGTAATAAAGGGTAGAAAGTGAGGATTCGTATTGTAAAATTCACAATTTTCTTCTAATGCTTTGTAGAGACCTTCTTGATTATCACCATAGTGTTTTTTCAAAGCAGGATACATAACATTTGCATACCCTAACCCTTGATAATTGCTGTAGTTAAAGCCATTTTGTAAAAAGAATGCCCGCAAAGATGTTTTGAGATAATCATTCTTGTTTAATTTAGATCCAGTCATCGTGTGCTCCCCCCTCTACCACATGATCTGCTGTTTTTGGTTTGTTGTAAAATTCGATTAAAGCAAAGATTGTACCTACAATAGCAATACCGATTGTCGGAATTTTTAGATAGGCCGCACAAACATAACCTAGTAATACAAACGGGATCAATTCTTTCTTAGCCATGACAGATAAGATCATTGCAAACCCAATAGCCGGAAGCATTTTACCAGCAACCGTTAAACCAGAAAGTAATACTGGCGGAATGTAGCCTACTAATTTCAGCAAAGTATCCATTGACAGAGCACCCAAGCATCCCAAAGCAAAGCCAATCACAGCAAACAACCAAATCGTCGCATTCAACGTAATTTTGAATTTCTTCATATCACGATTTTTCAAATGCTTCATAGCTGTTTCTGGCGCACCTGCACGTACCGTATATGCAAAAGTTTGTACAAATTGAATTGCAACGGCAATTGGAGTAGATAGAGCAAGTGCTGCTTCTGGCGTAACTTTTCCTGCACTTGTAATCGCCATCAACGTTCCAAAAATACCAGGTCCGATTGGATTTGGCGGAACCGTTCCTCCAGCACCAACACCAAATCCCATATAAGCCAATTCACCAATTGCTCCCATTGTTAAAGCAGTTGGCAGGTCTCCTAAAATAATCCCTACGCCAAATGACAAAACAATACATCTGTTCGTATAAATCCCTAACAGCATTCCACTAAAACAGAACGCTGTCCATAAACCAATTAAAATCGCTTGAAATAAATTAATTGACATCATGAATCTCCTTTTTTAAATATAATCCAATATATTTACTTCTACAGCTCCATCATTACCGCTTGGAGTTGTTTTTGTATTAAAAGTTACCTGATAAGACTGACTCAGTTCCTTAATCGCTGCCTTATCCTCTTCTCCAAGGAAAATAGAACGTGTAACCTGTTCTTTTCCTTCTGCATTATGAATATTTCCAATATTGATTTCCTTAATTGGAACACCACCTTTTACCAAAGTTAGTGCATCTTTCATATCTTTCAAAACAATAAATATCGTTTGAGCAGGATTTGCTTTGTGAATAATATCAATAACTTTTTGCAACGAGAAGAAGCGCATGGCAATAGAATCTGGTACGACCGTCTTCATCAATGTTTGTTGAATCTTATCAGTACTCACTTCATCATTTGCCACGATAACTGTATTGCAGCCTAGATATTTCACCCATAACTGTCCTTGGCCATGAATCAATCGTTCATCCACACGGGTCATAATAATATTTGGTGTTGTCATCTCTCTCCTCCTACCAATATAAATTCCAATCTTTATAGAAACGTATTAGAGCTTCCAAGTAATAATAATCGCCCCATATATTGCCTTCATCTACTCCTTTGCCAGAATGCCATGAGTACACTCCATGAAGAAGCGTCGTTCCTCCAGGCTTGTACTGATCACTAGCATAATCTTCTATCAGAGAGCGAAGCATAGCGTGCATCGCATGTTTGTAAATGTCTTTATCTTTATCTACTTCCGGCAAGTATTTCAGCATCTCATGAATCCCACAGACCGCAATAGCTGTTGCAGAAGAATCACGAGACTGTTCACTACCATCACTAAAGATTAAATCCCAATAGGAAACATGATCTTTTGGCAGACGATTCAAGAAATAATTCGTTACACCTTTGAATAAATTAAAACAAGATTCATCTTTCAAATGGCGATAAGTCAATGGAATACCATACACACCCCAAGATTGTCCTCTTGCCCAGCAAGAATCATCGCTATAACCTTGTCTTGTTACACCTTTTAGAGGATGACCTGTTTCAGGATCGAAGTAAAATGTGTGAAAAGATGAGGCATCATCACGAATGACATTATTGACAGAGGCATAAAAATGTTTTTCTGCAATCTCATAATATTTTTGCTCACCTGTTTCTTGATACGCAAAGAATAGCAACTGAATATTGAGCAAACAATCAATAATCAAACGATAATGTTCTTTCTTACCTAACTCACCCCAAGCCTGAATAAAGCCTCCTTTTTCTTGGTAGCGTTCAATCAGCTTATCTGCTGCTTTTAAGGCAGCCTCTTTAGCATTTTTGTCACCATCCAACTTATATTCACTCATGCACGATGGAGTATAAAGAAAGCCTAAGTCATGGTGATCTAGTTCTACTCTTTTATTGACCCGTTCCAAGAAAGACAAGACATTTTTATGAGCTATTTCTTTAAATTTTTCATCATGACTGTATTCATAAGCCAGCCACAGTTCTCCCGTCCAAAAACCATTGGTCCATTCTGTATTATCCATAATTGGATAAACATTATCAAAGGTTGCGGGAGTCGGGAAGTCTTCCTTAAAATAATCAAGATTTATATCTAACTGCCGAATGACTTTCTCAATTGCCTGTTCTACTTCATTTTTTGTCAAAAGTGGAACTTCTAAAAATCGTTCAGGAGTGTTAATTTCTTCAATTGTAACTTTTTTAATCATTCCTTTTACCTTTTTAAATTCCTGACCCAAAATCTTCTTCTATTACTTCTGAATCATCTGAAAACAACTCTCTGCCATTGACAACACCGCCATGTGCTGCTGCAACTGCTTTTTTAGCAACTTCATCAAATGAAAGTGTCATTCTCGCAAAAACGGTTTCCAGCAACATAGCTAAATTCAAGCCTGACAAAACATTCATTTGCAAATCTGGTCTATTTCCCATTATCGTGGATGCCACCTTAAACGGCGTTCCACCTAATAAATCACACAAGACTAAGGCCTCTTCGTCGCTTGTAATAGCAGCTAGAATTTTTTCTTTTAGTTCGTTTGCGGACATGCCTTCCACAAAATCGATAGCATCTACTTTCTCTTGCTCGCCCGCAATCAATTTCAAAGAACTATGAATCCCTGTAGCGAAATTTCCATGTCCTATAACTATGATTTTCATACATTCTCCTCTCTTTTAAGTTTACCGGTTTACTTACATTTTCCATTGTAGCCTATTGTTTTTTACTTGTCAATACTTTTTTCAAAAAAATATTAGCGCTTACATCTCTTTTGAAATCTATATTTCTTTTTAACATTTAGTAGATTATCTTCAAAAATCCGAAAAGCAGATTTTTACAAAGGTTCCACTACTAAATATCAAAAAAACATTTTTTATCGTTGACAAAACCGGTTTACTAGAATATAATCTTGTTAGAATGAAATCTTATTAAACTGAAAGGAAATAAAATATGACAGAAAAAATTTTCTCCATAGAACAATTTTCTCTAAAGGGAAAAATCGCCCTTATCACTGGAGCTTCCTACGGAATAGGTTTTGCCATTGCCAAAGCCTACGCTGAAGCAGGAGCCACTATTGTTTTTAATGACATCAACCAAGAATTAGTTGACCGAGGTTTAACTGCTTATCATGAAGCAGGAATCTCAGCACATGGTTATGTTTGCGATGTTACTGATGAAGCTGGTATCCAAGCAATGGTTGAGCAAGTTGAGCGAGAAGTTGGCATTATTGATATTTTGGTCAACAATGCAGGCATCATTCGAAG
The DNA here is from genome assembly GCF_023167545.1 of Streptococcus constellatus subsp. constellatus. Classification (NCBI taxonomy): domain Bacteria; kingdom Bacillati; phylum Bacillota; class Bacilli; order Lactobacillales; family Streptococcaceae; genus Streptococcus; species Streptococcus constellatus. The sequence goes on from NZ_AP014647.1 coordinate 1,551,809, forward strand.
AGTTCCTATGTGCGAAATGAGTGCAGCTGATTTTCGCAAGGTGATTGATATTGACTTAAACGCACCGTTCATTGTTTCCAAAGCCGTCATTCCTTCGATGATTAAAAAAGGACACGGAAAAATCATCAACATTTGCTCCATGATGAGCGAGCTCGGTCGCGAAACAGTTAGTGCTTACGCCGCTGCTAAAGGTGGACTCAAAATGCTAACGCGTAACATCGCTTCAGAATACGGCAGTGCTAATATTCAGTGTAATGGTATTGGTCCTGGCTATATCGCCACTCCTCAAACAGCACCATTACGCGAATTACAAGAAGATGGCTCACGCCATCCATTTGACCAATTTATCATCGCTAAAACACCTGCGGCACGCTGGGGGAATCCAGAAGACCTCATGGGACCAGCTGTTTTTCTCGCTAGTGATGCTAGCGACTTTGTCAATGGACATATTCTCTACGTTGACGGCGGTATCCTAGCTTATATCGGAAAACAACCAGAATAGAAAGAAGAAATAAAAATGAAAATTGCTTTAATTAACGAAAATAGTCAAGCTGCTAAAAACCACATTATTTATGATGCCTTAAAAGAAACAACTGACAAAAAAGGATATGAACTGTACAACTACGGTATGTATGGAAAAGAAGGCGAAAGCCAATTAACTTATGTTCAAAATGGTTTACTAGCAGCCATTCTCTTAAATACAAAAGCTGCTGACTTTGTCATCACCGGTTGCGGTACTGGTGAAGGAGCAATGGTTGCTTTAAATAGTTTTCCTGGTGTGGTCTGTGGCTTGGCTATCGAACCAACAGACGCCTACCTCTTCTCTCAAATAAATGGTGGCAATGCTCTTTCAATCCCTTATGCAAAAGGCTTTGGCTGGGGTGCAGAATTAAATCTAAAATTGATATTTGAACGACTTTTTGCTGAAGAAGTTGGTGGTGGCTATCCAAAGGAAAGAGCAATTCCTGAACAACGAAATGCTCGTATTTTAAACGAGGTTAAAAAGATTACCCATAACGACCTGCTAAGCGTTCTAAAAAACATCGACCAAGATTTCTTGAGAGAAACCATTGCAGGAGAACATTTCCAAGAATACTTCTTTGCGAACTGCCAAGATAATGAAATCGCAGCTTACTTAAAAGGACTTCTTGATGCATAAATCCATTTTGCAACCCGAAAGGAATTGACACATGACGAAATTATTGCTATTTGGTGAGCCACTGATTCGAATTACGCCTGTAGACGTTTCTTCTCTTGGTGACCAAGTGATCAGCACAACTTATTTTGGCGGATCGGAAGTCAATATCGCCTGTAATTTACAGGCCTTAGGAATTTGCACAAAACTTTTTACAGGATTGCCAGATAATGAAATTGGTAATCGATTCCTAACGTTTTTGAAACAGCATGACATCGACACTAGCACTATTTTCCGACTTGGTGACCGACTTGGGGTTTATTATCTGGAAAATGGATTTGGTTGCCGCCAAAGTGAAGTTTTTTACGACCGCAAGCATACCAGTATCAGTCAGATTCGTCCTGAAATGCTGGATATGAACAGCTTGTTTAAAGGAATCAGCCATTTTCATTTCAGTGGCATCACAGTTGCCATTGATGAGCAAGTCCGCGAAGTGCTACTATGTCTCTTGAAAGAAGCAAAGCAAAGGAACATCACCATTTCTATGGATCTCAACTTGCGCACTAAAATGATTTCTGTCTTAGAAGCCAAATATGAATTTTCAAAATTCGCTCGCTATGCCGACTATTGTTTTGGAATCGATCCAATTATGGCAGATGAAACAGATCTTGACATGTTTCCAAGAGAAACAGCAAGTTTGGCGGAGATTGAAAATCGCATGCGTCATTTAAAAGAAATCTATTCTTTTAAAGCCATTTTTCATACGTTCCGCTCCACTGATGCACAAGATAAAAATGTCTATCAGGCTTATGCGTTCAGTGATACATTTGAGCAATCTGTCCAGCTAAAAACTGCTGTCTATCAACGTGTTGGAAGCGGAGATGCTTTTGTTTCTGGCGCACTCTATCAATTACTCATGCAAGCTTCTTTAAAAGATACACTTGACTTTGCTGTTGCTAGTGCGACTATGAAGTGTACTCTTGCTGGCGACAGTATGAGCAAATCTGCTACAGCCATTGAAAAATTGCTAACAACCACCAAAGATATTATTCGTTAGGAGAATAGCATGACTAAGTCAGATATCATTATTGAATTAAAAACACAAAAAATTGTCGTTGTTGTTCGTGGAAAGACAAAAGAAGAAGGCCTCAAAGCATCTATCGCCTGTATCAAAGGTGGTATCAAAGCTATTGAAGTTGCTTATACCAATCAATACGCTGGCGAAATTATAAAAGAGCTAAACCACCTATATCAAGATGATGCCAGTGTTTGTATCGGAGCTGGAACTGTACTGGATGCTGTAACCGCAAGAGATGCAATGCTAGCAGGTGCTCATTATATTGTTTCTCCTTCTTTCAACTCTGAAACTGCAAGAATCTGTAATCTCTATGGCATTCCCTATATTCCGGGTTGTATGACCTTAACAGAAATCACCACATCACTGGAAGCTGGCAGTGAAATCATCAAACTCTTTCCAGGAAGTGCTCTAAGTCCAAAATATATCTCTGCCGTTAAAGCACCGATTCCTCAAGTAGCTATCATGGTGACAGGTGGCGTCAATTTGGATAATGTTTCAGATTGGTTTTCTGCTGGTGCGGACGCCATTGGTATTGGTGGAGAATTTAACAAACTTGCCAGCCAAGGTAATTACGAAGCGATTACAACAATTGCTAAACAATATACCGCACTGAAGTAAAAAATCTAGTCCTTTTCCATTAAAAAAGAAAAACAAGAAATCTATTATTGAAAATACAAGCTAAACAGGCTAGGAAAATCCTAGCCTGTTTTAACTATCTTACACTATCAAAATACCTATAGAGGACGATTTGTCAAACCAGATAACCCTACCTATTTTTTCGTTTTGCTAAGTAGATACTCCCGTTAAGAACTACCAACCCTACAACAATCAAGGCACCCATAACTGTCGTTCCTGTCCTTGGTAAAATCTTTTGTTTTGGTGCTGGCGGTTGAGATGGATCATATAAATTCTTCAATACAAAACCTGATGCTGCATCACCACTAATCTCTGCACGATAAGAAGCAACAACCTCTTCAGTGATGGTATAATGAATTTCTTTTCCATTTTTATATTTTGGTTTATTGGTAAATTCTGCACGCCATTTACCGTTTTCATTTGGTTTAATCGTTTGAGATTCTATCTTTTTCCCGTCAGCCAGCAAATTCACTGTAATATGATTTGGACGTTTTCCAGCTTGATTATCTTTGTCATCCCAATGTTTCACAACCGAGATATTTGTTCTTGCCTCATCAAACTGATCTGTAATATTTAATCTATCATTTTTGACAGTTGCCGTATTATTCTTAGCTTTAAGGATATTCACTTGTCCAGCTGTTGTTACCTCAAAAACAATGTCACCTACAGCTTTGTAGCCATTAGGAGCCGTTTCCTCATGAAAAGTATAAATTCCGGGATCTAAACTTAATTCATGTGTTTTTCCTAACTCTGATGTCCAAGAAGCAACGACCTCTCCCTGTGTTCCTTCTCCTTTGTAAACATGAAGTTTGGCACCTGAAATCATTTTACCATTTGGATTTAGCTTGCTGATTTTTATCTTCTTGTTCCCTACTTTTTGATTGACAATCGTTCTCAAAACAGTTTGTTCTGTTCCAAAATCAGAAGGGGAAATCTTGAACTTTTCATCCCTTTTTTCATAATCATCTGGTGCCTTGCTCTCTTTCAAGGTGTATTCATCTTTCAAAAGATGTGACAATTCTCCCATACCATTGGCATCCGTTGTAATAGTCCCAACCACTTCTTTCGTACGATTGCGAATCACTTGAAACTCAGCATTTGAAAGAGGCTGACCGTTAGCATCAACTTTTTTAACCTTAATCGTGAAGTTTTGTCCATCAGCCTTCCCATTGGCTTTTACATATCGTGTCTCAACTTCTGTAGTTCTATCTACAGTATTGTCAGCTGTTAATTTGACCTTATTTATAAAAGCATCTCCAATTTTCGGCTCACCATTCAATTTAACTTTATAATTGATATAGTAGCCCTCATTTGAAGCAATGTCACCAATTTTGACAGTAGCTTTTCGCTTATTTACTATAATATTAGCCTTCAATTTAGCTGTCACATCTTCTGCTTGCTGCAATTCCCATTCGGAAGTTGTCGAATTATAAAGCCATACTCCCTTGATAATCTTGACAGAATCGGCTTCAATAACACCATTCCCCACAAACTCATCTTCAATAACAGCATTTTTAAAGGTTTCTTGTGTTCGGTTTATCGCTACATCATAGCCCAATCTCTCTGGATCATTGGTCAAAGGCCATCCGCCCTTTACAATTGCAAATTTTTCTGCTTCACCTGCACCAACAAAACCAGGTTTCCCTGCATTCGTTATCTTACCATCAATTTTAAATTCTAAATCAACTTTTCCGTTGACTTTATGCTCGCGATGATCAAAACGAACATGAAAATCAAATGTCCCTTTAATATCCGAATGTTTTTCAACATAATCTGTATAAGTAAGAACAATTTTTTTATTTGTTGCATCAATATTTGCTACTGCAACAATATCTCCTTGACTGCTTACAATATTGAAACTTTTATTAGGCGAGTTATAAACAAGCTGTTTAGGGAAATCAATTGTAGTCGTATCACCAGCTGCTACCGTATTATTTGGTAACGAGAAAGTTGCACTAACCTTAAAATCCTGCCATTTTTTAAGGTCACCTTGGAGAGGATTTCCGTCACTATCCGTCACCTTCATTGAAGTGATGACGTTTGGAATTGTCTTAGCATGAATTATTTGCTTCACCGTTATATGAAAACTAAAAAGGAGAGCTAGCAGAAATAGTGCACCTCTGATAATCTTATTTGTTCTTCTTTTTATTTTAAACATTTTATCCTCCTGTCAATAGATTATATTTATCATTTTTTAGAGATCATCCTTATTTATTATACCATATAATAAATAAATTTAGGAAATGATATACCTGTTTACACAACTACAAAGTATAGTTGTCAAATTTACAAAAATCTTATTTTAAGATACTATATGTTGTAATTAGGATAAAGTGCTATATAGTTCCCTGAATTTAAAACGAGTAACGAACATATAATTATATGTAAAAATTTTATTTTTTTATTATCATGACTATGAATGAAGTAAAAACAAAAAGCTGAAAATCAATTGATTTGATTTTCAGCTTTTGGAGATTTATTTCAGCCGAAGAACAACGTAACCACTTCCCACCAATAATATGCCCAAAAGGGGTAAAACAGTGGCTCCTTCTCCCGTTTGAGGAAGAGTTTTCTTTTTTCCTTTAGGAAGTGCTGTCTCAGTCTCACTTTCTTTCATTTTCTTTCCCTTATTTTTTGATGAATTTTCATCAGTTGGTTTTGCTATTGCTAATTCTTTAAAGACCTCGTCTTTACTAGCAGAGCTTTTTGTTTCTGGATTATAGTACGAAACTTTGTATTCATTGTCTTCTTTTCTAATAGTGTACAATCCTCGTTTTCTTACTTGGAATCGATCTGAAATAGTCGAAACAGAATCATCATATTTCACAATGCCCCAAACTTGTTGTTGAGCATCATAAACAGCTTGCAATTGATCATTATTTTCAAGGAGAGCGCCTTCCAAATCTTTCACCATTTGATTAAAGGTGGCACGATCTACATTGGGAATCATCATATAACTATAGCTATCACCATCTCCCTTATGAGTCTGACTAATGGTAATAAAGGTATTCTGCACTTTCGCATCGGATTGAGAAGCATTGATATCTTTCCAAGTTCCTTCTTGAATCCTCTTCATCATTGTAATGTCTGTCTTTTTAAAGAAGAAATAACCGATATTTTTATTTTTGTCGTTTGACTCTAGAAAGACACTCTTCGTCGCATTATACGGATTTTCTTTGTCCGCTAAACCTTCTTCTTTATCATTAACATATACTTTGTAAGGACTTTCTGGGTTTTCTTTTCTCTGCTCAATGGTGGTTGAGACTGTATCATTTGAACGGTTTTGAATGGCACTTCCAAGAAAAGCTATGTTACCATTTAACATAAACCAACTCTTATGTGCTGTCAATGTTTTGTTCCAATTTGTAAAATCCATAGCTGCTGTCGCATTTTTTTCATCTAGCTTGTTTGTCCCTACAAAACCAGATGGCAGCGTGCCTTGACCAGAATCATCTTCTCTAGGAGCAGACGTTTCGGTCGTTCCTGGCAATTTATACGAATTAACAGTCGCCCAATAATGATTACTATAATGGCTCAAATCTCCATTATAAAGATAGAACATGCCATCTCCTGTATACCAACCTTTTCTGTTTTCCTTGTTCATTCCTTCATAATTTTTGGTTCGGCTGGAGAACATAGACAAGCCGAAGCCAAAATCTTTTTCAGCATGATACAAAGCTAATTTATCCATTGCATTAAAATCTGATAAGTAACTCTCTCTTGAGATTGTTGCTACAGAGGCATCATTTAACAGATTTTCCATCAGGCTAATATCACGATATGTTTTCAAATTGTTAAATACATTATAGAACGTATCGGATTGGATAATCGTCTTAATAATTGATTTCAATTTTTGTTTTGTTGCTTCATCTGACATTTCTGCAATTCGATGAATGCCTCGAAGTACTTCAACTGCTGCCACATGGTCTTCACTATTAGCACGACTAATAGAGCGTCCGCGACTCAAATCCATTAGCTCTCCATGAACAATCAAAGGCAAGAATGATTTGTCAATCCAATGATACATGGTCTTCATTTTTTCTGTTGCTATAGGAGTTGAAGTTTTTTGAATAATCGGCAACAATTGAGAAAGCCCATCAATTAAAACATTGCCATAAGCTCCTGTATAAGCAACATTGGTATGATCGATATAAGAGCCGTCTGGATAGAAGCCTTCACCACTATTTACCAAAGTGAAAACTTGCTCAATGGAACGAATCGTAGCAGCAACTTCTTGCTTATCTTTGCGCAACAGGCCTGCAATGATTTTTACACGTCCCATATCTACTAAGTTACCACCTAAGGCTTTAAATGGCGTAGTTGTTTTCCGGAAATATTCTGGATCTGGTACGAATTTTTCAATAACATCGGTATACGTTTTTATTTCATCATTTGAAAAATATTCCTGCATCAAAGACAGTGTATTATTAATGGCTCTTGGTGTACCAATCTCGTAGTCCCACCAATTTCCAACGATATTTTTAGAGCTATTGTATACATTTTTATGAAGCCATTCCATAGCCTCTCGAACAGTACGGATAACGTTGGCATCTTGATAATAGCTAGAGTGAGGATTCGTGATCTGCTTTGCCATTTCTTCTAACTTGCGATAAGTTGCTGTCAAGTTAGAAGAAGTTTCATAGTTTGCTAATTTTTCCCATAAGTAAGTTCGATTTTCTTTGGATGAGATTGTTTTCAAGTTTTCTGTTACTTTGTCCTCTAATTCTTTGTTAAAAGTAGACATGTATGGATCTTTTGGATTGAAATAACGATTACCTGCAATAATATCATTCCAGTCTTCCAACAGTTGACTATATTGATCTTTAGCAGACCTCGTTACCGTTAAAGGAATTGTCTTTACGACTTTGCCGTCTTTTTCAACTTTAATATTCGTCAGACCTTCTTTTAGTGGTTCAACAATTCCATTTTTTACAGAGGCTATTGTACTATTTTCTATTGAATAATTATATTCCACTTTGTTTAAAACATATTTTTTCCCTAATGGAAGATCAATCTTATCTTCTATTCCCTTTTCTGTTTCCTGCGGTTTTTCTTCCACCTTATTTCCATTTTCTACTAATTCAACATCTTTAAAAGAAACTGAGCCCGTTCCTTTATCATAAAACAACTCTATTTTAATTTTTTTAGCAGCTGAAAGGGGAACATAATCTTTTTCCAACACTTTCCAATCGGTTGTTCCTGATATTTTTTCAGAATACCAAAGATTCTTCTGAGTCCCCTCTCCTTCAATGATACGAACATAAGCTGCACCAGTTTTATTTTCTGCTTTGATTTTAAAACGGAGTTTGTATTTTTTGCTGGCATCAACAGTTAGCTCCTGATGCACAACTGCTCGAAAAGGTTCCGAACTAGACAGCATAACAGCTTGATCAATCACTTCTATCTTTCTAGAAGGAGTATTGTCTTTGTAATTGTTATCTATCCAAGCTGTCCAACCAATAGCCTTTGTCCCTGTCCAATAACCTTGCTTATCTTCTAACTGACTAAAATCTCCATTTTTCAAAAGATTATAAATAGCTTGATTTACCATGCTCTGTTGGTTTGTCTCTTCTGTAATTTTCTCTATCTGAGTATCTGCTTGTGAAGTTACTCCAGAGTTCTGAGATGGATTAATTGTTGCTTCATCTGCTCTAACAATCGTCGAAGCATTCACCAATAAGATTCCAGATAAAAGCACAGATGAAATGGAAATAAGCAACTTTTTCGATACAAAATGATTTCTAATTTCTGAATTCATATTCAACTCCTATACATATAAATTTCAATCATTGAGAGGATTATTCAGTACATCTCTTTTTGTTAGTAAACCGGTTTATATAAAGCATATCATTTTTGCCGTTTTTTGTAAACGTTTTCTGTTACATTCATCATAATTTTTTGTTTCCACTCATATTCATTATATATCTATTGTTTTATACATATTTCTGTTTTTTATATATATTTTCCCTTGAAATCGTTTACATTCCCTGGTATACTACCTTTGTATACTTCAAATAATAAAGGAGGTTTCTTATGAAAAATTCATATAAGAAACGGTTGTACACAAATGTTCTCAGCTTATCAGCTGCCGTTCTTGTTACAGTTTTAACGCAAGGAAATGCTGCTGCAGATACGCAAGATAGCACGGAGAAGCCTATTACTAACAAGACAGAAACAGTAGTTCCTGCCGAAAAGGCAAGTACGGAAACAAATGCAACTAGAGCGAATGTAACGCCAGATTCTTCATCAACTGGAGTTCAGCTTCCCACAACAACCCATCAAGAAGAAGCACAGAAATCGGAAAACACTCCTTCAATAGACAGCCCAACTTCTACTACAAACGAATCCGGAACAGAGACGCCTGCAACACCTGCAAAAACAGAAACACGAGCAGCTGGAACAGAAGAAAAGAAGGTCCAATTAACTGATAGTACAGTCCATATGTCTGAAAAAGCTACAATTACTGATACTGTGCAGGAACAGGGAGCTCAAGCTGGTAAGATTACCTGGAAATTAGATAACAAGCCGATTAGTGAGTGGAAAACTTGGAAGATGGCTGATGGAACCTTCTCAGGCGACCCATTTGTCACTGTAGAGGAAAAAGCTGATGGAAATGACCTCAAAGTTTCCTTTAAATTTAATGAGCTATTTGGTCAAGACTTAAGCCTGCGGACACCAAATAATATCCGCAGAACTTATCGGCAATTTATCGGAAACCATGAACTCGTTGGAACAAACGAAAAATCCGGTCTGACGATTCGAAAAACACTTGTTTTCCGACCGTATGAAAACTTCCATACTCACGAAGAAATGTTAGCTGCTATTGAAAAAAGTCGACAAGAAGCTAAAAATGATCGGCTTGTTAAAATCGAAAACATTGGTACCAGCGCTCAAGGACGTCCAGTTAAACTCGGTATCATCAGTTCTGATCAAAAAAGCATTGACGACTATCTCAATACAACTAATCGACTCGCTCTCACTAAACCCGCTGAAATGTTAGCAGCTCTGAAAAATGGTACACTGGACTATAAACTTCCAGTCCTTATCAACAATACCCACGCCGATGAACAACCTGCTATCGATATCATCACTGGCCTCTTCAATACTTTTGCGACCAAAGATCAAATTTCTTTCCAAACCACTGATGCCAATGGCAATGCTAAGACTATCACACTTAGTGTCAAAGAACTCCTCAAGAAATTCATTTTCCTCTTTGACTTTACTGAAAATCCTGACGGAGATGTTGCCAATACCCGTGCCCTAGCTAACGGAATCGATCCAAACCGCGATACTAGCTATCAGGCCAACCCAGAAACCCGGACTGTTGCTGGACTCATCAACAAATGGAATCCAATTGCACTTTACGACATCCACGGCTTTGTCAAGGACTTCCTGATTGAGCCAGCTACTCCACCGCACGATCCAAACTTTGAATATGACCTTTTGTCAAAAAATATGTTGGAAAATGCCCACCACATGGGCCGTGCTGGTGTTGCCAATTCCAAGTATGACCACTACATCATTCCTAAACTAGACTGGGGCGATGGCTGGGATGACTCCTTCTCTGGCTACACTGGTGTCTATGCTATGTACCACGGAATATTAGGACATACCGTTGAAATCCCTGAGGGCAATCAAGAATCCTATAAAGCTGGTTATCACGCTGTCCTTGGAGGTATCTCTTACCTGTCCCAAGCTCCTAATAAACTCATGGAAATGCGCCTCAACTTCTATCTCCGTGGCATCAACAAGGTTGAAGATCCAAAAGCTGAAAATGAATTAGTTGGACCAGACGGTAAAGTAGTCGGTCGTATCAAACATGGACAAAAGAAATTCTTCCCTGATTACTATGTCATTCCAATGGAACTTGACAAATCCAATGACTCTCAACAAGCCTTTAATATGATTGAATACTTCAAGAGAAATGGGGTTGTCATTCAAGAATTGAAGGAAGATACTGGCGGTTATAAGAAAGGCGATTTGGTTGTTGACATGGCGCAAGCCAAACGTGGTTATGCCAATCATATCCTCTACAAGGGTTCCAACGAATCTGCTTGGGCTGCTATGTATGCAGAACTGCTGGTTAATTTCCCAGATATGAGAGGTTTTAAGGCTGTAGCCGTCTTCAAAGATAAACTCTTTGACGGTAAACTCGGTGAAGTAACTGCTCTTCGTGCTACTCGAACCAGTGAAATTGACCACAAAGCACCGTATTATGTCATTGCCAATACTTCAGAAAGTGCCGTTCGCGCTGTCAATCGTGCAATCCGAGACGGTAAGAAAGTTTATTTGACAGATGACGGCTATATCGTAGATACTCCTACTTTTGCCAACCTGCTGAACAACTTTGCAATTTATGGAGATGCACTGTATAAAGTTCCTCAAGGTCAAGCCTTAAAAGCTTTAAAAGTTTATGCACCGCCTCATCAATATTATTGGGCTGGTGTAGATACTCCTGCTCATACTGCTCTTGCTTTGAAGAATTTGGGATTTGATATTGTCAATACCCCTGAAGAAGCTGATGTGATTGTTCTAGAAAGCGATAATTTTGACAAGTCTCTTCTCGGTTTGAAACCGACAATCATAGTTGGGGGCACTGCTATGCAACGCCTTGAAAAACTCGGTGTCCTTAGTGGCTTTGATGCGGAACATTTCAAAGGTGGTAGTGATTATGAAGGCCTGATGAAAGCTATCATTGATGATGCAGATCCGCTAACCAGTGGTTACAATAAGAATGACCTCTTCTATTCTAATTCTGGAAACTGGATTGCCAAGGTTCCTGCCAATTTCAAGACTTTGGCAACAATTGCAGGTAGCGACTACTACATTGCTGGGTGGTGGCCAGGAAATGAAAACTTAGCTAATAAAATTGTTGCGATTTCCGGTAGCTATAAAGACCAACCTATGTTCATCTATGCTGGAAATCCAACTAATCGTCTGCATACTATCCATTTCTACCGTTGGGTATCCAATGCTATCTTTGGCAGTCAATTAGCCCAACTGAAAGATCTTGAGAAAGAACAAAAACCTTCTACTGAAGTTGTTGAGATCATCAATCAAAAACCTCAGGCAGCTCAAGCTACAACCCTACGCTACACTCCTCAACCTCAAATGATGAACACTGCTAAAAAAACTCAACTTCCTCAAACTGGAAATAAAGAAAGCCAAAGCAATCTCATCATTGCTAGCATGTTCATTCTTGTCAGTGGCTACTTGCTCCATTTAAAGAAAAAAGAAGAATAAGTATCTTCTTTTATAACTATAACTTAAAACTTCCTCGGATTTAATATTCGAGGAAGTTTGTTTTATAAAGCATCTAGCGCAACAAGAGTAATCATTGCTGCTTCATAATAATTTTCTTTTGACAAATCTTGCATAAAGATATATTTGTTCTGCTGAACCAGTTTGCGATATGCCGAATTTCGATTAGCTGCATAAAAAATTGGAGCACCAAAGCTGGCAGATTGATAATTATTTAGCGCTTTTCCTTTCAAAGTATAGCCTGCATAAAGAATCTCTTGTTTCATAAAGAAATTCATCATTTTATCTAAAATCTTTTGACTTTGTTTATCCTGACTTTTCGCTAAATTATAAGGTAAACGACAAGCGTTGTAATAATAATCACCGTCATATTTAGAAGCGACCGACTTTTTCTCAACTGCACGAACCGTATTTGCCTCCACCCAAAGAAAATCTGGAAGTAGACCTGTTTTTGTTTTAGCACTCATCATTTCCAATTTAGATAGCATGTTTGATCTGATATTTAACCATTGCCTATTACCTGTCAACTTGTAAAAAGCTTGGAATTGAGCTGGAAGAACATCTGATGTTCGCATTAAACGATAGTATTTTGAATCTGAAGTTGCCCAATTTCCAACCGTCAGCACTCCTGTTGTACTGTTATAATTATAAGTCAAAATATCCTTCAAAATTGCCTTGGCCTGCGCATTATAAACGGCAGCCTTTTGTGGCCATAGTTTAGCTGCTTGAATCAAAGCATATGCAATATAAAGATCGCCATCAGTTGCATTATTGGTTTCAGCTTTAACGATGCCATTCTTAACCGTTTGCCGCCATGACATCAGCTGCGTATTTTTTATACGATGTGCCAAATAATAATTGTACAAACGTTCAAAATCTTTCAGGCTAGCATTCCTTTGTTTTGCAGCTTCAACAGCAATCACCATTCCATAGCCTTGTGATTCAGACAAGACAACATCTTTTTTCTTATTGTTGGTTGTTTTTACATAAGCTTGATCTTTTTGTCGAACAACATAACCTTTTAACCATTGTTGAGAAATCTGACTTTTTAAATGACCTGTACTATTTATTCTGACATAAGTAAAAATCGCAGTTAATGTCAATAAAATACCAACTAGCCAAACATATCTTAAATTTGTTCTTTTCACGTTTCCTCCTATCCTGCAAATCGCTTTGTTTTAACCCATTTGGTTCCATCACGGTGGAAGAGTTTGTCCAATGTAACAGAAGTTACAGCATCAATTGAAACAATAATAAATAACTGCGAGTAAGTAAAATAAGATACCAATGCTAACCAAATCTGCTTAGAAGTTGCTTGACCAAATTGGGAAGCAAGAGAGATATTGATTTGTAAGAGATACAGCATAATCATCAAAAGCCAATTAAACAACATCAATTGCGCAATGTAAATATTACTTGAATCAAATGTAAAAGGAATATGAACACTTGGGACAAATAGATGAACAATAATAGCAATCACATTTGACAAAAGGACAATATCCGATAAAATAATCGCTGCATTAAACCAGAAGAAGACACAAGAATAGTAGGCCACCTCTAATTTCACGCGCCAATTGCTCTTGTCAAACAAATGCTTGAAATTTGAAATAACAACTTCATAATTTCCTTTAGCCCAACGTTTCCGCTGCATATAATAGCTTTTAACTGTCTCTGGCTCTTGTTGGAAAGCTTCAGAATTATAAGCCAAAGCAATCAATTTCCCACTTTGCATAATTTTAAAAGAAATATCAGTATCTTCTGTCAAGGCGCCATTTCGCTACCCACCAATACTTTTTACAAATTCCGTATTGATGATAAAATTTGTACCAGGAATACGACCAATTTTAAACATATGCCACATACCAACATGCTGAATTCGTTGCGTCACGACAATCTCTTGATTGATACAACGTGTTAAGAAATTTTGATTAGCATTTCGTGTCTTGTTTCGACCAAAAGAGGCCACATGGCGTTCAGGATCTTCCAACACTTTTTTAACAAGAAAATAAAGAGCATTTTTCTCTGGCATAGCATCCGCGTCATAAACACAGATATAATCGCCCTTAGCTATTTTCAAAGCGTCATTTAACACACCCGCTTTCCCTCCGGTCCCTTTTCGATCGGTAATGGTAATATCTCTTGTAGCGTACTCTGACATCGCCTTTACGTTTAACATTTCTTGATAAGTATCATCTTCACAATTATCTGCAAATAAAAGCAATTCAACTTTATCACGAGGATAATTCATATCCAAAATAGCCCTTGCGGTTTGCGCAATGACCACATCTTCATTATGAGCTGGTACGACGATCGTGACCTTTGGATAATACTTTAAAGGACTAACATCTACTTTAAAATCACTATGTTTCAACCAAAAATGAACACCAGAACTCAAGGTTACTAGACTCCAAATTAAGGACAACCAAATGGATACCAAGGTTATAATCATAATCAACTGACTAATCATGGTTCACCGCCTTAAAGTTTTTATTTACTCTATTGTAAATGACTAAATAGCAAATAAATAATACAACGAAGCATAAAGTAAAAAAGATACTAATTGCTAATGCTACCCCGAAAAAAATATTGGTGATTGTCACAAATTTCCTCCTAATATTCTACAATAATGTCTGTTTCAAGTTGTCTGTCCAGATTTTTAACAAAATCATCAAAGTTTAAAAACTTTTCACAATTTTCTGAATCAATCAACAGATAGCCTGATTTATACTGCACTTCGTGCACACTTTTACTAGTTTTAAAGCGAAGCAAAGACAATTTAGCAAGCATATTGTGCTGGAATATCTCTGCTGGAGATTGCCCTTCTCCCGAACATAAAATGAGAAAATTCCCATTTGAAAGATAATAAACAGCACCTGTTCCCTGCATACATTTCTTTAAAGTCACATAGATCCGCACCAACATCCAACGGAATTCTTTAGGATAAATTTGTTGAAAATAATCATTATGTGCCCAATGAACTAATAAAGCTTGTAAACTTTCTTCTCGCCCATCTTGAATAGCCTGTAAATGACGTTGATACATTTCCCTTACTTGCTCAGTATGGTCCTTGACAATAGAAAGATAGGTTCGTCGGTGAATATTAACTTGCTTGGCTATTCTTAGAACCAGTGGAAAAGTAATCAATAATAAGAAACGCTGATTTGCTGGTATATACACAACACCTGCCACTAAAAACAAAGTTGCTAATACAACGCTAAAAATTAACAGCCAAGTCAGCAACATATCTGGTAAGACAAATACACTCAAGATGGCAAGAGCAATCAAAATAATTTCAACATGAAAAATACTACTCGCAAAATAGAAACTATAACCAACAATTGCTAAAATTACGATAATTAGTAAAGCAATTGTCCATTCCAGTTCTTTTTTTCGATACATCTTATTCTCCTATCACAAAATTTTTTGGTCTGGCTGCATAACCAAAGTAATGCGCAATCGCCTCTACAATTCGCTCAGACGCTCTGCCATCACCATACGGATTGCCAGCTTGAGACATTTGATGATAAACAGTCTCATCTGTCAACAATGTCTCCATAGCCTCGCGAATATTCTCACTTTCTGTTCCAACTAACTTCAATGTCCCAGCAGTCACGCCTTCTGGCCTCTCTGTCGTATCACGCAATACAAGCACCGGTTTTCCTAAAGAAGGGGCTTCCTCTTGGACACCTCCAGAATCAGACATAATAAAATAACTTCTCGCTGCAATATTATGAAAATCCACAACATCTAAAGGCTCAATTAGATGAATCTGCGGATGATTGCTAAGAATTTCCTTTGCTGCCTCTTGAACGGCTGGACTTAAATGAACAGGATAAATGACCTCAACATCACCGTGCGCTTCGACCACTTGCCGCAAAGTTCTAAACACACGACGCATTGGTTCTCCTTGATTTTCACGACGGTGCATGGTAACGAGAATAAGCTGATGATTTGATGGTATTTGCTCCAAAACATCATGATGATAATTCTCTTGAACAGTCAATTTTAAAGCGTCAATCGCTGTATTCCCTGTAACAAATATGTTTTTTTCATCATGATTTTCCTTAATGAGATTTTCTTTACTTTGCATCGTTGGAGCAAAATAAAGATCTGTTACAGCATCTGTCATTTGACGATTCATTTCTTCTGGAAATGGAGAATACTTTTCCCATGTCCTCAAACCAGCTTCCACATGTCCAATTCGAACTTGATTATAAAAAGCTGCCAAACTTGTTGCAAATGTTGTCGTTGTATCTCCATGTACCAAAATGATGTCAGGTTTCACTTCTTTTAAAAGTTTGTCCAGTTGGTTTAAAATTTTTACCGTAATATCCGTTAATGTTTGACTTTTTTCCATGATATCCAAATCAATATCTGGTTCAATGTTAAAGGTTTGCAATACCTGATCTAACATTTGTCGATGTTGGGCAGTCACAACTGTCATGGTTTCAAATTTTTCTGATTGTTTTTTCAATTGAAGAACAAGTGGAGCCATTTTAATCGCTTCGGGTCTTGTTCCAAAAACGACCATTACCTTTATTTTTTTCACGTTTTCCTCCTTATAACAGAATGATACAAATAAAAACGTCTAGCTAAAATAAGACAGCCACCCCCTACTATACACTAATATTGTACCTCTTTAAATTTATACCGTCAATATTGTAGCATATAGTTTTTACGATTTTAATCTATTCTCCATGTAAAATATCACATAGCTATTAAGATTTTCATAACAGTAGAATGCTCATGGACTAAAAATTGCACATTTGCTATTACATCATAATTAAACTATTTTATCAATCTTTTTGCTTAGCTTTTACGACATCATTTATAAATGTCAACTATCTTTCACATTGTATAAGCAGATATTAAATATTTTGTATTTATTAAATGCTATAAAATTATTCCAACAATTCCACAGTTTTTTATTGAAATCTTTTTCTATTTTCTTTATACTAAAAAAGAAATAAGAGGTATTTTCATATGGTAAAAGGTAATAAACAAAAAATTTTAGACGCCTTCTACGATTTAGCGATGCTAAATCCTGATGAAACTAATCTTTCGATGAGCGAGCTCGCCAAGAAAGCTGGTATTTCACGTCAAGCAATCTACAAACATCATTTTCACAATATTGATGATATCATTGCATTTATTCATGATAGTATCGATAAACCTGTTTACGAGACATTTTTAGAATATAGTACATTGACAAATAAAGACCCCTTTCTTTTCATTGCAGATAAAATTTTTCCTATCCTTTATGAAAATAGAAAATGGCTAAAGATGCTGTATTCTAGCTCAATGGACCCTCATTGGACCAATTATTTAAAAAAGATTTACACAAAATGGGCGCTTGAAAATATCAAACCGAATCAATCACTTATTGATTTACCAGATGACTTTATCATCTCCCTACTGGTTCATTATGTGATTGCCAACATTGAAGTGTGGATAACCCAAGAAAATCCACTCCCACCACAAATCTTCAAAGAAAAATTTTTAACTCTCGTTCACACCTCAATTGATCAATACATATCGTCAGAGAGAACTGAAAACTAACTATCACAAAAGAGACTGAGCAAACAGTTCAGTCTCTTCATTTTAGACTAACTCTAATACATTGAAATAATAGTTGAGGTGAGTTTTTCAAAAAGTGCACTAAAAAACACCCAATGAGGTAAACATTGAGTGTCTGTAATCGTTGCTGTAAAGCGGTTCTTAACGTTTTGAGAACTGGCTAGCTTTACGAGCTTTCTTAAGACCTGGTTTGGAAAGTATGAGTTTTAGTTGGATTAAAAATAGCTTCATAACAGTATTTAAGGACAGCCTTACGCAACTAAAATTTCAAAAAATTGATATTAGCTTGATAATTTAGGGAAGTTTCAGTATAGTTTTGAAGCGATTAATTACAACTACATACAGGTTTTCATTTTTTAAAGAATTCTTTCCCAAAAACGTTCAAAAGCCATGAACTAGTAGCATCATACCTATCACCAAACCTTATAATAATCAAATCTTGAACTTCAGTGGCAACAACCGATATTTTTATTTCTCTTGGAAAATGTAACCGGCGCAGATTTAGTTTTGTTTTAAGATAAATATCCCCAAACATGGTTGGTATGTCTTATTTATATTATTTGTAGGTATTTATTTACTTTATTTGATAATAACTCTTGATCCATGTTTAAAGTACCAGTTATGATAAGAGGTTCCAGAAATGTTAGACCTGTCAAATACTGAATCGTAGTGATAGGCTTTAAAATCTCTTCAATCGTTACATGGAAGCGACCGTTTCTCGTGTAGTCATCTTGCCCAGCTCCAAAACTAGCAACTAAGATAACTTCCTTACCTTGAAGGGAGGTACCACTTGAACCGTAGGCCCAACCATATTCAAATACCGCATCAAACCACTGTTTCATGAGTGCTGGTGTTTGGTACCAGTAGATTGGAAATTGCAAGACAATCCGATCGTTTGCTTCTAGCACTTTTTGCTCTTTTTTGATATCAATATTAAAGTCAGGATAAAGTTGGTACATATCACGCACCTCATAACCAGCTTCTGTGGCTGCTTCTGCTAATTCTCTATTGATCCGTGATCCTGTTTTTAACTGAGGGTGAAATGTAAAAATGGTTGTTTTCATATTGATTCTCTTTCTAATCTTAATTACGCTTGACCTTCCCAACCACCACGTGTATCGACACCCGATGCGATGGCAAGTTCTTCAAGCTGGCTCACTTCTTCGGGTGTCAAGGTAATTTGGGCTGCTTGTGTAGCATCCCTTACTTGCTCTACCTTTGTAACACCTAAAATTGGAGTTGTTCCACGCCCAATGGCCCATGCTGTAGCAATTTGAGCAGGTGTTGCAGCGTATTTTTCTGCAATTTCTTGTAAGCTAGCTAATAGGGCTTTTAATGCTGGAAATAGTGGGTTGTAAGTTTTTCCCCTATTTGAATTCTCAGGTAATGGATTAGCTTCATTGTATTTACCTGATAAGGCTCCCTGTTCAAGTACCATATATGAGAAAAACTGAATGCCATTTTCTTTGCAATAGTCTAACAAGCCGTCCTCAATAGAACGACGGTATAGCAGGCTAAAATGGTTTTGCACAGCCGATACCTTAATCCCATGCGGTGCCAAAATCTCTTGTACTCTTTTGACCTGTTCTAAACTATGGTTAGATACTCCAATTCGACCTATCTTACCTGTTTTTACAGCCTCCACCATTAATGATGTCCAGCGTTCGACATCAGCAGAATTATGAATCCAATAAATATCAATAAAATCTGTCCCTAAACGCTTAAGACTTCCTGCGAGCATATCAACTACTGGATTCTCGGCAGAGTCATTTTGCATTCCTGGAGTAAATTTATCTGAAATAACAATCTGGTCACGACCATAAGCATTGATCAATTCCCCAAGAATCCGTTCTGATTCCCCATTTGCATAAGCATAAGCTGTATCAAACAAATTCAATCCATTAGACACCGCAACCTCGAAAACTTCCTGTAAATCCTTGGTATCCAGTTGATTTCCAAAAATGGCATCGCCACCTGCAAATCCACCAATTCCCCAAGACCATGTCCCTAATGCAATTTTTGCTTCTGTTATTGTTGTCATATTCAAACTCCTTACTTTCCTTTATAATCAATTAATTTTTCTGAGATAATATTAGCCTGAAATTCATGGACGCCATAGGTCGCTAAATCAGGATAATAGGAATCTTGAGATAATATCTCTTCTAATTCCTCCCTACTTTCTGCATATGCAATTACAAGACCCGCCATCTTCTTATCTAAGAAAGGACCGACTAAAAGAAAATTTCCTTTTTCTGCTTGGTTCGTAAACCAATTACGATGCGCAGTGAGCAATTCATCAGCCCTTTTAGCAGGGATACGATTTGACTGAATGGTAATATCAATAAGATACATAGATTCTCCTTTCATTTTCAATCGGTATTATACTCCTTATAGTTCACTATAAGTCAAGAAAAAAACAAAAAAAAGTTAATTCAACCATTCTCCGAAGAGAATAAATGAATTAACTTTCAGTTTTGTTACCTAACTATGTTTAATATTAAAACGGACAACAAGCAGCATCATCAATGTAGTGATGATCGTGACACCTACCGTTAACACTTCCAAAGTCCAAGTTGAGACTACCAAGCTGATAACCAGACCACAAATAGGTAAAAGATGCAAAATGATTAAATTATGTTTTGGAAGTTTAAGTCCCGTTTTATTATATTGATTATGTTGCAACAAACCAATGATAAACAATATGAGACCACCATAAAAATAAAGTACAGTGTAAAAACTATTTATCTCACTATTCCCCAAAAATGAGAGGGCTATGGTGATTAAACTGAGTCCAAAGAGAATGGGATAGTGACTATAAATGACACGAATCCCCGTTTCTTTTCGTTCTACATCAAGCAAGTGATCCACTTCTACAATATAGATCATGAAAAGATTGGTTACGGTCATAAAAATCGCAAGGGATTGCCATGAAAAATTTTCTGAACTAAAACGATCCGATATCCCAATCAATAATTCTCCAAAGGTAATAATCACTAGCAAAGATAACCGTTCCATCAAATGCGGAAAATTGACAGGCCTCAAATCAGCTGAAACAAGACCACGATTTGGATCACTGAGTAAACCTGGTAACAGCCAGGTCGAAACAATTCCAACAAAAGCAACCCAAATACCAACTTCATATGGGAAGATTAAAGATATAAAGAGCAAGAGAGACCTTCCACCTAAAATATAGAAAAACTGCCTAATGAAACTTTTATCTGCTACATCTGATGCTTGAAAATATTCAAAAATATACTGCACTAAGAGTAGCAAGGAAATAAGGACCATAGGTAGAAATATCCATACAAAGTTAGTTTCCCAATCTCCAGCAACAGCTCTTGATGATACCAAAAGACAAATCATCTGGAGAAACATGAAAATGATATTTCTCAGCCCATTGGTTCCAAAGCGGTTTGTAAAAACGGTTTGCACCATCCACGAATTAACAAAAACAATCAAACCGACTGAGAAGTTAAAAAAGGATTGCGGACTGACAACTCCGTGATGTGCATGATGAATAATCGACGTCAGCTGACTGATGGTATAGACATAAACTAAATCATAAAATAATTCAGTCAACTCAACTTTTTTATGCTTGATTAAAGTCATAGAATCTCCTATTAGAACATTTAATAATCCCAGTATAGCACTGAAAGATAGTTGATACAAATTAGTCAGAAAAGGCTATTTTCCCTTTTGAGATTGCTATACTATTTTCTAAGTCAAGTAAGATTTTTTCTTCCACCAAGTCCTGCGTCTCTGAAAGATAGCGTTTAAAATGCGGACTTAAGAGGTGGTCTTCGTAAGCTTCTGCGCTTGCATACACTTCGTAGAAATAATAAAGATTCGGTTGCTGACAATCCTTGACGGCATACATGGCTAAAACACTTCCTTCTTCTTTTATAGACGTTTGCATATTCAGCAGGACACTACTTTCAAAAGCTTTTTCACTCCCCGCCTCCACTTGAACCTGAGCAAATTTTAGGAAATGGTGTTCTGGTCCTCGCCATACTCCAGATGGCAGTTTTTCCTCCAAAAACAAGGCTTCTACCTCGAAGACCTCCCGCTTGGTGAGTTGGGACCCCACCTGCTCTACATAGGCTTGGTAGTGCGGAGAATTCCGATGACTTTGGTAGGCCGCCTCATCTGCATAGACCTCAAAAACTTTGTACTCCAACGGATTTTCTCTCAGAGAACTGGCGTACATGGCAAGAGTACCTGCTTCCTCTTCATAAGAGGTCTGGAAATTTTCCACACCCACTTGATAAAAACTATCACGATTTTTCTCATCAATTCCCAGATGAAATAAATGAACAACTGGCTTACTCATCTATTTTGCCTCCTTCAGTAATAGTTTGATATTTTCAGAGTAAATGGCTTGCTTATCCTCCTGAGATAAGGGCAAGGAGTCAATAGCTTCTGAGATGACTTGCGTAGCCCCAGCAGGTGCAATCCCCAGAGGTGCATCTGTTCCAAAGAGAACACGGTCCAGACCGAAATAATCGATAGTTAATTCTAGAGCCTTTGGATTGCCTAAGATAGCGGTGTCCACATAGAACTTGCGGAAGTCCTCCACCTGTTTTTCCGGCAAAATGTACTGAATCCGTCCACTAAAAAATGGTGCCAAGGCTCCTGCATGATGGACGATGATTTTCAAGTTAGGGTAGTCTTGAAAAATGCCTGCTTCCACCAATTGCAACATGGCCTGACTTTGCTCATATTCCCATGAAAAGACAATGTTATTATCTGGTTTGCGGTTGTCAAATACAGGGTGCAACCAGATAGGAATATCCAATTCTGCACATTTTTCAAAGATTGGTCTGAATCCTTGATCTGCAATGGAAAGCCCAAGATGTCTTGAAAACAACTGTACTCCAACAATTTCAGGATTTTTAGCGACAAAGTCTTCCAAAATTTCCAGACTTCCCTCAATATTGTTCAGGGCCAGCATGGCCACACCAGCAAAAAATTGATTTGGATAGACCTGAACAGTTTCAAAGAGTTCTTGATTGGCTTCTTGAACCAGAGCTAAAGCTGGCTCTGCCTCTAGATAATCCTCTGGGTTGAGATTGACAAATGAAATAATCTGTTTGACAGCTGGTTCTTGTAAAGCCTGCCTTTTTTCCATGTCTTGTAGGATAGGATTTTGCAAAAAAGACATTTTTTGTGGTAAGGCTGGGTCAAGGGCCAACATTTTTTGGTAAAACTGAGGCAGCAATACATGGGCAAATACATCTATTTTCATACATCAATCTCCTTCCAACTATCTTTTTCGTCTGACAAAATAGCATACTCTTCAAAATAGGAGAGCTCTTGCGCAATATCACCAGATTCATATAGGGATATTTTATGCTCCAAACGATCTATGGAACGCTGAAGGTTAGCTTGCTTTTGATATAAGGTTGCCAACTGTTCACGGAGTAAGTTCTCACGCTCTTTTTCCGTTCCCTTACCTTGTTTCAATAGCTCTGCGTAGTTTACCAAAGTCTCAATTGGGATGCCAGAATGTCTTAAACAGATAATCATTTCTAGCCACTTTAAATTATTCTCTGTGAAATAACGGTTCCCATTTGACTGTCTCGGTATATCTGGCAATAGACCAATACGTTCATAATAGCGTAGAGTATTGCTACTAATTTGGTATTTTTCACTAACTTCTGTGATGGTATGAATGTTGTTTTGCATAACAATCACTTCCTCCTCTCAGAATATTATATCACTTATAGTTCACTATAAGTCAATCAGAGGCTGTTTCTTTCTTCAACATTCCTTGATATTTCATGAGCTAGTCAAGAAAAGTAGAATAAAAAAGCGCAAATTTATTAAAACTGTACTGACCCCAAAAAGTTAGACAAATAATTTAAGTAAAGGATTTAGTTCTGTTGAAATGCACCCAAATAGTTAGATCAATAATTTATCCAAAGGATTTAGTTCTGTATTGCACAGGACTGAGTCCTTTTAGTTTTACCTGGACAACAAGTGAACTATAAACGGGTATTTAGATTTATTAAAAATAACCAAATTTGTATCAATTTCAAGCATCACCTAATTACAAATATTTAGGGTGAACAAAAAAGCATCCCGTATTGTTGATACGAAATGCTTTCAGTAAGTGTAAATAAGTTTTAACGTTTACTAAATTGTGATGCTTTACGAGCTTTTTTCAAGCCTGGTTTCTTACGCTCAACCATACGGGCATCACGAGTAAGGAGACCAGCGCGTTTGAGTGAATCGCGGAAGTCTGGATCTACTTGAAGAAGGGCACGAGAGATACCGTGACGGATAGCTCCTGCTTGACCAGCGTAACCACCACCGATAACGTTTACAAGAACGTCGTATTGACCAACAGTTGAAGTAACTGCAAATGGTTGGTTGATGACAAGGCGAAGGTCAGCGTGTGGGATGTACTCTTCAACATCTTTTTTGTTTACAGTGATTTTACCAGTTCCTGGAACAAGGCGAACGCGTGCAACAGCGTTTTTACGACGTCCAGTACCTGCATATTGTGCTTGTGACATAGCTTATTTGTTCCTTTCCTTAGATAAGTCCTGAAATATCAAGAACTTCTGGTTGTTGTGCAGCATGAGTGTGCTCAGCACCTACAAATACTTTCAATTTCATACCTTGAGCACGGCCAAGAGTATTGTGTGGAAGCATACCCTTAACTGATTTCTCAATCAAGCAAACAGCGTTCTTAGAGCGGAGTTCACCAGCAGTAATAGATTTCAATCCACCTGGGTACATTGAGTGAGTGTAGTAAACTTTATCAGTTGCCTTTTTACCAGTTAATTTTACTTTTTCAGCATTGATAACAATTACGAAGTCACCTGTATCAGTATGAGGTGTAAAAGTTGGTTTATTTTTTCCACGAAGCACGCTTGCTACAACAGCAGAAAGGCGTCCAAGAGGTACATCAGTAGCGTCTACTACGTACCATTTCCGTTCAACTTCACCTGGCTTAGCCATGTATGTTGTTTTGTTCATGATTTCTCCTATATGAATATCGTTTTTGTTTACAGAGCGGATGTTCCGGTCCGCAAGTTATTTGGAAGGTTCCGGGGCCTTACAAATGGGGTAAACAATACCGCCTACTATCATACCAAATTTTAGGGGTAAAAGTCAATATATTTGGTAAATTATTTATGAAAGAACGGTTTCATTCCGTTTAATCTTGATTTTCATAGGCAATACTAAATAATCCCAAAGTTCCAGGACCAGTGTGGGTAGCAATAACGGGTCCTAATGGTAGGATTAAAACTTCATTAACTTGATCTGACAGAAGAAGTTGCTCTTTTAATACTTGAGCCACATCCTGACTGTTTGACCCTGCATAAGCAATTACCACACGTGGATCAGAAATACCTTCCAAAGTCATGCGCACTACTTCAGCATGAGCTTTTTTCTTGCCACGAACTTTAGCCACAGAATCTAGCCTACCATCTGCCTTAACAGCAATAATTGGCTTGATATTGACCAAATTCCCCATGAGAGCTGCCGTTTTTGAAATCCGTCCGCCTCGCATGAGATGGTTCAAATCATCCACGAGGAAATAAGTACGCACTTTTGGCAGTAAGGATTCTATCAAGGTTACTACCTGTTCTAAACTTTGCCCAGCAGTTTTTGCCTCTACCGCTTTCATCACTAAAAGACCTTCTCCCATAGATGCAGCCTTGGTATCTATCATTTGGATGACAGCTTCTGGAAAATCTTCTAAAACTATATCCCGTGCCATGACTGCACTCTGATAAGTTCCTGATAAAAGAGATGCAAAAGCAATATAAAGGACTGGCATGCCAATCTCAGCATAGTGACGAAAGATAGCTTCAAACTGGCCAACATTGATTTGACTAGTTGTCGGCTGGCTACCGGATTCCATTTTAGAAAGAAGCTGCTCACTCGTTAGTTTCTTATCTCCGACTGTTTCATATGTCTCTCCATCCAGCTGAATGGTCAGACCGAGAATTTGAACATCATTTTCTAAAGCCCAGCTTTCTGGAAGATCTGCTGTTGAATCCGTTAAAATCTTAAAAGTCATCTTTCTTTTTTCTCCATCATTTTCTATAAATTGCGTAAGGTTGGATTGTCCATAGGACATAAAGGTGGTTTTCCCATTTGAAGCTGTTGGCTCATTTGATTCAGATCCGACTTTGTAATAGCTACTCGCTTTTCGAGTTCACAAGCCGAAACACGCAAAGCTCCTTGGGTAAAGACAGTCCACTGCTCATTTAAATTGCGCATTACCACAGATGATTGAGCTCGTGGTTTGCTACCTCATATTCAATGCCATCATCTACCATTTCGTTCTCATCAATCAAAACGACTGTCACACTGAATAAGTTCTGACGAACACTAAGCATATCTTGGAGCATTGAAGTCACAAATTCTTTCCAAATCTTAAAAATCAGCCTCATTCCTCAACTTATCAGGAAAAAATTTCGTTCTACACTCCGTTCGCCCTGGTTTAAAAATGGACCAGTTCCCTTTCAAAAGGCAGTCATCTGGCAAGCATAAACTAGTAAAATTTGTCTTTTCATAAGCGATTTCTAAACACTTCATACATGAGAATGGCTGCAGCCACACTAGCATTAAGGCTCTGCACATGTCCATTCATAGGAATGGTAATCATTTCATCTACATGCTTTTTAATATTAGTAGAAATGCCTTTACCTTCATTGCCGATAATCAGAGCGAGTTTGCCTGCTGTATTCCACTTAGTAGACGGAGTTCCATTCATATCCGTTCCAAAAATCCAAAAACCTGCATTTTTCAGCTTGTCCAAAGTTTGGCTGAGGTTGGTCACCCGAGCGATCGGAACGTGCTCTACAGCTCCTGTAGAGGTCTTAGCAACGACCGGCGTGACACCAACTGCTCGATGCTTCGGAATAATGATGCCTGTAACATTTGTCGCATCAGCCGTCCGTAAAATAGAGCCTAAATTATGCGGATCTGTTAGACCATCTAAAATGAGCAAGAGAGGATTGTCTTCCTGAGTTGCCATTTTCAACATCGCCTCAAAATCCGTATAAGCAAATTCTGAAACACGCAAGACAAAACCTTGATGAACGGCACCATCTGTCATTTCTTGTAGTATTTTTTTGGTAGTCCAAGAAATGGAAACCTTTTTTTCTGCTGCCAAATCTTTCATCTTAGCAACATTTTTCCCACGTAGATCATCTTGAATATAGAGTTTATTTCCAGTATTGGCCATGAGAGCTTCCGTCACAGCATGTACACCGTATACAATATCGTTATTTTCCATGACTTTAGTATAACATAAAATTTAAAACGCTTCTTCTTATTTTATAAATCACTTTACCGTTAAATCCAAATTTTCTTCTATAAAAAATGCAGGAGTCTTGTATTAAAAACAAGGCATCCTGCATTCTCTTATTAGTTATTCTAAAGGCATTGTAAATTAATAAACTGTCTTTTCTGTTTCTGGATCAAAGAAGTGTGCTTTGTTCAAGTCAAAGCCAAGGTCAATACCTGCTCCAGCTTTGAGGTAATCACGAGCATCTACTTTAGCAATAAATTCATTGTCAGCCACTTGGCAATACAAATGAGATTCCGAACCAAGCAATTCGGATACAGAGATTTTAGCATGTACTACTGAATCTGGGAAGGTTTCAAGGAAAGCAGCTTCTGTATTGATGTCTTCTGGACGAATACCAAAAATGAGTTTCTTGCCTTCATAGCCTTTTTCACGAAGTACCTTCAAGGCACCTTCTGGTACTTTCAGAGAAAGGTCTTGTGCTACAATTTCATCACCTTTCAAAGTTACATTGATGAAGTTCATCGCTGGGCTTCCGATAAAGCCTGCAACAAATTTATTAACTGGGTTTTTGTAAACTTCTTGTGGGGTACCGATTTGTTCTATACGTCCAATTGTACCCGTTCCTGAAGGATTCTTTGTTGCAGACATGATAACGATACGATCAGCCAAGGTCATCGCTTCTGTTTGGTCGTGGGTAACATAGATAGTTGTTGCTCCAATACGACGGTGAATTTTAGCGATTTCTGCACGCATGGATACCCGCAATTTCGCATCCAAGTTAGAAAGTGGTTCGTCCATCAGGAATACCTTTGCATCACGGACAATGGCACGTCCCATGGCTACACGTTGACGTTGACCACCTGAAAGGTCAGCTGGTTTACGATCCAAGAATTCTTTCAAACCAAGAATGTCCGCTGCTTCATTTACACGTTTTTCAATATCATCCTTGCTGTATTTACGAAGTTTCAAACCAAAAGCCATATTGTCATGCACGGTCATGTGTGGATACAAAGCATAGTTCTGGAAAACCATAGCAATATCGCGGTCTTTTGGCGCCACATCGTTGACCACGCGTCCATCAATTGAGCATTCACCTTCTGTAATATCTTCAAGACCAGCAATCATACGAAGTGTAGTGGATTTCCCACAGCCTGAAGGTCCTACGAAAACGATAAATTCCTTATCTTTAATATTCAAGTTGAAATCTTCTACAGAGTAGTGTTCGCTGTTTGGATATTTTTTGTAAATATTTTTTAAATTTAATTCTACCATAAAATAGAACTCCTTTGTTGTTATGATTTCATTCTATATGAAAACGCTTTATTTTTCTATGGCAATGTGAACAAATTTAAAAGAAAATGTCTTGTGCAGGGTGCACAAAACATTAGAATAAATCAGTTAAAATAACATGATAACATAGCGTCAAATCTGTTAGGTCTTTTAGCTGTAAACCCGTCAATTCTTCCCATTTATCGATGTGATATTGTAACGTGTTCCGATGAATATACAACTGCTGAGCAGCTTTTGTCACAACCGCTGTATTTTCCCACAAAGCGGCAATAATATCAACGAGCTGATCCTGACTTTCAATCAATTGATGAAGTTTCTTCGTTAAGAGTGGCAATATGAAATCCTTTTGGCTAATCCCCCATAAAAAGAGTTGGGAAAAAGAATGGACATTAGAATGCTGAGCTTGTTCCCACCATTTAGCAAAAAGGGTATTCTCTGCTCGAAATAGCTCAGAGTAGCTCTCTTCAAACATTTGAGACCAAATCTGTCCGATTTGAATTGTCAGAGTTAAGCTAAAGTCATATTCGATGGCTGATAAAGTATCACGAAGGACAGCTTTTACGGGGATAAGTTGCGTTTGATCTAGTACAAAGATATAATCCTGAGAAGACAGCTGAAAATCTGCTATTCTATTGGGCAGTATGGTCCGCATCATTTCTAACCAAGATCCGATTGTTTCATTTTCATAATGGAATAAATGACAATGAACAAATTGTATCTTTTGTACACTTTTTGGCAATTTGCCACGACTATGAACCAGATAATCGTACCAAGGTCCACCATCAAACGCTGACTCTTCTCCAGTCAGTAAAGAAACAAGCTGTTGTTCTCTTTCTGTCAAGCTACTCATTTTTAATAACAGCCATTGATTTTTTGATAAGGGAATTGCCACTTCATCTTCTTTTACGCTCGGATTGGATTGAAACTTCCCTTGAGGAAACCATTCTAACAAATTACTTTTTATCATGATTTGTGTTCTCCACTCTGACAATGCACCAGTCAATTAACTCTTCTAAGCGCTCAATAGCTCCCGTCATATGTAGGTAGCCCATAATAGCCTCAAAGCCTGTAGACATGCGATAAGTAATGATATCCGCATTTTTAGCTTTTGTATGACTATTGGCATTGCGTCCACGCTTGTAGATTTCTTCTTCCTTTTCTGTCAGGATTCCCTCTTCTAGCATGAGAGAGATGAGATTGGCTTGCGCTTTAGCCGAAACATACTTAGTCGCTTCCCTATGCAGCTGATTGGGCTTGGTTAAGCCTTGGAAAATTAAATGACGACGGATATAAGTTGAGTAGACAGCATCCCCTTCAAAAGCCAAAGCAATACCGTTTATGAGATTGACATCAATCACGGGTCCACCTCACTCCGTCCTTGGTATCCAAAAGCTTAATGCCCTGAGCAGCTAATTCATTCCGGATACGGTCTGCAGTCGCAAAGTCCCGATTAGCACGCGCCACCTGGCGCTCCTCAATCAAGCGTTCAATGTCCGCATCCAAGACTTCTTCTACAAAGACGATGCCAAAAACTTCTAAAAGCTTAGCAAAGGCTTCCTTGACTTCAGCGGTGTAGTTGCCTGAGTTGATCCACTTGGCTAGCTCGAAGACAACCGTGATGCCATTAGCTGCATTGAAATCTTCGTCCATAGCGGCAGTGAACTTATCCAGCAAGACTTGAAGCTGAACTGAATCTGCCTGATCAGTGAAAGGCTGCTCATAGGTATTCTTCAAATATTTGAGATTAATCGCTGCATCATGGACAGCTTTTTCCGTGAAATTAATCGGCTTGCGGTAATGCTGGGTAGCAAAGAAGAAACGCAGCACCTGACCATCAATGGTCTTGAGGGCATCATGAACGGTGATAAAATTACCTAGCGACTTGGACATCTTGACATCGTCGATATTGACAAAGCCATTGTGCATCCAGTAGTTGGCAAAAGTTTGACCAGTCTTGGCCTCTGACTGGGCGATTTCATTGGTATGATGAGGAAACTCCAAGTCTGCTCCACCACCGTGAATATCAATGGTGTCGCCTAAAATCTCTGTCGACATGACCGAGCACTCGATATGCCAGCCCGGACGACCAGGCCCCCAAGGACTGTCCCAAGAAATCTCGCCTGACTTGGCAGCTTTCCAGAGGGCGAAATCTACTGGATTTTCCTTGCGAGCAGTCTCCTCATCTGTCCGACCAGAAGCGCCCAACTCCAAGTCTGCCAAGGTTTTATTGGCTAGTTTGGCATAGTTGTGAGACTTTTCCACACGGAAATAGACGTCACCCTCTGACTCATAAGCGTAGCCCTTGTCAATTAAGTCCTCCACAAAGCGGATGATATCCGCCATAAACTCCACAACACGCGGATGACGGGTAGCCGGCTTGACACCCAAAGCCGTCACATCTTCGCGAAAGGCGGCGATATACTTGTCCGCCACTTCTTTGGGAGTGATGCCTTCGTCCTTGGCCCGATTGATAATTTTATCATCTACATCTGTAAAATTGGAAATATAGTTGACCTCAAATCCCCGATACTCAAAATAGCGACGAACTGTGTCAAAAGCTACTGTTGAGCGGGCATTGCCGACATGGATATAGTTATAAACCGTCGGACCACAGACATACATGCGAACCTTGCCCTCCTCAATGGGCATAAATTCACGCAGGCTGCGGGTCATAGTATCATAGATTTTGATCATGTTTTCGATGCTGAGAGTGTTCAGAAAGTAGATAAGAATGACTACAGAAGCAGTTCTCTATTTTCAAACTTTCTATCCCTACTCAGTTCCTTTCTAGTTCCTTTGCTATTGTCAAAGCGATCGTGAAAAAAGTCATGGCATCAGCCTTCCGTTCGTTATGGCGAGCATCCCAGGTTTGGTTATGATGATTCACATAGTCAGCTGTGTAGAAGAACTGATAGACTTTAGTCTTGCGAAATTGGCTCCAAGCCATGATAGCGGAAGTTTCCATGTCCACCACTTGGGCTCCAGCAGCTAAGCGACGCTTGACCTTATCAGGCGTTTCCCGATAAAAGGCATCAGTCGTCCAAGACTTGGCGCGGATATGCTCAATATCGTGCTTGTCAAAGATAGCTTCCAGCTGAATCAATAGGGGCTCGTCATAAACGATTTCATCACCCGGTGGGGCATAGTGATAGCTAGTGCCTTCATCTCGCAAAGCAGCAGCAGGCAGGATAATCCTGTCCGCTTCAATCGAGTGATCCAAAACGCCACAAGAACCTAGAATGATGAAATTCTTGAAACCTCTGGCTGCCAATTCCTCCAATTGGCCAATCATTGATGGAGCTCCAATAAGCGCTGTCATGACCGCAACTTTATTTTCATCACATTTATATATATACCAAAGAAATTGACCGTTTAGATTTTTTAAACAGCCTCCTGGATAAACTTCTTCTGACTCAATCAAACGTTTCAAAATTTCTCCGTTAAAAGACAAGATGATAGTTTTACAAATCTCTCCCTTAGCAATAACCTGCCTATCTGTTGGTTCAATAACCCCAGCTACATCTTCAAATTCCTCTAATAGCACGCTATATACACCTTCTTTTGAGCCTACATTCAACCATTTCTCACTACAATTTAGATGAGTAATAACTTTCTTCGCGGATTTCTTCTAAATTCTTGATAGTTGGAGTATCTTTTTGACCATGCACACGGACGATTTTAGCCGGTATACCAACAACTGTCACATCACTTGGTACATCCGCCACCACTACTGCACCCGCTCCTACCCTGGCATTTTCACCGATTTCAATCGGACCAATGAGCTGCGCATGAGCGGAAATGAGTGCGCCTTGGCGAACCGTTGGGTGACGTTTCCCAGCATCTTTGCCAGTTCCTCCAAGAGTAACACCATGATAAAGCATCACTCCTTTTTCCACAACAGCCGTCTCACCAATCACTAAGCCACTCCCGTGATCAATGAAAACACCCGAAGCAATCTTTGCTCCCGGATGAATCTCAATCTGGGTCCAAAAACGCCAAAATTGACTATGCATCCGAGCTAAGAGTTTACAACCATGATTCCAAAGAAAGTGAGAAATCCGATGAGCTGCTAAAGCCTTAATACCAGGATAAGTCAACAGCACCTCGAGCAAGGAGCGAGCTGCTGGATCATTTTCTTTTACAATCGCTATTGTCTCTTTCCACCAACCCATGATGACTCCTTTCTAGCTTTAGACTGAAAGTAAACACTTAGCTACCTTTCTAGTCTTGTGCCTTTTCTTCTCGAACAACTTTATGCTCTTTATGTGTTTTATGATGATGTTTTTTCTCCTTATCCTCTTTAGGAGGGCGCGGAAGCAATGCTTTCATAGAAGCATCCACACGACCTTTTTCATCAATCTTGATGATTTTGACATCTACTTCATCACCAAGTTGTACCAAATCTTCAACCTTATTAGTACGCGTCCAAGCCATTTCAGAGATATGCACTAAGGCATCTGTCTTGTCAAATAGATTGACAAAAGCACCGAATTTCTCAATTCGAACCACTTTTGCATGATACACTTCATCTACTTTCGCTTCACGCACAAGAGCTGTAATGATTTCCTTAGCACGATTAATCGCATCTTGATCGCTAGAGTAAATAGAAACATTTCCTTCCTCGTCTATATCAATCTTTACGCCAGTTTCTGCGATAATCTTGTCAATCGTTTCACCGCCCTTACCAATGACAATCTTAATCTTATCAACATCAATCTTAATGGTGTCAATCTTCGGAGCAGTTGGAGCGAGTTCTGTGCGGGGAGCTGGAATCGTACGTTCAATCAAATCTAAAATTTCAAAACGTGCTTTTTTAGCTTGAGCCAATGCTTCTTGCAAGATTTCAGCAGTAATTCCTTCAATCTTGATATCCATTTGAAGAGCAGTAATTCCTTCACGTGTACCAGCCACCTTGAAATCCATATCTCCGAAATGATCTTCTAAGCCTTGAATATCTGTTAAAATCGTGTAGTTGCTACCATCTGAAATGAGCCCCATGGCGATCCCAGCTACAGGTGCTTTAATTGGTACCCCACCGGCCATAAGAGCAAGTGTCCCAGCACAAATTGAGGCTTGTGAAGATGAACCATTTGACTCAAGAACTTCTGCTACCAAACGGATCGCATAAGGAAAATCTTCTAGGCTAGGAAGTACTTGCGCTAGTGCACGTTCACCAAGAGCTCCATGACCGATTTCACGGCGTCCAGGTGCACCATAACGTCCCGTTTCTCCTACGGAATATTGTGGGAAATTATAGTGGTGCATAAAGCGTTTCTTGTATTCTGGATCCAAGCCATCAACGATTTGTGTTTCGCCCATCGGTGCCAAAGTCAGGACAGACAAAGCCTGAGTTTGTCCACGAGTAAAGAGACCAGAGCCATGCACTCGTGGCAGGTAGTCAATTTCAGCATCCAATGGACGAATTTCATCTACCTTACGACCATCTGGACGAATCTTGTCCTCAGTAATTAAACGCCGTACTTCTGCATGCTCCATTTGCTCTAAAATTTCAACCACATCACGCATGATGCGGTCAAATTCTTCGTGGTCAGCATATTTTTCTTCGTAAAGGGCTATTACTTCGTCTTTGACTGCTTGCGTTGCGGCTTCACGAGCTAATTTTTCTTCTACCTGAACGGCTTTTTGAAGATCAGCATTATAGCCGGCTACAATTTCTGTTTGCAATTCTTCATCAACACGAAGAAGCTCAACTTCTGCTTTTTCTTTTCCAACTACTGCCACGATTTCTTCTTGGAAAGCAATCAATTTCTTCACTGCTTCATGACCTTTCAAAAGGGCTTCCAGCATCACTTCTTCTGATAATTCTTTGGCACCAGATTCCACCATGTTAATCGCTTCTTTAGTTCCTGCAACGGTTAATTCCAATAACGAAGCTTCTTTTTGTTCTTGACTTGGATTGATGACCAATTCTCCATTGACATAGCCAACTTGCACACCAGCAATTGGACCATTAAAAGGAATATCTGAGATTGATAACGCAAGAGATGAACCAAACATAGCTGCCATAGGTGCTGAAGCATCCGCATCATAAGAAAGAACGGTATTGATAACCTGAACTTCATTGCGGAAACCTTCCGCAAACATGGGACGAATAGGACGGTCGATTAAGCGAGCGGTCAAAGTCGCGTCCGTCGAAGGGCGTCCTTCGCGCTTGTTAAAGCCACCAGGGTATTTCCCAGCTGCGTACATCTTTTCTTCATAATTGACTTGAAGCGGGAAGAAATCGCCAGTCGCCATTTTCTTTGACATAACGGCTGCTGTCAGAACGGTACTTTCACCATAGCGCACCACTACGCTACCATTCGCTTGCTTCGCCACTTGTCCAGTTTCAACCACTAATTCTTTGCCAGCAAAAGTGGTTTTAAATATTTGTTTTACCATAATTATTCCTCTTTGAGTCTATACTCAATTTCTAATTTTTTATACGTCTTGCCTACAAAGATCAAGATAGATTTAGGATATTAAAAATGAATCCTGAGTTCCACTCCAAAAATTTCTGCTTGCATAATTAGGCATAAGCTTTGTTTCAATAAAATAACTCATTATCCTGTTCAGCACACCTTTTGCCATAGCCGCGACTGTTGATAGAAAGTTTAAGCGTTTTTATACTTTGTCTATCCTCATCTTTGTATCAAGCACGTATAAACTTTATTTTATCATATTTTATACCAAAAGAAAAAGCCTTAAAATAGCTTTTTAGCAAGAATTTTTGAAATGTTATCTATTATTCTTATTTTTTGCTATACTAGAAAGAAAGCTAGTAACAAGGAGAATAGATATGGTTGAACAAAAACAACGTTCTGAGTTTCCAGAAAAGGAACTGTGGGACTTAACAGCTCTCTATCAAGACCGTGAAGATTTCCTACGGGCGATTGAAAAAACTCGTGAAGACATTAACCAGTTCATACGGGATTATAAGGACAACCTTCATACTTTTGAGGATTTTGAAAAGGCCTTTGCTGAATTGGAACAAATCTATATTCAAAGAAGTCATATCGGCAACTACAGTTTTATGCCACAAACAACGGACTACGGTGATGAAAACTTTGCACAGATTGCGCAAGCTGGTACAGATTTCGAAACAGAAGCTAACGTTGCTCTCAGCTTCTTTGATGCAGCCTTGGTCAATGCTGACGAAGAAATTCTTAATCGTCTCGAACAACTATCACATTTGACTGCCGCAATTCGCCAAGCAAAAATCCAAAAAGCTCACTACTTAGGGGCTGATGTCGAAAAGACTCTGACAAATCTTAGTGAAGTTTTTTACAGCCCACAGGATATTTACACTAAGATGCGGGCTGGCGACTTTGCCATGGCTGACTTCGAAGTAAACGGCAAAGTTTATAAAAACAGCTTTGTTACCTATGAGAATTTCTATCAAAACCACGAAAATGCAGAAATCCGTGAAAAAGCTTTCCGCTCTTTCTCAGAAGGCCTTCGTCAGCACCAAAATGCTGCTGCTGCTGCCTATCTGGCTCAGGTCAAATCTGAAAAGCTTCTAGCAGATATGAAAGGCTATGACTCTGTCTTTGACTATCTTTTGGCTGAGCAAGAGGTAGATCGCTCTATGTTCGATCGGCAAATTGACTTCATCATGACTGAATTTGCACCTGTTGCACAAAAGTTCCTCAAGCACGTTGCTAAGATCAACGGCCTCGAAAAAATGACCTTTGCAGATTGGAAGCTGGACTTGGACAGTGCACTCAATCCTGATGTCACTATTGAGGACGCTTATGACTTAGTGATGAAATCCGTTGCTCCACTCGGAGAAGAATATACACGCGAAATTGCCAATTACCAAAAAGAGCGCTGGGTGGATTTTGCAGCGAATGCTGGCAAGGACTCTGGCGGCTATGCCACTGATCCTTATCGCGTGCATCCTTATGTTCTTATGAGCTGGACAGGCCGTATGAGTGATGTGTATACTCTGATTCATGAAATTGGTCACTCTGGTCAGTTCATCTTCTCTGACAATAGTCAAAGCTATTTCAATACCCACATGTCGACCTATTACGTAGAAGCTCCTTCTACCTTCAACGAACTCTTACTTAGCGACTATTTGGAACATCAATTTGACAATCCACGTCAAAAGCGATTTGCACTCGCTCACCGTCTAACGGACACTTACTTCCATAACTTTATCACCCATCTCTTGGAAGCAGCCTTCCAACGCCGGGTTTATAATCTCGTTGAAACAGGCGAAACTTTTGGAGCAACGAAGCTTAACAGTATTATGAAAGAAGTTCTTACCGAGTTTTGGGGGGATGCAGTCGAAATCGACGATGATGCTGCGCTCACTTGGATGCGGCAAAGTCACTATTATATGGGGCTATACAGCTATACCTACTCTGCTGGACTTGTCATCTCTACTACCGGCTATCTTCATTTGAAAAATGACAAAAATGGAGCTCACGATTGGCTCACCTTCCTCAAATCTGGTGGAAGTAAAACGCCACTTGAGACTGCTCGTATCATCGGAGCCGACATTTCCACAGACAAACCACTCCGCGACACAATTCAGTTCTTGTCTGATACAGTTGATCAGATTATTACCTACAGCGAGGAATTAGGAGAATAGATTATCTACACAGCTTCAGATTTCAATTTGAAGCTGTTTTATATGAATTGATTTAAAACAAAATTTTTAAGTTTGTGGTAATTTGAAAAATTTCACTTCCTAGTTATTGAAAGCGATAATAAGTTGTGATATGATATTTTCGAAAACCAATTTATGTGAGGGAAATATGAAAAAGTGGAAAAATAATTCTAGGCTCAACATCGTTCTTGCTATCATGAGTGTTGTTCTAATCATCTTATTGGCTCCAATTACAATGCCATTAATGTTTCTAGGTGGTGTTTTGGGTATTTGGTATTTCGCAAAGCGAAATCCAAGTGTTTTCAAAAGAAATATAGCAATTGCTGCAGCGATAATAGGAATACTAGGAAGCTATACAGTAAGTAAATTCAATCTTGAATCCTCCGAAAGCCAACAAAGTCAAACTCAAGTAGTTTCTTCTACATCTAGAACTTCATCTTCAAACTCTTCAAAAGCAAGCAGTTCCTCCTCAAACTCCGATTCTAGTAGAGAAAAAGAAGAAAAACTCGAAAAAGAAAAGAAAGAGAAGAAAGCGGAGGAAGAGCGAAAACAAAAAGAGGCGGCAGAGAGAAAAGCTAAAGAAGAACAGGCTCAAAAAGAAGCTCAAATTCAGCGCATCACCCAGCAAGGTGAACAGGCTGTTAAACAACTTGAGGATAATCAAGTAGCCGAGAACATTGCTCCAGCTCAAGCTGCCGTTGAGCAAATTACCGAGCCAAATAAAAAAGGAGCTCTTCAACATCGAATTAATCTTGTACAAAATGCAATTCAGCAACGAGCTGAGCAAGCTCGACAAGAGGCAGAGAGACAAGCAGCATCTCAACAAGAAGAGACTGTAGCTGCTAGTGGCTATTTTAGAGATAAAAGGGGCAGATGGCATCGCCCAAATGGTCAATATGCTTCAAAGAAGGAAATTGCAGAAGCGGGATTGCCTTGGTAAAATACATTCCTACAATATATTAAAAAGAGAAATGAGATCTTGTAACAAGAGACATTGTTTTCCATCATAATTCCCATCAAACAGGTAGTTTACAAGCACACATGATTGGAGACTGGGACGAAAGTTTCTAGCTTCAAAGGAGACCGTTTAATAAATTAACGATGCTACAGCTAACCACTCCAATAGTCTACTGGATTATTGGATGTCGGAAATAAAACATCCATAAGGATGTGTCAAAAACACGACTTTGAATTGGTGGATTTTGCAAAGCAAGTTCTCAAGTCTATTGCTTTTCAAGCTCGGAAGAGCGCCTAATCATCCTCGTAGGAGTAAGACAACGGACTAGATTTTTTTCAAAATGGGTTCTGTCTCACTCCCTTTTATTTTGTATAAGATAAACTATATACCTTTTTACGTCATATTTTCCCCTTTCGCTTTATCGTAATCCTGAATATCTTTATTGTATCGCATTTGGAGTTTTTGGGTATAACCAACATTGCGCACCCGCATAATAAGTGGTTTATTTGTCTCGCACCTTACGGAGCGAGACGGACTAAAAGTCACAAAATAAAAAACTCTCTGAAATCAGAGAGCTAATTTGAGCTCGGGCTAAAATCCATACAAAACAAAAAGGCTACCCAATTTAGAGTAGCCTCATTTTCAAGATATGCTCAATTGAACACGGCCTAAGCATGCTGATAAAAACACAAAGCCCTCTGAAGTCAGAGAGCTGATTTGAGCTCGGGCTAAAATCCTAGTAAAAAAGATGAAACTCCTTGTGTTCATCGAACACTATATTGTTTCCCTATTTCATACGGATTTTTGGCGCCCTTAACATCATGATTCTTGCTGGATAAAACGTTTATAGACAAGGCGACGAGCCGAAGATTGTACTGATGATACATCGAGGCGAAGCCAACGAAGTATAGAAACGTTTTAGACGCAAGATTAGCGACGAAGTCCAAGAGAGTTGATTAACTCACGGTAACGGTTAACGTCGTTCTTACGCAAGTATGCAAGAAGGTTACGACGGCGACCGATTTTCTTCATCAAACCACGGTAAGTAGCGTGGTCTTTTTTGTGTTGTTTGATGTGTTCGTTAAGGTGGTTGATTTCCCAAGTAAGGACAGCTACTTGTACCTCTACTGAACCAGTGTCACCTTCGTGACGTGCATATTGTGCAATGATTTCATTTTTTTTCTCTTTTGAGATTGCCATGATAAGCTCCTTTTCTTTACGCTTCATCCGAGTGACAGGTTTGGCATGGCCTGCAACCAAGAAGAAGTTATTTGTCTCTATGACATTCTTATTTTACCAAGAAGGAAAGTTTTTGTCAACTGATACAAATTATAAGAGTTCTACGCCAAATCGTTTGAGACTTTTTATTTCTTCCTGTGTCAAACGACGAAAAGCTCCTGTTACCAACTCTTTATCCAAAGTTAATGGTCCCATAGCAAGGCGCTCTAAGTCTGCTACTTTTTTACCACAAGCTGCAACCATTCGCTTCACTTGATGAAATTTTCCTTCAGAAATTGTAATCTCTACAAGAGAAGTCTGCTGCTCTTCATTTACTTTTACTATGGTCAACTTTGCAGGCTGACAGGTAAAGTCCTTAAGCTCTATTCCTGCTTCAAAGCGTATCCTATCTTCTTCAGTCATGATGCCATCTACTTTTGCACGGTAAACTTTTGCTACATGTTTTTTAGGAGACAACATCGCATGTGCCAAAGCACCATTATTGGTTAATAACAAAAGTCCGTGAGTGTCAATATCAAGTCGTCCAACTGGAAAAACTTCTTTCTGGCGTGCACTTTCATCTAA
Source organism: Streptococcus constellatus subsp. constellatus (assembly GCF_023167545.1). Classification (NCBI taxonomy): domain Bacteria; kingdom Bacillati; phylum Bacillota; class Bacilli; order Lactobacillales; family Streptococcaceae; genus Streptococcus; species Streptococcus constellatus. The sequence continues at coordinate 1,591,438 of NZ_AP014647.1, forward strand.
CAAATCCAAAACTGTTTGATGGTTAGCATCTTCAGTAGCTGAAATGACGCCTTTCGGCTTATTTAAAAGATAATAGACAAATCTTTCATAGTCCAATACTCGCTTATTGACTGAAATTTCATCTTGATATTCATCTACTTGTACTTTCGCTGATGTGACAGCCTTTCCGTTGACCAAAACTTGTTTCTTCTTTAAAAGTTGCTTGACTTCTGTTCGTGAACCAAGCCCCATTTCTACTAAAAACTTATCTAATCGCATCTTTTTCCTCGTTTTGTTTATGAGTGACAAAAGCCGCTAAAGTTGACGTTGCCATCATGAAAACTCCTAATACACTAAAAATAAAGATTGGGGCAGAAGAAATGATTCCAATCAAAGATAAGACGAATGTTGATACCGAAGCACCGCTACTGCAACCCAAAACGACAATCGCTGTTGCACGATTTACCAAATGAGTAGGGATTTTCTCCGATACAATATGAAACACCGCTGTTAGAGATACACTATAAGCAAAGCCAGCCAAAAGAGCACTCAAACTTAAGAGCCAAATCTGACTTGAAAATCCAATCATCACTTGACTTAGACCAAAAACAATTCCCGTTATTGTCAATAAGCGATTTTTCAATACGCTCACTAGACTGGCAAAACTAACACCAGCCAAAATTCCCACTAGTTGCATACAGCTAAGAATCCAGCTGGCTGTTTCAGCGTTGCCGATCTCTGCCTGTAAGACTAGACTAGGGATCCGTAAAGTGATAGCGACATTAGCACAAACAATCATACCAGCTATGAAAGCTAAAAAGATACTCAAATTTATTTGTTTTCTAGTCATTTTACGAACAGATTTGAGATGTTTATGCTTATCGGATTCATTCTTTTCATAAGGAACAAACATAAGATACAGTGCCAAAACGATGAAACCAACTGTATAAACCAAAAATGTAGTTGTCCAACCAAAGTGTAAGAGTTGTCCGACCGCTAAAGTCAACAAGGCCATCCCAACAACTTCCGCTGAACCACGATAACCTAACATTTGCACACGCTCTCTCCCTTGAAAGCGCTCGCTAATAATGGCAATTGCTCGAGGATTCATCATACCTAGACCTAACCCAAAAACAAAGCGCGAAGCAAAAACGAGATTATAAGATTGATTGAAAAATGGGATAAGACCACAAATAGAATACAGAATTAGCCCTAGTATAATCATGAACCGCTCAGATACAAAGCGTTCCAAAACACTATTAAACATCAACAAAGACATGATTCCAATGGACGGTAAGGAGACCAATAATTCTACTTGGCTGGAAGAGTAATTCTTATAATACTGGAACATAGCCGGCAAGCTACTAGAAATTGAAAATGCCGTTGTTAAAACCAGTGATAAAGCCAAGATGCTAGCTTTTTCCATGAATCTTTTCATCTTATCTTCTTTCTAAAATCACACTACCACTATCATACAGTTTTTTACGAAAAGACGCAATCTAGCAACGTATGAAAACAAAAAAGAAATCAAGACTGCGCATAAGATACAACATTGATTTCATTTTACATTTGTCATACACTCAAAGTAAAACTCACGACATAAGGCATGAGGACTATGAAGCAGAAATGCATAGTCTCCTTGAATAATTTTCTCTGTTTCCTCGCGTGTTAGAGGATCTGTTTCTTTATATAATTTTCAAATTTTCTCTTTCTTTCCAGCTTGATACTACGTTCACGGAAATTATACACTCGGATGCAGTATTTTTTGCGATTATAAGCTGCATCCTCATATGAGATAGATAACAATTCATTTCTTTCATTTAGCAACTGATTTTCTTTTTCTAACATTTCCTTCTCATCTTGGTATTTCATCTGGATAATCCCACAAATAAGAGCGACAAACATATAAGCCGCAAAGGAAATCCATCTATCTGTGTTATAGACGATTGATTGCCAATTTCTCCCAGAAAAAAATAGTTGCTACAAATAATCCGATTATAGAAAGACTTCCTGCAAAAATTCCATAGATTGTTCCAAAAATAATATTAATCAAACTAACAAAAAGCAAACAGATGTCAATTAATTAAAAACGTTCAACATTGCGCTCAATACCCTAGGCAAGAAAAAAGCAAATAAAATCTCAGCTATCTTTTGATAAGTCTTATTCGATTTTTTACTTTCTTTAATAAAATTTTTATACAAATCGGCTAGATCATCTAAAAGTGAATAATGAATAAACCATCCATAAGTTGTCTTAAATTATCTTCATCTTATGGAGTGGTAAAGACAAAGTTCAGGTGATTTGGAATCAATCACTATTTTACTGTTAGAGAATGCCAGCTCTTCTAACTTTTCTGCAACATGCTGAAAAGTAATTTCAAACGGATTATAAATGTTTAAAATTTCTGTTTGCTCATTCCAACTATCAAAAATTTTGCTGATCAGCTCTACTAAATCTTCTGAATTGATAAAATTCGCAATTTCATTGGGGTGCTTTTCGACATGAGCGGTTGTGCCTTTTTGAACCTTATCAAATAAACGATAGAAATAATCTTCCAGCAGTCTGGAAGATTACAAATAAGGACTACAGACTATTTTAAGAGATTGTCTGTTCACTTTAGCCCAGTGTTTACAAAGGCTTTCTGCTGCTATTTCTAACTCTTGAGGATAGTTAAGCACCTCTGGGCCTGTTACATAAAGAATCTCAGAATGAGATAATTCCTCGGTACAATTTAAAAAGTTTGCAGTCGTTCTGGTTCCCCTACTTAAAAAGTAATCTTATTTTTTACTAGTAATATTTTAGGTGCCCAAGTACATGTCATACATATTTTTGCTAGAAACTTTAAGCAAAATAAACTAATTTTTTACTAATTTATTTGTACACACATTCTTTACATTGCTATTTACTTGTATTTCTTTCTCCTTTCTTTCTCCTCTATTTTATGTTATATTTAACGTATATCAAAACAATTTAACTTGGAATAAAAATCCAATTTGAAAACAAAGGAGAAAAGATGTCTGTTATTGAAAAATTAACAAAACCGGCTCATTCAATTGATATGAATGACATCATTCGTGAAGGGAATCCAACGCTTCGAGCAGTAGCAGAAGACGTTACTTTTCCACTTACAGATCAAGAAATTATCTTGGGTGAAAAGATGCTTCAATTTTTGAAAAATTCACAAGATCCTGTAATAGCTGAAAAAATGGGGCTTCGCGGCGGGGTTGGTCTAGCAGCTCCACAACTAGATATTTCTAAGCGAATTATTGCCGTCTTAGTTCCAAACATGCCAAACAAAGATGGCAATCCCCCTAAGGAGACCTATGCTTTACAAACAGTTATGTATAATGCTAAAGTAGTGGCACATTCTGTCCAAGATGCGGCACTTGCTGAAGGAGAAGGATGCTTATCAGTTGACCGCGAAGTTTCTGGTTATGTTGTTCGCCATGCACGTGTCACTGTTGACTATTTTGACAAAGAAGGCGAAAAACACCGCATCAAACTAAAAGGGTATAATGCTATCGTTGTGCAACACGAAATTGATCATACAAATGGTATTATGTTTTATGACCGTATCAATGAAAAAGATCCTTTCGCTATCAAAGAAGGAATGTTAGTGATCGAATAGAAAAAGTAGGGTGAGAATGATTCTCACCCTACTTTTTCTATATTAACTCCCTCTCTTCCAAAAAATAGCAAGGAGAATAATGGCTCCTAATACAGATGGAATAATGGCTGTTTCTGATAAATGAGGTCCCCAATTTCCAAATAGGGCTTGACCAATCCATGCCCCAAACCAGCCTAATAAGATCTTTCCAATGCAGCCCATTTTCTCTCCACGATTAGTGATTGCTGCTGCAATCAGACCAATAATAAAGCCAACAAACATACTACCAATCATATATGCCCCTTCTTTCTATGTTTCTAGCAAGGCTTCTCAAGAATGTCATTATTGAAATCGCCATTCAAAGCAACTTGAAATCTTAGATTGCCCAGTCTCCATTACGGAAGATAGGAACTCGGCTGCCGTCTTCGCGGATACCGTCAATATCCATCTGGCTAGAACCAATCATAAAATCCACATGGACATCCGAGCGGTTGAGACCTACAGCTTCCAACTCTTTTTCAGAGAAATTCTCTCCGCCAACTACACTAGTAGCATAAGCTGCACCAATCGCCAAGTGGTTAGAAGCATTCTCATCAAAGAGAGTATTGAAGAAGGTAATGCCTGACTGGGAAATCGGGCTTGGATCTGGTACCAAGGCACATTCACCTAAAGCACGCGCACCAGCATTTTCAAAGACCAGGTTCTTCATAACCTGGTCGCCCTTTTCAGCAGTAATGTCCACAATCTGGCCGTCCTTGAAGGTCATCTTGATGCCTTCGATGATGTTGCCATTATAGCTAAGAGGCTTAGTGCTGGTCACATAGCCATCGGCCCGACGAAAGTCAGGTGCTGTAAAGACCTCTTCTGTCGGCATATTGGCAATGAAATACTCGCCCTGGGCATTGAGACTGCCAGCTGATTCCCAGTGATGGTTCTTAGGCAAGCCCAATGTCAAGTCAGTCCCAGGAGCTGTGTAGTGCAGAGCAGTGAATTGCTCCTCATTTAAAACCTTAGCTTTTGAGCTGAGTTTTTCTTCATGAGCCTGCCAAGCTGCAACTGGATCATCCTCATAGACACGACAGGTTTTGAAAATCTGATCCCAGAGCAAGTCTACCGCTTCCTCATCGCTAACTGCATCTGGAAAGACCTTCTTAGCCCACTCTGTACCGGCTGCAGCAGCGACTGTCCAGCTGACTTTATTGGATTGGGTTGCAATTCGCATCGGCTTCATGGCCAGCCCCATAGCCTTAGCAGAAGCCGATAATTTCTCAGCATCCACGCCATTCAAAGCACCTGGGTCAGATGAGCGCACACCCAAACGGCTGGCTTTCTTTTCGAGGAGATAGTTCATCTCAGCCACCTTATAGTCTGGGACATTGTCCAAGCGGTCCATTGGCGCATGGAGGAATTTCTCACGTGTACTCAAATCATCCGCCCACTGGACGATGACCTCGTGAGCTCCCAGAGCATAGGCTTCCTTGACAATCAAGTGAGCCAGCTCACGCTGCTCCACATCAATATTGAGCGCCACCGTGTGAGCCGGCTGCACATTGATACCATTAGCAACCAATAGTTTAGCGTATTTTTCTAAGTTTTCTTTAAAATTTGGCAGAACCATGCTGCTTCTCCTTTTCTTTTGTTATTTTTCTTTAAACAAGGACAGAAGGCTAACCGCTGCCACCGTACCGCAAATCAAAGCGGTCATTTTCAAAATCGTATCTGGGTCAAGATCCAGCTGGTAATCAAACACTTTTTGCGCTGGCTTATCTTGAGCGGAAATGGTAAGTTTCATGATAGAGTCCTTTCTGCTTAGTTCAAATACTTCAATAAAAATCTTATAATCATACAAAATCTTCAAGTAACTTTTCATCAATCTCGTAAACAACTGGAGAGGATTTGATTTTTACAACGAATTTTTTCTTTTCTAGCTTCTTCATAATTGTATCAATTTTTGTACGCTTATATTTTCCCTCAAAAACTTCTACTAGTTGTTTGTTACTAATTCCCATATGTAAAACATCAAACAATTTATCTTGTCCTAAGATAAATAACACTTCATTCTCTTGCTCAGATAGAGACAATTTATTGATTATTTCTCTCAGCTGTTCAACCTCAGTGGTTAATTTAGATAATTTTGATAACATAGTCTCTTGAGCTTGAATAATAATCCTCAACAACGCATCTACAAAAGGAGTTAGATCACCTTTATTTTTTGGATCTGAAGTTATAGAAAAAGCCTCTTCGTAAGTTTTCTTATTCTGCAAAACAGATTCCGAAATAGATAACCCTGTTAAAAAGTCTAGCTTTCTCGCCAAATACGAAGAAAGTAAAAACCGTCCCATTCTTCCATTACCATCATAAAAAGGATGAACATATTCAAAAAAGTAGTGCGTGATGATAGCTTTAATAATTAAAGGAACTTCTGGATTATTCATAAATAGTATGAGTTTCGTTAAATTTTCATCAATCTTTTCTTCATTCGGATCGCCCTGATGAACATAAGAATTGCCATCTCCCACAAATATTGTTTCTTTTCTAAATAATTTTCCGTCTGGCTTCTTATCTTCAGGCATCTCATCAAGAAATAGCTGATCAGATATCATTCTAAACTTAGCTGGTAAATCAATTTTTTCAAATTTATTTTCTAAAATGCTTTTATACATTTCCACAATACCAGAAAAGCGTTTTGTTTTTGAAGGCGATATATAGGCATCGTTGATTTCCTTACGTGTCGACTTTACACCTTCCATATCGTTAGTGCTCTTTATCTCATCTATAATTTGCGAATAAAATAATTTTGGTGCCAATACACTAGACAAAGAAAACGAGGATAATTCAGCACTCATTTTATATATTCTTTCAATCATCGATATATGGCTAGGTATGGATAAATAAAATAACTGATATCTATCTGATAGTCTTTTCTGCTGGCGTTTTGAAAATGGATGGAGTGATAATTCCGTTTTCAACGCAGCCGGACTATTATATCTATTCTCGTATTCTTTATCATAATTATCAAAATCTTGATAACTCACTATTTCTAATCGTTTATACATAATATCACCACGCTATCAATTTGAATTTCAAATATTTTATCATTTTTTAAAATTCAAGTCAATTTATTACTAAAAATACAATAAAATTAGAAATTTTATTGTATTTTTAGTAATTTTATCAACTTTAGAATGTAACAAATGAAAACAATATAACAGTATTAGAAAAACTCATCAAACAAACTCAACTGGTTATCCTCAGGCATATTGCCTAGGATACCCATGTCGTCCATTTTTTCAACTAGGGTGCTAGAGAGACCGCCACGTTTGCGGAGTTCTGTCTTAGAGAGGAATTCTCCCTCTGCCCGCGCTTTAACCAATTGATTTGCAACGTTGTCACCCAGACCGTCCATGGCAGAAAATGGAGGAATCAACATATCTCCGTCAATCAGAAATTCTGTCGCGTCACTCTTATAAAGATCGAGTTTCCCAAATTTAAAGCCTCTCTCCAACATTTCATTGACGATTTCCAAGGTTGTATACAGGTCAATTTCTACATTGGACGCTTCATTATTTTTACGTTTTTCAGAGATTTCATTCATTTTGCGCTTAACTGAATCTAATCCGCTACTCATGACTTTAATATCAAAGGCTTTGGCACGGATAGAAAAGTAAGCACAATAGTAATAAATCGGATGATGCACTTTGAAATAAGCTACCCGTAGAGCCATCATTACGTAGGCAGCTGCATGGGCTTTAGGAAACATGTACTTGATTTTTCCGCAAGATTCAATATACCATTCAGGGACATTGTTTTCTTTCATAGCGGCAATATAACCATTACGCTCTTCGTCAGAAATTTTCAACCATGCACCTTTCCGCACACGCTCCATAATGGTAAAAGCCATTTTTGGTTCTAAGCCCTTGTGCATGAGATAGACCATGATGTCGTCCCGACAACCGATAACGGTCGATAAGTCCGCAATTCCCTGCTTAATTAAATCTTGTGCATTTCCAAGCCATACGTCGGTACCGTGAGACAAGCCTGATAATTGAAGTAATTCTGCGAAAGTGGTTGGGTGAGTTTCATCCACCATGCCCCGCACGAAATTGGTTCCAAACTCAGGAATCCCCAGCATACCAGTTGCCGTACCTATTTGCTCTTGTGTCACTCCCAGAACATCTGTTCCTGAAAAGAGTGCCATAACTTCCTTATCATCCATAGGAATATCATTAGGGTCAATACCTGATAAATCCTGCAATTTCCGAATCATAGTCGGATCATCATGACCGAGCACATCGAGTTTCAGGACATTTTCATCAATATCATGAAAATTAAAATGGGTCGTTTGCCATTCGGCAGTCAGGTCATCTGCTGGATATTGAACTGGCGTGAAATCGTAAACGTCCATGTAGTTTGGAATAACAACAATCCCACCAGGGTGCTGTCCGGTCGTTCGTTTAACACCTGATGCACCTTGCGCCAATCGCTCGACTTCTGCATCGCGATAAAATTTATTGTAATCTCGCTCATAACCTTTCACGAAACCATAGGCTGTCTTAGCTGCAACTGTACCAACAGTACCAGCCCGAAAAGCATATTCCTCCCCAAAAATGTCTCGAACATCTAAGTGGGCACTAGGCTGATCCTCTCCAGAGAAGTTCAAGTCAATATCAGGGACCTTGTCTCCGTCAAATCCAAGGAAGGTCTCGAAAGGAATATCCTGGCCATTCTTGCTCAGCTTGTGGCCACATTTTGGACAGTCCTTATCCGGCATATCAAAGCCAGAACCATAAGAGCCATCCGTGATGAACTCGCTGTATTGACATTTACCACAGACATAGTGGGGTGACAAAGGATTGACCTCAGTAATCCCAATCATGGTCGCCACAAAACTGGAGCCAACCGAACCACGCGAACCAACTAAATAGCCTCGTTTATTAGAACGCTGTACAAGCATTTGTGAAGCCAGATAAATCACGGCAAAACCATTTCCCAAAATAGAGGATAATTCCCGTTCAATTCGATGATCTACAATATCTGGTAGTGGATTACCATAGATTTCAAAAGCCTTTGCGTAAGTCAGCTCAGCGACTTTTTCTTCAGATTTATCAATAAATGGTGTATAGAGGTCCCCTTTTACCACTTCAATTGGTTCAAAGCTTGACGCCAACTGATTGGGATTCTCAATGACCACTTGTCGAGCTAGTTCATCACCTAAAAAAGCGAATTCATCTAGCATTTCATTGGTCGTGCGGAAGTGAGCCTTAGGAAGCGGAGCCGGCTGGGCGTTTTCACCGTGACCTATGGTCCGGTTAATCATGGCACCTTGTCCCAAACTCCTAACGATAATCTCCCGATAAATTTCTTCCTCAGGCTCAATATAATGCACATCTCCCGTAGCCAGAACTGGTTTGTCTAAGCGTTCACCCACTTCAATCAAATTCTTGATGATTGTGTGCAGCTCCTCCATATCCTTAACCTGCTCTTTGGCAATCAATGGAGCATAAATCGCTGGAGGCATGATTTCGATAAAGTCGTAATATTTCGCTACTTCGACAGCTGCATCCAGACCCTGTGAAACAACCGCATCAAACACTTCTCCTTCTGAACAAGCAGTTCCTAGAACCAAGCCTTCTCGATGCGCATCCAAAACCGTTCGCGGAATCCGTGCTACACCTTCAAAATATTTAGTATTGGACAGGCTGACCAATTTGAAAAGATTCTTCAGCCCTGTTTGATTTTTCACATAAATCGTAGCGTGTTTCACTCGTGCTTTTTTATAGGAATTTTCATCCACCAAATCCGTATTCAACTTATTAAGATTGGTAATTCCACGCTTTTCTGCTACATCTCTGATGAAGATAAATAGCAGTCGTCCTGTTGCTTCCGCATCGTAATTGGCCATGTGGTGATGGTCAAGCGATACTTGAAAACGCTTAGTTAGAGGCCCCAAACCATGCCGCTTGTATTCTGGATAGAGATTGCGGGCAAATTCCAGCGTGTCAATGACTGGTTGGGTAATTTTTGGCAGGCCATGACGCTCATAGTTGACATTCATAAAGCCCACATCAAAGGTAGCATTATGGGCGACAAGTACCGTATCTTTGCAAAATTCCTGAAATTCCTGTAAAACTTGCTCAAGTGATTTCGCATTTTTAACATGTTCATCTGTAATTCCCGTCAAATCTGTCGTAAATGCACTCAAAGGGTGTCCTGGATTAATAAATTCGTCAAATTCCGCGATGACATTACCCTTGTACATCTTGCTGGCTGCCACCTGAATCAAATCATTATAAATAGCAGACAAACCAGTCGTTTCTACGTCAAAGACAACATAAGTGGCTTCTCCCAACTCCATATCTATTTCATTGTAAGTAATAGGCACACGATCTTCAACAATATTGGCTTCCATACCATAAATCAACTGAATCCCGGCTTTTTTAGCAGCTTTATAACCATGAGGAAAACTCTGCACATTGCCGTGGTCAGTAATCGCAACTGCTTTATGCCCCCACTTCGCAGCTGTCGCAATCAAATCTTCGACTTCTGGTAGGGCATCCATAGTTGACATATTGGTATGCGCGTGAAATTCAATCCGTTTTTCACCTTCAGGCATGAGATCTTTACGGTCATAATGTACCACTTCCTGTACATCTTGTACATTCATAGTCAAATCATGCGTGAAGTTATTCATTTCAATATTTCCACGTACACGCAACCATGAATTTTTCTTAATCATGTCATATTTCTTAGCTTCTTCTTCATTTTTAAACCATTTCTGAAGCGCAAAGCTAGAAGTATAATCGGTCATCTTAAAATTAATAAGTACGCGCCCTGTGCGAGTAACCTTTTTTTCAAGATCGAAAACCATTCCTTCAAAGACAATCCGATTTTCTTCAGTCTGAATGGCATTCATCTGCGTGATTTCAGCTTTATCCAATTTTGGTCGTGCAATAGCTTTTTTCGCTTGAAAACCAGAGTAACTTGTCTTTTCTTCAACAGGTGGAGCTGCCATTTTCTGCAGCGCTTCTATGGCTTTTAGAGCTTCATCATTCGCTGCTTGTACAATCTTTTCTTTCTTAGCTTGGAAAGTTTCGACTTGCTGCTGTGTTAAAGCATCGCTTGCCTTAACCTGACATTGAAATTGTGGAAAACCAAACTTGACCAACTGTTTTGCCAAATTTGGCAAATGAGTCTTCCGAAAATGATCCGTATCAATGCTTGAAGGACCTTCAATCACTAGCTGATTCTCCTCAGCATGCACCTTCAACCGGTGATATATACTGCGAAATCCCTGACTAGTACAAGAACCTTCTGTAAAAGCTTCTTGATAATAAGCCTGCAATAGCTCATCTGTGAAATCTTTGTTTATTGTCCTTATCTCAAAAACTGCTTGATTCCCCGTTTTAGAAAATTCTTCCTTCAAGCACTTTTTCAATTCTTGAAATATGTCAATCGGCAAAATTTCTGTAAAAGCAAAATGAAATTCCCAGATATGGCTGACTTTATGCACCAGAACTTGTTCAATTTCTGCATGTAAAAAGGCACTTGATTGTCTCATATCAAGTGGCATATTGATCTGATTCATTAAAATTTCAAACGTTGATGACATCTTTTTCCCTCGCCTTGTAATGACACTATTTTACCATAAAACAAAGGATTTTTCGATTAAAAAATAAAGAATCCCCTTTGTCTTGCCATTAGTATAAACCATTTTTATTTTAAGTCACATCTTGCTAGCTAGCTTAAGAGTAAGTATCTGGAAAATATAAGCACCTTTACTATAATAAAATCAGAAAATCTTAGTCCACTTTTTCACACATTCACACAGCACAAGCTAAAAGACAAAGAAAAAACAGAATCCCCCAAAATAAGGGCGTTCTGTTTTTCCTTCCTATTATTTATAACCTTGTAACGCTTTTTGGCGTTCTTCAGTTTGGCCTTTCGCATCTAATTTTTTGCCTTTGTAAACTGTGCTTTCCCATGAACCATACATTGGATTTGGGAAGATAATGAATTTTTCGCCAAATTCTTTCTTTAATTCTTCCAATTTCTTGCCACGTTCATCAGCTGATGTCTTTGAGAAATCTGCAAAGTCAACCAGATTATCTCCTAGCAACATAACTAGATTCGTTTTTTCCTGAACTTTTTGACGGCGACCTTCTTTTGATTTCACGCCTTTTTCTAAAAACATCAAATGATCTTTCCCTTGTACAGGAATACCTTCTTTTTCTAAGTTCTTAATCGTTGCATCTACTTGATTTGCCGCACGGTCAGAAATATAGTAGATTTGAACACCATTTTGATGAGCATATTGAAGAAATTCTTTCGCACCAGGAACAGCTTTAGCTGAAGCTTTCTGTACCCAAACATCCCAATTTTTAGGATTAAAAGCTGTGCCGTCTTTGACATTCTGTACTTGGTAAGGGCTATTGTCTAAGACCGTTTCATCCAAGTCAAGAACGATTGAATAGGGCTTATCTGTCGGCTTTTGCAGTAATTCTTTCAATCGGTTCGTGGCGACATTATAACCTTGTAGATACAGAGCCTTCGCTTCATCAGACTTTTGATACCAAAGTGTGCCCATGGTATTTTCTCTTGAGCGCAATTGATCATAAGTCATCGTAACTTTATTGTCAGATGTGTTGCTTTGCGTAGCCTTATTATCAGTTGCTTTTGTCCCACAACTAGTCAATAAAATAACTGAAGCAAGAGCTGAAAAAATTGTGATTGTGGCTTTAGATAATTTCATAAAACCAATTCCTCCTAATATTAATCTATCAAAATTATAGCGTTTTCATAAAAACATTTCAAGTTATCTGACCAATTATATAGACGAAAAACAGATTGGCAGAAAAATGTCCAATAAATCCATCAAAAAATCGAGTAGGAGCTAATTTCTAGTTACTCTCACACTACCCGTACGTGCCGTTCGGCATACGGCAGTTCAACTAACTTTTAACGCATGTCGTTCAAAATAATAATCTAAACAGCTAACCAGTCCTCGTTTTGCGAGGGCTGGTTTTGATATAGCTTGCTTGAATACCGACTTGGTCGCAACCAATTGATAGTACTCACCCCAACCTGAGAATTTATCCGCTATCCATTTAGGAACGCCTAATTTTAGTAATCCCCATAGTCGTCTCGATTTCTTCTATTGTTTCCAGATAATCACTTGGATACGAGTTCTCAAACGCTCATCTATTTGAGTTACTACCTTTTTCATGTCGCCAAGAGAAAAATAGTTTATCCACCCTCGTATAACCCAGTTTAATCGCTCAATATGTGTTGTTAGGTCCATACTCCACTTTCTAGTCGTCAGTCGTTTCAACTTTCGTTTAAAACTCTGAACACTATCCTGATGAGGACGACTCTTCCAACCTTGCGGAGATTTCCAAAAACCAAAACTTAGGTACTTGAGTTGGCTAGGTTTCACGATTTTAGTTTTTGTCATGTTCACTTTCAGCTCCAATCGCTTCTCAATAAAGCGACTGACTAAGTACATAACTCACTTGACAACTGCTTCTCTCCTAACCGTGATTACGCAATCATCTGCGTACCGAATGCAATGAAGACCTCGTTTCTCTAGTTCCTTATACAACTCATTAAGCATGATATTTGATAACAGCGGAGATAAGTTACCCCCTTGAGGTATCCCTACAAGAGTCTTGTGACGTTGATCATTGATAATTACCCCCGATGAAGGTATTTCCGAATCAGTAATTCTGTATCTCCATCATGAATAATATTCTGCACTAGAGACATGAGTCTATCTTGCGGTACTGTGTCGGAGAATTTCTCTAAGTCAATATCCACAATCCACTCATAACCATCATAAGTAACTTGACAATGGCTGTCTCACAAGAACGATTTGGTCTGAAACCATAGCTGTATTCTGAGAAACGAACTTCACAGATTGGACTCAGGACTTGAACGATAGCCTATTGTATCATTCTGTCCGTGACAGTTGGGATTCCTAGGTTGCGGATGTCTCCATTGGATTTTGGAATTTCAATTCTGAGTACGGGCTGAGGTTTATCCTTTCTCTCCCTGATAAGCTGTTTTGTTTCTCGCCAGTTTTGACGGAGATAGCCGTCCATCTGTTCGATAGTAATTCCAGCAATACCAGCAGATCCTTTATTAGTTTTCACCTGTTTATAAGCTTCAAGCATATTGTTACGAGATAATATCATACTTAGCAATTCTGACATGTGTGGATTCCCTTTCTGTTTTGTTGCCTGTAGGCTATCTTATATTGGTAAGCTGTCCACTATCAATACGTACTAACTTTCAGCTCTATCAGACTGTTCGTTTTACAGACACAAGTGTCTAGGATTACTTCGATTAGTTATTCACCCCTTCACTCCATCTCCATTACAGAAACTTCTTCACTACTATGGATTCGACTGACTTCTTGTCGTTCGCTGTTACTAGGTTTTACCCTCGACAAGACCTCACGGGATAAGTCATACATCTTTCCTCGTTTACTCTCGTGATTTACACATATAGGTTACGACTGCCTATTTGGATTTTAGGGTTATAAGCCCCCTCATCCACTATATGTGCCTTCATATCACGTTTCTATTCGTACAGTCACGATTTCGCTATCCCTTCCTCTCCTTGCTACCTCACGATAGTCAGGCTTGGGAGTCACTATTGGGTTCACCAGTAGCGAATGCCTCAAATGACTTGCACCTCAGATGTATGACATGCCCGTCGTACACAAAAAATCTCTGTTTTTTCACAGAGATTTCAATCATTTTTATTTCATTTATAAAAAACAGTAATAATGCTCGCTACAATAATTAGCAGCAAACCTACAATTAAAAATCAATATCTGTCAGCCATTTGATAGCATCTGTTGTGCTAGACAATACACGCCCTTGAGTACTATTTTTCATCATTTGATCAATAACAATTTGTGCCTCGCTATAAGTCGAACCACCTGAAGTTGCGAGGGTTGCAACTCGTTTACCAGCTAAATCTAGACTTTCCATTACTGTTTGGATAAGGTGTGGCGGACGTCCACACCAAATCGGATAACGCAGACCAATCATCTGTGAATGTGTTGGACAGACCTAATACCATAACCATCCGAACCATCATAAAGGAAATGTTCACAAAGGAATTCTACCCATAGCGGTTCGTATAGACCGTCTGAATCATTCAAGTGTTACCAGCACGATGAGACAAACTATAAAGGACATAAAACTCGTATAACTAATCATCCTATGATGCAAATGATGGATTAGCTCCATCATTTTAGAAATAGCATAAACAAAAGACTAAGTCATAGAAAAGCTCAGTAAACTCTACTTTTTTTGCTTGTATGATAACTCCTTAAAAATAATATTCATAAAGAAAGAGAATGAATTGTTCTTATAAACTAGTCATCATTTTCTTACTTTTTACCATAATTTTCAAGAGCAAGTGCAGCAAGTTTTTCTTCGAGGTATAGTGTATAGTATTTATAAGCAGAAAAAGACTACAGCTAACATACGCTTTTCTAAGCTTATAAAAATTCTAGCAGAAATTAACTTCTGCTAGAATTTTTTATTTCACCACAATATTGACCAACTTATTAGGTACAACGATTACCTTAACAACTTGCTTACCCTCCACTTCGGACTGAATTTTTTCGTTGGCAAGAGCAAGTTTTTCAAGATCCTCACGGCTTGAGTCTTTTGGTACGACAAGTTTTGCACGAACTTTACCTTTGATTTGAACAACGATTTCTACATCGTTTTCAACCAACTTGGCTTCGTCCCACGTTGGCCAAAGAACATATGAAATTGATTCACCAGATTGTGTCAATGTTTGCCACAATTCTTCTGAAAGGTGTGGCGCAAATGGTGCTAATAATTGTATAAAACCTTTAGCGTAGTCAGCAAAGAGTTTGTCTTCTTTGTTTGCAGCATTAATGAAAACCATTAATTGAGCGATAGCCGTGTTGAATTTCATGGCTTCAAGTTGTTCTGTAACGGCTTTGACAGTTTCATTATAAACTTTATCCAAGTTACCATTATTTTCAGCCACAATTTCTTTTGTTGTCAACAAACGATAAACACGGTCGAGGAATTTACGTGAGCCTTCAAGACCTTCTTCAGACCATGCGATTGAGGCATCAAGCGGTCCCATAAACATTTCGTAAACGCGAAGAGTATCTGCACCATACTGCTCCACTACATCATCTGGATTAACAACATTCTTCAAAGATTTAGACATCTTAGCTGGAGCTTGTTCCAATTCTTCACCTGTTTCGATATTGAAGAAAGAACCGTCACGTTTTTCAACTTTATCTGTCGCTACAAGGGCGCCACGGTGGTCACGATAGCTTGTTCCCAAAATCATCCCTTGGTTAAAGAGTTTTTGGAAGGGTTCTTTAGTTGGAACAACACCAAGGTCATATAGAACTTTGTGCCAAAAGCGTGCATAGAGCAAGTGAAGCACGGCATGTTCAGCACCACCAATGTAAATATCAACTGGTAGCCATGCCTTAAGCAGTTCTTCATCAGCTAATTTTTCTGTATTGTGTGGGTCAATGTAGCGCAGATAATACCAGCTTGAACCTGCCCATTGCGGCATGGTGTTCGTTTCACGACGGCCTTTGACACCATCTTCACGCGTAACTTCCAGCCAGTCTGTCAAGTTAGCAAGTGGACTTTCACCTGTTCCTGAAGGTTTGATGTCTTTTGTTACTGGCAATACAAGTGGTAGTTGATCTTCTGGAACAGCTGTTGTTGTGCCATCTTCCCAATGAATGATTGGGATTGGTTCCCCCCAATAACGTTGACGTGAGAAAAGCCAGTCACGCAAACGGTAAGTGACTTTCTTATTACCAACACCTTCTGCTTCAAGCCATGCAACCATTTTGTCAATAGCTTGAGCTTTATCGAGGCCATCTAGGAAGCCAGAGTTGATGTGAAGACCGTCTTCTGTATAGACTGCTTCCTCAACATTTCCACCTTCGAGAACTGGAATAATTTCTAAATCGAATTGCTTTGCAAATTCCCAGTCGCGGTCATCATGCGCAGGAACTGCCATAATAGCTCCCGTCCCATAGCTAGCAAGCACATAATCGGCAATCCAGATTGGAATTTCCTTACCATTAACTGGGTTAATGGCATAGCTACCAGTCCAGACACCTGTTTTTTCTTTGGCAAGATCTGTACGAGCGAGGTCAGATTTAAGGCTAGCCGCACGTTTATAAGCAGCAACGGCTTGAGCTTGTTCAGGACTGGTAGTAGCATCAACAAGAGCATGTTCTGGTGCTAGAACAGCATAGGTAGCACCAAATAATGTATCTGGACGAGTTGTAAATACGGTGAAGTCTTTATCAGTATCTTTTACTTTGAACGTTACATTTGCACCAGTTGATTTACCAATCCAGTTCCGCTGCATATCTTTGATAGATTCTGGCCAATCAAGGTCATCTAGATCTTCCAAGAGGCGTTCAGCATAAGCTGTGATTTTAAGCATCCATTGACGCATTGGTTTACGAACAACTGGATAACCACCACGTTCAGATGTACCATCGGGAAGCACTTCTTCGTTGGCAATAGCTGTTCCTAGTTCTTCAACCCAGTTAACTGGTACTTCTGCTTCATATGCCAAACCTTTTTCATACAATTTTGTAAAAATCCACTGTGTCCACTTATAGTAGTTAGGGTCAGTTGTATTGACTTCACGATCCCAGTCATATGAGAAACCAAGGCTATTGATTTGACGTTTGAAGTTGGCAATATTTTCTGCCGTAAACTCAGCAGGGTCATTTCCCGTATCCATTGCGTATTGTTCAGCTGGAAGACCGAAAGCATCCCACCCCATTGGGTGAAGAACGTTATAACCTTGCGCACGTTTGAAACGACTAAGAATATCAGTTGCAGTATAGCCTTCTGGGTGTCCTACGTGAAGACCAACACCAGATGGGTAGGGGAACATATCCAACGCATAAAAGTTTGGTTTTGCACTATCCGTTCCTGTTTTGAACGTCTGATTATCAGCCCAATAGGTCTGCCATTTTCTTTCAATTGATTTGTGATTATAAAAAGTCATTGATTCACTCCAATTTTGTGATGTTATTATTATACCATTTTTAAGCGATTTTAAAAGGCATAATTAGAGAAAAGCATGCTTTGACTAACTGAATTTATTGTGTGACTAATCTCAATTAACTTTTGCTGGAGATTTTACTTTAAATTTTTTAAACTTCCCTCTTGATATGGATTTTGTCTTTGTAACTTAATTCATAAAAAATGAGTCTGGGACAATAGTCCCTTTGCTACAAAAAAAGCAACGGATTTGCCGTTGCTTTTTGCATGGTTGCGATAGTCTTGGTAAAATAGAATTGCCCAATAAACCATTTAGAAAGGCTATCCCATGCATATTCACTATAACACAAATCAAACAACTTTACCACTAGAAATCAGTTCTTTCTTGCCACAAGACCATCTCGTCTTTACTATTGAAAAAGTGGTGAATGCCTTGGAGGATCGTCACTTCCACACGTTCTATCATAACTTTGGTCGCCCGTCTTATCACCCTAAAATGCTTTTAGCCGCTCTACTATTTGCCTACTCGCAAGGGATTTTCTCTGGACGAAAAATCGAAAAAATGATGATTGAAAATCTGGCTATGCAGTACCTAACAGGACAGTTGGTTGTCAGCTATCGCACCATCAATCGTTTTCGAGTCGCTGAAGGAATGGAAGAGCTCATTCGTGATCTTTTCATCGACCTCAATCTTCGTTTAAAAATGGAAGAGTTAGTGACCTTAGATTGTCTGTTTATTGACGGGACTAAGATTGAAGCCAACGCTAACAAGTATAGTTTCGTGTGGAAAAAGGCCACAGACAAGTTTTCCGTCAAACTTCAAGAACAGATACAGGTCTATTTTCAAGAAGAAATCACTCCCCTTATCCATCAGGCCATTAGGCTGGACGAAGAAGAACCGATTGCTTCAGAGCAGTTGATTGAATTCGCTCAAGTCCTCGAAGAAGAATTGGAAAAACTGAACCAAGACATTGAGGAGACACCCGTTAAAGGAAAGGATGAACGTAAAACTCAACGTCGGAAACTCAAGAAAGTCCTGCGTAAAGTCAAGGATGATTTTTCAGTACGTGCTGAAAAATATGAAGGCTACCAAGAGACATTTGAAGGGCGTAACAGCTTTTCCAAAACAGATACAGATGCCACTTTTATGCGGATGAAAGAAGACCACATGAAGAATGGTCAGCTCAAAGCTGGTTATAATCTTCAAATCGCTACTGAAAATCAATTTGTTCTTCATTATGATGTCTTCTCAAATCCGACAGATACCAAGACTCTCCTGCCATTCCTTGAAACCTATCCGCATGACTTGAAGACCGTTGTCGCAGATGCTGGATATGGAAGTGAAGAGAACCTCCTTTGTTTAGATGAAAAGGAGGTGAACCACCTGATTAAATATGCCATGTTTGATCAGGAACAGAAGAAAGGGTATAAACAGTCGGCTAGAAACTTAGCGAATTGGTACTATGATGACAAGGAGGATAGCTACACTCATCCTGATGGCTGGTGCTATCGTTTTCATCATATCAAACATCAGAAAACACAGACGGACTTTCAACAGGAAATCAAGGTTTACTACGCTGATGAACCTAAATCAGCCCCTCAAAAGGGACTATATATCAACGAACGTTATCAACACTTAAAAGCTAAAGAATGCCAAGCGCTTTTCTCTCCCGAAGGTAGACAGATTTTCAATCAACGTAAGATTGATGTGGAACCTGTCTTTGGGCAGATAAAGGCTTATTTGGGTTACAAGAGATGTAACCTAAGAGGCAAGCGTCAGGTGAAAATTGACATGGGTTTAGTGCTCATGGCCAATAATCTCCTTAAATACAATAAGAGAACGACTCAAACTTAAAAAGCTAGAGTTCCATAATTGGGAATCTCTAGCTTTTTTGTGACTGAGAACTATTTTGTCTCAGACTCATAGGTCAATTTTCATTTGAGAACTTTTTATATTCTTCTGCTACTAACAAACGTTGAAATTACCAAATAATCACGCGATCTTCTGGTTTGCGCCACATGCCGTCGCCTTCTTTAACATCAAAAGTTGTAAAGAAATCATCAAAGTTTGGCAATTGAACATTCGTCCGAAGTTTTCCGGGAGCATGCACATCTACACTTGCTAGCATTTGCATATATTCTGGACGAGCTTTCATGCGCCAGATACGAGCAAAGTTGGTGAAAAATTCTTCCGCAGAGAAGTCAGCTTCTTTCTTAGCTGCTTCCAGCGCTGCCGCAATCCCACCGAGGTCTGCAATATTTTCTGAAACAGTCAGCTTTCCATTGACTTTAGCTCCGTAAGAATCTTGTCCGTCAAATTGCTCAATCACCTTCTGAGTCCGAGCTGTGAAAGCTTCGTAGTCTTCTGGCTTCCACCAATTTTTAAGGCTACCATGCTCGTCAAAGGAAGCACCGTTTGAGTCAAAAGCATGAGAGATTTCATGCGCAATTACTGCACCGATTCCGCCATAGTTTGCTGATGAAGATTGATGCAAATCATAAAAAGGTGCTTGAAGAATAGCGGCTGGAAAAACAATCTGATTTTGTTGTGGATCATAGTAGGCATTTACCAGATGAGCTGGCATGTGCCATTCACTGCGATCCACTTCTTTGTTCCATTTACTCCAAGTGTGTGCAATGGCTACTTTCGCTAAATTTTGAGCATTTTCAATTAAACCGAGCTGTTCATCAATCACTTTTTTCGCATAAGTTTCTGGCAATTTCTCTGGATAACCAATATGTGGAGTGATAACATTGAGTTTGACAATGGCCTTGTCCCGTGTCTCCTTAGCAAGCCAATCAGCTGTTTCTAAGCGTGATTTATAGACATCAATCATCGTCTTGACCTTATGTTCCACATCTGCTTTGGCTTCTGGTGAGAATTTCTCTTCTGCATACCAAAGACCGAGGGCTTGGTTATAAGGTGCTTGTGCTAGTTGATAAGCTGCTTTTTCTTTTGGACGAGCTTCTGGAACGCCTGAAATAGCACGCACATAGGTGCCTGAAAGGACGCGAATTTCTTCTGTTAGCAAGGAAGTCCATGCTCCAGTAGAGAATAATTTCAGTGCTGCATGCAAATATTCCCAATTTTCTTCTGAATAATATTCCGCTGCAAACTCTTTCCAAAAACGCTCTTGAGGAACAATCACCTTGTCTGGGCTTTGTCCCAAAATCTCTGTAAAAATTACATCAAGTGGCAATTCTGGAGCGAGCTTCGTGAAATCTGCCCAATCATAAGGGTGATATAACTTCACATATTCTGAAGTTTCTTCATTGGAAAGGACATACTTAGCTAATTTAGCATCTAATTCCAGATATTTATCCAAAATATCTTTTGTTTCTTCTGCTGAAAAGCCAAATTTAGGTAATAATTCTTCCTGCATCTTGCGCCAGATTGTCAGCAATTCCTTGCCTTTTTCATTTCCTTCTTCATAATAGGTCGTATCTGGTAAAATGATTCCAGGTGCATCGGCCCAGAGAACATTCATTTTAGCATTCATAAAGTCTGGCGCGACGTCAAAAGTAAAAGCATTCGGCTTTCCAGCCATTTCATACTCAGCAATCTTCGCTGCAAACTCCTTGAAAGAACTTAAAGCTTTATATTCTTCCACAAGCGGCATTGCAGGGGTAACTCCTGCTCGTTCCCGTCCGTCAAAATCTGCCACCAAACGGTGGTATTTCACAAAATTTTGCAAAATTGGATCTTCTGGAACATCTTGACCTGCTAACCATTTATCAGTTGTTGCTAGCATCAATTTTTCAATATCTTGATCCAAATCCATAAATCCACCTGTCACAGGCTTGTCCTCAGGAATCACAGCAGTTTTTTCCCATTCACCATTGACATAATTAAAAAAGTCATCTTGTAAACGTGTCATCTTGTTCTCGCTTTCATTGTTTTATCTTAATCCTATCAAAAAAGTTCTGAATAATCAAACTTTTATCAAAAGAGATTTTTATGCCAAATCTTGCTTCTGATTTTTCTTAAAAATTCTAAAAATTAACTTGACTTAATTTTTGTTTTAATGTATATTAACTATAGGGGTGTATAAAATGATACGTATCGAAAATTTAAGTGTTTCTTATCAGGAAACACTTGCTCTCAATCAGATTTCTTTGGAAATCCAAGGCCCAACTATCATGGGAGTTATTGGTCCCAACGGAGCTGGTAAATCAACCCTTTTAAAAGGAATGTTGGGTATCATTGATCATGTTGGACAAACTTACCTTGATGATAAAGAATTCTCAAAAGTACTTAGCCATGTAGCTTATGTGGAACAAAAAATTCACATTGACTACAACTTCCCTATCAAAGTGAAAGAATGTGTGTCTCTTGGACTGTATCCAAAAGTGAAACTCTTCCACAGACTAACAAGCAAAGACTGGGACAAGGTGACAAATGCGTTACGCATTGTCGGCTTAGAGGATTATGCTGAACGCCAAATCAGCCAATTGTCAGGAGGGCAATTTCAACGGGTCTTGATTGCGCGCTGTCTAGTACAAGAAGCTGACTGTATCTTTCTGGATGAACCATTCGTTGGAATTGATTCAATCAGTGAAGAAATCATCATGACAACGCTACGCAGTCTAAAAGAACAAGGAAAAACGATTCTCATTGTTCACCATGACTTAGGAAAAGTCCCACATTACTTTGATCAAGTTTTAATTTTGAATAAAGAACTCATTGCCATTGGAGAAACTTCATCAACTTTCACAGAAGAAAACTTGAAAAAAGCCTATGGCTCTCAGCTTTTTGTGAATGGAGGTCTCTAATATGTTTTCAGAATTTATTGATGGACTACAAAATTTCCATTTTCTACAAAATGCACTGATTACGGCCATTGTCATCGGGATTGTTGCTGGAGCAGTTGGTTGCTTCATTATCCTAAGAGGCATGTCCTTGATGGGCGATGCCATTTCACACGCAGTCTTGCCAGGAGTTGCACTCTCCTTTATTTTAGGAATCAACTTCTTTATCGGAGCCATTGTTTTTGGACTTTTAGCTTCGGTCATTATTACTTATATTAAAGGAAATTCAATTATCAAAAGTGATACTGCCATTGGAATAACTTTTAGTTCCTTTTTAGCTCTTGGAGTCATTTTGATTGGAGTTGCTAATAGTTCAACCGACCTTTTCCATATTCTTTTTGGAAATATCTTAGCTGTGCAAGACATTGATATGTGGATTACAATTGGTGTAGGAATCGCTGTTCTAATTATTATTGGACTATTCTTCAAAGAATTATTGATTACATCTTTCGATCCACTTCTGGCAAAAGCGATGGGGATGCCAGTCAACTTTTATCATTATCTCTTAATGATTCTCTTGACGCTGGTTGCAGTTACAGCTATGCAAAGCGTGGGAACAATTTTGATTGTTGCTATGCTGATTACACCTGCTGCTACTGCTTATCTTTACGCTAACAGTCTTAAAACGATGATTATCTTGTCTTCTAGCTTGGGGGCAATTGCATCTGTCTTAGGACTTTTCATTGGCTATACCTTTAATGTTGCGGCTGGCTCAAGCATTGTACTGACATCCGCCATTATCTTTGCCATTAGTTTCTTTATCGCTCCAAAACAACGATTTAACAAACTAAAAAATAAACCCAAGCTAAAATAAAATTAGTATTTCATTTATTAAAGGAGAACCTTATATGAAAAAATTAGGTTTTATCGCCGTTCTGTTTTTAGCCATCGTCGGGCTTGCTGCCTGCGCTGGTCAAAAAGGAACTTCTACCAACAAATCTTCAAAATTGAATGTTGTTGCTACCAACTCGATCATCGCTGATATTACCAAAAATATCGCTGGTGATAAAATCAATCTGCACAGTATCGTTCCTGTCGGAAAAGATCCACATGAATACGAACCATTACCAGAAGATGTGAAAAAAACATCAAAAGCTGATTTGATTTTCTACAATGGTATCAATTTGGAAACCGGCGGAAATGCTTGGTTTACAAAATTGGTCAAAAATGCGAAAAAGACTGAGAACAAAGATTACTATGCTGTAAGTAACGGAGTGGATGTTATCTATCTGGAAGGTCAAAATGAAAAAGGAAAAGAAGATCCTCATGCTTGGCTCAATCTTGAAAACGGAATTATTTATGCTAAAAACATTGCAAAACGTTTGATTGAAAAAGATCCTAAAAATAAAGAAACTTATGAAAAGAATCTGAAAGCTTATACTGCAAAACTTGAAACATTGGACAAGGAAGCCAAAGCAAAATTCAATAATATTCCTGCTGAAAAGAAAATGATTGTTACCAGCGAAGGTTGCTTCAAGTACTTCTCTAAAGCTTATGGTGTCCCATCTGCTTATATTTGGGAAATCAACACTGAAGAAGAAGGAACTCCAGATCAAATCAAAACATTGGTTGAAAAACTCCGTAAAACAAAAGTGCCATCACTCTTTGTTGAAAGTAGTGTTGATGACCGTCCAATGAAGACTGTTTCAAAAGATACAAACATTCCAATTTATGCCAAGATTTTCACTGATTCAATCGCTGAAAAAGGTGAAAAAGGTGATAGTTACTACGACATGATGAAATGGAATTTGGATAAAATTGCTGAAGGTCTTAGCAAATAAGAAATGGAAAAAGGAGCCGGAATTGATTGCCAGTTCCTTTTTACTTGAATTTTCCCTAAATAGCCAATACTTCATTCTACTAAGCAAATGGCTAACGGCTGTATTCTTCAGGTATTTTTGGTATACTTAATACGATAAGGAGTAAACAACATGACCCCAAACAAAGAAGATTACCTCAAATGTATTTACGAGATTGGTACGCATAGTCAAAAAATTACAAATAAAGAAATTGCTGCTCAAATGCAAGTATCCCCTCCAGCTGTCACAGAAATGATTAAAAAGATGATTGCTGAAAAATTAATTATCAAAGACAAGATTAAGGGCTATTTATTAACCAATCTTGGTCTTCACCTTGTCTCTGAACTATATCGCAAACATCGTTTAATTGAATACTTTCTAGTGCATAATTTACAATACACTACAACAGATCAAATCCATGAAGAAGCAGAAGTCTTAGAACACACTGTTTCAGAATTATTTGTCGAGCGATTGGAAAAAATGTTGGATTACCCAGAAACTTGTCCTCATGGCGGAACCATTCCCCAAAAAGGTGAATTACTGGTTGAAAAATACCAGTTAACGTTAAACCAAGTCCAAAATGCTGGAGTCTATCGCTTAGCAAGAGTTCATGATGAGTTTGAATTATTAAAATATTTGGAAAAACACGATTTACATCTGGGAGATACGCTGATTCTGGAGCAATACGATCCTTATGCTCAACTATATTTGCTCAAAGTAAATGAAAAAGAGCTGCAAATCAATTCAACGATTGCCCAACAACTTTATGTGGAAACGCTCTAAAAGGAAGAGGGACTGTCAAAGCTTCTAACATCAGTGCATTAGAGGTCACTCAACTACTTCGTATTGAGTTTTATTCTAGAAAGTAACCGAGTCTGGAACAAAAGTGTTCTAGACTCGGTTTTATTTATCATTTTCTCAACGATTCTTCGTATCTAACACAATCGTCACCGGTCCGTCATTGATTAACTCAACCTGCATATCAGCCGCGAAAACACCTGTTTTGACAGGTATTTCTCGACCTAGCAATTCGTTAAAATCATCATACAATTGACTAGCCAAGTCTGGTTGAGCAGCGCCTGTAAAAGCTGGACGATTCCCTTTTTTTGTATCTGCGTAAAGGGTAAATTGAGAAATAGAGAGAATTTCTCCTTTCACATCTTCGACAGATAAATTCATTTTATCTTCTTTATCTGAAAAAATCCGCATATTGGCAATTTTTCTTGCTGCATATTCTACATCTTCTTGAGCATCATCTGGTGCTACACCGACTAGTAACAGCAGTCCTTGCTGAATCTGATTGTAAAGTTCGCTATCAATTGATACCGAAGCTCGCTTCACACGCTGAATCACTATTTTCATTTTGAACTTCCTATTTTTATATTGAGAAAAAATCACAAGAGATTGCTTGAGTAGAATCTTTCTGCTCTGCTGTTCTCACTTAGCCATTTGTCCGTTTAACCGAATAGACTTCCGGCACACTCTTAATCTTATCAACTACTGTTGTCAGCATAGATAGATTAGCAATTCCGAAAGAAACATGGATATTGGCAAATTTCATATCTTTGGTTGGCTGTGCATTGACGGTGGAAATATTTTTGGTTGTGTTGGACAAGACTTGCAAGACATCATTTAAAAGGCCAGTGCGATTGAGACCATATATATCAATGTGAGCAGTGTATTCCTTAACAGAACTATTGTCTTCCCATTCGACATCAATCAAGCGCTGCTCATAATTTTCCTGCGCTCGCAGATTCATACAGTCCTTACGATGAATGGCAACCCCGCGCCCCTTTGTAATGTACCCGACAATCTCATCACCAGGAACTGGATTACAACATTTGGCAATCCGTATCAAAAGCCCTGACGCACCTTGGATAATGACGCCGCCCTCATGTTTGACCTTGAGGGTGTCCTTGTTTTCAACCTTGACTTCACCGCCCTTAACAAGCTCTTCTGCTTCAGCTCTTGCTTTAGCACGCTCTTCTTCACGGCGTTCTCTTTCTGTCAAACGATTAAAAATCGAAACAGCACTAACTTCACCAAAACCAATCGCCGCAAAAAGAGTTTCCTCTGTTTTGTAGCTCGTTTTTTGCAGGACTTCTTCCATGTGTCTTTTGTCCATGTATTTGTTAGGCACATAGCCATTTTCTTGAAATTGTGCTTGCAGAAGTTCTCGACCTTTAGAAATGGATAATTCCTTGTCTTGATTTTTGAAAAATTGACGAATTTTATTGCGTGCCTTGCTAGTCTTAACAAGGTTAATCCAGTCACGACTCGGTCCAAAGGAATTGGAACTGGTAATAATCTCAACTTGGTCCCCAGTTTTTAACTTCGTAGTCAAGGGCACCATGCGACCATTTACCTTTGCACCAACCGCTTTTTCACCCACTTTTGTATGGATTTCATAGGCAAAATCAATCGGTCCTGAGTCTTTTGGCAGCGAACGAACAGCACCATCCGGCGTGAAGACATAGATTTCTTCAGCAAGGTAATTTTCCTTGACGGAATCCACAAAATCCTGTGCATCATTGGACTGGTCTTGGAGTTCCATCATCTCCTTAATCCAATTCATCCCAATCGCCGATTCTTTGCTATCAACCTGCCCTTTAATACCTTTTTTATAGGCCCAGTGTGCAGCAACCCCGTATTCTGCCACTTCGTGCATTTCTTTGGTCCGAATTTGAAACTCAATCGGTCCCTTAGGCCCATAGACGGTCGTATGGATTGACTGGTAACCATTTGCCTTGCGATTAGCAATATAATCTTTAAAACGTCCGGGCATTGGTCGCCAAAGTTCATGAATGTAGCCCAACATAGCATACACATCACTTTGCGTATCTAAAATGCAACGAATAGCGATCAAGTCATAAATCTCATCAAAACGCTTTTTCTTGTCCTGCATTTTCCGATAAATGGAGTAAATATGTTTAGGACGACCATAGATTTGCCCATGAAGATTGCGCTCAGAAGCATAGGTTTCAATCTTATGAACCACTTCGTCAACTAAATCCTCACGTTCCCGACGTTTTTCCTTCATCAGGTGGGAAATCTTATAAAACTCTGTCGGATTCAAATATCGAAAAGCCAAATCTTCTAGTTCCCATTTGACGCTCGAAATCCCCAAACGATGAGCTAATGGAGCATAAATTTCCATGGTTTCGCGTGAGATGCGTTCCTGTTTGTCTTTGCGCAGGTGCTTAAGTGTTCTCATATTGTGCAAACGGTCTGCTAGTTTTACCAAAATGACACGGATATCCTTGGACATCGCCATTAGCATTTTGCGGTGGTTTTCAGCCAACTGTTCCTCGTGAGACATATACTTGACTTTACCAAGTTTGGTCACACCATCGACAATCACGCGCACATCATGTCCAAATTCGCCTTCCAAATCGTCCAAAGTTGCAGCTGTGTCTTCTACAACATCATGTAAAAAACCGCAAGCGACACTGACCGCATCCAACTTTAGCTTAGCTAAAATCCCTGCCACTTGAATCGGATGGATGATATATGGCTCACCTGATTGGCGAAATTGCCCCCGATGCCGATCTACCGCATAAAAAAGAGCTTTTTGAATCAAGGTGACGTCTTCTGATGATAAATATTTTCTAGTAAAAGCGACCACTTGATCGCCCGTCAAATTCACTTCTTTTGGCATTTTCTCTCTCCAGTTCTTCCTACCATTTTATCATTTTTAGACCGATATGAAAACAAGGAAATACAGAAGAAAGCAATAGAATCATAAGAAATACCTAAAAGCTGCAGATTCAATACCATTTCCCCAATACTAGGAAAAAGAACATGGCACCATTTCAGGTAAAAAGCCCGCCTTTAAATAGGCGGGTTGTGATGGAAGAAGTGATGTTTTTCAGTATGCAACATATCTCCGATAAATTCAACATAAGCATAAATGAGATAGCAAGCTGATACAACGCCTAGCATAGCAATCAACAACTCAAATAAGGTAGATAAAGACATGATTGAACCTCCTCTCCTTATCAAGCAAAAGCATTTTTCGTCATCTAGCTAGCAAATTTGTTCCTGTGCTTCCATCCTTTCTAGCTAAGCTAGATATTTCACTTATATTATACCAAAGTCAGGAATTAAGGACAATAGAAATTAGCTTTCCCAATGATTTTTCCCTATTGCAGTAGCTCTGTCAGTACACTGACTGCACTGAGTGCGTAAAGCGGAGCTGTTTCTGTCCGCAGGATACGTGGGCCTAGCCCTATAAGTATAGCTCCTACCTCTTCCAATGTAGCAATTTCTGCTGGAGACAGGCCACCTTCTGGACCAAAAATAAATAAAATCCGACTTCCTTTTTTGAGTTCTGTCACAGCCTTGACCAAAGCAGCAGACTCTCCCTCTTTAGCAGATTCCTCATAAGCTACAATAACACGGTCAAACTGGCTCAAACAATCTAAAAAATCAATTTTCTTCTCGAAAAGTCGAACTTCTGGTACCCAATTGCGTTTGCTCTGCTCTGCCGCTCCCAAAACAATCGTCTCTAGTTTGTCTGCTTTTTTAGCAAGTTTCTTACCGTCCCACTTGGCAACAGACCAGTCGGCCGGAAAGGCCCAGATAGCAGCTGCCCCCAGTTCCGTCGTTTTCTGAGCTACCCATTCCAGCTTGTCTCCTTTGGGAAAGCCAGAAGCAATCGTCACATGAATCGGCAGCTCCGCGTTGTCTGGTAAATCTTCTACCAGATTCAGCACATGGCGCTCTCTATCTGCAACTCTTGCTAGGCGTTTAATACCATCCTCAAAAACCAGTACTACCTCATCATCTTCTACCAAACGCATAACAGAAAACATATGCTTCACTGTATCCTTGTCCCTCACAGTCAGTGGGGATTGGACGACTCCCTTGATAAAATACTGCTGCATTTAGCCTCCTATCACGCCGGAAATATCCTGTGTTTTCTTAAATACACAAGCATTCCATTCGCCCTGAATCATATGTGTTTCCATGAAAAATCCTGCCGCTTCCGCTGACTCGCGCACCATTTCCCACTTCTCAGAAATAATCCCACTCATAATCAGATAGCCTTCATTCTTGAGCAAGCGGTATGCATCATCAGTTAGATTTACCAGAATATCCGCTAAAATATTGGCTACAATGACATTCGCTTTAATATCCACACCCCGCAAGAGATCGCCAGTAGCTACCTGAATATTCTCCATATTTGCATTCAGTTCAATATTCTCCTGCGCCACACGTACAGCTATTTCGTCTAAATCATACGCATAAATCTTTTTTGCACCCAAGAGTGAGCTTGCTATAGAAAGGACTCCACTACCTGTCCCTACATCCAGCACCGTCTCACCACCTCGTAGTACTTGTTCTAAGGCAAAGAGACTCATCTTGGTCGTCGGGTGAGTGCCTGTACCGAAGGCCATGCCGGGGTCCAGCTTGATGATCTTCTCACCAGCTGTCGCCTCATAATCCGTCCAAGACGGCACAATGGTCAAGTCATGGGTAATTCGAGCTGGTTCAAAATATTTTTTCCAATTGTCCGCCCAGTCTTCCTCAGCCAGTTCCTGCCGAGTCAGCTGAATATCTCCCGTCTCTAATCCGAAGTCATCTAGCTCAGCCAGTCGCTCATTGGCCTTGGCTGCAACAGCCTCTATATCCACCGAATCTGGGTAGTAGCCAGTAATCTTGACCCGCTCGCTCTGCTCAACTTCTGGAAAAAGCTCACCATACTGGTCGACCTGCCCCAGATAATCTGCGCTGTCATCAATAGCCACGCCCTGACTGCCCAGCTCAATCAGAATATTAGAGGCTGCTTCTTCCGCCTCCCGCTTCACTTCAATCGTTAATTCCTGCCAAGTGTCCATCATTAAGATACCATGCCCGTAAAACACAAATCCAAAACAGGAAATTCTCTGACGACGTTTGCGTCTAAGAGAACTTTATCTTTTTGCCACAGTGTTTAGGGCGGGTTCAGTTTAGAAATTTAACTGAACAATCCTTTCTTTGTTTATTTCATTGTCTTCGTCATATAGACCATATCCATGCCCTCTTTTTCGGGCTCCGTATGGGTCTGATGATAGCCGTTTTTCTCATAAAAAGCCACCATGCCTTTATCCTGGAAAACCGTACACAAATCCCATTTCATAATGGTAGAGAACGTCTCCTCTATCAGACCAAGCCCCTCAGAGCCATATCCTTTATTCTGGTGCTCTGGCAAAATCGCCACTGTCCCAATCCAGCCTGCTGTCTGTTCATCATTTGTATTCAAGCGAATAAAGCCCAGAATCTTCTCATCGTCTTTGACAAAATAATAAAAACTATTGGGCCGCTCGACCAGCTTCCAGCGAATCCGCTCTCGCTCCTCCAGATAGGGGTCGTATTGATCCTGATATTTCTCATAAACCGCCTTAAAACTAGCTCGCTGAATGGCAATAATAGTCTCTAAATCCTCAGCTCCTGCCCGCTCAATATGAATCATGCTCGTACCTCCAAATAATCTCTCAACCTGTCCTGCAGCTGCGGAATAACCTTTTTATCTGATAAGAACCGGCTCACATCCATCATCTGATAAGCCTGTCCCTCATCGCCAAAGACGATGCTGGCACATTCTTCCTGAGTGATGGTTCCCACCATAAAAATAGAGGTTTTGTCAGGATCAAGCATTCCTTGATATTCCTTAACCCAGAGAATATCCGCTTCTTCAAGCTTCAAACCAAGCTCTTCTAAAACTTCTCTTTGGACACATTCAAAAGGAGTCTCCTCACCCTCGCGGCCACCGCCCGGCAACTCCCACATATTGGGCCAAGGAATGGTTGGAATATCGTCTCGCAAGATAGTCAGCAGCTTATCATCACATATCAAGGCAATCTTGCAGCCAGAAAATTCCATCTGTTTTTGCAGTAAATCTAGTCCTTCTGCATTTTCCATAAGCACCTCCTAGTACCTCGGATATGAATAAAATTCTGTCTCAGTCAAATCTGCTCTGGCTTTTTCAAAAGCTTTATTATTCCAGACAATTTCAAATTCCTCTGCCGCTGGATTTGCCAGAAAATCCATGAGAGCATCTAATCCCTCTTCGGCTGTCTGCTTCAAAAAATCCACAAAGTAGGTCAAGAATTCACGAGACAAACCTTTTTTTGGCTCGTAAGGAACAACTGTTAGATAATCCTCTGTTTCAAAGTGAGACTTAGCAGGATTATAAAAGAGAACGCTTTCTTCAAAGAAAATATCTTCTGTGCTACTTTCTCCATCCACATCTAACAGTTCGATGCCATTTGCATTTTGTACTTCTAAGAGAAAGGACACTTCTACGGCATGATTCTTCTTATCCCAGTTTATCTCATAGTCAAATGGAAAGCATTGCCTCATTTCTTCATTTAATATATCCAAAAATCCATATTTAACCATAGCCAGCCTCTCTCCAATCCTTTAAAATGTGTTAAAATAGATACAACTATAGTAACATAAATCAGAACAGTTGAAAAGAATACCAGTAAGGAGGAAAATGTATGCCAGAAAATTTAGCTATCCGCATGCGACCTAAAAATATTGATCAGGTCATCGGTCAGAAACATCTGGTCGGCGAAGGAAAAATTATTCGTCGCATGGTGGAAGCCAATCGTCTGTCTTCTATGATTCTCTACGGACCGCCCGGCATCGGTAAGACTTCCATTGCTTCTGCCATCGCTGGTACTACAAAATTTGCTTTTCGGACCTTTAATGCTACCGTTGATAGTAAGAAGCGTCTGCAAGAGATTGCAGAAGAAGCCAAGTTCTCTGGTGGTTTGGTGCTACTTTTAGATGAGATTCACCGCTTGGATAAGACAAAGCAGGACTTCCTCCTCCCTCTGTTAGAAAACGGTCTAATCATCATGATTGGTGCCACAACAGAAAATCCTTTTTTCTCCGTCACTCCCGCTATTCGCAGCCGGGTACAGATTTTCGAGCTGGAGCCTCTGACAAATGACGATATTAAACAAGCTATTCAAACAGCCTTGGCAGACACCGAACGAGGCTTTGCTTTTCCTGTCCAATTAGATGATGACGCACTGGACTTCATTGCCACTTCCACGAATGGAGATCTACGCTCAGCCTTTAATTCTCTAGATTTAGCAGTCCTCTCTACCTCAGCGGATAATTCAGGCGTTCGCCATATCACTCTGGATATTATGGAAAACAGCCTACAAAAGAGCTACATCACTATGGACAAGGACGGGGATGGTCACTATGACGTCCTGTCCGCCTTACAGAAGTCTATTCGGGGGTCTGATGTCAATGCCAGTCTCCATTATGCAGCTCGCTTGATTGAAGCTGGAGACCTTCCCAGCCTCGCACGACGCCTGACGGTCATTGCTTATGAAGACATTGGTTTGGCAAATCCCGATGCTCAGATTCATACAGTGACCGCACTTGAAGCCGCTCAAAAAATTGGGTTCCCAGAAGCTCGCATCCTCATTGCCAACATTGTCATTGACCTAGCACTTTCTCCTAAGTCCAACTCGGCCTACGTAGCCATAGACAAAGCACTCTCTGACTTGCGCCAGAACGGAAATCTCGCTATCCCTCGCCATCTACGAGATGGTCACTACGCTGGCAGTAAGGAGCTGGGAAATGCGCAGGATTACAAATATCCACATAACTATCCTGGTAATTGGGTACAGCAAAACTACCTTCCTGAAAAAATAAAAAATGCCGATTATTTCACTCCAAATGAAAATGGAAAGTACGAACGAGCCCTTGGCATGACTAAAAATAAGATTGATCAATTAAAAAATAACTAAAAAATCATGGTATCGTTTGCAAAAAATCAATTTTTTCTCTTGAATTTTTCAAAAATTGTGGTATTATAATTATAGAAACGCTGTGGTGTACGACTTCACACTTAAGTGTTGACCGACTATTTTTTGTATTATTAGGGAAACAAAAGACTTCTAACAGCTTGCAGGCCGTTTCACGCGGAAGCAGCTTCAGTTAGAGCGAGTTGCCCACCTGCTTAATTGCGCGGGTTCAATACAAATCGTGAAGGTCCGGCACCAATACAGCTTTTTCTGTTGCCTCCTTAGCTCAGTTGGTAGAGCAGTGGACTCTTAATCCATGGGTCACAGGTTCGAGCCCTGTAGGGGGCATCTAAATCAACAGGAAAAAGCCTTGAGTTACAAGGCTTTTTTGCTTGTCTATAACTGATTTGCCCCATCATTTGCCCCACATTTTTTTATGAGCAATCTTTCCAGACATCTCTAATTTGATTAAATTCCTCAAAAATTTTCTCTTCTAAGGTATGTCCATACACTTCTACTAACATTGAAATATCTCTATGCCCTAGAATTTTTGCAATAACTCCAAGGTCAAATCCTTTGTGCCAGAGGTAGCTTCCATAGGTATGACGTGCTCCTTTTGTCGTGATAATTGGATAAATATCTAATTCATTTAAAAGAACACTCAAAGCTTTATTGACACTTGCAATGTCTGGTACCAAGTGAATATATCCATAATGCTGAAAAATCATTTTATACCTATTCTTGATTCCTAGCTCTTTATTAGCCTTCTCCTGTTCAATTTTTAGGACTTGTAATATCTTAATACATTCTTCGTCTATCGGTACCATCCGAATAGACGTTTTGTTTTTTGGAGGGACAAATTTATGAGAAAGGGTATTAAACCTCCTATATGTTTTTAACAGTCCTCTGTCAAAGTCAACTTCATTCCAAGTTAACGCTATTAACTCTCCAAACCTCATGCCTGTTTTTAATAGAAAATAGATGATATACGGAACAATTGAACGTTGGTAATCAAATTTTCTCTTTACTGCTAAAAGTAAATCCAGATAGTCCTTTTCTGTATGTAAATATTTCTCTTCTGTCATCTGTTGTTCTTTGGATGAAAATAACTCGACATGTTGTGTAAAATCATCTATTAGAACTTTGTCAGCAATTGCCATTTGGATGCTCTGATGAATCCCAGTATTCAATCTACCAAGAAAATTTCTACCAACTGTTTGTCCATACTTATTCATAATTCTTTGGTATTCACTCGCACGAATTTGAGTGACTTTTTTATTTCCAAATAATCTTTCAATTGTGTTTTTACGGAGAAGATATTTTTTCTTTGTCTCTTCCGACCTACTACTCGGTAGAATTTTTAGTTCAAGCCATTCTTGATACAGATCTACAAGAGAAATATCTCTAGAAATTCTTTTCCCTAAACGAAGTTCTTGCAGAATCGGTTCAGCTTCTGACTCTGCAAGCTTTTTTGTTTTAAAACCGCTATTATGAGCAACAGTTTTTCCTTCGCTACGAATTTCATAGGTCCATAAATTACTATCTCCTCGCTTTCGATAACGAACACTTGCCATATTACGCCACCTCTGTTCCTAGAATCTCATTTACAATACTTTTTGGAACAACCATCAAACGTTTGCGATTATAAAATGTATAGCCTCGTGATACAAGTAATTCTCTTGCCTGATGAATGATATCATTGATCGAATCATACTCATTAAAATCTTTAGCTAAAGTAAAGACATCATCTCGTACGTTATCATGTATTTCAAATGAATCAACTCTTGTACTTATTGCCTGTTTCAGATTTTTGAAAATTCGTCTTAGGGAACCAGTGTCTGTATCCCAGATAACCGTTAATCTATCAATACTGACATCTAACCGCTGTACTAATTCTCCTACATCACATCGTTCTTGAATGCTTCTTAAATCTTGTATAGAAACCAACAAAATTGTCCCCCCTTCTTTTAGAAACACCGTCAAATCAACGTTTGCTCGTTCCGTCGTTCTTTGGGCGTTGCCCTAAGTGTACCTTTTTGCTGGCTGTTAGAATAGCCAGCTTTTGCTTGGCTAGAAATTGTCTGGACGGCAGTCTTCGGGACTTCGCCTGACTTCCCGTCAGGCTCGCCCTTGACCTTGTCCACACAATTTCTAGCACCAAGGCTTCGAATAGTCATAAGTCATAGTCTCGTCCTCAACTTCTTCCTCACTCATCAATCCTAAACTTACGAGCTATTTTTGTATTATTTATAACTTATTTGTAAGTTATAAATATATTTTATAAAAAATATTTTAAATAGTCAACTAAGAACTTGATTTGTAAGTTTATAGATGATAGAATAAGTTTAAAATACAACATAGGAGTTTCTCATGACCTTTATTATTCAAAATTTTGGACCCAATTTGGCACGACTACGCATAGAAAAAGGAGTAAGTCAAACTCAACTTGCGGAAGATTTAGGAATCGGTAAACAGTCCATCTCTGATTATGAAAAACAAAAAAGCTATCCTACCTTTGCAAATTTAGATAAGATAGCAGAATATTTTAATGCAACTCCAACCCAACTATTTGGAACTAGTAAAGAGATTGAGTTAGAAAAGAGTGTTCTTGAATCTAATGAATACTCTGATAAAGTAAGTGAGATCTTAAAAGCTGTCAAATACATCGAGCATTTCCTACATACTGATGGACAGCACTTAGAGGATTTACTTTACCTAACAAGAGGCAACCAACTATACACAGAAGATGGAGAAGAGTTGTATATTGATCCAACTTCTCAGAAAAGAACATTTCATAACCAATATGAACCTGGTTTTATTGTAGCAAGGGAAAAATCTCCACTAGAACTCTTAATTGAAAATAAGGAGCTATTAGATTAAATAAAAAAAGCGAGGATTACCTCGCTTTTCTATTGAAACACTATGAGTTTTTTTGTTGCACTATATTTTACAATTTATCTTATAAATTGTACTTCTAAAATAGAAAGGTCTTAAGATGACAACTCTTATTAAACATAAACGTGTAAATTTTTCAGAACTTTTTTATGACCTAGTTTTTGTTTTTGCAATTTCAAAAGAAACTGCTTTAATTCACCACCTTCATAACGGTATTTTGACTTGGAATTCTTTACTTGATTTTTTCATGTCTATCTTGGTTCTCATCGATTCCTGGATGATTCAAACCGGTTATACCAATCGCTATGGAAAGAACTCTTTATTTAACATGGTAATCATGTTTATCAATATGGGACTTTTACTCTTTATATCCAATATAATTGGATATGATTGGCAACAATATTTTCATTATTTCTGTTGGGCTGTTGGTACATTAATCCTTACCTTATTTTTTCAATATTTGGTTGAGTTTTTTAGAAAATCAACCGATAATGTTAATCGGGAAAGTATCAAAGGTTTTCTATGGATAACAGGTCTACGAAGTTTAGGAGTCTATCTAGCAGCTCTTCTTCCTATTTACGTTGGAGTCTATATCTTTATTGCTAGTATTCTGCTAACATTTATTATGCCAATTATCTTGTTTAGTAAAGATGAGCATTTCCAGGTAAATCTCCCCCATTTAATCGAGCGCATCTCCCTTCTTGTCATTATTACGTTTGGAGAGATGATTATGAAGCTAGCTAACTTCTTTACAATCGAGAATTTCTCGATTCATTCGGTTCTTTATTTCATTATTATGCTTTCTCTGTTCTTGCTTTATTTTGGTCAATTCGACCATGCTATTGATGAAGAATCTAATCAAAAGGGAATATTTCTAATTTACAGTCACTATCTTATTTTCATTGGACTTATTATGATGACTGTTTCGATGAGTTTTCTTCTGAATCCTGAAGCTAATCTTCTCTTTGTAACCAGCTTCTCTTATATCGGAATTGGCCTCTTCCAAGCTGCTGTCCTAGCAAATGGGCCCTATAACAAACACTATCTTCGCTATTCGAAAAGTTTCTACTGTGTCCAAGCGACACTCTATCTGGCTGCCTTGATTCTCGCTTTAATCTTTGCTTCTAATCCTATAATAGTATTGAGTATTGCAACCATTTTAGCTCTAGCTATAGATATTCATTTTAATTATTTTTATATTACACATACTAAAAAACATTCCACACCTGACTGGGAGTTGTTTTAATGGGTTTATAACATTAAAAAAGCTTTGGGAACCAAGGCTTTTTTGGGCTCTTTGTCAACTGTAGTGGGTTGAAAAAAAGTTAACATCTGGAGAGGACGATCGTCGTTCTCTCCATTTTTATATTCAGAGCGATGAAAATTCGTTTTTTAAAGTTGTCAAAGTTCCGAAAACCAAAGGCATTGCGCTTGATGAGTTTAATAAGATTATTCGTTGCTTCCAATTTGGCGTTGGAATAGTGTAACTGAAGGGCGTTGACGATTTTCTCTTTGTCCTTTAGAAAGGTTTTAAAGACAGTCTGGAAGAGAGGATGAACCTGTTTTAGATTGTCCTCAATGAGTCCGAAAAATTTGTCAGACTCCTTATTCTGAAAGTGAAAAATCAAGAGCTGATAGAGATTATAGTGGTGTTTCAAATCTTCTGAATAGCTCAAAAGCTTGTCTAGAATCTCTTTATTCGTCAAGTGCATACGAAAAGTAGGGCGATAAAATCGCTTATCACTGAGTTTACGACTATCCTGTTGAATGAGCCTCCAGTAGCGCTTGATAGCCTTGTATTCAGGAGATTTTCGATCAAACTGGTTCATGATTTGAACACGCACACGACTCATAGCACGGCTCAAGTGTTGGACAATATGGAAACGATCTAGAACAATTTTAGCACACGGAAAAAAGCTGTCTAGCCAAGTCATAGTAGGGACTAAACATATCCATAGTAATGATTTTCACCTGACAGCGAACAGCTCAATCGTAGCGCAGAAAGTGATTTCAGATGATAGCTTGTGTTCTTCCCTCAAGAACAGTGATGATATTGAGTTTGTCAAAATCTTGCGCAATGAAGCTCATCCTTCCCTTTGTAAAGGCGTACTCGTCCCAGGACATGATTTCAGGCAGATTGGTAAAATCATGCTTAAAGTGAAAATCATTGAGTTTTCGTATGACAGTTGAAGTTGAAATGGAAAGTTGATGGGCAATATCGGTCATAGAAGTCTTTTCAATCAACTTTTGCGCATTTTTTTGGTTGATAATACGAGGGATTTGGTGGTTCTTCTTGACGATAGAAGTCTCAGCGACTGCCATTTTCGAGCAATGATAGCACTTGAATCGACGCTTTTTCATAAGGATTCTAGTAGGCATACGTCGTTTCAAGGTAAGGAATCTTAGACGTTTTTTGAAAGTCATATTTCTTCATTAGACTTCCACAATCAGGACAAGATGGAGCCTCGCAATCCAGTTTAGCGATGATTTCCTTGTGCGAATCCCTATTAACAACATCCATAATTTGGATATTAGAGTCTTTAATATCGAGTAGTTTTGTGATAAAATGTAATTGTTCCATATGAATCTTTCTAATGATGGTTTGGTTGCTTTTCATTATAGATCTTATGGGACTTTTTTTCTACAACAAAATAGGCTCCATAATATCCATAGGGGATTTACCCACTACAAATATTATAGAGCCAAAAAATTCGACAAGTACTTGACAAATAGATTAAAATATCTTAAAATGAAAGTGGTTACAGAGTTATTAATTATTTAAGCTTCATGTCACCATTAAAAATTGAAATAAAAGGATGTTATCACTAATACAAGTGAGCAGGAACCTATTTAATCACATCGGAAGAAGTTTCTTGATGTTTTTAAGTAGGTTCCTTTTATTTTAAAAGGGAAATTTTATGATCATAAAACGAATACTAAACCATAATGCTGTAATTGCGCAAAGTAAAAAAGACATCGATGTTCTTCTTTTTGGAAGGGGAATAGCTTTTGGAAGAAAAATTGGAGATAAAGTAAATCCAATTGATATTGAGAAAAGTTTTTTTCTCAAAAATAGAGATAATATGACCCGTTTTACAGAGATGTTTATTAATGTTCCTTTGGAGTTGGTGTACATCACCGAAAAAATAATTAATCTAGGTAAAATAACATTGGGGAATAATTTTGATGAGATTATCTATATTAATTTAACGGATCATATTTCTTCGAGCATAGAACGTTATAAAGAAGGAGTTATTATTTCGAATCCCCTACGCTGGGAAATTTCGAAATATTATAAAGAAGAGTTTGAACTTGGGAAAAGGGCTTTACAAATAATAAAAAAAGAGTTAGGTATTGAACTTCCAATTGACGAAGCTGCATTCATAGCGCTACATTTTGTTAATGCAAATTTAGAAAATAATTTTCAAGAGTCGTATAAAATTACTGAAATAATTATGGGAATTGAGAAAATAATTCAAGATTTCTATTGTACTGAGTTTAACCAAGATTCTATTGATTATTATAGATTCATAACTCATATAAAATTATTTGCCCATCGTTTGGTTGAAAACGCAACCTATTGTGACGATGATGATGAAGATTTGTTGGAGTTAATGAAAAATAAATATCCTAAAGAATACAAATGTGGTGAAAAAGTGGCATTGTTTATTCAGGTTGAATACAATTATTTGCTGAGTTCTAGTGAATTAGTTTATTTGATAGCTCACATTCGTCGTTTGACAAAAAATTTAGATTAATAGAATAGGAGAATACGATGAGTTATAAAGATACCGCACAAAAAATCCTCAATGCAATTGGAGGTAAAGAAAATGTCAATAGAGTTACCCATTGTGTAACACGATTACGATTAGAATTAAAAGATGAAAATTTAGTAAATGATAATGACGTGAAGAAGATACCGGGTGTAATTGGTATTATGAAAAAGAATGGGCAATATCAAATTATACTTGGTAATGATGTAGCTAATTATTATAAAGAATTCATCAAACTTGGTAATTTTGAATTAGATGCAGTTGAACAAGTACCTAAAGGAAATATTTTAGAAAGAATCATTGAGTACATTGCAGGTTCTATGACCCCAATCATTCCAGCAATGCTGGGAGGAGGGATGCTGAAAGTCTTGGTAATCATTTTACCAATGCTTGGCATATTGAAATCAGATTCTCAAACTATTGCTTTTCTGACATTTTTTGGAGATGCTCCATATTATTTCTTACCTCTGTTATTAGCGTATTCTGCTTCACAAAAATTAAAAGTAACATCTACATTAGCTATGTCTGTAGCAGGTGTACTTCTCCATCCAAATTTTGTTCAAATGGTGCAGTCAAGGAATCCTCTTAGTTTATTTGGTGCACCTGTGACACCAGCTAGTTATGGTTCGTCAGTTATTCCAATTCTTATTATGGTTTGGTTGATGAAGTATATTGAGAAGTTTATTGGTAAATTAACACCAGCTGTTACTAAAAGTTTTTTACAGCCTACGCTGGTATTATTAGTATCAAGCTTTATTGCCTTAGTTGTAGTCGGGCCTATTGGAGTAATTGTTGGTGAAGGATTATCAAATCTAGTTGGGCAAATGTATGGTGTAGCTGGATGGCTTACATTAGCTATTCTTGGTGCTATTATGCCATTTATTGTTATGACTGGAATGCATTGGGCGTTTGCACCTATATTTTTGGCGGCATCTATTGCTACTCCAGACGTATTAATTCTTCCAGCAATGTTGGGGTCAAACTTAGCTCAAGGGGCTGCTTCGATGGCTGTTGCATTAAAGAGTAAAAATAATAATACAAAACAAATTGCTTTTGCAGCAGGTTTCTCAGCGTTACTTGCAGGAATTACAGAACCTGCATTATATGGTGTAACTTTAAAATATAAAAAACCACTTTATGCAGCTATGATTGGTGGTGGATTAGCGGGCTTATTTGCTGGTCTTACAAGTGTTAAAGCATATCTCTTTGCTGTCCCATCCCTGATAGCATTGCCTCAATTTATTTATTCTGGCGTACCATCAAATATTGTTAACGCTCTAATTGTAGCGATTATTTCTGTTGTTATTACCTTTGTCTTAGCTTATATATTTGGAATCGATGAAGAAGAGAGTTCTAGCTCTGTAGAAGTTGAGGCTGGAGTTTCAAATAAAAAAGTAGTATTTTCTCCTATATCAGGAGAAATCATTCCGTTAAGAGATGTCCAGGATAAAACATTTTCAGATAAACTAATTGGAGACGGAGTAGCGATTATCCCAAGTGAGGGTAAGGTTTATGCACCATTCGATGGGGAAATTACAAATATTTTTCCGACTAAGCACGCAATTGGGTTGAAGAGTGATGAGGGCGTTGAGTTATTAATTCATATTGGATTAGATACTGTTGAACTAAAAGGTCAAGGTTTTATTAGTTATGTAGAAGAAGGAGACAGAATTTTCAAAAATCAATTGATTTTTGAAATGGACTTAAATTTGATTAAGGACAAAGGCTATGAAACAGTGACACCAGTGATTGTAACGAATACCAATGATTTCTTAGATGTTTTAGTATTACCTAATAATCAGACAATCGAGCATTCCAAGGAATTATTGGTAATATTATAATGGAGGAAAGTATGACCATTTTTCCAGATGATTTTCTTTGGGGTGGAGCTGTTGCAGCTAATCAAGTAGAGGGAGCATATAATGAAGATGGTAAGGGCTTATCAGTTCAGGATGTGTTACCTAAAGGTGGATTAGGAGAAGCGACAGAAAATCCTACAGAAGATAACTTAAAATTGCTAGGCATTGATTTTTATCATAAATATAAGGAAGATATATCCTTATTTTCTGAAATGGGCTTTAATGTTTTTCGTACTTCTATTGCATGGAGTAGAATTTTTCCAAAAGGAGATGAAGAAGAACCTAATGAGGCTGGTTTGAAATATTATGATGAATTGTTTGATGAACTACATGCTCATGGGATAGAACCACTTGTAACTCTTTCACACTATGAGACTCCATTATATTTAGCAAGAAAATATCATGGATGGATTGATAGGAGAATGATTCATTTTTATGAAAAATTTGCTCGAACAGTTTTAGAAAGGTATAAAGATAAAGTTAAATATTGGCTTACGTTTAACGAAGTGAATTCTGTTTTGGAATTACCATTTACTAGTGGAGGAATAGATATACCTAAGGAGAATCTTTCGAAACAAGAATTATATCAAGCTATACATCATGAATTAGTCGCCTCGAGTTTGGTTACAAAAATTGCTCGTGAGATTAATTCAGAGTTTAAGGTGGGATGTATGGTATTAGCTATGCCAGCTTATCCAATGACTCCAGATCCAAAAGATGTATGGGCGACTCATGAGTATGAGAATCTAAATTATCTATTTTCAGATGTGCATGTTAGAGGTTATTATCCGAATTATGCAAAAAGATACTTTAAGGAACATAACATTAACATAGAGTTTGAAGATGGAGATGCAGAGTTATTAAAAAATTATACTGTAGATTTTTTATCGTTTAGCTATTACATGAGTGTGACTCAATCTGCTCTTCCAACACAGTATAATTCAGGAGAAGGGAATATTATTGGTGGTCTAGTAAATCCTTATTTAGAGTCTTCCGAGTGGGGATGGCAAATTGATCCAATTGGACTACGTATAATTTTAAATAGATATTATGACCGTTATCAAATTCCATTATTTATAGTGGAAAACGGATTAGGTGCTAAAGATCACCTAATAAAAGATGAATTTAATAACTTAACAGTCCAAGATGATTATAGAATTCAGTATATGAAACAACATTTATTGCAAGTAGCTGAAGCTCTACAAGATGGTGTTGAAATTATGGGCTATACGTCTTGGGGATGTATTGACTGCGTTTCTATGTCTACTGCACAACTTTCTAAGAGGTACGGTCTCATTTATGTTGATCGAAACGATGATGGAAGTGGCACATTCAATCGATATAAGAAAATGTCCTTTACTTGGTATAAAGGAGTGATTGAATCAAATGGAGAATCCTTATTCAAATAGTTTTTTTATTAATGATTAGATATTATCACGGTTAAGGCAACATTTCATTAAATATGAAATAAAGAGGTTTGGAAGACATCAAATTCTAGGCTCTTTGTCAACTGTAGTGGGTTGAAAAAAAGTTAACGTCTGGAGAGGACGATCGTCGTCCTCTCCATTCTTATATTCAGAGCGATAAAAATTCGTTTTTTAAAGTTGTCAAAGTTCCGAAAACCAAAGGCATTACGCTTGATAAGTTTAATAAGATTATTCGTTACTTCCAATTTGGCGTTGGAATAAGGTAATTGAAGTGCATTGACAATTTTTTCTTTGTCCTTAAATTGATTGAAATCCTGTTTCGTGTTACAATAAAATACGAATTAGGATTTTAAGAGGAGGATATATGAATTCAAAGCAATTTTTTTAGCATAGAAGCCAAAGTTTATGACACGCTTGATGCTAACGAAAAACAGGTTGCTTCTATGCTAAAAAAATAGCTGAATCTTTAAAGGAAAGTAAAGGAGGAAAAAAATGTCAGAAAAAATAGTACAAACAGCAGGAAGAGATCAACTTGGAGAATTTGCACCTGAATTTGCTCATTTTAATGATGATGTTTTGTTTGGAGAGAATTGGAATAATGAAGATATTAATTTAAAGACTAGAAGTATAATTACTATTGTAGCATTAATGTCGTCTGGTATTACAGATTCATCTTTAATTTATCACTTACAGAATGCAAAAAAAAATGGTGTTACAAAAAAAGAGATAGTGGCAATTATTACACATGTAGCATTTTATGTTGGCTGGCCAAAAGGATGGGCAGCGTTTAGTCTTGCTAAAGATGTATGGAAAGAAACTGCGGATAAAAATGATGCAAAGGCACAACATCAAGCGTCTATGATATTTCCAATGGGAAAGCCTAATGATGCATTTGCAAAATACTTTGTTGGTCAAAGCTATCTTGCACCTATTTCTACGAAGCAGGTTGGAGTTTTTAATGTAACATTTGAGCCTGGTTGCAGGAAGAGGATATTACCAAGAATGGGGTAAGGATATTATAGAAATGAATCCTGGAGACTGTATCAATATTCCTGCTGGTGTTAAGCACTGGCATGGTGCAGCGCCGGATAGCTGGTTTTCTCATCTTGCAATTGAAGTTCCGGGAGAAAATGCATCCAATGAATGGTTAGAACCAGTATCTGATGAACAATATGGTGTGCTGAACTTAAAATAAATGGAGGATTAAATATAGGTTCTTTGTCAACTGTAGTGGGTTGAATAAAAGCTAACACCTGGAGAGGGCTATCGTCGTCCTATCCATTCTTATATTCAGAGCGATGAAAATCCGTTTTTTGAAGTTTTCAAAGTTCCGAAAACCTAAGGCATTACGCTTGATAAGTTTAATAAGATTATTCGTTGCTTCCAATTTAGCGATGATTTCCTTGTGTGTATCCATATTGATGATATCTACAATCTTGATGTTTGGATCTTTGATATCAAGTAGTTTTGTGATAAAATGTAATTGTTCCATACGATTCTTTCTAATGAGTTGTTTTGTCGCTTTTCATTATAGGTCTTATGGGACTTTTTTTCTACAACAAAATAGGCTCCATAATATCCATAGGGGGTTTACCCACTACAAATATTATAGAGCCGAAATATATAAATTGTAATGGTACTCACCTTTGTATTTAAAATAAAAGTATGCACTTCCACTACATGTCTTATCCATTTCTATTACAATATACAAATCATCCCACTCTACTGGAATCATATCGTTGGCTTGATGCACGATTTCGTTATTTTTTCCCCACTTTTGCCCCATTTTGAAATATTTACATTGAAAATACCTAAAACCACCTTCCGAAATTCATTTAAATTTCAGCATTTTTGATTACTTTCGATATAAAAATTTCTTACAAATTCATGTAGGGGGCATAATAATTTCCATACAGAAGAGTCTGGGACAATAGTCCCTTTGCT
Organism: Streptococcus constellatus subsp. constellatus; assembly: GCF_023167545.1. Taxonomy (NCBI): domain Bacteria; kingdom Bacillati; phylum Bacillota; class Bacilli; order Lactobacillales; family Streptococcaceae; genus Streptococcus; species Streptococcus constellatus. Next base: position 1,636,332 of record NZ_AP014647.1, read on the forward strand.
ACAAAAAAAGCAACGGATTTGCCGTTGCTTTTTGCATGGTTGCGATAGTCTTGGTAAAATAGAATTGCCCAATAAACCATTTAGAAAGGCTATCCCATGCATATTCACTATAACACAAATCAAACAACTTTACCACTAGAAATCAGTTCTTTCTTGCCACAAGACCATCTCGTCTTTACTATTGAAAAAGTGGTGAATGCCTTGGAGGATCGTCACTTCCACACGTTCTATCATAACTTTGGTCGCCCGTCTTATCACCCTAAAATGCTTTTAGCCGCTCTACTATTTGCCTACTCGCAAGGGATTTTCTCTGGACGAAAAATCGAAAAAATGATGATTGAAAATCTGGCTATGCAATACCTAACAGGACAGTTGGTTGTCAGCTATCGCACCATCAATCGTTTTCGAGTCGCTGAAGGAATGGAAGAGCTCATTCGTGATCTTTTCATCGACCTCAATCTTCGTTTAAAAATGGAAGAGTTAGTGACCTTAGATTGTCTGTTTATTGACGGGACTAAGATTGAAGCCAACGCTAACAAGTATAGTTTCGTGTGGAAAAAGGCCACAGACAAGTTTTCCGTCAAACTTCAAGAACAGATACAGGTCTATTTTCAAGAAGAAATCACTCCCCTTATCCATCAGGCCATTAGGCTGGACGAAGAAGAACCGATTGCTTCAGAGCAGTTGATTGAATTCGCTCAAGTCCTCGAAGAAGAATTGGAAAAACTGAACCAAGACATTGAGGAGACACCCGTTAAAGGAAAGGATAAACGTAAAACTCAACGTCGGAAACTCAAGAAAGTCCTGCGTAAAGTCAAGGATGATTTTTCAGTACGTGCTGAAAAATATGAAGGCTACCAAGAGACATTTGAAGGGCGTAACAGCTTTTCCAAAACAGATACAGATGCCACTTTTATGCGGATGAAAGAAGACCACATGAAGAATGGTCAGCTCAAAGCTGGTTATAATCTTCAAATCGCTACTGAAAATCAATTTGTTCTTCATTATGATGTCTTCTCAAATCCGACAGATACCAAGACTCTCCTGCCATTCCTTGAAACCTATCCGCATGACTTGAAGACCGTTGTCGCAGATGCTGGATATGAAAGTGAAGAGAACCTCCTTCGTTTAGATGAAAAGGAGGTGAACCACCTGATTAAATATGCCATGTTTGATCAGGAACAGAAGAAAGGGTATAAACAGTCGGCTAGAAACTTAGCGAATTGGTACTATGATGACAAGGAGGATAGCTACACTCATCCTGATGGCTGGTGCTATCGTTTTCATCATATCAAACATCAGAAAACACAGACGGACTTTCAACAGGAAATCAAGGTTTACTACGCTGATGAACCTAAATCAGCCCCTCAAAAGGGACTATATATCAACGAACGTTATCAACACTTAAAAGCTAAAGAATGCCAAGCGCTTTTCTCTCCCGAAGGTAGACAGATTTTCAATCAACGTAAGATTGATGTGGAACCTGTCTTTGGGCAGATAAAGGCTTATTTGGGTTACAAGAGATGTAACCTAAGAGGCAAGCGTCAGGTGAAAATTGACATGGGTTTAGTGCTCATGGCCAATAATCTCCTTAAATACAATAAGAGAACGACTCAAACTTAAAAAGCTAGAGTTCCATAATTGGGAATCTCTAGCTTTTTTGTGACTGAGAACTATTTTGTCTCAGACTCTTTTTGTTATTCTCACTTATAATCTTTTAACCTTGTTATAGTTACAAAAAATAATAAAACAGCCTTTTTTGTTTCACAAAAAGCCATACTAAAATTCTCAAACTATCTATTTCCTTTCTTGACATCTCCCATCATAAGAGTTAAAATGCTTTCATTCTCAAACTATACTATATAGGGGGTATTGAAATGAAATTTTCTAATCGTTTATTGCTATTTCTTGCAGGAACTGTTCTTGTTTTATTAGCACTTTTTCTATTTACAAACCCAGCAGCTAATCTTGTTGCTTACAGCTGGTGGATTGCATTTGGTTTACTGGTTACTTCTATAGCAGCTATTTTAAGCTATTTCTCTGTACCAAAAGAGCTTCGCTCACCTGTTTATCTTTTCCAAGGATTATCAACCTGCTCTTAGCTCTTTACCTCGTTGCCTATGGATTGTGACCTTACCTGTCATCATTCCAACCATTTTAGGAATTTGGTTAATTGTAGAAGCCATTATTCCTTTCTTTAAAGGTAATTGTCTAAGACTGATTTTCTCTGCTATTGGCAATCACATCATGTGGGTGGCGCTACTTGTATTTCTGCTTAGATTAGTCATTTTGTTCAATCCAATAGCTACAAGCGTCTTTGTCATTTATGCCGTTGCTTTTGCATTTTTAATTGCTGGTTTTACCTATATCGTTGATGCCTTTCGTAAATAATCTAGCTGCCATTTTGGGCATATTAAAATAGCTGGGAAGTTACATTCTCAGCTTTTTCATATCTTATTTGTCACTTTTTCGCATTCCATTCAGCATAGAATTGATCTAAGTATTCTTCCAAAAAGTGATGTCTACTTTCTGCCATTTTTTGAGCAGCAGCGGTATTCATCATGTCTTTTAATTTGAGTAATTTCTCATAGAAATGCATGATAGCTGAACTCTTCCCAGTACGATATTCTTCCAATGTCATGTTTTCTCTCGGCTGCAAATCTGGATCGTGAATCGGTCTCCCTATATGACCTGAATAAGCCATAGCTCGCGCTATTCCAATCGCTCCAATCGCATCCAATCGGTCGGCATCTTGAACAATTTTGCACTCCAAAGTGCTGATATTCTTCTGTTGATGATCACCTTTAAATGACATTGTTGAAACAATCTCTAACACATGAGCTATTTCCGCCTCTGAAGCCTGATGATTCTGTAGCCATTGCTCAACCTTTTGCAAGCCCACTTCTTCACTCTCATTTAACTTCCCGTCAGCTATATCATGTAGTAAGGCAACTAGCTCACAAATAAAAACATCTGCTCGTTCTTGTTTGGCAATTTCTACAGCAATATTTGTGACACGTACAATATGCCACCAATCATGTCCGCTTGTTTCGTCTTTCAGTTCAGCATAAGCAAAATCTCTGGCTTCTTGAAGAATTTTCGTTTGTCGATCAGTTATCATCTGTCTCTCTTTTTTATTGATGTATACAAAAATCTCGAAACGATTTCGAGATTTTTTGATTGAACTCACTTTTCAAGCCCAATCGTTTTCATTTTTTGTTGAATTTGTTGGTAGACGTGATTCCAATCACTTGGATTTGCAATATCTAAATCATCCGTTGCAATTCTCATTTTAGGACTGTAGTTGTAATCCTCATACCAATTTTGATAATGCTTGTAAAGCAGCTGATAGTAGTCAGCGAGCCCATTTTCTTCATTTGGTTGCTCATAATCGCGACCACGTTTTTTGATATTGTTCATAATATGATCGAAACTTCCGTCTAAATAAATCAACAAATCTGGCGCCTTCTTAGGCAAACCTTGGATTTCTTCCATCATATTGTCCAAAAGTTCCAAGTAGATATTGTACTCTTGCTCACTAATGCTGCCTTTGAGGGTATTGATGTAAGTAAACAGAGCATCTTCATAAATAGAACGATCTAGAATGTTATTGTCATCATGATAGGCCGCTTTAATCATTTTAAAGCGTTTGTTTAGAAAGTAAATCTGCAAAGCAAAACCATATTTATCAGGGTCTTCATAATACTTATCCAGAATAGGGTTTTCTTCTACAGGTTCAAAAAAAGGCTGCGTTCCTAATTCCTCGGCTAGTCGATAAGTGTAGGTCGTCTTGCCTACCCCAATCATGCCCGCTAAAATAATCACTATCTTCCTGCACCTCCCAAATCTATCCAATATCAGGTCATCAGTCTCAGTTGAACTACCATATATTGTGCCAAAGAAAATGATAACACAATATATTGATGACGTCAAGATATAAAACTTCTAAATGTACAAACAAAAATAACCTTATAAGAAGATGCGCGACAGACTCCTATACAAAGTTATTTTAAGACTCTCTGTTGGTAACGGTAAATTTAATATGCGAATAATCTTTTTCTAAATCTTTCCCTTTCAAAAAGGCTACTGCATCTTTTTTAGTCTGAACTAAATCAATTCCTTGTACCTGTGCCGCAAATACACAACCACAATAACATTGCCGATAAATATCGTACTCCTCGCACATTTCCACCGAGCGTTTATAACCTTGATTCTTCTTGAAATCACTCGGAAGATACTGCGTTGCGTAAACTTTCTGTACTTCAATTCCAACGCTATTGATTGTCTGCGAATTTTTATGAGGACTGATTGTCAAGGCGCTTCCAAAATAGTCAAATCCCAAATCAACAGCCACTTGCGCTGTCTTATCCAAGCGATAATCATAGCAAACTTTACAACGATCGCCACCTTCTGGCTCTTCTTCTAAGCCGTGTACTGTCCGGAAAAATTCCTGTGGCTCATAGGTAGCTTCTAAGTATTGAACATGATTACCAGTATTTTCATTGAAATCGTGAACAAATTTTTGTACAACATAGGCACGGCGCTGATATTCTGCCTTAGGGTGAATATTTGAATTAGCAAAATAAACGGTCACATCCGCATACTGGGTCAAATACTCCAGAGTATAGGTCGAACATGGTGCACAACAGGTATGCATCAAAATCGTAGGACGCTTCTGATTTGCTTCCCAAACTTTGACCATTTTTTGCATCACACGATCGTAATTGATCTTTTGATTGGGATTCATTTTACTCAGAATTTCTTCAACATCAATCATCGTTTTCTCCTTAGAAATGTATCACTATTTTACCACAGAAAAGAAGTGAAGACAAATAGACGAAAGAGAATAACTTTTTCAAACAGCACTAATTTATCAATCAAGAAAAATAAAGTTCTGATTCTTTTGGCTCTCTTTGTATCGATCGTACATGTACCCCAGCTAAAAACTTTAAAAAAGTGAGTCTGGGACAATAGTCCCTTTGCTACAAAAAAAGCAACGGATTTGCCGTTGCTTTTTGCATGGTTGCGATAGTCTTGGTAAAATAGAATTGCCCAATAAACCATTTAGAAAGGCTATCCCATGCATATTCACTATAACACAAATCAAACAACTTTACCACTAGAAATCAGTTCTTTCTTGCCACAAGACCATCTCGTCTTTACTATTGAAAAAGTGGTGAATGCCTTGGAGGATCGTCACTTCCACACGTTCTATCATAACTTTGGTCGCCCGTCTTATCACCCTAAAATGCTTTTAGCCGCTCTACTATTTGCCTACTCGCAAGGGATTTTCTCTGGACGAAAAATCGAAAAAATGATGATTGAAAATCTGGCTATGCAGTACCTAACAGGACAGTTGGTTGTCAGCTATCGCACCATCAATCGTTTTCGAGTCGCTGAAGGAATGGAAGAGCTCATTCGTGATCTTTTCATCGACCTCAATCTTCGTTTAAAAATGGAAGAGTTAGTGACCTTAGATTGTCTGTTTATTGACGGGACTAAGATTGAAGCCAACGCTAACAAGTATAGTTTCGTGTGGAAAAAGGCCACAGACAAGTTTTCCGTCAAACTTCAAGAACAGATACAGGTCTATTTTCAAGAAGAAATCACTCCCCTTATCCATCAGGCCATTAGGCTGGACGAAGAAGAACCGATTGCTTCAGAGCAGTTGATTGAATTCGCTCAAGTCCTCGAAGAAGAATTGGAAAAACTGAACCAAGACATTGAGGAGACACCCGTTAAAGGAAAGGATAAACGTAAAACTCAACGTCGGAAACTCAAGAAAGTCCTGCGTAAAGTCAAGGATGATTTTTCAGTACGTGCTGAAAAATATGAAGGCTACCAAGAGACATTTGAAGGGCGTAACAGCTTTTCCAAAACAGATACAGATGCCACTTTTATGCGGATGAAAAAAGACCACATGAAGAATGGTCAGCTCAAAGCTGGTTATAATCTTCAAATCGCTACTGAAAATCAATTTGTTCTTCATTATGATGTCTTCTCAAATCCGACAGATACCAAGACTCTCCTGCCATTCCTTGAAACCTATCCGCATGACTTGAAGACCGTTGTCGCAGATGCTGGATATGAAAGTGAAGAGAACCTCCTTCGTTTAGATGAAAAGGAGGTGAACCACCTGATTAAATATGCCATGTTTGATCAGGAACAGAAGAAAGGGTATAAACAGTCGGCTAGAAACTTAGCGAATTGGTACTATGATGACAAGGAGGATAGCTACACTCATCCTGATGGCTGGTGCTATCGTTTTCATCATATCAAACATCAGAAAACACAGACGGACTTTCAACAGGAAATCAAGGTTTACTACGCTGATGAACCTAAATCAGCCCCTCAAAAGGGACTATATATCAACGAACGTTATCAACACTTAAAAGCTAAAGAATGCCAAGCGCTTTTCTCTCCCGAAGGTAGACAGATTTTCAATCAACGTAAGATTGATGTGGAACCTGTCTTTGGGCAGATAAAGGCTTATTTGGGTTACAAGAGATGTAACCTAAGAGGCAAGCGTCAGGTGAAAATTGACATGGGTTTAGTGCTCATGGCCAATAATCTCCTTAAATACAATAAGAGAACGACTCAAACTTAAAAAGCTAGAGTTCCATAATTGGGAATCTCTAGCTTTTTTGTGACTGAGAACTATTTTGTCTCAGACTCACTTCGCTTTTTATATCCTTCAAAAGCACGTTTGCGCTTCAACATAAAAGCAATCTCGTGCAACATTAAACATCGTTAAGAGCTGTATGAGAAAAACAAATCTTCTCTTATTCATCAAATAATTCGTTGATTTTCTAGCTTGTTTTACTCTTTAAACTCTCTATATCTTAAATTACATCATGCCACCCATCATGCTTGGATCCATTGCTGGAGCTGGGCTAGCTGGTTCTGGTTGGCTAGCAACAACTGCTTCTGTTGTTAAAATGAGGCTAGCTACTGACGCAGCATTTTGAAGGGCAGAACGAGTAACCTTGACTGGGTCAATGATCCCTGCTTCAATCATGTCGACCCATTCACCAGTTGCAGCATTAAAGCCTGTACCAACTTCAGAGTTTTTCAAACGGTCAATGACGATCGAGCCTTCAAATCCTGCATTGATAGCGATTTGTCGAATAGGTTCTTCCAAAGCACGAAGCACAATATTGCGCCCTGTTGCTTCATCACCTGATAAGTCTAAGGCTTCAACAGTATTTAAAACATTCACAAAGGCTGTTCCACCACCTGAGACAATTCCTTCTTCAACAGCGGCGCGAGTTGCATTGAGGGCATCTTCAATGCGGAGTTTCATTTCTTTGAGTTCTGTTTCTGTTGCAGCACCCACTTTGATGACTGCCACACCACCTGACAATTTTGCTAAACGTTCTTGTAGTTTTTCTTTGTCAAATTCAGATGTAGCACTTTCAATTTGCGATTTAATGACAGCCACGCGGTTAGCAATCGCTTCAGCAGCTCCTGAACCTTCCACAATCACTGTGCTATCTTTGTCGACAGTCACTTTTGAGGCTTGTCCAAGTGCTTCAATGGTTGCATCTTTCAATTCTAGACCAAGATCTTCTGTAATCACTGTACCGCCAGTCAGAATCGCAATATCTTCTAACATAGCCTTACGACGGTCACCGAAGCCTGGCGCTTTCACAGCGACTACATTGAAAGTACCGCGGATTTTATTTAACACAAGAGTTGGAAGAGCTTCACCGTCTACATCATCTGCGATAATCAATAATGGACGACTTGTTTTTAAAATATTTTCCAACAAAGGAAGAATTTCTTGGATATTAGAAATCTTCTTATCTGTAATCAAGATATATGGATTATCTAAATCAGCAACCATTTTTTCATTATCTGTTACCATGTATTGAGAAAGATAGCCACGGTCAAACTGCATACCTTCCACAACATCAAGCTCTGTTTCCATTCCTTTTGATTCTTCAATAGTGATGACACCGTCGTTGCCAACTTTTTCCATAGCTTCAGAAATGTATTCTCCGACTTTTTCAGAACGTGATGAGACAGCTGCAACTTGCGCAATCGCTTCTTTATTAGAAACCGGAACAGAATTTGCTTTTAAGGCTTCAACAGCTGTTGCAACAGCTGTTTCAATACCACGACGAATGCCAATTGGGTTTGCACCAGCCGTTACATTTTTGATTCCTTCACGGACAATGGCTTGGGTCAAGACAGTCGCAGTAGTTGTTCCGTCACCAGCGATATCATTAGTTTTTGAAGCAACTTCTGACACCAACTTAGCGCCCATATTTTCAAAATGATCTTCGAGTTCAATTTCTTTTGCAATAGTCACACCGTCATTTGTGATGAGTGGTGAGCCAAATGATTTTTCAAGAACAACATTGCGTCCTTTAGGTCCTAAGGTTACTTTAACGGTATCTGCTAAAATATCGACACCACGTACCATAGCACTTCTTGCATCTGCTGAAAATTTAATATCTTTTGCCATTTTTACAATTCCTCTTTCTATAAATGTTTAATTTATTCAACAATCGCTAGAATATTTGTCTCATTGACAACGAGGTACTTTTCTTCGCCGTCTTTGACTTCAATTCCTGCATGGCTTTCAACGAGAACAGTATCATCGGCCTTCACGCTTGGAGCAACGAGTTCACCGTTGAGCGTACGAATTCCTTCCCCGACAGCTATAACTTTTGCCGTCTTCGTTGCATCTTGTCCTGCGCCTGCAATGACAAAGCCACCAACTTTTTGTTCTCTTTCTTCTACTTTTAGGACCACACGGTCGCCTAATGGTTTAAGCATTTGTTTACCTCCAATATCTTGTTTTAGCACTCTATGTACACGAGTGCTAATATTTACATTTTCTATTGTATCACTTGGTCAGAAATAGTCAAGAAAAAAACTCTGTCAAACGACAAAGTTTTTAGGGGAAAGCAAATAAATTTTTATCGAGCCAATCTTAATTTTTCTTCAAAATCATCAATAACTCTTTGAAGATTCAGTCGTCCTTTGTAAATACCATAACCAAAGACAAGCATGGCTAATATTCCCAACACTGCTAGGATTATTCCAAGAACAAAGGCAATAAAATTGGTCTGACGGAAGAAATAAACCAGAACAAGACCGATACTAGCAATAGTAAAGAAGAGACTAAACCAACGCCCTAGATTTTCAATCATGTGTTTTTGGTATTGAATTTCCGTTTCATATCCTTGAATCAATTCTTGTTCTGTCATATTTTTCTCCTATTTAGTATTTCAATCCTGGGTTGAAGAAGCCAACCAATACACCAAGGAAAGCAATTACTACAAGAAGCAACATTACTTTGATAGGTGAGAGATTTTTCTTAGCCATTAACCACCAGCAAAAGACGATAAACAAAGCTGTCAATAAACCTGGATAAACACCGTCTAATTGGCTTTGTAAAACCAAGAAGGCTTTCCCTGAAGAATCTTTCAATTTGAAAGCTGTCTTAACAGGTACCCATGTCGCTGCAACCGCACCGATGACCATACCACCAATGATAGACACCGACTTACGGATAGCTTGTCCTTGAGGGCCTACAAGAAATTCAACTGCTTTATCTCCTAGTTCGTACCCTTTAAAGTAGGCGAATTTCATACCAAAGTAGGCGAGCAAGTTCCAAACCACGATATAGAAAATCGCACCAAGTGGTGAGCCACCATTTGACAAACCGAGAGCAATACCTAGTATAATCGGAATCAAGGTACCAACAATCAGTGAATCACCAATTCCTGCAACAGGTCCCATGAGACCAGCACGAAGACCGTTGATTGTTTCATCATCTACTCCATCAGCCCCATTCGCACGCGCTTCTTCTAAACCTGCTGTAATCCCTACAATCAATGCACCTAATTGCGGCTCCGTGTTAAAGAATGCGGTGTAGGTGTGCATTGCTTTTGCTTGATCTTCTTTTTTAGAATATAATTCTTCCACAATTGGTAGCATTGAAGCCAGATATCCAAAGGTTTGCATGTGTTCTTGTGAGAAGCAAGTTAAGTTCCCATAATACCAATGATGAAAAGATTTTCCTAATGTTTTTTTCGTTAATTTAACCATTTTAAATATCCTCCTCATCGTCATCATCAAAACTTGCACTAGCAGCCGCTTGTGCTCTTACATTTTTCGCCATTTGAATTTCATAGAATAATACTGCAAAGATTAATGAAATGACTGCACAAGATACAAGGTTAAGTCCTAATGAAGCTGCTAAAGTAAATCCAACAAAGAATGGAATGAAATCAACAGCTTTTTCAACGATTTGTTTTAAGAGGATGGCAATTCCGACACATGGAAGGAGAGAGCCGACCGTAAAGAGGGTTTTCATTGGAATACCATCCAATGGAAGAGCTGTTTTTAAAGCAGTAACCGCATCGGCACCTAATTTACACATAATAAGCGTTGGCAAGAATGAGAATACTAAATGGGAAATCCATGGGAAGCCCCAGTCTACCACATATAAGCGTTTAAATTCACCTTTTTCAACAGCTTTCCAGCCAATATGTTGCCAAAGTAGATTCATAGTAGCTGTACCATAGAAAAGAACTGTACCGACTGTACCAACGAGTGTTCCCATTGATTTAGCCAAGTTAGCAGCATCTGCAGAGTCAAGTGACAGTCCTTGTGATTGAATAGCAACCATTGCCAGAGGGATCCCAATATAAGAAACCGCACGAACGTCAGCTGAAACAGTACCGCCAGGTGTTACCAAAGCGATGTAAACAAGTTGCATCGCAACCCCACAGATGATACCTAATTTCACATCTCCTAGGATCAGTCCTGAAACAAGACCACCTACAAGTGGGCGTCCAAGAGTATAGTTACCAATGGATGTACCACCTAGGCCAGGCATGGATGATAGACAGGCAAATAACCCTAATAAAGCGGCTTGAAACCACGAAATTGTCATAATAAAGCCTCCTTAATGCTTATTATATTTTATTAAAAACCGAATTTAGACTTGAAATCGTCCCAATAGCCAATAGACACATCTGGTAAGAGTTGGAATTTTACTTTATAGCCAGCTTTTTGAATTGCTTCAAGTGCTTCTGCTTCTTCCTGTGTAATGGATTGATTGTTTCCCAATTTAGTAGCACCCGGACGATCATTAGCTGGACCAACGATGATTTCTTTGATATCACCAGGCACAAAACCTTGATCAACTAGTATTTCTTTCATATCAATTGGATTTTTAGTAATCAAGAAATAGCGACTATCGGAATCCAATACCTTTTGTGATTTTTCTTTCCATGCTTCTTTTGTCCAAACAAATGTTTTTTTATCAGAAGCTGCTTTATAGGCTTGCTTTAAAACTGCATTTCCTGCTGCAGCATTATTGACCGCAACTAAACCGTCACAAGGATATTCCTTTGCCCAGCGAGTTACTGTTTGACCATGAATCATACGGTCATCAATACGCACAAATGAAATTGTCATGATACATCTCCTTTTTACACTCTTTAAATATCGTCTTCATCCTCTTCGTCACTAGAAGTCACATCAAATTCTTGTAATGCTGCGGAAGCTTCTGAGAGAATAGCTTGTGTCAATTCTTTTCCTTCTAGCATATCTTTCATCACTAAACCTGTGAGTCCCATTGTTAAATTGAGACCACCAAGTACGACTGCAGTATTTAACTTGTCAAGTTCCGCTAAAACGTTGCAAGCTGTTGTCAAAGGGCTTCCTCCGACAATATCTGCTAATACCAAAACCGTATCTTCTACACTAAGACCGGATAATGCTTGACGAAAATCAAGAGCAAAATCATCAACAGACTTGCCTTCTTTTAATCCTACTGCAATGACTTGATCTGTCTTATCACCAGCAAACATCTTAAGCGAGCTTTGTACTCCTTCTGCTAGTCCACCATGACTGACTAGTACCAGATATTTCATGTTCTTTCCTCCTTCATTTCCTGTCTTTATTTTACTAAATATGGAACCGGTTTCATATTGTCAAATGTCACTTTGTAAAGATGACAATTGTTAATTAAAATGTGACATTTGTCATCTAGATTTTCAAAAATAAAAAATAGCCAACTTTGAGCTGAACTGCGCCTCCAAAAGTTAGACTCAAAAATCTAACTTTTGGGGCGCAGCTCAATACTCACTTAGCTATTTTCTTTTTAATACTGTTAAACTTCTATTTGCCTGTTTCTTCCATTTCTCTTTGAATACTTGGCAAGCGACTGTCGATTTCATTGTTCTTAAGAGCATTTTCAAGTAAGTGATCAATGCGTTCCAGAGAGTGATAATCCACATCTCGACTAATATCTAAGACAGAATGTTTCATCATATGATCCAATCTTTGAGAAGTCAATGAATTCAGACCAAAATCATCTGCTTGTAAAATCTTTTTCGTCTGACTGCTTTTAACAACTGATAACAAGACTGATGTCCCCTGCGACTTTTCAAATAATTCCTGCTGATTTTTTTGATTTTGACCCAATAACTTCATAAATTCCCAAGCTAATTTATCCTGTTTCGTCTTTGAAGACATGGCCAAAAGAGACGTCTTCACTTGTGTTGCAGGAATACCTGCTTTAGCAGCTGGCATGGGAATACAAGTCCAAGAAAATCTAGAATACTTCGCTACATGATAAGGATAAGGTTTATAAGTCCGATATTGCGCCAAACTCATAGGATAAAAAGCCACCTTGCTTTCATCAAAATCATTTGATGTTACCTTATACCGTTGATTTAATGAAGTTAATTTGCTGATAAAGGACAACGCTTGATGCATTTCTGCGCTATCAACATTGACACCACTTTGATTTCTCAGATGACCATTATAAGCTACTAAGGCCTGCTTCCAGGTATAATCCGTAATACCATACTGGTCAATCAGACCGTCCCCGTTTGTGTCCTTTGTGACTTTTTGACAAATCGCATACAAGTCTTCTAAAGTCCAATTAGAATCGGGAATCGAAACTCCTTCCTTTTTCAGTAAATCCTTATTGACACACATCATGACAGGATTGCTTTCAATCGGCAAAGCATAGCTGTGCCCCTGATATTGTCCGGCTTGATAAGCAACTGGATAGTAAGCGGCAACTTCATCTTTGCTAAGTAAAGAGTCTAAGGATTTGAAAGCCCCGGAAGCCGCTAACATCGAAAAATCATTTTCAGGCACCATAAACACATCTGGCTGTTCCCCTTTTAAAATTTTTTCAGCTAGCCAGCCGTCGTAATCTTTCTTAGGAATACCACTCTCATAGACCACTCTAACTTGTGGATGTGACTTTTCAAATTGTCGAATAATATTGTCTAATATTCTATTTTCACGGCTATTTGGGACATCCCAGCTACTACCAGCATAAACTCCGATTCGCAAAATTTTCTTCTGAGTAGATGTCCATAAAACAAAGCCCAGAGCCACTAGAAGAAGGCTTGAGATTAAAATTACCATATATCGAAATTGCCACTTCATTTGTCATTGTCCTTATTAAAATCACGCTGGGTAACACCTGTCTGTACAGCCCATATAGCTAATTGCGTGCGGTCACGTAAGTTTAGCTTTGATAAGATGCCAGATAAATAATTCCGTATAGTCCCTTCAGACAAGAACAACTTCGCTGCAATTTCCTTGTTTGAAACTCCAAAACCAATTTGTTGGATAATCTTCCACTCAGTCTGACTCATATCTTCTACATTTTCTTCCGCAACAGAAATGGCAAAATTCGACTGCGCCATTTGTGAAAAGATTTTAAACACTTTGCTAGCAATGTTCGGATTAATCATAGCTCCGCCTTTGTAAACCGTTTGAATAGCTTGATACAATTCTTCAGTAGAGACTCCTTTTAAGATATAACCAGAAGCACCATATTTTAAAGCAGAAAAAATGAAATCATCGTCATCAAAAGTTGTTAGAATAATAATTTTGATATCTGGATAGTGTTCTTTAACTGCCTTTGTACAGAGAACACCGTCCATAACAGGCATTCGAATGTCCATCAAAATCACATCAGGGTGTACATGATGCAGTTTGTCAAGCACTTCTTTGCCATCTCCGACTATTCCCACTACTTCAATATCTGGATGTGCCGATAAAACAATCTGTAAAGACTCACGAATCAAGGCCTGATCATCTGCAATTAAAACTTTAATCATTCTTTCCTCCTATTTTCGGAATTTTAATATAGGTATAAAAGCCATTACGATTTTCAAAATGGACACTACCGCCAATAATCGCTAGGCGTTCCTGCATTTGCTTTAGACCATAACCATAGTGAAGCTCGTCAAAACCAACTCCATCATCTTGTATAGTCATGATATAATTCTCTTCTTCTAATAACTCAATCCAAACCGTTTTGGCATGCCCATGCCGTACCGAATTGGTAATGGACTCTTGAATCACCCGAAAGACAATATCTTCTTTTGCAATATCCAAATCAATTGTGGCCCATTCATAGCGAAAATGAATTTCCAAATTAGAAATGGCTTCATATTCTCGAATAATTTTGAACAACGCTTCCTTTAAGCTATTATTTTCTAAAGCACCAGGTCGCATTTTATTGAGTGAACCTCGCACATCACGGATACCATCCCGTACAACCACAGAAACATTTTCTAACTGTTCCTTAGCACGATTTTTGTCAATATCCACCAATACTTTAACTGCATCAATCCCCGCAGAAATCCCTGTCAAAGCATGCCCTAGCGTATCATGAATTTCTCTAGCGATTCGCTTTCTTTCACGGTCTTCTGCGATTTTTTCAGATAAGGCTAAATAACTATTCAACTCGCGATTGGCTTGTGCGGCCATGCGTAGCTCTTCTTCAATATGATGTTTTTCGGTCATCGCAGATAAAATATAGAATAGTAGAGAAATCATAAAGACAACTAGATTCAGTGAAAAGAGAAAATTCTTTCCAAAAAGGAGAGCCATGCGAATCGATTCTGGACAAAAGCGAATATAAGTATCTAACGAAGGCAATTTGACAAAAAGCGACATTAAATCATAGTTGGATAAGAGCAACATGGTAAAACTCAAAATGATAAAGGAAAACCAGTATTTCCGATCTTTTGAGGTGTTAAATTCTTTGGAACCATAAAAAATATCTGCAAAAACTAAGAGAATCAGACCATTATAAGAAGAATGCAAGACAGAAAAGATAACTAACATCAGCAAAATCTCAATAATAGTTACTTTATCATAAACGGATAGCTGATTTGGATGCTTCTCACGGTAATAAAAAACCAACAATAAGCAAGCATAAAAAGCAATAGACATCCAAAAGCTAAAACTCGGCGATCCTGGTATAGCATCTAAACGTCCTAACAGTGAATGAGCATATCCTTTTGCCACTACATAATTCGTTGCAAAAAGATAAATAGAGGCATTATAAACAATGGCAATAAAATTGATGACCATCAAAGCAATTTTGCTATAAAAGATACTTCTATTTTGTCTCATTATTGCCACCCTGTAATTGTATATTGAGCGATATTCTCTTTATTTACTAAATGAACAGGAATGAGATATTCCTCTTTGTAAGCTTGATGTTTCATCATGCGCTCAATCACTTCTGTCACCTTTCTGCCCATTTGAATTGGAGACTGAGCAACCGTCCCTTGAATATCATTGGTATTTGCCAAGAAATTCTTAATATCAGGTGAGCCATCTACGCCATAGATTGCAATCTTGTCTGTCACACCTTGATCTTTTATAGCCGCAAGAGCTCCGATAGCTGCACGATCATTTAAAGACATGACCACATTAAATTGCATCCCTTCATTCAGGGCTTTTTTTACTTGAGGCATACTTTCTTCTGTTTGCCCCAATGTCTCTCGCTCAGAGACCACCTGATAAGCAGGATGTCCTTTAATCGTGTCTAAAAATCCTTGAATTCGGTCCATCGCAGACACTGCATTACGATGTTCCAACAGTAAAATCTTCGCACTTGATAATCGTTTCATCATATCATTTGCGATTAACACGCCTGCTTGATAATTATCAGATACAATAGTTGTATCAACCTTGGCTTCCTTACTAATCGGTGCATCTACAACAATAATTTTAATACCTGCTTTTTTAGCTTTCCTCAAAGATGCAATAATTTTTGAACTATCGCTTTTAACGGGGTTAATGACAATGACATTCACTTTTTCTTGAACAAAATAATCAATCTGCTGGCTTTGCTTGTCTTCGTCTAGTTCTGGGTCTCGCACATAAAGCCGATTGCCCTGTTGATTCGTTTTTTTCTCAATCTCCGCATTTAAAGTTTTATAAAAATCATTATTCATCGTCATATAGGTTGCTCCTATCTTGACCTGTTTACTATCTGATGACATTCCCTTTACAGAGAGAAAAACTAAGCCCGTCAAAACAAAAACTAATAGAGAAAATAATAGATATTTACGACAATTGCGATATTGCTTTTTTCCTTTACCTGCTCTCATTTTTTCTCCTTATCAACAGCAATCTTAAACAGAAAACTCTGTTTTAGCTAGGTTTATTATATTATATTTATACAAAAAAACAAAACTTCGACAAGAAAAAGAAGTGTGAAAAACTTGAAAAATCCCTCTCACTTTCTTGTTTTTAGACTCAAGTTGAAACTAAATGCAACATCTTTTCAGATTGTTGGTTTCTATATTGTGCATATTTTTCGTACGTTGTTGAAAGCACAAAATGTTAACAGTTTTTACTCTAACTAGAAATAAGTAGACTGGATGTTGTCCAGCCTACCTTATTTTTATTTAAAACGGCAATTCCTCTTCTTCTAGAACCAAATCTGCCAAGTCTGCACCTGTATTATTCTCACGAAGAGCTCGTTGGGCACGACTTTCTAATAACTGGAAGCCGTTGCAAAGTACTTCTGTTACATAATGTGTCACACCGTCTTTCTCATAACGGCGAGTACGAAGTTCTCCATCAAGAGAAATTAAGCTTCCTTTTGTTGCATAACTTGCTAAGGTTTCGGCTAATTTGCCCCAAACAATGACGTTTACAAAATCCGCTTCTCGCTCGCCATTTTGTCCTTTATATCGGCGATTAACAGCAAGCGTTGCACGCGCCACAGATTTATCATTAGCTGTTTTATTTAACTCTGGTGTATTAACCAAGCGACCAATTAAAATTACTTTATTATACATTTTCTTTTCCTCCTAACTATTTATTCGTAAGAAAAAAGAAAAAATCGTGAAAATCCACGATTAATTTGTACTTATTCTTGCCAATGTTTGATTGGATCAAAAGCTGTTCCTACTACTTCTGAGCTTGCTAATTCAATAATTCCGCGCTTTTGTGGGGCATTTGGCAGTTGCAACTCACGAGGACTGCACATCATACCAAAACTCGCTACTCCACGCAGTTCACCAGGAAAAATCAAGTTTCCTTTTGGCATCATAGCACCAGGTAATGCCACAATCGTCTTCAGACCCACTTTAGCATTAGGCGCTCCTGCTACGATTTGAATTACTTTTTCTGCTGCGACTCTTACTTGACAAATATTGAGATGGTCACTATCCGGATGTGCTTCCATTTCAACAATTTCACCCACTACAAATTTTGGAGTAAGGTCATTGACTAATTCTGGCTCAAAACCTGCTTGACTCAATTCTTGGTTAAGAATTGAAATTTCTTCATCGGTCAGGAAAACTTGTCCGCGATCAGTGATATTAAAAAGATTGGAAACCCCAAAAATATTCCAAGCAACCGTTTCTCCAGTATCTTGGCGATAGACACGCGCCACATCACCTTTGCGTTCAGCAGATAACTTAGCATCTTGACTGTCTGCAACAATCACCATCAACACATCGCCAACATGCTCTTTATTATATGTAAAAATCATTGTTCCTCCACTATATACAATTCATACTAACTGTGCTAAAAATTCATTGATTTGCATCTTCGTTTTTCGCTCTCGATTAACAAAACGACCAATTTCTTGCCCATTTTCTAAGACTACCAGGCTAGGAATGCCATAGATATTCCATTTTTTGGCAACTTCCATATAGTCATCACGATTAACCTCAACAAAGGTAAAATCGGGATTTTCTGCTTCGATTTCAGGCAGCAATGGTTTTAGAAAACGACAATCTCCGCACCAGTCAGCTGTGAAAAGGAAAACAGTTTTTCCTTCACGATTTACTAATGTTACTAATTCTTCGATAGTTGCTGGAATCATCATTGTTCTTCCTCATAGCTCAATTCGCCATTTTCATACACAAATGTAAAGTGCCGATCATCTTCGTACACCACACCACCAACCAATTGGTGTTCATCTGACTTGTATAATTGCACATACAGTGTAGCAATTGGACCTAATTGAGATAACCTTTTCCGAATGTCAGCAACTAATTGCTCACGCTGCTCAGCTTCTTTTCGTTCATCCAACGTTTTTTTAGTCGCATAAGCTGCAATCCCTACTCCCGCAAGTGCAGCCGTTGTTAATAGAATCCTTTTAGCTTTCATGACAATATTTTAACACAAAAGATAAATTGGGACAAATCGAAACACTATTGTTTTTTATCTTTGAACGCTACCCAACTATGATAGAAAATGATAAAATAAGAGCAGAAAGAAGGTTAATGATGTCAGAATTATTTTCAAAAATTAAAGAAGTGACAGAAATCTCTGCTATTTCAGGGCACGAAGCGCCTGTTCGTGATTATTTGCGTGAAAAAATCACCCCTCATGTGGACGAAGTCGTAACAGACGGCCTAGGAGGCATCTTCGGAGTGAAACATTCAGAAGCTATTGATGCACCACATATACTCGTTGCTGCACACATGGACGAAGTTGGCTTCATGGTGAGTGAAATCAGAGCAGACGGAACTTTCCGAGTCGTTCAAATCGGAGGTTGGAATCCACTGGTGGTCAGCAGCCAACGCTTTAAATTATTTACTCATACAGGAAACGAAATTCCTGTTATTTCAGGCTCCATTCCACCGCATTTGACACGTGGAACAGGTGGACCAAGTCTACCAAGGATTGAAGACATCGTTTTTGACGGTGGGTTTGCTGATAAAGCGGAAGCTGAAAGCTACGGGATTCGTCCCGGTGACACGATTGTGCCAGACAGTTCCGCTATCCTCACAGTCAACGGCAAAAATGTCATTTCTAAAGCTTGGGATAATCGTTACGGCGTCCTCATGGTAAGTGAACTGGTTCAGGCACTTTCTGGACAAAAACTTGACAACGAACTCTATGTTGGGGCAAACGTCCAAGAAGAAGTTGGCTTACGTGGTGCTCATGTTTCAACGACTAAATTTGACCCAGAAGTTTTCCTTGCGGTGGACTGTTCTCCAGCTGGTGACATTTATGGCGATCAAGGTGCCATCGGAGAAGGAACCTTAATTCGTTTCTTCGATCCAGGACATCTCATGCTACCAAATATGAAAGACTTCCTTTTGACAACCGCAGAAGAGGCAGGTATCAAATATCAATACTACTGTGGCAAAGGCGGTACTGATGCAGGTGCAGCACATCTGAAAAATGGCGGCGTACCTTCAACTACTATCGGTGTCTGTGCACGCTATATTCATTCTCATCAAACGCTCTATGCAATGGACGACTTCCTCCAAGCTCAAGCTTTCTTACAAGCTCTGGTTAAGAAGTTGGATCGCTCAACTGTTGATTTGATCCAAGGTTATTAATACTTTGTGAAAACCGCTTCACACTTTATTTGTTTTTTAACTTTTATTAGCGATAAGCTAGATAAAGTTGCAGACAGGCTAGAGGAGATTATAAAATTTCTTGAAAAATGAAAGGGAGAACATATGTTATACTTAATTATTATCTTCAATATTATATGCTTCGGAGTTTCTTTAGTATTTTTTGTATTAAGCTTTTCTAAAAGGTTCAATAATTTTAGATGGCTGAGTGCTTTAGGTATGTTGATTGCCTCCGTTCTATTTTTTGTATTAATGGCAAATTATATCAATGAAGTTAGAACAAGTTCACAAACGAGCGAAACTTCATCAACTACTACGGAGTCTACAACTTTATCTTTAGATGAGTCTTCTTCTGATGAAGCGCCTACTTCCAAGGCTAGTTATAGTAGTTCGTCTAACACAAGAGCCTTTGACCCCAATGATTATGAAACTCCTGATTTTGGAGTATGGAATCATGATCAGTTAGAAAAAGATAAAAAAGTAAAGATAATTGGGAAAATACTACAGAACACAAAAGACGAGGATATGCGCTATCTTCGTGTAGCAATGGATGATGATTATGATAAAGTTGTAATGGTTGGAGTCCACGACTATGTTTACAATGCTGTTATCGCGGAAAATGATAATGTAACGTTTTATGGTATGGCAAAAGGTTTAACGTCATACAAAAGCACACTGGGAAAAGAAATCACTTTACCGTTTATGTACGGTCATCATTACACCGTAAATAGTTACGGTAAATAAAAAATCCCCACGCTCAACTTTGGCCGCTGCGAGCGTAGAGCGTACCTATAGAAGTCCTTAGCCAATCTTTAGGGCACACAAAGATATATATATATATAACATAAGCATTCAAATTCATAACGATCTTTCCCCCCAGTTTCAGACGCTTTTATTGCGCATATAGCCCCGAATTTCCCTCTACCAAACTTCATATTCTGTAATTGTTTGCCGATTTTAAGATATAAAAAAGAATGCCTCTAAACCTAATATATTTAGATTTCTAACAATACAATCATATCATATTATATTTTATTGAATATAAAACAAGCTAGGTTATAAATTTACATTTGAAAAGGCTGCGGACAGTGATGTCCCAGCCTTTTTCTGCTTTCATCATTTTTACTTATTGTTTAAGCCCATCAACTTACGAAACTCAGGAATCCGTTGCAGCTGCGGAACAATGAGCATCGTCACAAATACTCGTAAAGGAATTTCAAAAACTGACCAAGCCCGAGCTGCATATAGAGCAAAAAATGGTACCTTATATTGCAAATGTAGAACTAGTGGTATCAATGTAAATGTTCCCACTCCCATAATAGCTAATGTGGCTAATGTAACCCACAACCAGTCTTTCTTGCGCTCTACTTTCAATTCTTTTCCATAAAAGAAATAACCATAGAGCATACCTTGCAGCGCTTCAATCAATGTAAACCAGATAATAAATGGATGTCCTTGATTTACAAAAAAGAAAGAGGCTACATCGTAAATAGCAGAAACCAGACCAGACAATAATGGACCAGCAATCGTTCCCATAAGGGTATAGCTAATAAAGGCAGGGCTTAGCTTCCATAAATTAGGAATAACAAAGACTGAGAACTTCTCCAACACAAAGCAGAGAGCCACAATCATAGCAAGGGCAACCAAAAGTTGCACCGACAACTTAGGCGAATTCTTTTTCATAGTTCGCTCCTTTTCTATTCGGGAGCCGTCTGATCGACAGCGGATGCAATGGCCTACCGCACAAAAGTTTCGTTGTATGGCAACATCCCATCCATACACACTTAACGCAGACCACTTACTCTGTGCAAATGAATTGCTCTTTTATTCTATCATATTTTAATTAGTTAGAAAATTATTTTTTATCTATCATTCAGTAGATATTTTCTGACTTCTGCAAGGAAGTAAAGAGAGCCTGTGATAAGCAACAGCTCTTTCTCTTCGTGTTCATCTCTTTGATACTGTGTTAAATAATGCTCCCAATTAACAAAGGCAAGCTTTTCATTCTTTGCCAAACCTTGCATCTCTTCTTTTGAAAAACTTCGTGCATCAGCAAATGAAGTTAGTAATAATTGTACTTGTGGAACCTTTTTTAACAAAGCAATCATTTCTTGTACATCTTTTGTTTGAATACAAGAAAATAAAACCTTTTTTTGATAATCTGGAAAATGGCTTTCTATAGAAGCAATCAGTGCTTTCATTGCATGAGGATTGTGTGCACCATCTAGAAAAATCAAAGGTGCAGTTGAAATTTTTTCCAAACGAGCAGGCCAATACGTTTGTTTCAATGCCCGTCTTATCTCATCTTGCCTTAACAACGGCAAACCTTTCAAGTAGCAATAGTGATCGCACAATTCAAGTGCCAATCCCGCATTCTCAACTTGATGAACACCAAAAAGAGCACTTTGATAGCCTTCTTTCAGCCTACATGCGTTTGAAAACAAGAATTCTTCTACCTCTGCCGAACTTTGCACAAGCTCCACCTGATAGTCTTGCCCATAACAAACATGAGGAGACTGAAGTTGTTGAGCCTTATTGTGAATAACTGCTAGTGGTTCGGAAGCAATCTTTCCTGTCACCAACGGCACACCCTCTTTGATAATACCGGCTTTCTGCTCTGCAATGTCTGCTAAGCTTGTTCCTAAAATTGCCGTGTGATCAAGTCCAATTGTCGTAATAGCTGTTAAATCCGGTTGACATACATTGGTGCTGTCCAATAAACCACCTAGCCCTACTTCCATGATAACCACATCTACCTGTTGCTGAAGGAAATACTCATAAGCCAAAACTGTGATAATTTCAAACTCTGTTATTTCCTGTAAAATCGTATCATCTGCCTGTTTTTTTAATAAGCCCTGATAGGTTTGCAATAAAGAATGAAAATCTTGGTCAGAAATAGACACTCCATTGATGGCAATTTGTTCATTATAAGACATCAGATAAGGTGATGTAAACGTTCCAACACGTAGCTTCTTTGCTTGCAAAAGCTGACGTAAATGCGCAATTGTTGATCCTTTTCCATTGGTACCGGCAACATGAATGACCGATACTTGCAAATGCGGATTCCCCCGCAATGCTAAAAGCCGCCTCACTCTTTCTAAGCCCAAATGTGGTTCTGTTGTTTGATGCTGCTGCAACCATTCTAAGTGTTGTTCTTCTTTTTCTTTCATCATCTTTCTTATCCAATCTATAATGCTCTCATTTTATCATAGAAGTGAGATTTCTACAAAATGATTTACCAAAAAATCAGCAAGAAAAGAAGAGAAACACTATTACGCACTAAATGACTAAAAATAGAGAATTCTAAACGAAGACTTGACTTTGGAATAACAAAAGAAAGTAATAACCCCAAACCTGTATAAATGATAAAGCATACCAAATCAGCTGGATTTCGTAAAACGATAAATATCAAACTTCCTATAATAAAACTCGCTCGTGCTTGACCTTTTAAAAATAGAAAGCGAACAACATAGGATCGCACTTCAGGAACGAGCGCAACTACATCAACACCTAGTAAAAAAAGAGAGGAGTGAATGAAAAGGCTCATAAACAATTTCTGACTTTCTGAGACTTCTGCCAAACCTTCTACAATCATCAGATAAGCTCCTATCGCATTGATAAATACCATCATAAGATAGGAAAAACGTAGTAAGGGCCAGTAACGAGCAACCAATATCTCTGATTTAAAATCAGTTAATTCTCTGGAAAAATAACGAAAATAAAGTAGTCCACAAAAAAACAAAATGAACAAAAATACAAAACTGGACTGCTGAAAGGTTAACGATTTGGATAAAGGTGTCGTCAACAATACCAAGGTAATCTGTGTTAGAACGATCAGCAAGCTCATTTGAAGAATATTTTTTATGTTTTTCATTTTAACTCCTTTTTCTACCTTTTTAGTATAAAAAATTTCAACGATTTTACCAGGAAATGCCCTAAAAGGTTATCTTTTATACCTAAAATAGGAGAAAATGAAATAAAGTAAAATAAGAATTTTCTTAACAGTCCATCTTTATCCCACAACAGTTTTTTTAATAAATTGAAACAAAGTGTTCATTCAAAAAATAAAAATAGAAACAATCTCTTTAGGACTATAAGTCAAATTAAGATTGTGCCTATTTTTTGAATTATAATTTAGTTCTTGTTTCGGACCTATTTAATCATTTTTCTTCACTAAAATTTCAAGAGTTTCAAGAAGATTTTCTCCATTGACTTCAATCGTATCGCCAGTTGCTTTGATTTTAACTTCAACGATTCCATCTGCAGCTTTTTTCCCGATAGTCACACGGATTGGTAGCCCAATCAAGTCACTATCGCTGAATTTCACACCAGCACGCTCATTGCGGTCATCTGTTAAGACTTCATAACCAGCCTTGACTAGTTCTGCCTCTAGTTGTTCTGTCAAAGCAAGAGCTTCTTCATCTTTGACATTTACAGGGATTAGATGCACATCAAACGGTGCTAATTCTTTCGGGAAATTGATTCCCCAAGCATAGCGATAGTCTCCTTTTGGTGTTTTATTGACGAAGAGACGTGCGTGTTGCTCCATAACAGCTGATAAGAGACGGCTGACACCAATACCATAGCAGCCCATTACAACAGGAACTGCACGACCATTTTCATCTAAAACAGCCGCATTCATACTTTCTGAATAACGAGTTCCTAATTTAAAAATATGTCCAATTTCAATGCCACGTGCAAATTTCAAGATACCCTGTCCATCTGGTGAAATTTCTCCTTCACGCACCTCGCGAATATCCACATATTCTGCTGTGAAATCGCGGCCCGGATTGACACCGGTCAAATGATAACCATCT
This sequence comes from Streptococcus constellatus subsp. constellatus, assembly GCF_023167545.1. Lineage (NCBI taxonomy): Bacteria > Bacillati > Bacillota > Bacilli > Lactobacillales > Streptococcaceae > Streptococcus > Streptococcus constellatus. The sequence continues at coordinate 1,660,771 of NZ_AP014647.1, forward strand.
TCATTGGCACCAATTACTGCATTGCGCATATCTTGAACTTTGCGATCAGCGATAATTTGAACATCTTCTGGAAGATGAACAGGTCCAAGAGAACCAAAGTTGGCTCCAAATAATTCACGAACTTCTTCTTCACTTGCTGGTTCAAAAAAATCAGCACCTAGATAATTTTTCAGCTTGACTTCATTCAGTTGATCATTCCCAACAAGAAGCGCTACAATCGGTTTTTCATCAGCAATATAAACCAACGTTTTAATTGTTTGGCTTTCATCAACATGAAGAAAAGCAGCGACTTCATCAATTGACTTGCAATCTGGGGTCTCTATACGAGTCAATTCCTCTTCTGCCACGACACGATTGCTTGGTTTGTATTCATTTGTTGCCATTTCCAAATTTGCAGCATAGCTTGACTCGCTTGAATACACAACAGTATCTTCACCAGACACCAACCAACTTGTCAATTCAGCTTTAATGGCTTCTTGCACATCAGCTGGAATTTCATCAAAGCTAGCGACTGACTTGTCCAAGACAACCCAACGGCTGAGGTCTGTCCGTTCAGGTGTAATGGCCATAAATTCTTGACTATCCTTTCCACCCATGGCACCACCGTCACCGATAATACCTTTAAATTCAATCTCACTACGAGTAAAAATATTTTCATAAGCCGTCTTGTATTCATCATAAGTCACGTCTAGGCTATCGTAATTGGCATGGAAGCTATAACCATCTTTCATGATAAATTCACGTGTCCGCAAAAGACCATTCCTAGGACGTTTTTCATCACGATATTTAGCTTGGATTTGATATAGATTGAGCGGGAGCTGTTTATAAGACTTGACAGAATCCCGTACAATTGCGGTGAATGTTTCTTCGTGAGTTGGCCCCAAAATAAAATCTGAACCTTCACGATTTTTTAATTTATAGAGATCTTCACCGTAAGTTTCATAACGACCAGATTCACGCCAAAGATCGGCACTAAGAAGTGCTGGAGCCAGCATTTCGACTGCACCAATTTTCTCAAATTCTTCCCGCATGATTTTTTTTGCTTTTTCAATCACACGATTTGCTAAGGGCAAATAAGAATAAACACCTGCTGATATTTGACGGACATAACCAGCCCGCAACATCAAGGCATGACTAATGACTTGCGCATCACTAGGCATTTCCCGCAGTGTTGGGATTAACATTTTACTTTGTTTCATAAATTCTTCCTTTTATTTATTATTTAGAATTCACCTTTTAAAAGAAGGTTCTCATAATATCATTCCAGGTCACCGCAATCATTAGGAGTACCATAACAGCGACACCTGCCAACGTGACATAGGTTTCTGTTTCCTGCTTTAATGGTTTACGACGAATGGCTTCAAGCAGATTGAGCACAATTTTTCCACCGTCAAGCGCCGGGATAGGAATGAGATTAAAAATGCCGATATTCAGAGAGAGCATAGCTAATAAAGCGATAACACTTTCAATTCCACCTTTAGCTGCTTCACTGCTAGCTTTGTAAATCGCCACAGGACCGCCCAGTTTATTGATGTCTGGATGGAAAATTAAATTTTTTAAAGCATCAAAGATACGGAAACTAGCGTTCCAAGCCATGCTAAATCCGCCCGCAATCATAGACGGAAAATCCGATTTCAAGCCCGGCATCACCCCTAATAAATATCTACCTTGCTCTTTTTTAGGCTTAACTGTCAGCTCTTGAACTTTATTTCCGCTTTTAACAGTCACATTTAGTTCTGACTGCCCTTTACTGTTTTTCGTCTCAGACTGAACAGCTTGGGTCAAATCCGACCAATTCTTGATTTCTGCTTGACCAACTTTTAAAATTTGGTCATTGTTTTTTACACCAGCCTGAGCTAAGGCACCGCCCTGTAAGACACGAACATGATTTGTATGCTGGTCTGCAACGCCCCCCTGCATAAAAATCAACAGCAAAAAAGCTACAATCCCCAAAATGAAGTTGTTCATTGGTCCTGCAAAATTGGTAATGAGGCGACCGCCAAGGCTGGCATTTTGATATTGGACATCAAGTGGTGCAATCCTCACTTCTGTACCGTCTTCTTCTACGATTGTTGCGTCATGGTCAACCGCATACGTTTTTTGCTCATCTAGTACCAAACCAGTGATTTCAAGCTTATCTTCCAAATCAAAGCCGGTCACATTCATGGGCAAAGCCGTCTGGTCGATTTTCTTGCCCGAAATATTGATTCGGATAACCTTGCCTGCTTCATTCAAAGTCAAACTAGCAGGTGTTCCCGTCTTAATCTCTGTTGCGTCATCACCCCAGCCTGCCATACGAACATAGCCACCTAGCGGTAACATCCGAATAGTATATGCTGTTCCATCTTTGCCAATATGAGCAAAAATTTTTGGACCCATTCCAATGGAAAACTCGCGTACCAAAATGCCTGATTTTTTCGCAAAATAGAAATGTCCAAATTCATGAACGACAACAATAATTCCAAAAATAATGATAAAGGCGATAATTCCTATAATACCTGACTGCATTACACCAACCTTTCTACGTTCTCATAGTAATGATTTTCCTTAATTTTATTTTATAGCAAAACAAGGATACTCCATTTTGCTTAAGTTTTGCTTACATTATACATCTCGCAAAAGAAAATTTCCATTTCTGGAAATTCTTTTCGGCTTTCTCATTAGAATAATCCAAAGAAATGCATCAAGGGAAAGACAAACAACATACTGTCAAAACGATCCAAAACACCACCATGACCTGGGATAAATTTACCTGAATCTTTGACTCCAAAATGGCGTTTAATCGCACTTTCTACCAAATCTCCAAATTGACCAGCAATACTAAAGAATACAGCAAAAAGAAGCATGATGGGAAGGTGATGAGGTGCAGCAACATTTTTATCAAACAACATAAAAATGAATGTCACTAGGACTGCTGAAACAATCCCACCCAGACTACCTTCTACGGTTTTATTTGGAGAAACATGAGGAGCTAAACGACGCACACCATATCTTCGCCCAACCAAATAAGCTCCGCTATCAGTTGCCCAGACAATAAACAGAGCCAGTAGTACTTTATCAAAACCAGCTATACGCGCATCTAGCAAGGCGTTGAAACCAATCCCTACATAAAAACTAGCAGCAATCGGATAAGCGGCATCTTCAAAACTGTAATGTTTCCCTAAAACAGTTGAGCCCAACAATATAAAAACAACTAAACTATAAGCCACCACGTTTCCATCTACCGGCAAAAATTTCAAATAATTTTCGAGTGGAATAGTCAGCACAAAAGCAGCCAACATGGCTAAAATACCCTCTAAAGTGGTTGTCCTAAGTCCTTTCATTTGTAGCAATTCATGAACACCTAGCATAGCTAAAAGTCCCATACCAATTTGCAGAAGAGGCCCTCCCATCATCAAAATCGGAATGAAGATAGCAAGTGCTATGCCTCCAAAAATCACACGTCTTTGTAAATCTTTATCCATAAATTCTCCTACACACCGCCAAATCGACGATTTCGTTTACTATATTCCTCAATAGCTGCTTTCAATGCTTTTTCATTAAAATCTGGCCATAAAATATCTGTAAAATACAGCTCGCTATATGCACTTTGCCAAGGCAAAAAATTACTTAAACGCACTTCACCACTTGTCCGAATAATCAAATCCGGATCACGCAACAAGCGAGGTAGATTGCTGGTTTGTAGATAATTAGCAATCATCTCTTCATTAATCTCGCCCGGACTGAATTTAGCATCTAACACATCTTGAGCAATCATTTTAACAGCCTGAACAATTTCAGCACGACCACCATAATTCAAAGCAAAATTAAGGATTAAACCTGTATTGAGCCGCGTCAATTCTTCCGCCTTGCAAAGTGCCTCATAAGTTACCTTAGGCAAACGTTCTGTATCTCCAATCATTTGAATTTTGACATTATTTCGATGCAACTCAGGCACATAACGATCATAAAATTCAACAGGCAAATTCATGATAAAACTGACTTCTTTTTGAGGACGAGACCAATTTTCTGTAGAAAACGCATAAACTGTTAACACCTGAACACCCAATTCTTTGGCTGCAATCGTAACATTTTGCAATGTTTCCATACCGGACTTATGTCCAAAAACACGCGGCTGCATGCGCTTTTTAGCCCAACGACCATTCCCGTCCATAATGATACCGATATGTTTCGGTATTTGTAATGGAACTTCAATTTTTTCTTTTTTCTTAAAACTAAACATCTGCTTGTTTTCCTAATAAAGTTTTACATTTCATTATATCATAAATCCTATGGATATGCGCAATTGACCTCTATTTTTGTCCCTAAACGAACAAAACAGCCGAAAGGCTGTTCTGTCTGCATTATTGTAGTTGCTATTTTATTCTTCAATAGCTGAATCTTCTGACATCTCAACGCTTCCACCAGCTCCTGCAACTGCTGTGATTCCCTCTGTCAGCGGCAATACAGTTTTGATAGCAGTTAATTCAAACGTCAAGTAAACACCATCTACATCAAGGACAACTGTTTTCTTTTCAGTATCGACTTCATCAACCGTACCATACAAACCACCAATTGTAATAACTTCATATCCTTTTTGTAATTTATTCAAGCTTTCCATCCGTTTATCTGCTTGTTTCTTTTGAGAACGTTGCATGAAGAACATCAAGCCCATCATCACAACCAACATAATTAAAATTGAAAAACCGTTACCCATTTTAGTCTCCTTTAGATTTCATATATTATCTACTATAGCAGATTTTAAAGAGATTTACAAGACAGTTCCATTGATTGTACAAAACTCTATCTCAAGGCTGAGATTAGCAATTAACTCTCTTTACTTCATGACCTGTTTTTTCCAACAAACGAAGAAAATCGCTATAAGCAATGTTGAGCGTGGTACTATTTACAAATGGATGAAAACCAACGGTTAAACTAGGATCGACTTCCTCGTCCACAATAAGCTGAACTTTCTTTTCCTTATCAAAAAGCAGCCCAAAAGGTGTGACTGCACCTGGCTCTACTTGCAAAAGCTCCTCTAGTTCCTTGTCATTAGCAAAAGATAACCGTTTTTCATCTAAGACTTCTGCCAAATGTTTAATGTTGGCTCTTTTCTCGTCGCGCAAAATGACTAAATAAAATTGTCGTCCTTTTTTACTTTTCAACACGAGATTTTTCACCTGCTGTCCTGGCAAAACAATTCCTTTTTCAGCCGCTTCAATCACTGAAGAAATTGGTTCATGATCTAGACGCTCATAAGCAATATGCAAATCATCCAATACTTGATAAATCTTTTCTTCGTTTGTCATTTATCCACTCCTTATGTAAGAGGTTTCCTGCTTTTATTATACCACTTTCACAAACAAAAAATCGAGGCAATCTCACCTCGATTTTCGAGATTTTATTTCAAGTTTTTCACAACCTCAACGATATGTTCAACTGTGAAACCGTACTCTTTCATTACTTTAGCTGCTGGAGCAGAAGCACCGAATTTATCAATACCGATAACAGAACCGTCAAGTCCAACATATTTGTACCAAGATTGGGTTGCAGCCATTTCAATGGCAACACGGCGGCGGACTGCATTTGGTAGAATTTCTTCTTTGTAAGCAACGTCTTGTGCATCAAAGATGTCTGTTGATGGTACACTGACAACGCGAACTTTTTCCCCTTGTACTTCCAACTCTTTTGCAGCTGCAACAGCTAAGTTGACTTCAGAACCAGATGCAAGAAGAATTGTATCAAAACCACCTACTGTTTCATACACCACATAAGCGCCTTTTGCTACCTTGTTAAAGTCAGTTTCAGCTTCAACAGTCAAGTTTTGACGAGTAAGAACCAACGCCGTTGGAGTTGTTTTACTTTTCAGTGCCAAGTACCAAGCCGCCTGTGTTTCACGCGCATCCGCTGGACGGAAAACAGTGAGATTCGGAATAGCACGAAGTCCTGCTAAGTGCTCAATTGGTTCATGAGTTGGACCATCCTCACCAACTGCAATTGAATCATGGGTAAAGACATAGGTTACAGGCAAGCCTTGAAGAGCTGATAAACGAATAGCCGCTTTGACATAATCTGAGAACACAAAGAATGTACCACCGTAAACACGAAGCCCTCCGTGAAGTGCCATACCATTTAAAATAGTTCCCATAGCAAATTCACGTACACCGAATTGAATGTTGCGGTTAAGGCGATGGGCATCATCTTGCAAGCCATCTTCTTTGATATAAGTCATATTAGAATGAGCTAGGTCAGCAGAGCCGCCAAGGAAAGTTGGAAGAACTTTAGCTGCTGCATTCAAAGCATCTTGACTAGAATTACGAGTAGCTTGCGAGAAACCTGTTTCTACTACTGGGAAATCTTCTGGCTTGATCTCAACTGGATCTTGTCCCGCAATAACAGCAGCTACTTCATCAGCTAAGTCAGGATAGGCTTGTTTGTATGCTTCAACAAGTTTTACCCAAGCATCATAAGCAGCTTTCCCACGTTCGGCAACATTGACCCGATAATCTTCGTAGACTTCTTCAGGAATTTCAAACGGTTCGTAATCCCATGTAAGAGCTTTGCGAGTAGCGGCTACTTCTTCTGCACCAAGAGGAGCTCCATGAACGGCATTAGTCCCTTGTTTGTTTGGTGAACCATAACCAATCACTGTTTTCACTTCAATTAAGGAAGGTTTGCCAGAAACTTTTGCAGCTTCAATCGCTGCATTGATTGCTTCTAAGTCTGTCCCATCTTTAACCAAAGCAGTATGCCAACCATAAGCATCATAACGTGCCCGAACGCTTTCTGTAAAGGAATCCTTCGTTTCTCCATCCAGATTAATATCGTTGGAGTCATAGAGAACGATGAGTTTATCTAATTTTTGCAGACCAGCGTAAGAAGCTGCTTCGCTAGATACACCTTCCATCAAATCCCCATCACCACAGATAACATACGTATAGTGGTCAAAGATATTATAGCCTTCACGATTGTATTTTGCTGCTAAAAAACGTTCTGCTTGTGCAAAACCAGTTGCCATAGAAATTCCTTGACCAAGTGGACCAGTTGTCGCATCTACACCAGCAGTATGTCCAAATTCGGGATGCCCAGGCGTTTTAGAACCCCATTGACGGAAGTTCTTGATTTCTTCCATTGTGACATCTTTAAAACCTGATAAATGAAGCAAAGCATAGAGCAACATAGACCCATGCCCTGCTGACAAAACAAAACGATCGCGATTGATCCAATTTGGCACTTCTGGATTGATGCGCATTTGCTTGGTAAACAAGTCATAAGCCATCGGAGCTGCGCCCATGACAACACCTGGGTGACCAGATTTTGATTTTTCAATGGCATCAATTCCTAAAAAACGAATGGCATTGACAGATAAATTTGACATTGAACTCTCCTTTTTATATAAGCACTTATCTTTAACAAAGATACGCTATTAATCATTTGGAAAACGATAACATTCCATTCTCTATTATATGAAAATTATCCGCATATCGCAATGTATACGGATAATTCCCACTTAATTTTTTTATAGTAAAGCTTTAAATTGAATGTTTGAATCATGCTCAAAGCAATCATCAAAGCCACGTGGGTGATGATATTCAATCCTGTCTTTGTCTTGCGGATAGGTATATTTACCACCGACTTCCCAGATGAATGGATGGAATTGATATTGGAGGCGCTCTTTACGCATCTTCCACAAGGCTAAAATCTCGTCCGTTGAAGCCATGAAGTTAGACCAAATATCATAATGAACTGGAATAATAACTTTGGCACGAAGGTTTTCAGCCATACGAAGCAAATCAATCGAAGTCATCTTATCTTGAATACCGATTGGGTTATCACCATAGTTATTAATAGCCACATCAATCTTGAAATCTTTTCCGTGTTTGGCAAAATAATTTGAGAAGTGCGAATCTGCACCATGATAAATTGTACCACCTGGCGTTTCAAAAATATAATTGACTGCTTTACGCGCCATTTCTTCATCTGTTACAGGCAGACCTTTCAGTTCACCATCTTGGGCATCAGCACCATCAACTGGAAGTGTTACCAAGCAAGTCCGGTCGAAAGATTCCACAGCTGATACTTTAATATCTTTAAACTCAAAACTTTCGCCGGGTTTAATCACGATGATACGTTCTTCTGGGACACCCCATTTTTTCCAGATTTCGCCACATTCATAAGGTCCGACAAATTTAACATGATTCAATTTCGGATTGTTGACAATCGCTGCTGCAGTATTGATATCAATATGGTCACTGTGAAAATGCGATACCAGATAATAGTCCAACTCATTAATCATAAATGGATCAATCACCATTGGCTGCATGCGCAGATTTGGCTGCAATTTACGTACGCCTGCCATATTTGCCATTTGATGTCCCCGCACCATGTCTTTGACCTTTTTAGTTGATTTTCCGCGGTTAGACCAAAGATCCATGACCACATTAGCTCCGCCTGGTGTCTTAATCCAAACACCACAATTCCCTAACCACCACATAGCAAAGTTACCTTCAGGCACTACTTCTGCTTCAATTTCTTCGTTAAGCCAAGTGCCCCATTCTGGGAAAGTACTTAAAATCCAAGATTCCCGAGTAATTTCGTTTACGTTTGGCATGATCATTCCTCCTCAAGATAATATTATATTTCTATCTTTAGTATAAGCTGCTCTAAGAGAGAAAAAAAGACCAAATAAAGCACAAGGCTGTGTTCAAGATTGGACTATTTTTAGTACCTAAAAAAGCCGGGAATTCTATCCCTAGCTAGTCATCCATTCTTTCATTCTTCCGTTGAAGTTGATAATAATTCTTCGTTTACAAGTTTTTGAATTTTATTTTTCAGCTCTTGTGTGCGAGTTGAATCTTTGATGTAAGACGCTAAAAGGTGCTCTAACTCTTGACTAAATCGTACTCCTTTAGTCGAAAGAGCTTGATCTTTGACAAAAGAAGTAATATTCAATACGTCCTCGTAATCCAAAATGGGCTGAACCTGGATCGTTGGTAGAGTGGTTTCCAATCCGTCATTTGTCGTAATTAATAAATCCACATCTAAAATGTCTTCAACGCTTTTGAATTGTTCTGTCGTAAAAACAGCACTTAAATTTTCATTTGGTAAATGATACAAGCACTGTTTGAGTAGCAATTTCTGCACAGCTACTCCTTCATCACAGACTAAATAAATCCGTTTGGCATCTTGTTTTTCAGCACGATTATGTTTTAAGAATCCACCCATGTGCAAGGCAAGGTAAGCAACTTCATCATCGGTTAATGAAATAAGCCAAGCTTCCTCTAAAATCACAGAACAAGATTTAGTGACTGCAAACAAATCTGCATATTTTTCCTTGATCTGTCGTGTCAATGGATTTTTAGACAGAATGCCGTAGGTTTTACGAAATAGTAGAGCTTTGCAATGCGTCAATAAATTCCGCAACAAATCTTCTTTATTTTCAATTTCAAAGTGCGAACTAACTTCAAAACGCCAGATAAACTCATCAATCGCTTCTTTTAATTGGACAAAATCTTGACTGGTTGCATGAATATCCCGATCTTTCCGGTAAGAAAGCAAAAGAACAGTTAAGAGTGAAATCTCAATATCATTTAGTTTCAAGCCAAATGTCGCCCCTAAATTGTTATTCAAATGTTTAGCTGCTTGATATTCAATCCGCTTGCGAATCAAGGTAAACTCACGCTTCAAATCTTCCTGTTCTTCCTCACTTAAAGCCATATTTCGACAGCTCAACAGAAGATATGGTAAGACTTGCAACATAAATTTGATTTCATGGCGATTGATTTTCTTACCTAAGTCTTGCTCTACATCTTGTACCCTTTGGTTAAGAAAGTTTTGTAAATCATCCGACAGAAGAATCTCATCACCAACAAAATTCCTTATCTTCTTTGTTAAAATCGTAACAAAACTATGATTTCCCTCTGCAAAAATGTGATACAAGAGAGAATGTACATATTGGATTTTATTGAGTGGATGACATTTCAAAAGATATCCTTGCGCTTTTGTGGATGTAAGGTTGACTTGATACTGCTCTGAAGCTAACTGATTGCGGATTTCGTTCAAATCATTAAGAACGGTATTCCGAGACACCTCGGTCAATTCCATCAGTTTTTCAATGGTGACACGCTTGTTTGCAACACAAATATACAGAACAGTCAACTGCATGCGCTCGGTCATGCTCATGACATAACTATAAGAATCGACTCCTTCCAGCAAGGATTGGCATAACTCTTTTTGCTGTGCAGTTAAGACAATCCCTACCCTCGGACGACTGCTAATCATTTCACCAACCTCTGCCAAAGCGTCATTGATTTTTTCCAAATGATAATAAATCTTCCTCCGCGATTGATTGGTTGCCCGTGAAATCGTCATAATCGTTTCTGGCTCTTTCAGCTGAATGAGGTATCTTAGTAAGTCACAACTTGTCTGGTCCAATAGTATCATCATTTACTCCTTGAAAGGGACTGTAAATTATTATAACATCTTTTCACACATCTTCCTACGAGATTGAAACGAGTCCATCTGTTATTTTGGTTATCTTTGAGTTTGTTGCGGAAGCAGAATGAGAAAAGCAGGGTGTGGAACTGCCAACCATGACACTCTGAATCATAGTAATCGTTCCACCCCTTGATAGGTTTCTTATCGTCGTTCTTACTTTTTCTGTCCGTAGTAAGCATTCTTGCCATGTTTCCGCAGGTAATGCTTATCTTTGAGCTCTTGCGGTACTTCTGCAACAGTTGGATTGATAGCTTCCGTATAGCGTGCCATGCGAGCAGCTTCTTCAAGTACAACTGCATTATAAACAGCAGACTTTTCATCCTTCCCCCAAGCAAATGGTCCGTGGTTGCGGACGGTTACACCTGCTACTGCGAGTGGATCTAAGCTACGCTTGGCAAATTCTTCAACAATGACTTTACCAGTTTCTTTTTCATACTCGCCATTGATTTCTTCAGTTGTCAAAGCACGAGCGCAAGGAATAGCACCGTAGAAAGTGTCAGCATGCGTCGTGCCATAACAAGGAATATCACGTCCTGCTTGAGCCCAAGCCACACCTTCTGTCGAGTGCGTATGGACAATACCGCCAACCTCTAGGAATGCTTTATACAACTCAACATGCGTCGGCAAATCTGATGACGGATTGAGATTACCTTCGACAATATTGCCATCCAAATCTGTCACAACCATATTTTCTGGAGATAGATTTTCATACGCCACACCAGAAGGTTTGATGACAATCAAACCTTTCTCGCGGTCAATCGCCGAAACATTTCCCCAAGTAAACTTCACTAATCCGTGCTCTGGAAGCTCCATATTGGCTTTATAGACACGTTCTCGTAATTCTGGTACTAACATTCTCATAACCCTGCTTTCTCAATGAGTGGATAAAGGAAATCCTGCGCTTCTTTGATAGCTGCTTTGGTTTCTTCCACCGTTTCACAATTTTCAGACCACATTTCAATCAAAAACGGTCCTTGGTAGTTGGTTTTTTTCAAAACGGCAAACATTTCTTCCCAGTTGACACAACCTTTGCCAAAAGGTACATCTCGAAATTGCCCTTTAGAATGCTCCGTCACGGCATAGGTATCTTTTAAGTGCAGCGCAGCAATTGCCTGATGACCAAGGTAAAATTCACTCCAAAGGTCATTATGCCAAGCAGAAACATTACCTGTATCTGGATAGACAAAGAGATAAGGCGAATTGATTTCTTTCGCCACAGCCAGATATTTTTCAATGCTGTTGATAAATGGGTCATCCATAATTTCAATCGCCAGCATGACCTGCGCCTGCTCAGCCCAATCACATGCTCGTCGCAGATTTTTTAAGAAACGAACGCGTGTTTCAGACGATTTTTCTTCATAATAAACATCATAGCCGGCTAATTGAATGACCCGCACGCCTAAATCCTGTGCTAATTCGATACATTGTTTCATCGTTTCAAGCGATTTAGCTTCTAGTTCAGGATTGTTTGAGCCTAATGGATAACGCCGATGACCGCTAAAGCATATGCTGGGAATCCGCACACCGGTATCATAGATGGCTTTGACAAGCTCTAGACGTTCTTTTTTGGACCAAGTGAGACGTGCCAGCCGAGCATCTGACTCATCAACCGACATTTCCACAAAATCAAAGCCCATTTCTTTGGCAAATTCTAACCGTTCTTGCCAAGAAAAATGTTTCGGTGTCGCCTTTTCATAAATTCCAATTGGACGTGCCATGACTTACCCCCAGATTCGCTTGATTTCGTCTTTGAAAGCACGCGCTGCTGCTGCTGGATTTTCAGCTTCTGTTATACCGCGTCCAGCAATAAAGGTAAAAACATCCACTCCTTCAAAGAGTTTGAGTGTATCCACATTCAAACCACCTGTCACAGACACACGGAAGCCCATTTCAATCAATTTCTTAACTTTATTGAGATCTTTTTCACCCCAAGTTTCGCCAGCAAGAAGGGCATCGCGTGATTGGTGATAAATGGCTTGCGAGATACCAGCATCCAACCAAGTCTGAGCTTGCTCATAAGTCCAATCACCGTAGAGCTCAATCTGAATTTCACCGCGTTCACCGCGTTCTTCTTGTATAGCTTTCAGGGCTGCTTTCATGGTTGGAATCGTCGCACAACAAATGCAAGTCATCCAATCCGCACCGCGTACGGCATTATTTTTAGCAACTGTCCCACCAGCGTCAGCACATTTAGTATCAGCTACGATGATTTTATCAGGAAATAAACTACGCAGCACTTCTACCAACTCACTGCCGACTTGCAGGAGGCAAACTGTTCCTGCTTCAATAACATCTACTTCATGACCTACCGAGACAGCTGCTTTAATAGCTCCTTGCAAATCGGAATGATCCAGTGCAACTTGTAAATTTGGAATATGTTTTGACATCATTTTCTCACTTTCTATTTTCTAATATATTGAAACACAACCATTTACTAACTATCTAAATCCAATCCTTCTAAATAAGGACTATTTTTTGACTCATCAATCAAAGCTAGAACTTCTGCTTCTGTTTGACAAGCTAACAAACGATTAATAGAATTTTCCAATTCAAAAAGAGCAATGATTTGTGGAATTGCAACACTCGTATGAATTTTTGAACTCGTTGCTGCAAGAGCTAACAAAACACTCACGCCTTTTCCGTCCGAGAAAGTTACAGGCTCCTTCAACGTCACCAAAGAGAAAGCATCTCTTTGAACACCAGCTTCTGGTCGTGCATGCGGCATAGCCATACCGGGCATCAAAATATAGTAAGGACCATATCCTTCTGTGGATTCGATGATAGCATCATAATATTCAGGTTTAACAGCTCCACTTTCAATCAAAGGGTCAACAGCAAGTTTGACCGCTTCTTGCCAAGTTGAAGCAGAAAGACCTAAACGAATGGAGTTGTTTTCAATCAATGCTTGCTTTAGGTTCATCATGTTTCCTTTCATCAGTTATAAGAATAAGAAAAAGTCCTTTTCTAAAGAAACTACCGCTTCCTATCCGTTCTAACATTTTCGTCCAAGTTCTATTCTTGTTAAGTGAATGAGGCTAGAGCGTTTGCTCTAAGCCCCTCATCCTTTCCTATTGTATCAATCTTATGACAAGGTCAGTCGTCCTCATCACTCTAGTACCTGAGACAATTTTTCAGTAATTTCTTTGTCATCCATCAGATTATCCAGACCAATCAATTTACCATTTGTCCGTCCATCCAATTCATGAATCAAATGAAGAGAAGCAATGACAATATCATAACCAGAAGCAAGGCTTTTTGCTTCTCCAACACTGCAAGAATTGACGGTAAAATCTGTTTGTCCTAATTTTCGCAGAGCATTTTCTACTTTCATCTTAATCACCATAGATGAGCCCATGCCATTTCCGCACGCTGTTAATACCTTAACCATATTATTTTCCTCCAATATTTAAATCTATTTTTATTCTTCTGCTTGAACATCACCACGATAGTAGGCTTCCTTGTCTTTTGCTTTGGCAAATTGTAGTTGTGGAATAATCAGCAAGAATACACAAACAAGAATGTAACCTACAATGCCAAGATATTTGAAAAGATAACCAAAACCAAGCCAAGGGAATTCAAAGTCAATATTTCCATGGTAACCACCGTAAGAAGCCAGACCGAGAAGTGCCACACAGAGAGCACCAAGCGCTACTTGCAATACACCTGAAATAAAGGACAGGATAACCGCCGCTTTCCAGCCACCACGCTTATCCGCATAAACTGCAATCGCTGCATTATCAAAGAATACTGGAACGAAACCAGTGATAATAAGAATTGGATTCTTAAAGATAATTAAGAGCATAATGGTAATCAATTGACCAATTAAGCCAAAAGCAAATCCTGAAAGCACCGCATTTGGTGAACCAAAACCATAAGAAGCTGCAACGTCCACAGCTGGGAATGAACCAGGAAGCAATTTGTTAGAGATACCTTGGAAGGCATTCGTCAATTCTGCTACAAACATCCGCACCCCTTGCATCAAGACAAAGAGATAAACTGAGAAAGTAAAGGCTGTTTGAATGATATACATGTAAAAATCTTGCTTAGCAGGGTTGTAAACTGTACCTGATGTAATGACTTTTGCATTGGACATGATATCCGGACCCAAAATTAAGAGAATAGCTCCAAAGAAAACCAACATCAACGTCGCCGAAGCAACCACTGTATCATGGAAAATAGACAAGAATTTTGGCAACTTCAAATTGTCAAGATTTTCTTCTTTCTTGCCAAATTTGTCTGCAACTTTATCCACAAACCAAATCGCAAATTGTTGTTGGTGACCAATCGCAAAACCACCGCCACCAGTTAAACGTTGTGTTGCTTCTACTGTCATATTAGAGCTGACTGCCCAGTAAAGTCCACAGATGACACCGATTGCCAGCACGCCCCAGCTATTACGCAATTGAGGAACAAGGAGAAGAACCATCAATGAAACGGTCGCTGCTTGTTGAACCATGATATGACCTGTAATGAACAGCGTCCGTACTTTCGTAATTTTCCGAAGAGCAACGAGCAGGATGTTGACACCAAAACCAATCAAGAGTGCTGTTGTTGCTGCTCCGACAAAGTTTGGAAATTCTTCTGCAATCTTTGTATTTGCCGCTGTCAATCCAAAGTAAGGGTCAATTACCGCTGCACCAATCTTAAACTTAAAGTTCAGAGCCGCTAAAATCGGACGGAAAGTTGTTACCAAACCTCCAGCCCCAACGTTCAACAGCATATAACCAACTGTCGCTTTGATGAAACCAGCATAGACATCATGCGCTGGTTTTTTCAATAACGCATAGCCAATGAGAACCAAAAGACCTACAAAGAAGGCTGGATTCTGCAAAATATTTTGCGAGAACCAGTTCAGAATGTTTAAAATGATGTTCATTTTAACTCTCCTTTTTTCTATTTTATTTGTTCTTTCTAAGTCTATTATAAAAGATGTAAGCGGTAACAAAAAGACCAAGAATTACACAAGCAACTGTTCACTCTTGGACCTGAAAATTAAGCACACTTAAAAAACGCCGGAAATCCGCTCCGGCGTTACTCTTCTGTTTATTTTTTAGTTTGATGCTCTTTCGCTTCTTCGATAACTAATTCATCATCTTTCAAATCTGCAAGAAGATGTTTCGCATCTAAATGATCAAGATGATAGTCTGTTACCTTATCACGGATTTGTTGCTCAATCACACGACGAAGCGGACGAACACCCATAACTTCATCATATCCCTCTTCTGCTAGATAATGTTTGGCTGCATCTGTTACTGTTAACGTGATGTCTTTCTTGGCAAGTGTTTGGTTGACTTCATCCAACATCAAGTCGACGATTTCAGCTAAATCCTCTTTACCAAGATGAGAGAATTCAATGACTGCATTGAAGCGATTCAAGAATTCTGGGCGGAAGTATGGTTTTAAGCGATCCATAATCTTCCTATCCTTTTCCTCATCACCTGTAAAGCTTTCATAACCAAAGCCAGCGTTAGACGTAGCAATAATAACTGTATTCTTAAAGTTGACAGTATTTCCTTGCCCATCTGTCAAACGACCATCATCCAAAACTTGTAGTAACAATGTGATGACTTGCGGATCGGCCTTTTCAATTTCGTCTAGTAAAATGATTGAGTATGGATTCCGACGAACACGTTCTGTCAAGGTATTGCTGTTGTCATCATAGCCGACATAACCAGCTGTTGTACCAATCAACTTCGACACAGCCGTGCGGTCAGAGTATTCAGACATGTCCAAACGGATAATGGCTTCTTTAGTACCAAACATATCAAGCGCTAATTGCTTCGCTAGCTCTGTTTTTCCAACACCAGTTGGGCCGACAAAGAGGAAGCTACCAATCGGACGATTTCCTTCATCAAAACCTGCACGATTCCGACGAATAGCGCGCGCCACTGCTTCAACTGCTTCGTTTTGTCCAATGACTTTTGTCTTCAATCGCGCATTCATCTCTTTCAACCGTTCAATATCACTAGTCCCCATTTGGGAAACAGGAATACCCGTCATACGTTCTACAGATTCGGCTACATCATTGACAGTTGCAGTCACTTTCATGTCTTCCGTATGATTTTCAATCTTTTTTTCTAGCTCTTCAATACGCATCTTGGCATTCAAAGCAGTTTCAAAGTCTTCTTTTTCAACCGCAGCTTCTTGCTTTTTCTTTTGCTCTGCAATTTCACGTTCCACTGTATGCACATCTGTAACAGGATGTTGAGCTGCTAAATGAGCCGCTGTCACATCCACTAGGTCAATCGCTTTATCTGGCAAGCTGCGTTGTGGAATATATTGAATAGAGAAGTCCACGGCAGCTTTTAACACTTCATCTGGCAAGATGACATTGTGGTGTTTTTCGTATAAATCACGAATTCCTTGCAAAATCTTGTAAGTATCTTCTGCAGATGGAGCATTGACTTTTACTTCATTGAAGCGACGAGCTAGAGCTGCATTCTTCAAAATGGTATTTCGATATTCATCCTGAGTCGTCGCACCGATAACTGTCAGTTCACCACGAGATAAAGCCGGTTTCAAAATATCTGCTAGACCTTTTGATCCACTATCACCGCCTGTGCTTCCAGCGCCGAGAATTTGATGAATTTCATCAAAGAAGAGAATGATATTGCCAGCCTCTTTCACTTCAGATACTAAATTTTGAATATTTTCTTCAAAACTACCACGATACTGTGTACCTGCTTCTAAACCAGAAATATCAATAGAAACAATCTCTTTATTCTTAATGGCTGCAGGAACATCTCCATTAACAATCGCTTGCGCTAAACCTTCGACAACTGCAGTCTTACCAACTCCAGCATCTCCGACTAATACTGGATTGTTTTTCGTCCGCCGAGAAAGGATTTCAGCCGTTTCTTGAATTTCCTTATTGCGTCCAATAACAGGATCTAACATATCTTGACGCGCTTCTTCTGTCAAATTACGCCCTAACTTCGCTAAAATACCATCTTGTTTGAGTCCACCTGCTTGCCCCTGCATTTGTGATGTCTGACCTTCCGCTACTTGCTTCGGTAATTTACCTGTTGCACGATATTGTGCAAATTCTTCCGGTGTCACTTCACGTCCATTGATAAGATAACGCCGATTTTCACTGTTAAAACCGCCCATTCTTCCCATCAATTGATTGAAAAGATCATCCATGTTATCAAAGTTGTTATAGTTATTATTCATATCTGCACCTCGCTTGTGTTTTACATAATTTTTGAAACTGCTTAAAATATAAGACAAAGTGAGCAACTCTATCTTTTGGATTTATATTTATCAAAGGCAGTTTAATAGTTTACATAATTTTTATTATCTCCCAAAATAGAGATGAAATTCTTTTAGCAAAATACCTCTAGAAATTCATCTTGTTTTGGCGAGTGTAACGGATTTTGTCTCTTTCCGTTTACAATTGTAATTATACAGTGTTCCAAACAAAAAGTCAATAGATTTTTGTAAAAAATTACATAATTTTTGATATTTTGAACTATAATCTTAACAATAGTTTTTCTAATTTCATTTTCCTCAATTTCACCAAAATTAACTTTTTCACTTTATGTCAATGCTACAAAAAATCACCAAGTACTTTACTCGATGATTCTTCTTTTTATTCTACTGTAACAGATTTAGCAAGGTTTCGTGGTTTATCTACATCTAAACCGCGATGCAAAGTTGCAAAATAAGCAATCAACTGTGTCGGCACGACCATAGAAATTGGTGACAGATATGGATGAACAGACATTAAAACAATATCGTCCCCTTCTTTTGCTACATTTTCTTCTACAACGGTCAAAACATTTGCACCACGCGCCACAACTTCTGATACATTGCCGCGAGTATGACTGGCCAATTGTTCATCGGAAGAAATCAAGGTTATTACTGGCGTACCGTCTTCAATCAAAGAAATCGTTCCATGTTTTAACTCTCCAGCAGCAAATCCTTCACACTGGATATAGGAAATTTCTTTTAATTTTAGGCTGGCTTCCATAGCAACATAATAGTCTTGTCCTCGACCGATATAGAAAGCATTGCGTGTTGTTGCGAGTAACTCATGTACTTTTTCGTCAATACTGTCTTTTTCAGATAGCGTAGCCTCAATGGCTTGCGCCACAATGGATAATTCATGCACTAAATCAAACTGTTTTGCTTTTTCATTGGCATTGGCATCTCCAACTGCTTTTGCTAGAAAAGCCAAAGTCGCAATCTGTGCTGTATAAGCCTTGGTAGAAGCTACGGCAATCTCTGGTCCTGCATGAAGTAACATCGTGTGAGTCGCTTCACGAGACAAAGTGGAACCTGGAACATTGGTTACAGTCAAGCTCGGAATCCCCATTGCATTGGCTTTAACCAAAACCTGACGGCTATCGGCCGTCTCACCAGATTGGCTAATCAGGATAAACATTGGTTTCTTGCTCAGTAATGGCCATCTGTAGCCCCATTCTGAAGAAATCCCTAATTCCACAGGTGTATCTGTCAATTCTTCCAGCATCCGCTTGGTTGCAAATCCAGCATGATAAGAAGTTCCAGCCGCTAAAATATACAACCGATCAGCCTCTTGAACAGCGTTTATAATAGCTGGATCGACAACTACTTGATCATTATCGTCTGTATATGCTTGAATCAACTTACGCATCACTGTTGGCTGCTCATCAATTTCTTTGAGCATATAGTAAGGATAAGTGCCTTTGCCAATATCTGATAAATCAAGTTCCGCAGTATAACTATCGCGCTCAATTGGATTCCCGTCATAGTCCTGCACTTCTACGCTGTCAGCGGTCACAATTACCAGTTCTTTATCATGAATTTCCATGTATTCGCTGGTTTCACGAATCATCGCCATAGCATCCGAACAGACCATATTGTAGCCTTCTCCCAGACCAATTAAGAGCGGTGATTTATTTTTCGCCACATAGATCACGTCTGCATCCTCTGCATCCATTAAAGCAAAAGCATAGGAACCTTCAATGATGTGGAGCGCTTTTTTAAAAGCATCTAGTACTGAGAGTCCGTCCTCTTCAACAAATTTTCCAATCAAGTGAACCGCAATTTCTGTATCTGTCTGACCCTTCAAATCATGTTCAGCAAGATATGTATTCTTAATATCTAGGTAATTTTCGATAACACCATTATGCACTAAAACAAAGCGTCCAGTTTGAGACGTATGCGGATGCGCATTGCTTTCACTTGGTTTTCCGTGTGTTGCCCAACGTGTATGCCCAATACCAGCCGTTCCAGCTACATCAATCCCGATTTTTGAACGAAGGTCGGCAATACGACCAACCGATTTGACTAAGCTAGATGTTTTCCCATTTGTCACAAAAATTCCCGCTGAATCATATCCCCGGTATTCTAATTTTTCTAGACCCTGCATTAAAATATCTGTTGCATTCCGATTTCCAACAACTCCGACAATTCCACACATACTATTCTTTCTAGCAAACGACTTTCAGAAGTCTGCCATCTCCTTCTTTGATTTTTTAAATTGGTATAGTCTAATAATAGCTATACAAAACAAGCTAAGTCAGTATATAATTTTATTGTGAATTTGTCAACAATAAAATTGGTATAGTTCAAAAAAGAAGGGCGGTGCAACCAAGAGACTTCAAGCAAATTTAGTTGTCTTCTATAAACAAAAAAGTAATCTGCTCTAAACGTTTTCTTTACAACATCAAAGTATACTTTGGGCATAGTCTATTGAACATTCAATCTATGATCTAAATAATCCGCTACTTCATAACTAGAAACAAAAAGACTGGATAAAACCAGCCTTTTCTTCCATATGATTGCTCTAGGTTCAATCTTTTAACATTTCATTTTTGATTTTTAAATCGTTCAACATCACGAGCAATAACCAATTCTTCATCCGTTGGAATAACCAGCACTCGAACCTTGGAATCTGGCATTGAAATATCTCCATAATTACCAAAAACATTCTTTTCTGGGTCAAGTTCACAACCAAACCAAGAAATTCCCTCAATAACTAATCGACGAATCGTCACAGAATTCTCACCAATTCCAGCGGTAAAGATAATGGCGTCTGCTCCGTTTAAAACAGCCAGATACTGACCAATATATTTTTGAATACGATCAACAAAGATGTCATTCGCCAACTGTGCTTTGGCATCACCAGCGCGCATAGCGGCATGAATATCACGCATGTCGCTGGATTTCTCAGATACCCCTAAGAGACCTGACTCACGATTTAAAATACGATTAATATCTTCCGGCGTATTCAAATCTTCTGTATGCTCCATCAGATAAGGAATAATCGCTGGATCAATATCCCCTGTGCGAGTTCCCATCATCACGCCACCTAGCGGAGTAAAGCCCATTGAAGTGTCAACAGATTGACCACCTTTGACTGCTGTAATAGAAGCACCATTCCCAATATGGCAAGTAATTAGTTTCAGATCTTCAAGCGGTTTGCCAAGCACTTTAGCGGCTTCCTTGGCAACATACTGATGACTTGTTCCATGCGCACCATATTTACGCACTTTGTTTTCAGTATAATATTTAGTTGGCAATGGATAACGGTAAGCTTTTTCAGGCATTGTTGTATGAAATGACGTATCAAACACAACGACACTTGTAATGTCTGGCAACAATTCTTTAAATGCACGAATTCCTGCTGCATTTGCTTTGTTATGAAGTGGTGCAAGAAGCGCTAATTCTTCTACTTTTTGAATCACTTCTTCGCTATCCACAAGTGCAGATTCTTTAAAATATTCACCACCTGCAACGACACGATGACCGACACCTGTGATTTCATCATAGGCTTTAATAATACCAAAGCGCATTAGATCATCTAACAAAATTTTAACAGCTTGTGTGTGGTCATCAATATCTAAAATTTGTTTCTCCGCACGACCATCAAATTTGACCGTTGAAATGGAATCTTTGAGACCAATTCGCTCAATTAACCCCTTAGCGATGACCTTTTCAGCTGGCATTTCGTATAATTGCCATTTTAGACTAGAACTTCCGGCATTGATTGAAATTGTTTTTGACATAAATTACCTCTTTTAAGCGTTTTCATTTATTATATCAAAAACTTGTTTAAATTTCACTTTCTTGGCTCCAATTTTGAAACTTTTCGCTAAATGTCAATAAATCCGCTTGATTCTGCAAATCAGATAAAGCATAAACAAATGGTTGGACAGCTTGTTCATCTTGCTTTTTCAGTACAAAAATTGTTTTAGCGTATGCTGCATTTCCAAAAAGAGACTCTGGTAACGCAATCATTGCAACTATTTGTGCATGCTTCTGCAACCAATTTTTTAATAAATCACTTTGTGTGCTAGTCAGTAAATCATTTGGTGCAAGGAAAATAGCATAACCATCCGATTTGAGATACTTGAGCGATTGTTCCATTAACAAATGATGAGCATAAGTATGCTCCTGTCTACTAGCCACTTCATAGCGCGTCGCAATGTTATCATCAGGATAAAAGCCAACTGGTAAATCACTGATAATCACATCGCTTTCTTTCAATACTTGCGGGCGCACCGCATCACCTTGCACAAAACTAACTTTTGCATCCATCACATCTGCGATACTGGCTGATATATCAATTAGCAGATCGTCCAATTCCAGTCCTAGATAATCCACGTTTTTATTTGTATTATTAAGAATGGTTTCTGCCAAATTTCCCATTCCACTACCAATTTCCAACACATCAATATGTTCTTTATTACTCAATTGGTCAATGAGAAATGTTAGGATAAACCCGATAAAATCTGGAGTAAATTGGTGATTAGCTTGCAAAGGCTCTGTTTGAGCCGCTTTCATCAGCAAAAATTGGTATGCTCGTCGCCATTCTTCTTTATCTAATTTCAAAGATTTAAGTGTTTCATTATTTTTTTTGACAATAGCTAGCTCTGTATTTCCATCCAGATAAACCCCATTTTGCTCGACCAAAGCATCATAAAAATTCGTCAAAAGAGTATTTTGGAGCTCCTGGACATTCTCTAACAAAAGCGAATAAGCCTGTTCTATTTTTTCAAAATTCATAGTATCCTCCGCTCCCTATCATACCAAAATTTATCTCTTTTTGCGAGCGAGTCCTCAGTTGCTCACATCTAGTTCTATTCTCACTTATTCGTCTAAATTGTCATTGGTTTGATTGGAATGCATAAGTGGGAAGCGAAATTGATAACGGCGACCAGTGTTCATTGTTACTGTCAGGATGAACTCTTTCTCATCTTTCTGATCTTGCACATACCCCTGTTCAAAATTCCTTTGTTTAGGATTTTCATTTGCTACAGCTGCCATTGCATAAGCCTGTATTCGCTCTCGGTTTAGGGTGAAATTCCTGTGATTTGCAGTTTGCCGATGAAGGTAAAATTGCAAAAGTAAGCTAAAGACAGCTGTTATAAAAAGGGCATAGAGCATAATACCTGCTTTAACTCTTTGTTTCCACACGATAGACGAACTCCCTTTCCAATCCTCGCTTAAATGTCATTCTGATATGAATCAGCTCATTTTTCTGTGAGATTTCTGCTTTTTTCATATTATAAATCATAGGCTGATAGCCTTTCCCATTTGCATTGGTTTTTCTGAAATCTTGTCCACTTGACTTTCCAAATGCAATCGTCTTACCGTCCTGCTTCATGTATAAACGATTATTCTCCACTTTTTCAAATGAAGAACGAATCAATTCCGCTTCTAATTGATGGGCAAACAAAAGCCATTCTCGTTGTTCACTGTGTTGTCGAGCTCGGACCTCCGAAGCCAGAAGACGCGTCATCGATTGAAATAATAGCACACTCCCGCTGATTACAAAGAGGGCAACCAGAGCCTCTAAAAGTGTAAAAGCTTTCACTTTATTTGCCTTGAACACCGACAATCAGCTCCTTCCCATGATAAATCTGGATGCCTTGTTGACTTTTTTCAACACGAACTTCAATACCGTTTATTGTTAAATGGCTTTGCTTTGTTTGTAATGCCATATTAGCCACTCTTAGAACTTCTTCTTTTTTCAGTAAATCATTTTCTGTCTGTCGAGACTGATGGATCTGCCCCAATAACAAGGTCACAATAAACGCAAAAACAGCCAATGCCAATAAAGCTTCTAATAAAATCGTTCCTCTAACGCATTGTTTTCTTAAATTTTCCATTTCCTAGATATAATTGATACGTAATTGTTTGCTTATTTGTCTGAAAGATAACCTTTCCGAGCG
Organism: Streptococcus constellatus subsp. constellatus; assembly: GCF_023167545.1. Lineage (NCBI taxonomy): Bacteria > Bacillati > Bacillota > Bacilli > Lactobacillales > Streptococcaceae > Streptococcus > Streptococcus constellatus. The sequence goes on from NZ_AP014647.1 coordinate 1,684,410, forward strand.
ATGAATTACCGCCTGCCTTGTCAAAATGAAGTGTCAGGTCTTCCGGAGCCTGAATCGAGCGAGGAACTGCCACATGGTTGTAACCATTGGAAATCCTCTCGCGAGAAAAATTCATGTCCAACTGACTTTGAGCTGCACTACTCAACTTCTGACTTTCCCGATAAAAATGCTCAAACTCTAGAAAGAAAATTTGCTGTTCTACTTGCTCAAACGATGAATGTACTGAACCTGACACAGCAAGCAATAAGAGACTCGTCATAAATAAGGTCAGCAAACTTTCCAAAAGCGTAAAACCTTTAATCTGCAACTGTGCGAGCTTCTTTTGTATGTTTTGCATAATAAGCCTTGTATGATGCTGCTTGCTTGTCTGTAATAGTTCCTTCACTGACTAATTTTGAAAGCGTCGCTTTTTCATTAGTGTGATTCACTTCAAAAAGCTCTGCCTGACTTTCGACAACCTTCACAACAGCTGCATTTCCTTTTTCCGTTACAGCTTCTTTTTGTTTGGTCAAATTCGGAACAAACAAAAGCATCAAAACACTGATGATTAGAAGCACCACTAACATTTCCACCAAAGTGAAAGCTTTTACCTTTATATTTTTAATTTTTTTCATAATTGAACCTCCATATTTTGATAAATTGGCAGCAACATGGCTGCATACAATAAAACAATAACCAGTGCCACAAAAACAAAGACAAGCGGCTGCACTAAGTTCATAGCTTGATTGATCCGACTAAAAAACTTCTCCCACGTTTTTTGAGCATAAACTTCTAATTCACACCCTAATTTGGATTTCACTTCACCGTATTCAATTATCAAACCCAATTCCTTTTTAAAAAACGGGTAGTGTTTAACCACTTGGGAAAATTCCTGACCATTTTGCAGTGCAACTTCTAAGTCTTTTCCAATTTCTTGAAACATAGCAGAGCGTTGCCCTTGCATCATCTGAAAAATCTGACTGAGTTCTAAACCTTGACCAATCATATTTCCCCATTCGCGCGCATAATAAGCTGTCAAATACGCTTGAATAAAAGTTCCACAAAAAGGAAGTCGAGCCAAGAAGCTAAACACTACTATTTTTGAGCTTTTTCTAAACCAATAAAAACCTATCGCTAACAAAACAAGGACTACTCCTAATGAACCCAGAAAAATTTGCGGCAACTGACTAATCAGCTGCGTTGCACTATTTTGGCGTTCTAACTGCGGAAGTAAATAATTTCGCAGCCCTAACATAATGAATACTAAAAAAATAAGTAAAATGAATGGATAAGTAGCTACTTCAATTAACTTTTTCTTGACTTTTGAGACATTTTCCAAGTATTCCTCAATCTTATTCAGGCTGAGTGAGAGATTCCCATGTAGCTCTGCCAGTGAAAGCTGGGTGACAACACTATCTGAAAATCCTAAACTAGCCATAATTTCTGAAAAAGGTTTTCCTGTTGCTAAACCCTCTTTCATCTTTTCCACATAGGTTTTTTCTAGCAGGGCACTCCGCTTCAAAAAATCAATCATTTCTGCTAAATGAAAGCCGCTAGAAAAAAGATTATTCAGCAACTCTACGACTTTTTTCTGCCTAACTATGGATAATTTTTTCCGTTTCTGCCTGCTCAAAAGTGATATGTCCTGCTGCATAAAGCTGATCAATCTGCTTATTCCAGTCACTTGGCTCATGCTCTTGATACCTTTCACTGACAAAATCCACTATTCCTCCTTTCGCAATTAACCGTTGGTAGCAAATTCCTTGCAAAACAATTTTCAGCTCTGCTTCTGTCACTCCCAACTCCAGCAACCGTTCATAGACACCTCGTACGCTTTTAGCATGAATAGTTGAAAAAACAGTCACTCCCGTTAAGCTAGCTCGAACAACTGCCCGTGCTGTCTCCGCATCACGAATCTCTCCGATAATCAATAAATCCGGTCGATGCCGAAGAGAAAGTTTTATCAAACTTTCATAAGTTAAACCAATCGCTTCGTTCAGCTGCAGCTGTAACATCCCTGCTTGTTTGATTTCAACCGGATCTTCAATTGACATGATTTGCTGATCGGCAAAACGCTCTTGAGCCAACTGGTGCATGAAAGTAGTTTTACCACTTCCTACCGGTCCTGAAAAAAGGTAAAGCCCTCGCTGTTTGAAACGTTCTTTCAACTCCGGAATTTGAGCAAACCAAAACTTCAGCTCTGCTTCTTCATCATGCAATAGACGAATCACTAGACTTTCATATCCGCGATAATCCCCCACTGTTGATAACCGTAGCGATGTTTTCTTGTCACTATATTGATAATCGCAAGAGCCCAGCTGACTGCGACGTTTTTCTCCCACATTCATCCCAGCAGTAAACTTGAAATGACTGATTACAGCAGCTAGCTCTTCAAATTCATAATTGCGTATAAAACGGCGTTCATCTCCAATTCGCATATACAACTCGTAAACATTTTCCTTCGGAACAAAATAAATGTCCTGTGCTCGTTCTTCCTTAGCCTGACAAATAATAGCCTGTGCAATGTTTTGAACCATATCTCCTCCTCACTTTATATTATTCGCAGAAGAAAATAAAAAAATGATGAAAAATCACCATTTTGTAAATTATTTAAACGTTAGAGAGCAAGCACGATGTTCCTCTTCACTATTTTGTTTATTATAGCCCGGTCTCCATTTCTCTTTAGGAATGACACCATCATTTTCCAATAAAGCGAGAGAATGGTATTGCTGGACAGAATCACTACATTCTTCACACCAGCGCAAATCTTCTGCATCCCAAAAAATGGACATTAAATCACTTCGACTTTTATAGAAAGGAAAAGCAACTACCAACTTCAGCCATTGGCGCTTATAATACTTTAAAGCAGTATAATAGTCATCAAAATGTTGTATAGATACGATATTAGCTTCCCAGTCATCAAAAAACCACCAAGGCTCATCTTTGCCATACATTTCAATCACACAATACACCTGCTTCACCTCCCTTTGTTCTGTTTATTATATCGGAAATGCTAAATTTTTTAAACAGATATGCTTCATTATACAAGTTTTTCGCCATTTGCTCAAAAATGTAGAAAAAGTGGCATTATTTTGATTAGTACTTTTTCATTCATCAAATAAGAAAACGAGACTCTTCTTAAGCCTCATTTCCAATTTATTAATACAAATCAAGGTAGTTATCTACTTCCCATTGGGAAACGAAAGTGGCATAGCTTGCCCATTCGATGCGTTTTGCTTCTACAAAACTTGTATAGATATGACTACCCAAGGCAGCTTTTACAACTTCATCTTCTGTTAGTGCTTTCACCGCATTGTGGAGAGTAGATGGAAGATCCGTAATCCCTGCCTCTTTACGCTCTTCTGCTGTCATAACATAGATATTTTCTTCAATTGGAGCAGGTGCTTCAATTTTATTTTCAATCCCATGAAGTCCAACTTCAAGAAGAACCGCCATAGCGATATAAGGGTTAGCCATTGGGTCAACAGAGCGCAATTCCAAACGAGTTCCCATACCGCGTGAAGCTGGCACACGAACAAGTGGAGAACGGTTACGTCCTGCCCAAGCAATATAAACCGGAGCTTCATAGCCTGGAACTAAGCGTTTGTAAGAATTTACAGTCGGGTTCATGATAGCTGTATAATTGTAAGCATGCTTAATTAAGCCACCAAGAAAATAGTACGCTGTTTCTGATAATTGCATACCATTTGGATCTTCTGGATCAAAAAATGCATTTTGACCATCCTGATTAAAGAGCGACATGTTACAGTGCATACCTGAACCGGCAATACCAAATTTTGGTTTCGCCATAAACGTTGCGTACAGACCATGCTTGCGAGCAATTGTTTTGACAACCAGTTTGAACAACTGAATCTTATCACAGGCACGAAGTACTTCATCATATTTAAAGTCAATTTCGTGCTGACCGATCGCTACTTCATGGTGACTGGCTTCTACTTCAAAGCCCATTGTCGTTAAAACATTGACAATTTCACGACGTGTGTTATCCGCAAGATCCGTCGGAGCAAGGTCAAAATAGCCCCCCTTATCATTTACCTCAAGAGTTGGATCGCCATTTTCATCCAATTTGAAAAGGAAAAATTCTGGCTCAGGACCAAGATTGAAAGATTTGAAACCAAGCTCTTCCATGTGTCTCAAAGCACGCTTCAAATTTCCACGCGGATCCCCTTTAAAGGGAGTTCCTTCTGTTGTATAAACATCGCAAATTAGTCCTGCGACACTGCCATTTTCATCTCCCCAAGGGAAAACAGTCCATGTATCCAAATCAGGATAAAGGTACATATCTGACTCATTGATACGCACGAAACCTTCGATAGAAGAACCATCGAACATCACTTTGTTGGACAAAACTTTATTCAGCTGTTCATCTGTCGCCGGAATTTCGACATTTTTCATCGTTCCCAAAACATCCGAAAACATCAAACGGATAAAGGTAACATTTTTTTCTTTCACTTCGCGACGAATGTCAGCTACTGTAATTGGCATGAGTATCTCCTTATGAAATTTTTAAAAATTGATGTTGGTCAATGCATACGACCAAATGGTGGAAGGGAAGAAGCAAAGCGCCCTTGTTGCAAAATATCGTTATGAAGGGCTCGACGAACGTCTTTCTCGCTCACTGGCTTTTTATATCTCGCTTCACGCTCAGCATATTTCCGTTTAATAGCAGCAATATTGTAACCTTCTGAAATGTAATCTTTAATCTCTAACAAGCGATCCATATCATTTAATGAATACATGCGGCGATTTCCTTCATTTCGATCAGGTTTAATCAATTCTTGATCTTCATAATAACGAATCTGACGTGCCGTCAAATCTGTTAATTTCATAACGCTACCAATGGGAAAAACAGCCATATTGCGACGAAATTCCTTTTCCTTCATTGCAAATTCCTTTCTCATGCTCTATTATAGTCCGAAAAATTTTTCCTGTCAAGAATGTATGTTAGGTTTCCTGACATCACTTCTTGTTTTTTAATATCAAAAATTTTCTCAATCGATTTATATCAGAATTGACTAACATGGCAATAAATACCCCCATAAAGGTTTCAAATACCCGTGCAAATACATACAAAATTGTCTCTCCTGTTGGAATTGATAGGGTAATAATCAGCATAGCAGAAACACCACCAATCACTCCTGCCTTATTGTTCATAGCAACATTTGTCATAATGGTTAACATGGTACAAATCGGAACGAGAAGCAAGGTTACCCAAAACTGATCATGAAAAAGCTGATTGATAAGAAAGAAGAACAAAGCATACAAACCGCCAATACTGTTTCCTAAGATACGAGATGTTCCAAAATGAACACTCTTATCAAAATCCTCTCGCAAACTAAAAACAGCTGTTAAAGCGCCAATCTGTAGCCCTTTCCAACCCAAAAATCCAAAAATTAAAAGGACAATAAAAACAGCGATTCCTGTTTTAAAAGTCCGCATTCCTAATTTAAATTTCGATTTATCAAATTTGTACTTTTTAAAATAACCCATTCATACATTTCCTTTTACCTTTATTCTAACATATTTTAGAGAAATTTTGAGGAAAAGAATGATGGTTTCCAAACAGGTCTGTCAAAGCTTTCCTATACATTTTTTTAGAGAAAGTTCACAGACATCTTCTACTTGACCATCACTTCCTATCTTTATCAGTTTTAATCCCGTCAGGATTCCTGAGACAGATGGATAATGAGCAAAACAGTGAAGGTAAAGCAGAGCCCATTTTTTCTTTTGGAACTCGGTTGGCTAATGTCACATGCGGAACCCAGTTTTCAAGAAGATAGGAGGAAGATTGGTCTACATAACTTGCAATCTTTTTATGTAACTCTGCATGAAATGCAGTTAATTCTGACGTTTTAACAGGATTGAGTGTAACAATGGAAGAACCTAGAAAGGACGAAATAGAGCTAAAATTCAAACTTACAGCTGACTAATCTTCGCCATCTCTTCCGAGATTAGCTGGATATCAGCCAAATCTACTTTTTCAAGAGACGAAAAAGTCAAATGTGGTTCCCGATCGACTACTTCATAAGTGTAGTTTGATAGACTATTGACACTCAAACTGCGCCAAATAGAGCGGACTCGTTCTTGGCTATACCTATCTAGAGCTCCTATAATAATGTACATATCGTTTCTCTGTAAAAGAAAAAGTGGTTGAACCACCTTTCCTCTATTATTTTTTTGTTCTAGCCTTATTTTTCAGTCAATGCTGCAAGACCTGGGAGTACCTTTCCTTCAAGAAGTTCCATAGATGCACCACCACCGCGTCACAAATACTTTCACTAACACAAAAAGGTGAACAAGCCACCTTTTTGTTATCATTTCAGTTTTGCTCCTTTTTCTCCAAAATCAGGATTTTGGAGAGACTAACGGGCTAAAACTTATTTTTCAGTAAGAGCTGCAAGTCCTGGAAGAACTTTACCTTCCAACAATTCCATAGACGCGCCTCCGCCCGTACTAATCCATGAGAATTTATCTGCACGACCAAGGTTGATAGCTGCAGCAGCTGAGTCACCACCACCGATAATTGATTTAACGCCTGGTTGTTTAACGATAGCGTCCATTACACCGATTGTACCAGCTTGGAAATCAGGATTTTCAAAGACGCCCATAGGTCCGTTCCAAACAACTGTTTTAGCACCAGTTAATTCTTGGTCAAATTTAGCGATTGATTTAGGACCGATATCCAAACCAAGGAAGCCAGGGTCTACTGCTTCACCTTCAGTATTTTTCACTTCAGTGTAGTCAGCAAATGCGTTTGCTTCTTTAGAGTCAACTGGCAAAATGAGTTTCCCATTTGATTTTTCAAGAAGAGCTCTAGCAATATCGAGTTTGTCTTCTTCAACAAGTGAATTACCGATTTCGATGCCTTGTGCTTTGTAGAATGTGTAAGTCATCCCACCACCGATAAGAACTTTATCAGCTTTTTCAAGAAGATTTTCGATAACACCGATCTTATCAGAGACCTTTGAACCACCAAGAATGGCTACGAATGGACGAACTGGATTTTCAACAGCTTCTTTGATATAAGCAATTTCGTTTTCAAGAAGGAAACCAGCAACAGCTTTTTCAACGTTTGCTGAGATACCAACGTTAGATGCATGTGCACGGTGAGCTGTACCGAATGCGTCGTTTACGAAGATACCATCTCCAAGTGATGCCCAGTATTTACCAAGTTCTGGATCATTTTTAGATTCTTTTTTACCGTCAACATCTTCAAAACGAGTGTTTTCAACAAGAAGAACTTCGCCGTCTTTAAGAGCATTAATAGCTGTTTCAAGTTTTTCACCACGGGTAACACCGGGGAAGATAACTTCTTGACCAAGTTTTGCAGACAAATCTGCTGCTACTGGAGCAAGTGATTTTCCTTCCTTATCAGCTTCTTCTTTCACACGCCCAAGGTGAGAGAAGAGAACAGCACGTCCACCATGTTCGATGATATATTTAATTGTTGGCAAAGCCGCAGTAATACGGTTGTCATTAGTGATAACGCCATCTTTCAAAGGTACGTTAAAGTCAACACGAACGAGAACTTTCTTTCCCTTCAAATCAACGTCTTTAACAGTCAATTTAGCCATTTAATCAGACTCCTTATTATTTTTTGTACATGATAATTATATCACAAAAGCGATTAAAAAGGTAGCAAAATCAGACACTTTTCCTGTCTTATTGACAAAGCTCTATCAGCACACTACAATAAAGATAAAAAGGGCAAATCATATGAAACAAACATTATCTATCGTCCAAAAGAAAGTTGACCAAGATTTAAACATCATTGCCATCTTGACTATGCTTCCGCTTATCGGATATTTATTTTTCCAACAAGAAATAACTGATTTCACCCATCAGTCATCGTTTCCCATTTGGCTTCGCCTTCTCTTTCTCGCAATGTGTCAGTTTGGTGCAGCTGGTCTAGGGACTAGCGTCGTTCTGATTCGTCGCAAAGAAAGCTGGAAAGAATATGGATTGGTTACTAAACATTTTCTCCCGTCCTGCGTCCAAACTGCAATCACCTGTCTTCCTTTGCTGCTTTTCCTCATCATTACAGGACAAGTTCACACCTACCTCCCATTTCAATCAATCTCCTTAACGAAAGAAATTCTTGCTAGTTCTTTTCCGACAAACATCTTAGGTTACTTGCTCATTTCTCTTATCTGGGGATTCTGGGAAGGTTTTAATTATGTTGTAATTTCTAGGAAAATCAATCTTCGCTATCCACGTCAAAATAAGAAAATTGACCTTGGTGCCCTCATTTGTGCTTTGATTTGCCTCCTTGTTCATGGAATGATTGGCTTGGATGCGACTTCTCTATTTGAAGCAATCGCCGTATTCATTCTCATTTATGGCATGCTGGTCATTCAGAAACGGACTGGGAATGCATGGAGTTGTATTCTCATCTTTTGCTTCTTTTGGAATGCATTTTAATACTAGCCAAAAATCTAATTTTGACGGCCCCTTTTTACACTTGAATCAAAATTAAAATGCGATATATTCGCTATGCAAAGTTAGCTAAATTTGAAAATTACCAGAGAATTTTTCATAAAATTCTAAACCTAACAAAAAGAGTCGAAGATTTCGACTCTTTTTTATTATTTTGCTGGTGTGGTTTCTTCCACAGTTTCTGTTGCCGTTGTATCTTCGATAATTTCAACTTCATTGACAGCTTGCGGCTCAAGATTACGGTAGCGTGCCATACCTGTACCAGCTGGAATGATTTTACCAATGATAACATTTTCCTTTAGACCAAGCAAGTGATCTTTCTTACCACGGATAGCCGCATCAGTCAGAACACGAGTGGTTTCTTGGAAAGAGGCAGCTGATAAGAAACTGTTGGTTTCCAGAGAAGCCTTGGTAATTCCCATAAGAACAGGACGAGCTGTTGCAGGAACACCGCCTGAGATAACTACATCTCGGTTAGCATCGGTAAAGTCTGTAATATCCATGAGTGTGCCCATAAGAAGATCAGTATCTCCCGGATCCATGATGCGCACCTTACGAATCATTTGGCGAACCATTACTTCAATATGCTTGTCACCGATTTCTACCCCTTGACTGCGGTAAACTTTTTGCACTTCAGCTAGCAGGTAAGTCTCAACAGACAAGACATCACGAACAGCCAATAAATGTTTCGGTTGGATAGAACCTTCTGTTAATGCTGCCCCGCGAGAAACTTGGTCACCTACAGCCACTTTCATACGAGCTGTAAATGGTACAACGTATTCTCCTTCACCGGTTGCACCCTTGACAAAGACTTTCTTAGTCCGAGTGGAAGCATCTTCTTCAATCGCAGTGACTTCACCTTTAACTTCTGTGATGACTGCTTCCCCTTTTGGATTACGGGCTTCAAAGATTTCTTGAACCCGAGGAAGCCCCTGAGTAATATCAGTATTAGAAGCAACACCACCCGTATGGAAAGTCCGCATAGTCAATTGTGTACCAGGTTCACCGATAGATTGGGCAGCAATGGTTCCAACTGCTTCCCCAACTTCAACAGCGTCGCCCGTTGCCAAGTTGATACCATAACAGCGACGGCAAACGCCATGACGCGTATTACATGTAAAGACAGAACGGATAGTAACTTCTTCGATACCAGCGTTGATAATTTCATGCGCTACATCTTCTGTAATCAATACATCTGGACCAACGATGACTTCACCTGTTTCAGGATGTTTAACCGATTTTTTCGTATAACGACCAATCAAGCGCTCTTCCAATGGTTCAATCATTTCTTTGCCGTCAGTAATAGAGCGAATCACAAGACCACGGTCAGTTCCACAATCGTCTTCACGAATGATAACATCTTGCGCCACATCAACCAAGCGACGAGTCAAATAACCTGAGTCGGCAGTCTTAAGGGCTGTATCAGTCATCCCTTTACGCGCTCCGTGAGTTGAGAAGAACATTTCCAGAACAGACAAACCTTCACGGAAGTTAGACAAGATTGGCAACTCCATGATACGGCCATTTGGCGCAGCCATCAGACCACGCATGCCGGCAAGTTGCGAGAAGTTGGAGATGTTACCACGGGCTCCAGAATCCATCATCATAACAATTGGGTTCTTAGGATCTTGATTGGCAACTAACCGTTTTTCCAATTTTTCACGAGCTGCACGCCATTCAGCTGTAACTGCATTATAACGTTCATCATCTGTAATCATCCCACGACGGAATTGTTTTGTAATTTGTTCCACACGCTTGTGAGATGCTTCGATGATTTCAGCCTTATCTTCAACGACTGGAATATCGGCAATCCCTACTGTCAAACCAGCAAGCGTTGAATGATGATAGCCGAGATCTTTCAGACGGTCTAGAAAAGCAGACGTTTCAGTTGTACGGAAACGTTTGAAGATCTCAGCAATGATATTCCCGAGATTTTTCTTCTTAAATGGTACGTTTAATTCAAGTTTACTGATGGCTTCTTTGACATCTTGACCAGGTTCTAAGAAGTATTTAGCTGGCACACCTTCTGCTATGTTTGAGGCAACTGGTTCTTGCAAATACGGCAATTCATCTGGCATGATGTCATTGAAAAGAATCTTACCAACTGTTGTCAAAAGAATCTTGTGTTTTTGATTTTCCGTCCATGGTTTGTTTAAACTATCCGTCGCAATCCCAACACGCGTATGCAAGTGCACATAACCATTCCGAAGAGCCATTACAGCTTCATCACGATCTTTAAAGACCATACCTTCACCTTCACGACCGGCTTCTTCCATCGTTAGGTAGTAGTTCCCTAAGACCATATCTTGTGAAGGTGTTACGACTGGCTTACCGTCTTTTGGATTGAGGATGTGCTCAGCAGCTAGCATAAGAATCCGTGCTTCTGCCTGAGCTTCTTCCGACAATGGTACGTGAATAGCCATTTGGTCTCCGTCAAAGTCAGCGTTGTAGGCTTCACAGACTAACGGGTGCAAACGAAGAGCTTTCCCGTCAATTAAGACTGGCTCAAATGCTTGAATTCCTAATCTGTGAAGTGTCGGTGCGCGGTTAAGGAGTACCGGGTGTTCTTTAATGACATCCTCTAAGATATCCCAAATACGTTCATCACTGCGTTCCACCAAGCGTTTAGCAGCTTTCACGTTTTGCACAATATCACGCGCTACAATTTCACGCATAACAAATGGTTTGAAAAGCTCAATTGCCATTTCGCGCGGCACACCACATTGGTACATTTTGAGGGTTGGACCTACCGCAATAACCGAACGTCCTGAGAAGTCAACCCGTTTTCCGAGCAAGTTTTGACGGAAACGACCTTGTTTTCCTTTAAGCATGTGGCTCAATGATTTGAGCGGGCGGCTACCTGGTCCAGTAATTGGACGACCACGACGACCGTTGTCAATCAACGCATCAACCGCTTCTTGCAACATCCGCTTTTCATTTTGCACGATGATTCCAGGAGCATTCAGCTCTAAAAGACGTGCCAAACGATTGTTCCGATTGATAACACGACGGTAAAGATCGTTCAAGTCAGAGGAAGCAAAGCGTCCACCGTCCAGCTGAAGCATTGGACGTAAGTCTGGCGGAATAACTGGCAAGATGTTTAAGACCATCCATTCTGGTTTGTTACCAGATTTTTGGAAAGCATCTAAAACATCTAAGCGGCGTATCGCTTTGACGCGCTTTTGCCCAGTTGCAGTTTTTAATTCTTCTTTGAGGGCTGCAATTTCTTTTTCCAAATCTACTTGTTTCAAGAGATCTTGGATAGCTTCAGCACCCATTTTTGCAACAAATGATCCTGAACCGTATTCCCGCAAGCGTTCACGATATTCCCGCTCCGTCATAATAGATTTGTGCTCAAGTGGCGTATCTTTTGGATCAATTACCACATAAGCTGCAAAATAAATGACTTCTTCAAGAGCACGAGGACTCATATCCAATGTCAAGCCCATGCGACTCGGAATCCCTTTAAAATACCAAATATGAGAAACAGGAGCCTTTAACTCAATATGTCCCATACGCTCACGACGCACTTTTGTACGAGTGACTTCAACACCACAACGGTCACAAATGATTCCTTTATAACGAATCCGTTTATACTTTCCACACGCACATTCCCAATCTTTCGTAGGACCAAAGATGACTTCATCAAAAAGTCCTTCACGTTCTGGCTTTAGTGTACGGTAGTTAATTGTTTCAGGTTTCTTCACTTCCCCATAAGACCAAGAGCGGACTTTACTAGGTGAAGCTAGGGTGATTTGCATACTTTGAAAACGATTTACATCAACCACTATTTCTTACCTTTCTTTATTATCTATTGAATCAGTTCTTATTCTTTTCCTTCAGCTTCAAAAGCTGCTCTCGCTTCTTGAGCTGCCTTTTCACGCGCTTTTTCAAGGTCATCTACGTGAATCACATCGTCATCCATGCCTTCATCCAAGTCACGAAGTTCTACTTCATTGTCATCTTCATCTAGGACGCGCATGTCAAGACCAAGTGACTGCAATTCTTTCACAAGAACACGGAAAGATTCTGGCACACCTGGTTTTGGAATTGGTTTACCTTTAGTAATAGCTTCATAAGCTCTCAAACGACCATTGATATCATCTGACTTGTAGGTCAAGATTTCTTGAAGGACGTTAGAAGCACCGTAAGCTTCCAAAGCCCAAACTTCCATTTCTCCAAAACGTTGTCCACCGAATTGAGCTTTACCACCAAGTGGTTGCTGTGTAACGGTTGAATAAGGACCAACTGAACGGGCATGAAGCTTATCATCGACCATGTGGTGCAATTTAATCATATACATGACACCGACAGATACACGGTTGTCAAACGGCTCGCCCGTACGACCATCATAAAGAATCGTCTTGGCATCGCTATCCATGCCTGCTTCACGAACAGTATCCCAAAGGTCATCTGAGCTTGCTCCGTCAAATACTGGCGTTGCTATGTGGATACCAAGGTTGCGAGCAGCCATACCAAGGTGAAGCTCCATAACCTGTCCGATATTCATACGTGATGGCACCCCAAGTGGGTTCAACATGATGTCTACTGGTGTTCCGTCTGGAAGATAAGGCATATCCTCAACTGGAACGATACGGGAAACAACCCCTTTATTTCCGTGGCGTCCGGCCATCTTATCCCCAACGCGGATCTTTCGTTTTTGAGCAATGTAAACACGCACCAACATGTTGACACCAGATTGCAATTCATCACCGTTCGCACGAGTAAAGATTTTCACATCACGGACAACCCCAGCACCACCATGTGGTACACGAAGAGATGTGTCACGTACTTCACGAGATTTATCACCGAAAATTGCATGAAGCAGGCGTTCTTCAGCGGATAAGTCTTTTTCACCTTTCGGCGTTACTTTACCGACAAGAATGTCGCCCTCTTTCACCTCAGCACCAATGCGGATAATTCCCATTTCGTCAAGGTCTCTTAGCGCATCTTCCCCAACGTTTGGAATTTCGCGCGTAATTTCTTCAGGACCAAGCTTTGTATCACGTGTTTCTGATTCAAATTCTTCCAAGTGAACAGAGGTATAAACGTCATCTTTTACTAGACGTTCACTCATGATAACGGCATCTTCAAAGTTGTAACCTTCCCATGTCATATAAGCAACGATTGGATTTTGTCCAAGCGCCATTTCACCTTTTTCCATAGAAGGTCCGTCTGCAATAAAGTCGCCTTTTTCAACCGTATCGCCAACTTTCACCAGCGTACGTTGGTTGTAAGAAGTACCAGAGTTTGAACGGCGGAATTTCGTAATATGATAGACATCAAGCGAACCGTCTTCACGACGAACTTCAACTTTGGCAGCATCAGAATATACAACTTTACCGTCGTGCTGTGCAATAATCGCTGCTCCAGAATCATGAGCTGCTTGGTACTCCATTCCTGTCCCAACATATGGTGCGTGTGGGTCAATCAACGGAACAGCTTGCCGCTGCATGTTAGCACCCATGAGGGCACGGTTTGAGTCATCATTTTCAAGGAAAGGAATACATGCTGTCGCAACGGCAACTACCTGTTTAGGCGACACATCCATGAAATCCACCTGATCTGAAGGAAATTCTTGGTTATTCCCTTGGTGACGTCCCATAACAATCGCTTCTGCAAAACGCCCGTCTTCTGTTAACTTAGAATTTGCTTGAGCAACGATGTATTCATCTTCTTCATCCGCTGTTAACCAGACGATTTCATTGGTGACCAGACCTGTTTCACGATCCACTTTACGGTAAGGCGTTTGGATAAAGCCATATTTATTCAAATGCCCATAAGAGGACAAGTTATTGATCAAACCAATATTTGGTCCTTCAGGTGTTTCAATCGGACACATACGACCATAGTGGGTATAGTGCACGTCACGCACTTCGTATCCTGCACGGTCACGTGTTAAACCACCAGGTCCTAAGGCAGATAAACGACGCTTGTGAGACAACTCAGACAGTGGATTGTGTTGATCCATAAATTGAGACAATTGAGAGGAACCAAAGAATTCTTTGATAGCTGCTGTAACTGGGCGTATGTTAATGATTTGTTGCGGAGTCAGTACTTCGTTATCTTGCACGCTCATGCGTTCACGCACATTGCGCTCCATGCGAGAAAGTCCAAGACGCACTTGGTTAGCAAGCAATTCACCTACCGCACGAATCCGACGATTTCCCAAGTGGTCAATATCATCCACACGGCCGATGCCTTCTGCTAAGTTGAGGAAGTAGCTCATCTCAGCCAAGATATCCGCTGGTGTAATCGTATGAACCCGATCACCTGGATTAGCGTTCCCAATAATAGTTACCACGCGATCTGGATCAGTTGGTGCCACGACTTTGAATTTTTGAAGAACGACTGGATCTGTCAATACAGCTGCATCATTTGGAATATAAGTGATTTTATTCAAATCTCCATCCAAATAGTCTGCAATACTATCAATGACACTACGCGTCATAACTGTTCCGGCTTCTACTAAGATTTCTCCTGTTTCTGGGTCAACCAAAGGTTCTGCAATCGTTTGATTTAACAAACGTGTTTTGATATTTAATTTTTTATTAATCTTGTAACGACCAACTGCCGCCAAGTCATAACGATGTGGATCAAAGAAACGAGCAACCAACAGACTACGTGAGCTATCCGCTGTCTTAGGCTCACCTGGACGAAGGCGTTCATAGATTTCTTTCAGCGCTTCATCTGTACGTGAATCCATCGGATTTTTGTGGATATCTTTTTCAATCGTATTGCGAACGAGATCGCTATCACCGAAAATATCAAAGATTTCATCATCACCAGAGAAACCAAGTGCACGAACAAGCGTTGTAAATGGAATTTTACGAGTGCGGTCAATCCGAGTGTAGGCAATATCTTTTGAGTCCGTTTCCAACTCTAACCAAGCTCCACGGTTTGGAATGACGGTTGAACCATACCCAACCTTCCCATTTTTGTCTACTTTATCATTGAAGTAAACACCTGGAGAACGAACGAGCTGTGATACGATAATCCGCTCACCACCGTTGATGATAAACGTTCCCATTTCTGTCATGATTGGAAAATCGCCAAAGAAGACTTCTTGCGTCTTGATTTCGCCGGTTTCTTTATTGATTAAACGGAACGTCACAAAAATAGGTGCAGAATAGCTAGCATCGTGAATCCGTGCTTCTTCTAAAGTGTATTTGGATTCTTTGATTTCATAACCAACAAACTCCAGATCCATAGTGTCTGTAAAGTTTGAAATAGGAAGTACATCTTCAAATACTTCTTTCAAACCATGGTCAAGAAAATCTTTGAACGAATCCGTCTGGATTTCAATCAAATTTGGTAAATCAAGAACTTCCTTGATTCTTGAAAAACTACGACGAGTACGGTGTTTCCCGTATTGAACTTCATGTCCTGCCAAGTTTTTTACTCCTTCTTCTTTCTACATTCTCTATTACATGATAGAGTAGCAATTTCATTTGTCCTTTCTGATAAATTTTCAGAATCTTTAAGTTTTGATAACAAACGATGAAAATCCCAAAAATAGGCACAAAAAGAGCAGCTAAATCTGACTCTAAAAGTATGATTTAACTGCTGTGAGCTTTATATGGACAATATTTCAAATAAAGCAGACGACAAATTATTAATAATATTATACCCTATTTTACTCTGCTTTTCAAGTTTCTTTACTTATGAAAGTGTTTTTATTTTAACGTCCACCTAAAAGTGCTGCCCAAGCTTTTTGATAATCACTATCTGTCCCACCGATTCCAAATTTATAGGTGGTCATCGGAGCGCCATTTTTCGCCCAGTAACTAGTAACCGTCTGACCAGTCAGGCTCATGCTACGACCGTTGACTGTGACTGTTCCAGCTCGTTCACCTGTTGCTTTGAGAACATTGGACTTAATCACGCTTGAATCCAAATTGAACTTATCACCAACTCCCCAAATATTTGGATCAGCTTGATGAATTGCATTCACCAAGTGAGCCATATACTGAGCATTGTTGTTGTAACCCGTCAAAGGTGCCATTGAAGCATTATTGTCATGACCGATCCAGCCACCCAACGTTAATTTTGGAGTGGATACCATAAGCCACATATCTCCATTGCTGTTGGTTGTACCCGTTTTTCCTATCCAATCAGCATTAGCCAAGCCACTATTAATCTGTGCTAAACGAGATTTGAAAGTCGTCGTAGCACCTGAACTCAACACTCCACGCATAAGGCTTTGCATAATCGTTGCTGTGGCCTTGGAATAAACTTGAACAGGTTTAGCTTTATGTTCATATACAACTTTCCCATTCTTTGCCGTAATCTTTTCAATCATATAGCGCTCTTGATAAGCCCCATTATTGGCTAAAGTTTGAAAACCATTGGTATGCTGAGCAACAGATACTTCAACCCCACCGCCCATTGGCAAACTTTCAATATCGTAATTTTCAATTTGATAGCCCATTTTTTCCATATAACCTCGAACATTGACCCCTTTGTCACGAAGCAATTTATAGGTCCAATAAGCTGGAATGTTCCAAGAAGTATTTAAAGCCTCCTGCAAATCCATCATAGCCGTACCACGGCTATCTACGTGCATAATGGGCTCGCCGCTAGAGAAATTTGCCGGATAATTAGACAGCATACTGGCACTGCCCATCAGGCCTTGGTCAATGGCTATGCCATAAGCTAAAATCGGTTTAATGGTTGAGCCTGGTGAGCGCTCCGTATCAAAAGCGTGGTTGTTTTGGTTGGAAGCATAATCACGTCCTCCTATAAAGCCCAAAACAGCACCCGTCCGATTGTCCATGAGAACATTTCCCGCTTCAACTGCACCTGTTCCATCATCTAACACACCACCAAAATTAGCAATCGCATTTTGCATAGCGTTGTGGATATTTTTGTTAATCGTTGTGGTAACAGTATAGCCACCCTCACTCAACTCTTTTGCAGCTAATCCTTTATAGGCTTTCACAGTTGCATCATTTTTCAATTCCTGTTGTGAAACATTGTCTCGCCTAATCAAGTATTCATACATTGCTTTTTGAGCTTCTTTCATCGCAACGTAATATAAATAATCATGCGAATTTTTTGAAGAGCGTTCGGCAGGCAGAAAATCCCGTTTCAAATCATAATCTTTATACAATTGGTACTCATCTTTATTAATCGCACCTGTTCGATACATATTGTAAATGACTTTTTTAGCACGGTTGAGTCCTAATGTCATGTCTTTAGCACTTTTCAGACTACCATCAGCTGCATAAGGAGAATAAACAATCGGGCTTTGTGGCAACCCCGCAATAAAAGCTGCTTGAGGTACTGTCAACTTGCTAGCAGGTACTCCAAAAATTCCTTGGGCTGCTTCTTCTACACCGGCAATATTTTGCCCTTTATTATTTCTTCCAAACGGGGCCACATTCAAATAAGTCGTTAAAATATCATCTTTGCTCATACAGCGTTCTAAAGCCAGTGCATCAATGATTTCTGTCGCTTTACGCTTGAAAGTTGGTGCATCACCAACAACTTGTTGTTTGATTAACTGCTGCGTTAAGGTAGAACCACCACTTGAGGAGCCAATCCCTGCAACAGAGCCTAGTGTTGCCCGCAAAACAGCTTTCGTAACAACCCCATGATGCTTGTGGAAATTTTCGTCTTCCGTAGCAATGACTGCTTTTTTTACATTAGCAGAAATAGATTTGCTAGCTACTGATATTCTTAGTAAATCACTATCAATTGCTGAAATTGAACTACCATCAGCATATTTTAATTCAGAAATAGCCGAGATGTCTTGGATTTTTTTGATGAGCTCTTCTTTTTTAGGAGTTTCAACCTTATCGAAGATTCTTGCACCATAACCCAATGCAATACCTCCACCAAACAAGCACCCTAAAAAAACAAGCACAAAAAAGACATTTGATAATAATTTCAGAGTACGAAGGATAGTTCCACCAATACTCAAAATTGTCCAGTTTTCCTTTTTATTTTTGCTAGGACGATCTGTTTGAAAAAGTTTCTCAAACAATTGTTGTATTTTTTCTAAAACTTGTTTAAACATTCTTTCTCCTTGGGCTTTCTGTGCCTATTATAGCAAATTTATGAAACTTCTGACAACAAGAAATGCAAGCCTTGGCTGAAATCATTGTTTTTTTCATTATTTTTGCGATTTTACTATATTCTAGTGCTTGTTTGTGATACAATGTTACAATAACTAGAAATTTTATAAAGGAGAGACAGATATGCACATTTTTGATGAGCTAAAAGAACGTGGTTTGGTTTTTCAAACAACTGACGAAGAAGCATTGCGCAAAGCCCTAGCAGAAGGAAATGTCAGCTTTTATTCTGGTTATGACCCAACTGCTGATAGCTTACATCTTGGTCACCTTGTACCAATCCTTGTCATGAAACATTTACAGTTGGCTGGTCACAAACCCTATGCTCTCGTTGGCGGTGCAACTGGCTTAATTGGCGATCCATCATTTAAAGATACAGAACGGAGCTTACAAACAAAAGACACAGTTGAAGGCTGGGTACAGAGCATTCAAGCGCAAGTATCGCGTTTTCTTGACTTTGAAAATGGCGACAACAAGGCTGAAATGGTCAACAACTATGACTGGTTCTCCGACATTAGCTTTATTGACTTTCTACGTGATGTTGGAAAATATTTCACTGTCAACTACATGATGAGTAAAGAATCCGTAAAAAAACGGATTGAAACAGGCATTTCGTATACCGAGTTTGCTTACCAGATTATGCAAGGCTATGACTTTTTTGAGTTAAATCGACAATACGATGTCACTTTGCAAATCGGTGGCTCAGATCAATGGGGCAATATGACAGCTGGTACAGAGTTACTTCGCCGCAAAGCAGATAAAACAGGTCATGTTATTACAGTGCCACTCATCACAGATGCCACTGGTAAGAAATTTGGTAAGTCAGAAGGTAATGCTGTATGGCTCAATGCCGATAAAACCAGCCCTTACGAAATGTATCAATTCTGGATGAATGTCATGGACGCTGATGCCGTGCGTTTCCTAAAAATCTTTACACTTCTTCCACTTGATGAAATCGAAGAAATCGGAAAACAATTTGAAGCAGCTCCCCACGAACGGTTGGCACAAAAAATCTTAGCACGAGAAGTGGTCACACTTGTACATGGCGAAGAAGCCTACAAAGAAGCGCTCAACATCACCGAACAACTTTTTGCTGGAAATATTAAAAATCTTTCTGTCAAAGAATTAAAACAAGGTCTTCGCGGAGTGCCAAATTATCAAGTGAAAACAGATGACAATCTCAATATTGTGGAAGTTTTGGTAGCAGCTGGCGTTGTCAATTCTAAACGCCAAGCTCGTGAAGATGTTCAAAATGGCGCTATTTATGTCAATGGCGAACGTATTCAAGACCTTAACTATACATTAACGGATGCTGACAAATTAGAAAACGAACTAACTGTCATTCGTCGCGGCAAGAAAAAATATTTTGTTTTGACTTACTAGTCAAAAATGAAGAGTCTGGGACAATAGTCCCTTTGCTACAAAAAAAGCAACGGATTTGCCGTTGCTTTTTGCATGGTTGCGATAGTCTTGGTAAAATAGAATTGCCCAATAAACCATTTAGAAAGGCTATCCCATGCATATTCACTATAACACAAATCAAACAACTTTACCACTAGAAATCAGTTCTTTCTTGCCACAAGACCATCTCGTCTTTACTATTGAAAAAGTGGTGAATGCCTTGGAGGATCGTCACTTCCACACGTTCTATCATAACTTTGGTCGCCCGTCTTATCACCCTAAAATGCTTTTAGCCGCTCTACTATTTGCCTACTCGCAAGGGATTTTCTCTGGACGAAAAATCGAAAAAATGATGATTGAAAATCTGGCTATGCAGTACCTAACAGGACAGTTGGTTGTCAGCTACCGCACTATCAATCGATTTCGAGTCGCTAAAGGGATGGAAGACCTCATTCGTGATCTTTTCATTGACCTCAATCTTCGTTTAAAAATGGAAGAGTTAGTGACCTTAGATTGTCTGTTTATTGACGGGACTAAGATTGAAGCCAACGCTAACAAGTATAGTTTCGTGTGGAAAAAGGCCACAGACAAGTTTTCCGTCAAACTTCAAGAACAGATACAGGTCTATTTTCAAGAAGAAATCACTCCCCTTATCCATCAGGCCATTAGGCTGGACGAAGAAGAACCGATTGCTTCAGAGCAGTTGATTGAATTCGCTCAAGTCCTCGAAGAAGAATTGGAAAAACTGAACCAAGACATTGAGGAGACACCCGTTAAAGGAAAGGATGAACGTAAAACTCAACGTCGGAAACTCAAGAAAGTCCTGCGTAAAGTCAAGGATGATTTTTCAGTACGTGCTGAAAAATATGAAGGCTACCAAGAGACATTTGAAGGGCGTAACAGCTTTTCCAAAACAGATACAGATGCCACTTTTATGCGGATGAAAGAAGACCACATGAAGAATGGTCAACTCAAGGCTGCTTACAATCTTCAAATCGCTACTGAAAATCAATTTGTTCTTCATTATGATGTCTTCTCAAATCCGACAGATACCAAGACTCTCCTGCCATTCCTTGAAACCTATCCGCATGACTTGAAGACCGTTGTCGCAGATGCTGGATATGAAAGTGAAGAGAACCTCCTTCGTTTAGATGAAAAGGAGGTGAACCACCTGATTAAATATGCCATGTTTGATCAGGAACAGAAGAAAGGGTATAAACAGTCGGCTAGAAACTTAGCGAATTGGTACTATGATGACAAGGAGGATAGCTACACTCATCCTGATGGCTGGTGCTATCGTTTTCATCATATCAAACATCAGAAAACACAGACGGACTTTCAACAGGAAATCAAGGTTTACTACGCTGATGAACCTAAATCAGCCCCTCAAAAGGGACTATATATCAACGAACGTTATCAACACTTAAAAGCTAAAGAATGCCAAGCGCTTTTATCTCCCGAAGGTAGACAGATTTTCAATCAACGTAAGATTGATGTGGAACCTGTCTTTGGGCAGATAAAGGCTTATTTGGGTTACAAGAGATGTAACCTAAGAGGCAAGCGTCAGGTGAAAATTGACATGGGTTTAGTGCTCATGGCCAATAATCTCCTTAAATACAATAAGAGAACGACTCAAACTTAAAAAGCTAGAGTTCCATAATTGGGAATCTCTAGCTTTTTTGTGACTGAGAACTATTTTGTCTCAGACTCTTCTTTATTTTAATTAGCATAATGCATTGACCTAGTTGTAGCTTGAAAAATAAAAAACACAAATCCCGTCTTAATAAAGAAGAACTCATTTTCAGTTTCCTTTCTTTATCATCGACTTGCCAAAGCATTTCTCACATGTTACACTAGTCAGAGAAATCTATGAAAGAGAAAACGCATGAAACCCAAACTCAAACGTTTTGAAACAGCTAATCTTTTTGCTTGCCCTTTTTGCCAGCAAGCCTTGTTTTTAGCAGAAAATAGTCTTAAATGTAACAATAAGCATTCCTTTGATCTAGCAAAATTCGGTTATGTCAATCTGGCACCACAGGTGAAGCAGTCAAAAGACTACGATAAAACCAACTTTCAAAATCGACAATTGATTCTCGAAGCAGGATTCTATCAGCCAATTTTAAACAAACTGTTAGATATTTTAACTTCTTTTCCACAGCATGCTAATCTGTTAGATATTGGCTGCGGAGAGGGGTACTATGCTCGAAACCTGCAAGCACAGATGACTGATCAACACATCTACGCGTTTGATTTATCAAAAGAATCGATTCAGCTAGCAGCCAAAAGCGACCACAGCATGGCAGTAAATTGGTTTGTTGGAGATCTGGCGCATCTTTCCATTCAAGATACCAGTATGGATGTGATTTTGGATATTTTCTCTCCTGCCAATTATCAAGAGTTTCAACGCGTATTGCGGAAAAACGGCTTGCTTATTAAGGTTATTCCTAATAACCAACATTTGCAAGAAATTCGTAGTATCGTTGCCGAGCAATTAACAAACACGAACTATTCCAATCAAAACATCCTTGATCACTTCAAGGAGTCCTTTACCATTATAGATTCCTATGACGTTGCTGGTACTTTTTCACTAAAGGAAAATGAAAAAATGGCTCTGCTGAAAATGACTCCGCTTCTTTTCAATATGGATATTGAAAAAATCGACTGGTCATCTTTACATGAAATCACCATTGCTGCAAAGATTTTGGTCGGTCAAGAAAAACAAACACAAAAGAGGTAGAAACAGACTGCCGCGAGATACAGCAGTCTATTCAACCCCTTTTTATATGCCTCGATTAAAAGCAAGAAAGACCATTCCCAAAACTAAAACTAAATAGATAACCAGCGCTAAAACACGTTGCCCCACTTGATAAGCTCTTTGCTCGCCATGGACTGGGAAAATAACAGCACACAGAGCGCCTCCGACTGCACCGCCTAAATGTCCTGCCAGACTGATTCCCGGTGTCAAGCTTAATACCAAGTTCATAACCAGTAGAATTAAGTAAGATTGACCAAGTTGCTGAATATAGGGATTGTGAACCGCATAGCGCAACGTAATAATAGCGCCAAAAATTCCAAACAAAGATGTAGAGGCACCTGCCGCCACAGCACTTGGAGTGAAAAAGAAGACAAAAGCATTTCCTAAAATCCCAGACATCAAATAAAGAAACAGAAAATTCCATGAACCAAAAATGTCCTCAGCTTGGCGTCCGATAAAATACAGCGTAATCATATTCATCACAAAATGCTCCAAGCCGATATGAACGAAAATCGCTGATACCAAGCGCCAAATCTGACTTGGAAAATATTGGATGCTTCGCCCATGCATGGCGCCAAACTCATAAATTGTTTGAGTACTGCTGTAAGCAAATCCACGCAATAAAAACATGGTTAGAAAAAGTCCTGTCGTTATAAGTAATAAAATACTTGTCACAGGATACTGTTTATTATAAATTTTATTCACAAATCAATACCTCCTGAATAGGAATATCGTAATTATCCGGTTGAAAATCCGCTAATTGACAAGGATAAATTGTACTTACTGTCATTCCCTTAAAATCAGCCAAGTAGCGGTCATAATAACCTCCACCATAGCCAATCCGGTAGTCACCTTTATTAAAAGCAACACCCGGTACGTGAATCAAATCAATATGAGTTTTCTCTACCACTTGTCCACTCCTTGGCTCCCAGATACCAAAAGCAGTCAATTCCAAGTCATTTGGATTATAATCCACAAAAATCATGCACCCATGAGGATAAGTCTTCGGAATCACAATTCGCTTGCCATCTGCTTGTGCTTGTCTGATGAAAAGCCCCGTGTCAAACTCGTGTGGCAAAGATAAATAAGTCGCAATTGTTTTAGCGTGTTGGTAAACAGAGGATTTCAGCAAGTACTGTGTGAGCAAAGCATCTCTCTGCTGTTTTGCTATCAATTCCTGTCCTTTCATTTCTCTTACTATCTTTTTACGTAAAGTCGTCTTCACTTATCTTCTCCTTGATAAGGTTGTCAGAATTTCCAATCCGTCATTTATTAAAGTAACAACAAAAACTTTCCAACTTTTTGATTAGCAAAATAGCAAAGATGCTTCAGTTGATATCAGTTTCAGATAATAAAAAACATGAAATGAATACTCTAATCTAAGCATAGCTCTTTTTTCTTTATTTAATGAATCAAATCCATCCCAGATGCCAAAATTTAATGACAGAATCTGGGTACTTCGTCTGCTAACTTTCCTTCAAATAGCACTTTTAAATTTGCGTTTTTATCCAGTTGTAACAAGTTGGATTAATTCCTGAGTAGTCATTTAAGTAGCTAATATAGGCCTTTTTTTACTTTAATTTAGTATTAAAAATTATTATATCATAAAATCAAGTATTTCATCATATAGAAAGCAAAAACACCACAAAGTTCAAATATTGTGATGTTTTTTTAGTTAACTTATTGAATATGTTTCAGCATCTTCTCAATATGCTCAATGGACTTTTCACGTCCAAGCAGATAAATGGTATCTGGTAATTCTGGTCCGTGCATTTCGCCCGAAACAGCGATTCGGATTGGCATAAAGAGATTTTTACCTTTGATACCCGTTTCTTTTTGCACTGCCTTGATTTGCGGGAAGATATTTTCTGATTTGAAGTCTTCATCACTCATAGCTTCCATTTTTTCTTTGAATGCTTTCAAAACAATCGGTACCGTTTCGCCTGACATAAACTCTTTTTCATTTTCTGTTAGCTCTGGGAAATCTTCAAAGAAGAGGTCTGTGAGCGGTACGATTTCATCAACAGATTTCATCTGTGGTTTGTAGAGTGCGACCAATTTCTCAGCCTTATCTGTTAAACGACCAGCTACATCCAAATAAGGTTTTGCCATCTCAAAAATGGTTTCAAAATCCGCATTTTTAATGTATTCATTGCTCATCCAATCTAATTTCTTTTGGTCAAAGGCAGCCGGAGACTTACTGAGACGATGTTCATCAAAGAGTTGGATCAATTCTTCGCGAGAGAAAATTTCATTTTCACCGCCAGGATTCCAACCAAGGAGAGCAATAAAGTTAAACACTGCTTCTGGTAGGTAGCCTTTTTTACGGTAATCTTCGATAAATTGAAGTGTATTCGTATCACGTTTTGACAATTTTTTGCCTGTCTCCGAATTGATAATCAAGGTCATGTGACCAAATTGCGGTGCTTCCCAACCAAGTGCTTCATAAACCATGAGCTGCTTAGGTGTGTTAGCAATATGGTCATCTCCACGGATAACGTGTGAAATTTCCATTAAGTGATCATCAATAACAACGGCAAAGTTGTATGTTGGATAACCATCTTTTTTCTGGATAACCCAATCACCACCGATGTTGCCACCTTCAAATTCAATCTCACCTTTAACAAGATCATTCCACTTGTAAATACCAGATTCATTGACTGCAAGACGGACTGTTGGAACGATTCCTTTAGCTTCACGCTCTGCGATATAAGCTACTTTTTCATCTTCAGACATTCCTAGATATTCATTGATGTAACGAGGCGTTTCTCCAGCAGCTTCCTGCCGTTCACGCTCTGTAGCTAATTCTTCTTCCGTTACGTATGATTTGTAAGCCAAGCCTTTTTCGAGCAACTCATTGATATAACCTTGATAAATATCCAAACGTTCAGATTGGCGGTATTTTTCATGCGTTTCTGGACTTTCATCCCATTCAATCCCTAACCAGCGAAGATTTTCCAGCTGCGAACGCTCCCCGTCTTTGACATGACGCTTGCGGTCTGTATCTTCGATCCGAATAATAAACGTACCACCGTAGTGACGAGCATAAAGATAATTAAAGAGCGCAGTCCGCGCATTTCCGATGTGTAACAGTCCCGTTGGACTTGGTGCGTAGCGCACACGAATTTTATTCGCCAATTTCATTTCTCCTAATGTTTATCTTAAATTTCTAACAGGAAAACCCTGTTTCTATTTTAAACGTTACTATTATACCACAAGTTGTCGAAAAGAAATAACAGAAGCGATGAAACTTTATTATTCTTCGAATCATTTACAGAAGATGAGCGAAAAACAAACTTTCTCTACAGAATTTCCTTAGCAATATAGAAACCGTCGCCTATCTCACCTATCAATTCAATGTTCAGTTACACTTACTTACCCAAACACCTTCTTCAATACTTCACCAATCGTTGTCACACCAATAACTTCAGTCTTTTCGGGAATATTCAATCCGTTCAAAGAGTTTTTAGGAACATAAATTTTTGTGAAGCCTAACTTAACAGCTTCGTTGATGCGCTGCTCAATGCGATTGACACGGCGGATTTCGCCTGTCAGACCAATTTCGCCAATATAACATTCTTGAGGGTTGGTTGGCTTTTCCTTATAACTGGAAGCAATGGCTACCGCTACTGCTAAATCAATAGCAGGCTCATCTAAGCGCACACCACCAGCTGATTTGAGATAAGCATCTTGATTTTGCAGAAGGAGCCCTGCTCGTTTTTCCAGAACAGCCATGATGAGGCTGGCTCGGTTAAAGTCTAGACCAGTCGTGGTTCGCTTGGCATTGCCGAACATGGTCGGTGTCACCAAAGCCTGTACCTCTGCTAAAATCGGCCGCGTTCCTTCCATGGTCACGACGATGGATGAGCCGGTCGCGCCGTCCAGCCGCTCTTCCAGAAAGACTTGGCTGGGGTTGATAACCTCAACTAGCCCGCCAGATTGCATTTCAAAAATGCCAATCTCATTGGTTGAGCCAAAGCGGTTCTTGACTGCTCTCAAGATACGGAAAGTGTGCTGACGTTCGCCCTCAAAATAAAGCACTGTGTCCACCATGTGCTCTAGCGTTCGGGGGCCAGCTAAGGTTCCTTCCTTGGTCATGTGACCAACGATAAAGGTCGCGATATTATTGGTCTTGGCCAGCTGCATGAGCTCAGCTGTCACCTCTCGCACTTGCGAAACCGACCCCTGCACACTGGAAATTTCTGGCGATAGAATCGTCTGAATGGAATCTACAATCAAAAAATCTGGTTTAATTTTTTCAATCTCAGCACGAATACTCTGCATATTGGTCTCAGCATAGAGATAAAACTCACTGTCAATATCCCCTAAACGTTCCGCGCGCAGCTTAATCTGCTCGGCAGACTCTTCCCCACTGACATACAATACCGTTCCCTTGTGAGAGAGTTGGGTCGAAACCTGCAATAAAAGGGTAGATTTCCCAATGCCTGGGTCTCCTCCGATTAGAACTAAACTTCCTGGCACCACGCCACCGCCCAAGACGCGGTTAAATTCATCCATATCTGTCTTGGTACGGTTGACATTGATAGAAGTCACCTCCGCTAACTTCATCGGTCGACTTTTTTCCCCTGTCAGAGAAACACGCGCATTCTTAATCTCTGTAACTTCAACCTCTTCGACAAAAGAAGACCAAGCCCCACAGTTAGGGCAGCGCCCTAGATACTTGGGGGAATGATATTCACAATTTTGACAAACAAATGTCGCTTTTTTCTTGGCTATGATAGATTCCTCTTTCTTAATGCCCAGTGCTTCCAAAACCACCTGTCCGCACACCATCTGCTTCATCATTATCAGCAAGCAAAAACGGCGCAAAGACAGCTTGAACGATACGGTCTTCCTCTTCTAAGACTACTTCTTGCTCTGTAATGTTCTGCATTTGCGCAAAGATGTGACCTTCATTTCCCGGATTGCCATAGTAATCCCCGTCAATAATGCCCACAGAGTTAATCAAAACTAATCCTTTTTTACGTGGATTAGATGAACGATCATAAAGATAAAGCACTTCACCAATCTGCATATAGGCTTTGACACCTGTTGGCACTAATTTAATCTCTTTTGGCGCAATAACTGTACGCTCTGCCACTTTTAAGTCATAACCTGCCGCATGAGCCGTCTCACGCTTTGGCAGTAAATTTTCATTTGTAAAGCTTGAAACAAGCTCAAAACCACGAATTCGCATCTTTTTCTCTTTTCTACTTTTACTTTCCCTATTATACTAAATTCGTAAAAAACACGCAAAATGCAGGTCATCTTTCAGCCTGCACTTTTTAATTTATTCTGGCTCATTCAAAAATCGAATCACTTGCTCGTTGGCATCCACCTCAGCTTTCACTCCAAAAGGAACAATTGCTCTTGGAGTAGCATGTCCAACATTTAAATTATATAAAATAGGAATATCTGTATCAATGACATCAAGCAGGATTTGTTTATATTCTCCATAATAAGTTTCATCCATTGGTTTTCCGACAAGAATCCCATTTAAAACCGTAAAAATTCCCGTTGCTTTTAAAGTCTCTAACATTTTTCGATATAAAGTTGGTTCTGGTTTTTCCTCACTGGTTTCCAACAAAAGAATTTTTCCTGCCCACTCTGAAAGACTAGGAAAGAGCTGATATTGCGCACACAATTCAATCGTATCCTCGTATCTTGTATTATCAAATATCTGATAGAGTGACTCCAAGCAACCACCTAAAATTTCTCCAGTAAAGATTGCTTTGCCTTTTAGCAATTCAAATCCTTGATTTTCATGACGAGTTCGTTTCGTTCCCAGGGCTTTTTCACTGAAATCCGTTCTCTCCTCGTACCAAACTTCGCTCGGGCGGATTTCTGAGATACTGCCTGTCGTAATCAATTCTTTGAAATAAGAAAATGTGTAAGGGAGCATATCTGTCTCTAGTTCACAAACATCAGCAAGAAAAGATTGCCCATAAAAAGTCTTGATTCCTAACTTGTGCAGCATAAGATGATTGATTGTAGTATCAGAAAAACCTAGGAATACTTTCTGATGTACAACTTTTTTTAGCTCATCATTCTCAAACAAATAAGGCAGCAACCGATAAGTATCATCTCCACCGATAGCACATAAAATCATATCAATTGAAGAATCCTTGAAAGCCTGAATCAAATCTTGCGCTCTGGACTCAGGATGATCTGCCAGATAGCCCATTCCTTTTTGTGCATGCTCTAAAAACTTCACTTCAAGCCCCAAGTCTCTCAAGCGCTTTACTCCCAAGTTCACTTCATGTTTAACAGCACTTTCTCCAATGATTCCACTTGATAAACTAACGATTCCAACGGTCTTTATCATCTTCTCTCTTCCTTAATCAATGATTTGAAATATTATAACATAAATCAGCCAAAAGCAACGACAAAAATATAAAACAAAAAGACCACCTTTTGGTGATCTTTATAGGGAGATTATTATGAAAAAGTTTAGGATTTCATCAAATAAAGTTAGGAGGTCTTCATTTGATAGTTTTATTATAGAATGATTTTCTTAAATGAAGCTTAAGACTCATTTTAAATTTATAATTCCCTCAAAAGGTACTGAAAAAATTCTAGATTTCCTTTTTCCTCATTGATTAAAAACTCTGGGTACCATTGAAGCCCAATGATACGACTACCATCTAGCGACTCAGTCGCTTCAATAATTTTAACTCCATGATAAAATACTGTTGCGTGAAAATTCGGTGCCAAATCCTTAACTTAACAATCTAAACTAATGTTAAACAAGAAATTTATCGCTTTCTATGGTAAAATAAGACTAGAAAACTCTACAAGGAGAAGAACATGGAAAAACAAACAGTTGCTGTTTTAGGCCCCGGTTCATGGGGTACTGCTTTGGCACAAGTATTAAACGACAATGGACATGAAGTCCGTATTTGGGGGAATCTTGCCGAGCAAATCACTGAAATCAACGAACACCATACCAATAAACGCTATTTCAAGGATATCGTTCTCGATGAAAAGATTACTGCCTATTATGACTTAAAAGAAACTCTTGACGGTGTTGATGCCATTCTTTTCGTTGTTCCAACAAAAGTCACACGTCTCGTAGCTAAACAAGTGGCTGAAGTATTAGACCATCCAGTCAAAATCATGCACGCTTCAAAAGGACTCGAACCCGATACTCACAAACGACTTTCCATAATTTTAGAAGAAGAATTATCTCCAAATTTACGAAGCGAAGTGGTTGTCGTCTCTGGACCAAGCCATGCTGAAGAAACTATCGTTCGTGATATTACTCTTATCACAGCAGCTTCAAAAGACTTAGAAGTAGCAAAATATGTTCAAGAACTTTTCAGCAATCACTACTTCCGTCTCTACACTAATACAGATGTCATCGGCGTAGAAACAGCCGGCGCACTAAAAAATATCATTGCTGTCGGAGCAGGTGCCCTTCATGGTCTCGGTTACGGTGACAATGCCAAAGCTGCCATTATCACACGCGGCTTAGCAGAAATTACTCGTCTTGGCGTCAAACTCGGTGCTAGTCCCTTAACATATAGTGGTTTATCCGGAGTAGGAGATTTAATTGTCACAGGAACCTCCGTTCACTCACGTAATTGGCGCGCTGGTGATGCTCTTGGTCGTGGCGAAAAGTTAGAAGATATTGAAGCCAATATGGGCATGGTTATCGAAGGCATTTCCACCACCAAAGCTGCTTACGAACTCGCACAAGAACTGGGTGTCTATATGCCAATTACTCAAGCGATCTATCACGTGATTTATGAAAGCCTTAACATAAAAGACGCCATTTATGATATAATGAATAATGAATTTAAAGCTGAAAACGAATGGTCGTAATTAGCTACTACAAAAAAGGAGGGTCATATGACTCAAGTAAGAAAAGCTGTTATCCCTGCTGCTGGACTTGGAACTCGTTTCTTGCCAGCAACCAAAGCGCTCGCCAAAGAAATGCTGCCTATCGTTGACAAACCGACTATTCAATTTATTGTCGAAGAAGCATTAAAGGCCGGTATCAAAGACATCTTGGTCGTAACCGGAAAATCTAAACGATCTATTGAAGACCACTTTGATTCAAACTTTGAATTGGAGTATAACCTCAAAGAAAAAGGGAAATCTGACCTTTTAAAACTCGTAGATGAAACAACTGGTATCGGTCTTCATTTCATTCGCCAAAGCCATCCACGCGGTCTTGGAGATGCCGTTTTACAAGCCAAAGCATTCGTTGGTAACGAACCCTTTGTCGTTATGCTAGGTGATGATCTGATGGACATTACAAACGACAAAGCAGTTCCGCTAACCAAACAGTTAATGAATGATTACGAAGAAACGCATGCGTCAACCATTGCTGTCATGAAAGTACCACACGATGACGTTTCGTCTTATGGTGTTATTGACCCACAAAGTGAAGGAGTAAATGGACTCTACAGCGTGGAGACCTTTGTTGAAAAACCAAAACCAGAAGACGCACCAAGTAACCTTGCGATTATTGGTCGCTACCTTTTGACACCAGAAATCTTCTCCATTTTGGAAACACAAGCTCCAGGTGCTGGAAATGAAATTCAACTGACAGACGCCATTGATACTCTCAATAAAACACAAAGAGTATTTGCCCGTGAATTCACAGGTGATCGTTATGACGTTGGTGACAAATTTGGCTTTATGAAAACATCTATTGATTACGCCCTCAAGCATCCCCAAATAAAAGATGACATGAAACAATACATCATTGAGTTGGGTAAGAAATTAGATAAAAAAGAGAACTAACAGATAGCAATTAGGATTGACAGTAACATCAAAAGTCTCTCCCATCATTACATTTTACTGTAAAAATAGAAATCATAACCATCCATCAATGCTCTGCGCCTCAAACATCTAATGATTTGGGTGTAGTTCACAAGCGGGTGGTTTCTTTATCTCGCATCTTTCAGAACGAGACGGACTAAAAGACATATCATGATATAAATTTAGAAAAATTATATTTCAACCTCTTTTTTATTTCTTTTCTCACTTTTTATAATTGTGATTCAAAACAAAAGAAAACATAGAAATAATGAGGATTTTCACTTGCAGAATATATGAATTGTACGTTTGTCAATGATGTGAGACCAAACGAAAGTTATCTAAAAACATGATATGGTATTCTCTACAAGGAGCTAGCTCCTTGTAGAGTTTTTCTTATTTCGATAGGTGACATCCAATTTAAAGTTTGCATAGGCAATCGATTGGATTTGTAGAGATAGCGCTCCATCTGTTTGATGAGATCGTCATAGGAATAGAACTGGAGATGTTTGTAGAATCGTTTATTGTCATTGCGATGGCTTCGTTCTACCTTGCCATTGTGTCGAGGTGTTCGAGGTTTGATACACTTATGCTCAATCCCCAACTCCTCACAAAGAAGGTCAAGCGGATGGACTTGCTTGGTCTCTCTAAAGTGTGTAAATTCAACACCATTATCTGTTTGCAGGATTTTGGGCTGATAACCAAAATGACGAATAGCCAATTTCAAAAATTGAACCGTAGAATGAGAGCTTTGCTCCTTAAAAGGATAGATAAATCGCTCTCTGGAAGCTTCGTCAATGACAGTATACTGATAGAATTTATCAGGGATAGAGCCGGTGTAACAGTGTTTTGGGACATATTTGACATCCATTTGCCATTTCACTCCGATTTCGTTCGGCGTATGGTAGGGCTTTGGTTTGTAGGCTTTTTTCTTTAGGAGCTTTGAAGAAGCCTAATTTTCTCAGGATACGAAAGAGGGAACAAGGATGTCTGTGGTAACCTTTGTTTGTTTTGAGTTTGTAGAAGATTTCAATCAGAGTAGCTTTAGGATTGCGGCGGATACACTGTTTGATCCAATTGATTTCTTCATTGGTGTGACTATTTGGATGAGGGGTCAGAGGGCGATGGGATTTGTCTCTTAGAGATTCTTTGCTTCCATCGAACCGTTTATTCCAACGCATAAGAGAGGCTTTTGAGACTTTGTATCTCCGGCAGATAAAGGCGACAGAGGTACCGTTGCGATAGGTTTTGACAGCGTGATAGCGTGTATCCAAAGTATGTGGCAGGTAGCGGATGTTTTGTGGTATACTATTCATGAGAAGATTCCTTTTTTTGATGGGTGTGTCAGAACTAATCATATCAAGGTTTCTTCTTTTTTGGTACTCAGGTCTCACATCTATTGTAACGCTACATTATTTTAATGGTTAAAGAAATATCATTTGTCTTTTTGAACAATATATGCTATCATGGAGGTGTGATGAAAAAGCTAATATTTGAGTTCTATACAAGGCCAAATGGTCATAATGAATTTGTAGAGTTTTATAAATCCTTACCACAAAAAGATAGAGAAAAACTACTGGCAACTATTACATGATACAAGAACATGGGCTATTAACTGCCCAGCGTATGGCATGGGTAAAGAAATTAAATAGTGATATTTTTGAAATTCGTTCCAAAGTATCATCTAATATTCAACGTACTCTCTACTTTCATGCTGTCGATAATAGATATATTATTACACATGGATTTACCAAAAAAATCTCAAAAAACACCCATTAATGAAATTAAAAAGGCACAAGTCATCAAAAAAGAATTTGAAGGGGAACAGAAAAATGAAAACAATTAAATTCAATGATTTCTTAAATGAACAACTTAATGATAATTCTTTTAATGAGGGCTACCAAGCTGAAAAAGCCATTTTAGAAAGTGCGCTAGCTGTTGCTAATGCTCGCTCAAAAGCAGGTCTAACACAACGCCAACTTTCAGAATTATCCCATGTTCCTCAATCAACTATCGCTCGTATTGAAAGAGGACATAACACTAGCATTGAAACTATGAGCAAATTAGCTGTAGCTCTTAAGCAAGAACTAAAAATTAGTATTGGGTAGTTAGTTTTAGAGAGAAGAAGGATAAAAACCTCTTCTCTTTTTCGTTACCTAAAATTACCATCCCCAAAAATAAACTAGAAATTTTTAGTAACTTTAAACTCAGATATTGAAAAAAAGAAAAGACAAGGTTTCTAAACCTTGTCTTTTCAACTATACCGGCGGCCGGGGTCGAACCGGCACGTCCTTGCGGACACTGGATTTTGAGTCCAGCGCGTCTGCCAATTCCGCCACGCCGGCAAGTTAAACTGGGGTAGCTGGATTCGAACCAACGCATGAGGGAGTCAAAGTCCCTTGCCTTACCGCTTGGCTATACCCCAATACTATAAAATAGGCGAGTGATGGGGATCGAACCCACGCATGCCAGAGCCACAATCTGGTGTGTTAACCACTTCACCACACCCGCCATAATTCTATACACGGGCAGTAGGAATTGAACCCACACTGAAGGTTTTGGAGACCTTAGTTCTACCTTTAAACTATGCCCGTACAAGATGGAAGGGGAGGGATTCGAACCCCCGAACCCGAAGGAGCGGATTTACAGTCCGCCGCGTTTAGCCTCTTCGCTACCCTTCCTAATATCAAACAAATGGCGCGAGACGGAATCGAACCGCCGACACATGGAGCTTCAATCCATTGCTCTACCAACTGAGCTACCGAGCCTACCTATTGCGGGAGCAGGATTTGAACCTACGACCTTCGGGTTATGAGCCCGACGAGCTACCTAGCTGCTCCATCCCGCGCTATTCCTACTAAGGAGGATGT
This sequence comes from Streptococcus constellatus subsp. constellatus, assembly GCF_023167545.1. Lineage (NCBI taxonomy): Bacteria > Bacillati > Bacillota > Bacilli > Lactobacillales > Streptococcaceae > Streptococcus > Streptococcus constellatus. The sequence continues at coordinate 1,718,714 of NZ_AP014647.1, forward strand.
GGGATTCGAACCCACGCACGCTTTTACACGCCTGACGGTTTTCAAGACCGTTCCCTTCAGCCAGACTTGGGTAATCCTCCGATAAATATAGTCCGTACGGGATTCGAACCCGTGTTACCGCCGTGAAAAGGCGGTGTCTTAACCCCTTGACCAACGGACCATGTTATTCTCAAAATGGGCACGAGTGGACTCGAACCACCGACCTCACGCTTATCAGGCGTGCGCTCTAACCACCTGAGCTACGCGCCCAAGTTCAAAAACTTGGTGTGAACATCTCCGTTCAAAGCGGGTGACGAGAATCGAACTCGCGACAACAGCTTGGAAGGCTGTAGTTTTACCACTAAACTACACCCGCTTAAGAAATGGGAGTTAACGGGATCGAACCGCTGACCCTCTGCTTGTAAGGCAGATGCTCTCCCAGCTGAGCTAAACTCCCTTGGAATGGAGTTTAGCTCAGCCAACGGTGAGAAACTTCGTTTCTCTTATCCACCGATTGAAATGTCGATTCCCTCTCCATTTCAACTAAGCTAAACTCCCCTTTGCTAAGCGACTACCTTATCTCACAGGGGGCAACCCCCAACTACTTCCGGCGTTCTAGGGCTTAACTGCTGTGTTCGGCATGGGTACAGGTGTATCTCCTAGGCTATCGTCACTTAACTATATGAATGGACTCGGTCAAAAGCTTCGCTTCCTCTATCTCCCAAGCCAAAACATCCACTGGATATTTCGTCCACTCAAAATTGAATAACGCTCTCAAATCGTTTCAAGCATAAACTAAACATTCTGTGTTCTCAATAAAATTGTACTCGGGTTAAATCCTTGGAAAAAAGATAAATGGTCTGGTGTTCATCGAACACTACTCCCATTCCCTATTTCTCAAGTGGATTTTACACCCTTAGTAACTAATCTAGGATAAGTCCTCGAGCTATTAGTATTAGTCCGCTCCATTGCTCACACAACTTCCACTCCTAACCTATCTACCTGATCTTCTCTCAGGGCTCTTACTGATATAAAATCATGGGAAATCTCATCTTGAGGTGGGTTTCACACTTAGATGCTTTCAGCGTTTATCCCTTCCCTACATAGCTACCCAGCGATGCTCTTGGCAGAACAACTGGTACACCAGCGGTAAGTCCACTCTGGTCCTCTCGTACTAGGAGCAGATCCTCTCAAATTTCCTTCGCCCGCGACGGATAGGGACCGAACTGTCTCACGACGTTCTGAACCCAGCTCGCGTGCCGCTTTAATGGGCGAACAGCCCAACCCTTGGGACCGACTACAGCCCCAGGATGCGACGAGCCGACATCGAGGTGCCAAACCTCCCCGTCGATGTGAACTCTTGGGGGAGATAAGCCTGTTATCCCCAGGGTAGCTTTTATCCGTTGAGCGATGGCCCTTCCATACGGTACCACCGGATCACTAAGCCCGACTTTCGTCCCTGCTCGAGTTGTAGCTCTCGCAGTCAAGCTCCCTTCTACCTTTACACTCTACGATTGATTTCCAACCAATCTGAGGGAACCTTTGGGCGCCTCCGTTACTCTTTAGGAGGCGACCGCCCCAGTCAAACTGCCCGTCAGACACTGTCTCCGTAGATGATCAACCTACCGGGTTAGAGTGGCCATAACACAAGGGTAGTATCCCAACATCGCCTCCATCGAAACTGGCGTCCCGATCTCATTGGCTCCTACCTATCCTGTACATGTGGTACAGACACTCAATATCAAACTGCAGTAAAGCTCCATGGGGTCTTTCCGTCCTGTCGCGGGTAACCTGCATCTTCACAGGTACTAAAATTTCACCGAGTCTCTCGTTGAGACAGTGCCCAAATCATTACGCCTTTCGTGCGGGTCGGAACTTACCCGACAAGGAATTTCGCTACCTTAGGACCGTTATAGTTACGGCCGCCGTTTACTGGGGCTTCAATTCATACCTTCGCGTTACCGCTAAGCACTCCTCTTAACCTTCCAGCACCGGGCAGGCGTCACCCCCTATACATCATCTTACGATTTAGCAGAGAGCTGTGTTTTTGATAAACAGTTGCTTGGGCCTATTCACTGCGGCTCAGTTAAACTGAGCACCCCTTCTCCCGAAGTTACGGGGTCATTTTGCCGAGTTCCTTAACGAGAGTTCTCTCGCTCACCTGAGGCTACTCGCCTCGACTACCTGTGTCGGTTTGCGGTACGGGTAGAATATAGATTAATGCTAGAAGCTTTTCTTGGCAGGGTGACATCACTCACTTCGCTACTAAACTTCGCTCCCCATCACAGCTCAACGTTACAGATATAAGCATTTGACTCATACCACGCCTCACTGCTTAGACGTGCTCTTCCATTCGCACGCTTGAGTTAGCCTTCTGCGTCCCTCCTTCACTCTATACTCTAGTACAGGAATCTCTACCTGTTGGCCATCGGATACACCTTTCGGTCTCTCCTTAGGTCCCGACTAACCCAGGGCGGACGAGCCTTCCCCTGGAAACCTTAGTCTTACGGTGGATGGGATTCTCACCCATCTTGCGCTACTCATACCGGCATTCTCACTTCTATGCGTTCCAGTGCTCCTCACGGTACACCTTCGCCACACATAGAACGCTCTCCTACCATACCTATAAAGGTATCCACAGCTTCGGTAAATTGTTTTAGCCCCGGTACATTTTCGGCGCAGGGTCACTCGACTAGTGAGCTATTACGCACTCTTTGAATGAATAGCTGCTTCTAAGCTAACATCCTAGTTGTCTGTGCAACCCCACATCCTTTTCCACTTAACAATTATTTGGGGACCTTAGCTGGTGGTCTGGGCTGTTTCCCTTTCGACTACGGATCTTAGCACTCGCAGTCTGACTGCCGACCATAATTCTTTGGCATTCGGAGTTTATCTGAGATTGGTAATCCGGGATGGACCCCTCACCCAAACAGTGCTCTACCTCCAAGAATCTTCATGTCGACGCTAGCCCTAAAGCTATTTCGGAGAGAACCAGCTATCTCCAAGTTCGTTTGGAATTTCTCCGCTACCCACAAGTCATCCAAGCACTTTTCAACGTGCCCTGGTTCGGTCCTCCAGTGCGTTTTACCGCACCTTCAACCTGCTCATGGGTAGGTCACATGGTTTCGGGTCTACATCATGATACTAAGTCGCCCTTTTCAGACTCGGTTTCCCTACGGCTCCGTCTCTTCAACTTAACCTCGCATCATAACGTAACTCGCCGGTTCATTCTACAAAAGGCACGCTCTCACCCATTAACGGGCTCGAACTTGTTGTAGGCACACGGTTTCAGGTTCTCTTTCACTCCCCTCCCGGGGTGCTTTTCACCTTTCCCTCACGGTACTGGTTCACTATCGGTCACTAGGGAGTATTTAGGGTTGGGAGATGGTCCTCCCAGATTCCGACGAGATTCCACGTGTCTCGCCGTACTCAGGATCCTGCTAGGTATAAAGACTATTTTAAATACGAGGCTCTTACTCTCTCTGGCAACCTTTCCCAAGGTCTTCTTCTATAATCTTTACGTCCACTTCGCAGTCCTACAACCCCGAAGAGTAAACTCTTCGGTTTGCCCTCCTGCCCTTTCGCTCGCCGCTACTTAGGCAATCGCTTTTGCTTTCTCTTCCTGCAGCTACTTAGATGTTTCAGTTCACTGCGTCTTCCTCCTCATATCCTTAACAGATATGGGTAACAGGTAGTACCTGTTGGGTTCCCCCATTCGGACATCCCTGGATCTACGCTTACTTACAGCTCCCCAAGGCATTTCGTCGTTTGTCACGTCCTTCTTCGGCTCCTAGTGCCAAGGCATCCACCGTGCGCCCTTACTAACTTAACCTTATTTTGACCTTTCAGTCATAAACTCATTAATATTCACAGCGTTTCGGTTTATTTTCTTGTTACTATTTGATATCGTTATTCAATTTTCAATGGGCTAATTAGGTTCGTGTTCAACTTCTTTACCCGTTGAACACCTATCCTATCTTATCTAGTTGAACAAGAATCTCATTTCTTTGCATCCTAGATAATGGAGCCTAGCGGGATCGAACCGCTGACCTCCTGCGTGCAAAGCAGGCGCTCTCCCAGCTGAGCTAAGGCCCCACAAGACCTCTCAAAACTAAACAAAACGAACTCAATGGCTTCCGATTTTTCCTTAGAAAGGAGGTGATCCAGCCGCACCTTCCGATACGGCTACCTTGTTACGACTTCACCCCAATCATCTATCCCACCTTAGGCGGCTGGCTCCTTACGGTTACCTCACCGACTTCGGGTGTTACAAACTCTCGTGGTGTGACGGGCGGTGTGTACAAGGCCCGGGAACGTATTCACCGCGGCGTGCTGATCCGCGATTACTAGCGATTCCGACTTCATGTAGGCGAGTTGCAGCCTACAATCCGAACTGAGACTGGCTTTCAGAGATTAGCTTGCCGTCACCGGCTTGCGACTCGTTGTACCAGCCATTGTAGCACGTGTGTAGCCCAGGTCATAAGGGGCATGATGATTTGACGTCATCCCCACCTTCCTCCGGTTTATTACCGGCAGTCTCGCTAGAGTGCCCAACTGAATGATGGCAACTAACAATAAGGGTTGCGCTCGTTGCGGGACTTAACCCAACATCTCACGACACGAGCTGACGACAACCATGCACCACCTGTCACCTCTGCCCCGAAGGGAAACTCTATCTCTAGAGTGGTCAGAGGGATGTCAAGACCTGGTAAGGTTCTTCGCGTTGCTTCGAATTAAACCACATGCTCCACCGCTTGTGCGGGCCCCCGTCAATTCCTTTGAGTTTCAACCTTGCGGTCGTACTCCCCAGGCGGAGTGCTTAATGCGTTAGCTGCGGCACTAAGTCCCGGAAAGGACCTAACACCTAGCACTCATCGTTTACGGCGTGGACTACCAGGGTATCTAATCCTGTTCGCTCCCCACGCTTTCGAGCCTCAGCGTCAGTTACAGACCAGAGAGCCGCTTTCGCCACCGGTGTTCCTCCATATATCTACGCATTTCACCGCTACACATGGAATTCCACTCTCCCCTTCTGCACTCAAGTTAAACAGTTTCCAAAGCCTACAATGGTTGAGCCACTGCCTTTCACTTCAGACTTATCTAACCGCCTGCGCTCGCTTTACGCCCAATAAATCCGGACAACGCTCGGGACCTACGTATTACCGCGGCTGCTGGCACGTAGTTAGCCGTCCCTTTCTGGTTAAGTACCGTCACTGTGTGAACTTTCCACTCTCACACACGTTCTTCCTTAACAACAGAGCTTTACGATCCGAAAACCTTCTTCACTCACGCGGCGTTGCTCGGTCAGGGTTCCCCCCATTGCCGAAGATTCCCTACTGCTGCCTCCCGTAGGAGTCTGGGCCGTGTCTCAGTCCCAGTGTGGCCGATCACCCTCTCAGGTCGGCTATGTATCGTTGCCTTGGTGAGCCGTTACCTCACCAACTAGCTAATACAACGCAGGTCCATCTGGTAGTGATGCTCTTGCACCTTTTAAACATCTACCATGCAGTAAATGTTCTTATGCGGTATTAGCTATCGTTTCCAATAGTTATCCCCCGCTACCAGGCAGGTTACCTACGCGTTACTCACCCGTTCGCAACTCACAGAATACGGTGTAGTAAACTACGGTGCATCCTGTGCGTTCTACTTGCATGTATTAGGCACGCCGCCAGCGTTCGTCCTGAGCCAGGATCAAACTCTCATATAAAGTTTGAGCTCTCACTCATTTCTGTCACTGACAGATTTATTTTTCTTTTGTTTGACGGACTGTCTCTCAACAGTCGCCTGCACATTGGTTCGTCTTGTTCAGTTTTCAAAGGTCTTTATCGCCCTCAAGCGACAACTATCTTAGTATATCACCTCCTCCTCTTCTTGTCAATACTTTTTTTCATCTTTTTTTATTTTCCTCTAGCTTTTTCTTTCATCGTAATCTTGTAAGTAGGCCCGTAACTCCCGAAGCATCGCTTGGCGTCCTTGAAACCGTTCATCTGCTAGTAAGCGCTCATACTGTTCTTGTTTCTCTGGACTTAGCTGCTTTTGATAGCTCTTTAGTTGGGCTCGGAGAATCACCAATTCATCCAAATAGAGTTCTTTCAGGCTGAGCTTGTGACCTATCTCGCTCACTTCCTCATAAGCTTGACGGTCTAGTTTGCGCTTTTGGCTTTCTTGTTTGCGCAGGATGTCCTTGATGTGATTACGGAACTTGGTCTTATAGTAAACATAGAGACGACTTTCTGACTCTACCAGTTGCGGATAGCGACTCACCAACTCATATAAGACCAGCATCCCTTCTTGGTCCCAATCACTTAACTCCCACAGGTGGACATAATATTCCCGGCGACACTTCAGTACGATCCCTCTCACTTTGTCATACAACTCCTTGAAGTCCATTTCATAACCCTCCTTTTTTCTTTAGTATAACAAGGAGAGGAACATTTGGCTTCCTTCTTTTCTCTTCCGACTTCTATTTGTGCCTTTCTGACAACCTTAGCTCAAGCAATTACACTTCTGGGATAAATTGTGAACGTTGAGAGAGAAGAGGTTATCTCTATATCGAAAAATTGTATTCATTCTCTCCATTTAAATTTATACAGTCCTCTATACGAATTTGTTTCTGCCGAAGAATCCTCACAGAGATTACGAAATTTAAATAACGCCTGCTTACGAAATTGCTTTTCCTATAAAAGCAATTTCGTAAACAAGCGTCTACGGTGATTATCATAAGATGAGTGTTCCCGCTAGGAAAATCCTAGCGGTAGACCAGAGCTAGACTAAGAGTAACTTGACTCCATCATCATAACACTCAACAAAATTGATAAAAATTATACTAATTCAATGATAGCCATTGGCGCTGCATCACCACGACGTGGTTCGGTTTTAAGGATACGAGTATATCCTCCTTTACGTTCTGCATAACGAGGTGCTAAATCAGAGAATAGTTTTTGAAGGGCAGTAGTTGAAGTATATTTTGCTGTTTCTTCATCATAGTTTTCTGATGCAATTTCATTACGTACATAAGCTGCTGCTTGACGGCGTGCATGCAAGTCTCCTCGTTTACCCAAGGTAATCATTTTTTCTACTGTTTTACGGATTTCTTTTGCACGAGCTTCTGTCGTCACGATTGATTCATTGATAATCAAGTCAGTGGTTAAATCGCGAAGCATTGCTTTACGTTGTGAGCTAGTGCGTCCTAGTTTACGGTAAGCCATGTTTTCCTCCTTTATTTATCGTTTTTTAATCCAAGACCGAGATCAGAAAGTTTTACTTTTACCTCTTCAAGACTCTTCCGTCCTAGATTTCTTACTTTCATCATTTCAGGTTCAGTTTTTTCTGTCAAATCAAATACAGTATTGATACCAGCTCGTTTCAAGCAGTTGTATGAACGAACTGATAAATCCAATTCCTCAATTGTACGATCTAACACACGATCATCTGAAACTTTTTCTGTTTCTTTCATTACATCGGTAGATTTTGCCACTTCAGTTAAATTAGTGAATAAATCCAAATGTTGCGTTAAAATACGCGCAGAAAGTCCCAAGGCATCTTCTGGAATAATCGTTCCGTCTGTCATGATTTCAAGAGTTAATTTATCAAAACCATCATTGCTACCAACGCGAGCTGGTTCAACTTGGTAATTAACCTTTTTCACCGGCGTATAGATTGAATCTACCGCAAGCGTTCCTACTGGTGCATCATCTTTTTTATTTTCATCAGCCGGCACATAACCACGCCCTGCATTTACAGTCATAATAGCTTTTAAGCTAGCGCCTTCACCGATTGTAAAAAGATAATGATCAGGATTTACAATTTCAATATCACTATCTGTCAAAATATCACCGGCAGTAATTTCTGCAGGACCTTCAACATCCAGTTCAATCGTCTTTTCGTCTTCGACGTAAGATTTTACAGCAATCCCTTTGACGTTCAGAATGATTTGCATCACATCTTCACGGACACCTGGAACTGTATCGAATTCGTGCAATACACCTTCAATATTGATAGATGTTACAGCAGCACCTGGTAGAGATGCAAGAAGTACACGACGAAGTGAGTTCCCAAGCGTTGTACCATAACCACGTTCTAGTGGTTCTACTACAAATATGCCGTAGTCTTTATTTTCATCAATTTTTGTTATATTTGGTTTTTCAAACTCAATCATTTAGTTACTCCCTCTTAAACGAAAAGCAGTGTAATGGTTTATGATTATACACGGCGACGTTTTGGAGGACGAGCACCATTGTGTGGCACAGGAGTCACATCACGAATAGCTGTTACTTCAAGACCAGCGGCAGCAAGAGCACGAATAGCTGACTCACGACCAGAACCTGGACCTTTAACAGTAACTTCAACTGATTTAAGACCGTGTTCTTGTGCAGATTTTGCAGCAGCTTCAGATGCCATTTGGGCAGCAAATGGTGTAGATTTACGAGAACCTTTAAATCCAAGAGCTCCAGCAGATGACCAAGCAATTGCGTTACCATGCACATCAGTAATCATAACAATAGTGTTGTTAAATGTAGCGTGAATATGAGCAATACCAGATTCGATATTTTTCTTCACACGACGTTTACGTGTTGGTTTAGCCAAGACTTTTTACCTCCTTATATTATTTTTTCTTACCAGCAATCGCAACAGCTTTCCCTTTACGAGTGCGAGCGTTGTTCTTAGTGTTTTGTCCACGTACAGGAAGTCCACGACGATGACGGATTCCACGATATGAACCAATTTCCATCAAACGCTTGATGTTTAAGTTTACTTCGCGGCGAAGGTCACCTTCAACTTTGATAGCATCAACTTCACGACGGATAGCATCTTCCTGATCAGATGTTAAATCTTTCACACGAATATCTTCTGAAACTCCAGCAGCAGCCAAAATTTTCTTAGAAGTTGGAAGACCGATACCGTATACATAAGTAAGTGAAACAACTACACGTTTGTCATTTGGAATATCAACTCCAGCAATACGAGCCATTTTTTCTCCTTTCTATTATCCTTGACGTTGTTTGTGTTTTGGGTTTGCTGGGCAAATTACCATAACACGACCATTACGACGAATAACTTTACAGTATTCGCAAATTGGTTTGACCGATGGTCTTACTTTCATTTTTTATCCCTCCAAGTATTTCGATTATTTAAAGCGGTAGGTGATCCGTCCACGTGTCAAATCATATGGACTCATCTCGACAGTAACACGGTCTCCCGCTAAAATACGAATATAATTTTTACGAATTTTACCAGAAACTGTTGCCAAAATCTGATGTCCATTTTCAAGTTCAACCGTAAACATTGCATTTGGCATGGTATCAACAACCTTGCCTTCAACTTCAATCACATCGTCTTTTGCCACGCAAAAGCACCTCCCTAAATTTCGATTCGTTCCTCTGGACACAGAGGTAACAATTATAAGTCAGACTAATTCATTGTATCACTACTTGTCAAATATTGCAAGCTTGAAAAACGCTTTTATTTCAAATTCATCAAGACTTTTTCGATGTCAGCAAAGACTGCATCAATTTCTTGGTTACCTTGAATATCGTGAACCAAACCTTGAGCGCGATAATGATCAATAATCGGCTGACCTTGTGCAATGTTGACATCCAAACGACGTTTCACTGTTTCAGGTTTGTCATCTTCACGTTGGTAATAATCTTCTTCATTATAATCTGCTGGTGGATTAAATACTTTATGGAAAGTTTCTCCCGTTTTTTTATGAATAATCCGTCCACTCAAGCGCTCTAGTAGACTATTCGGGTCTACTTCAATATTGACAACCCCATCCAAAACAAGACCAAGGGCAGTCAATATCTCATCCAACGCATGAGCTTGCTCAATGGTGCGTGGGTAACCGTCTAACAAAAAGCCTTTTTCTTTAATATCATCTTGTGATAGTCGTTCTTTGACAATTCCATTGGTCACTTCATCAGGTACTAATTCGCCTTTGTCAATGTATGATTTAGCAAGTACACCCATTTCAGTTTGGTTTGCCATAGCTGCACGAAACATATCTCCCGTTGAAATATGTACAACACCAAATTTCTCAACGATTTTGGCTGCTTGTGTTCCCTTGCCTGCGCCTGGCAAGCCTATAATCAAAAGATTCATAATCCTTCTCCTTTTTTGTTTTTAAACAAATCTATTAATTAACAGCATTTCATAAACTTATTTAAAAACAAAATAGAAAGAGTGGGACAGACTTCAGAAAATCTATGATTTTCGATTTGCTCTCCCACCCCGCAACATAGTTGATTCAAGATGAAAACAAAAGCTTATTTTCATCATCAACCATTGCGTTCGTTATTTAACGCAAATTGCTTTTCAAGTTAAAGTATCTTTCTTTACTTTATTCTATTCTGTTGTATTCATAAAGCCAGTATATTTTCTCTTTAGAAGATAACCTTCAAGTTGTTTCATTCCTTCAATACCAGTCGCAATAATAATCAACAAACTAGTACCACCCAAAGCAACAGCATCTGTCAATCCAAACAAATCCTTGGCCAAAATCGGTAAAATCGAAATAAAGCCTAAGAAAAGTGAACCAACTGTTGCCAAGCGACGAAGCAACTTGGACATGTATTCCTCTGTACCTTTACCAGGACGTACGCCATGGATATAAGCACCACTCTTTTGCAAATTTTCTGCTGTTTTCTCTGGATTGATTTGTACAAATGTATAGAAAAATGTAAACAAAATAATCAGGAGCGCATACATCGCAATTCCACTTGCCGTTGTGGTTGCAAACAAGGACTGTGCCACTCGAACCCACTGTGCGTTGTGGCCTGTAGCTGTCAAGAATTGGAAGATAGCTGCAGGTGCAGCTGTGATTGAACTTGCAAAGATAACCGGAATAACACCAGCCGGATTGACTTTTAAAGGAAGATACGAACTAGAAGGCGCCCCTTGAGCAATCTTTGTATACTGAATTGGAATTTTATATTCTGCCTGTTGAACGAATGTTGTAAAGTAAACAATAAGTAAAACGGCTATAAGCAGAATAGTAACAAAAATGATAGAGGAAGTAATACGGCTGCTCGGTATATTAACAAAGTAGTCTACATATATACTTTTAATCATTCCTGGGATTGCTGCTACGATACCTGCAAAGATAATCATAGAAACACCATTACCATACCCTTTATCTGTAATTTGCTCCCCTAACCAGGTCACAATCATAGAACCCGTTGTTAAAAGAAAGCCAATTAGCAAATACGTTTGCCAGTTAGGTGTTGCTACTAATTTTGCACTCGATAAGGTATGGAAACCTGCTGTAATACCAATAGATTGAACAAATGCCAAAACTAAGGAAATATAGCGCGTTGCTTGATTTAACTTTCTTCGTCCAACCTCGCCTTGTTTTCCCCATTCTACAAATTTAGGTAAAATATCCATTTGGAGTAGTTGTACAACAATGGATGCGGTAATGTAAGGACTAACTCCCAATGCAAAAACTGAGAAATTCCGCAATGCATTACCTGAGACAAGACTAAGCATGTTTAGAAAGGAAAGCCCATTAAGAGCTTGCAAGCTTTTGGCATTAACACCCGGAACAGTAATCGTCGTTCCAATTCTAAATACTAATACAATGAAAATTGTAAATAGAATTTTAGAACGGACTTGTTTAATTTTTAATGCATCTTTTAATAGTTTAAAAAACATAGGTCACCCCACTTAGATGACTTCCGCTGAACCACCTTTAGCAGTGATAGCTTCTTCGGCTGATTTAGAAAATTTAGCTGCTTTAACAGTCAATTTCTTCGTTAATTCACCATTACCAAGAATCTTAACACCAGATTTTTCAGCTTTTACAATTCCTGCTTCAACAAGAACAACTGGAGTTACTTCTGTTCCATCTTTAAAAACATTCAATTGATCAAGATTGACAATTGCATATTCTTTACGATTGATGTTTAAGAAACCACGTTTTGGCATACGACGGAACAATGGTGTTTGTCCACCTTCAAAGCCAAGACGAACTTTTCCACCACTACGAGCTTTTTGACCTTTTTGACCGCGGCCAGAAGTTTTACCATTACCTGATGAAGTACCACGACCAACACGATTGCGGACTTTACGAGAACCTGTAGCAGGTTGTAATTCATGAAGTTTCATTATTATTTTCTCCTCTTTTGTAAAATGCTAGCGCTCGCAGCAGGGAAAAGGTGTCCCTACTGCAAACTCGCCTATACACATATTTAGTTTTAGGGGCTGAGAAATTTCTCCCATCCCCTAATTTATTTTCAAGTTAAAGTTTTGCAGCAAAAATTTTTGCTTACTTTACTTCTTCAACAGTTATCAAATGAGAAACAGCTGTAATCATACCACGAACGGCAGCATTGTCTTCTTTGATAACTGAGCTGTTCAATTTGCCAAGTCCAAGTGCTACAACAGTTTTACGTTGTGACGGGATGCGTCCGATTGGAGACTTAGTCAAAGTAATTTTAATTTGAGCCATGTTATCTCCTTTCTTATGCCAAGTCAGAAACTGAAATACCACGAAGGGCAGCAACTTCTTCAGCGCGTTTTAATTGTTTCAAACCTTCAACAGTTGCACGAACAATGTTGATTGGAGTGTTAGAGCCAAGCGATTTAGATGTTACATCTGCCACACCTGCCAATTCGATAACGGCACGAACAGCGCCGCCAGCAGCAACTCCAGAACCTTCTACAGCTGGTTTCAACAATACTTTAGCTCCACCAAATTCTGAAAGAACTTCGTGAGGAATTGTTGTGCCAACCATTGGTACTTCAATCAAATTTTTCTTCGCATCTTCAACTGCCTTGCGAATAGCTTCTGGTACTTCTTGAGCTTTACCAGTACCGAAGCCTACACGACCATTACGGTCACCGACAACTACAAGAGCTGCAAAACGAAGACGACGTCCACCTTTAACAACTTTAGTAACACGGTTAATCGCAACTACGCGTTCTTCAAGTTCAACTGCATTGTCTTTAAATGCCATTTTCTAGTGTCCTCCCTATTAGAATTTCAATCCGTTTTCACGAGCTGCATCAGCCAAAGCTTTTACACGTCCGTGATAGAGATATCCACCGCGGTCAAACACCACTTCAGAAATACCTTTAGCAACTGCACGTTCAGCAACGAGTTTACCAACAACAACGGCTTGTTCAGTCTTAGTTCCTTTTGAAACTTCTTTGTCAAGAGTTGAAGCGCTTGCGAGCGTTACACCCGCTACGTCATCAATTACTTGAGCGTAGATGCCTGTATTAGAACGAAAAACGTTCAAACGTGGGCGATCAGCAGTTCCAGAGAGTTTTCCGCGAACGCGACGATGGCGTTTTTGGCGGACTTTGTTTTTATCTGGTTTCGAAATCACAATTTTCACCTCTTAATTTTATTGTGTGCCTAAGCACAAAGTTGGAAATAATTATTTCGGTTGAAGAACAACCGTTTAACATTATTTACCTGTTTTACCTTCTTTACGGCGAACAAATTCACCAACGTAGCGGATACCTTTACCTTTATATGGTTCTGGAGCACGCAGACTACGAATGTAAGCAGCAGTTTGCCCTACTACTTCTTTTGAAATTCCACTCACAACAATAGTCGTTGGATTTGGAAGTTCAAAAGTAATACCTTCAGGAGCTTCTACTTCATCTGGATGCGATTTACCAACTGAAAGCACAAGCTTTTTCCCTTGAAGTTGAGCACGGTAACCAACCCCGCGCATTTCAAGTTCTTTCTTGAAGCCTTCTGAGACACCATGAACCATGTTGTTCAAAAGGGCACGAGTTGTTCCGTGAATTGTTTTCATTTCTTTTGTATCGTTTGGACGGTGAAGTGTTAATTCTGTTCCTTCCACACGGATTTCAATATCTTTTGAGAACGTACGAGTGAGTTCTCCTTTAGGTCCTTTTACAGTTACTACGTTGTCCTTGTTGGTCAATTCAACACCAGCAGGCAATGGAATAACTTTATTACCAATACGTGACATGTTATTTTTCTCCTGTTAGATTATCAAGCCGCAAAGCGACTAGTTTTCACGGGGTTAAAGATACTTATTGTGTTCAATAGCTAAATTGAACACGCTCTAAGAACTGTGCAAAATAGATAAGTTGGCTGTTTTGTAAACAAACTGCTCCAACTTCCTAATTTTGCTTTGTTCTTTACGAGCTTTGTATCTTAATTTTACCAAACGTAGGCGATTACTTCCCCACCAACATTCTTTTGACGTGCTTCCTTATCGGTCAACAAGCCTTCAGATGTTGAAATGATTGCAATTCCAAGTCCATTTAAAACTTTTGGAAGATCTTCACGTTTTTTATAAACACGAAGCCCTGGAGTTGAAATACGTTTCAAACCAGTGATTACTTTTCCACCGTTTTGATCGTATTTCAAGAATACACGAATAACACCTTGTTTGTCATCTTCAATGTACTCAACGTTTTTCACAAAACCTTCGCGTTTAAGAATTTCAGCAATTCCTTTTTTAATGTTTGAAGCAGGTACTTCCAACACTTCGTGTTTTGCTTGGTTCGCATTACGAATACGTGTTAAAAAGTCTGCAATTGGGTCAGTCATAACCATTTTTATTTTCTCCTCTTACTAGTAGTTTGAAGCTTTCACTTGCTAGTTAATACATGATATAGAGAGCGTGACAGCTTTGGCAAAAAAGACCAATTTGCTTTGGAGCATCGCTCCTGCATCAAACTTCCTATTTTTACTGCGTTCTCTTAACGCTCTCACATCATAATATTACCAAGATGCTTTGGTAACGCCTGGAATTTGTCCTTTGTATGCCAATTCACGGAAGCAAACACGGCAAAGTTTAAATTTGCGGTAAACAGAATGTGGACGACCACAACGTTCGCAACGAGTGTAAGCTTGCGTAGAGAACTTCGCTGAGCGTTTGTTCTTAGCAATCATTGATTTTTTAGCCAATTTATTTACCTCCTAGATTATTTTGCAAAAGGCATTCCAAGGCCTGTAAGCAATTCACGTGATTCTTCATCGGTGTTAGCAGTTGTTACGATAACGATATCTAGACCGCGTGTCTTATCAACATCATCAAAGCTAATTTCTGGGAAAATCAACTGTTCTTTCACACCAAGTGTATAGTTTCCACGTCCATCAAATGATTTTGTTGGAACTCCGTGGAAGTCACGAACACGTGGAAGCGATACAGTAACCAATTTATCCAAAAACTCATACATACGTTCACCACGAAGAGTTACTTTAGCACCGATCGCTACACCTTCACGAAGACGGAAGCCGGCGATTGATTTTTTAGCTTTAGTAATAAGTGGTTTTTGACCTGAGATCAGAGCAAGCTCTTCAGCAGCTTTTTCAAGATTTTTAGCGTTTGAAACAGCGTCACCAACACCCATGTTCAAAACGATTTTATCCACTTTTGGCACAGCCATAACAGATGAGTAGTTGAACTTTTCAGTCAAAGCAGGAACTACTTCATTAAGATATTTTTCTTTTAAACGATTAGCCATTATACTTCTCCTTTCCTTCGTGATTAGTCAAGCACTTCGCCTGATTTTTTATTGTAACGAACTTTTTTGCCGTCTACAAACTTGTAGCCAACACGCCCTGCAACACCATTTTTGTCCAACACTTGAACGTTAGATACATGGATTGGTGCTTCTTTTTCTACGATAGCACCTTGAGGGTTTTCATTATTAGGTTTTTGGTGTTTCTTGATGATGTTTACACCTTCAACAACAACTTTATTTACCTTTGGAAGTGCGGCAATGACTTTGGCTTCAACACCTTTGTCCTTACCAGCAATCACGCGAACTTTGTCGCCAGTTTTTACAAACATTGGTTTCTCCTTTGATTTCTTACGCCTTGATAGGCACCCTATCTAATCAAAGATAGGGGACTTAGTTTGTTTGAGATTAAAGTACTTCTGGGGCAAGTGACACAATCTTCATGAATCCACCTTCACGCAATTCACGTGCAACTGGACCAAAGATACGAGTTCCGCGAGGAGTTTTATCATCACGGATAATCACTGCAGCGTTTTCGTCGAATTTGATGTATGAACCATCTTTACGACGAGCACCTGATTTAGTACGAACGATAACCGCTTTTACAACGTCACCTTTTTTAACCGTACCACCAGGAGTAGCTTGTTTTACAGATGCAACGATGACATCACCAATGCTAGCGAATTTGCGTTTTGAACCACCAAGAACTTTGATTGTCAAGATTTCGCGGGCACCGCTGTTGTCAGCAACTTTCAAACGAGTTTCTGTTTGAATCATTTAAGTTTTCTCCTTTCAGGTAAGATTAGATAATAACAGCTTCTTCTACAACTTCTACAAGACGGAAGCGTTTTGTAGCTGAAAGCGGACGAGTTTCCATGATACGAACGATGTCGCCTTCTTTAGCGATGTTATTTTCATCATGTGCTTTGTATTTTTTAGAGTAGTTAATACGCTTACCATAGACTGGGTGGTTACGTTTAGTTTCAACTACAACTGTGATTGTTTTATCCATCTTGTCAGAAACAACGCGTCCAACAAGAGTTTTACGTTGATTACGTTCCATTTTAGAATTTCTCCTTTCCCAAGTCTATTACTTAACTTCTGATTGAACAGTTTTGATACGAGCGATTTGTTTTTTCACTTCTTTCAAGCGTGCGGTTTGTTCTAATTGACCCGCTGCTGCTTGGAAACGAAGTTCAAACAATTCTTTCTTTAATTCATTTTCACGCTTCGCGAGTTCTTCTTGAGAAAGACCACGAAGTTCTTTAACAAATTCTTTTACTTCATTAAGTTTCATGCCTTCTCCTTATTCAGCTTCACGTTTTACGAATTTTGTTTTAACTGGTAATTTGTGGCTTGCAAGACGAAGGGCTTCACGAGCAACTTCTTCTGATACACCAGCGATTTCAAACATCACTTTGCCACGTTTAACGGGTGCAACCCAACCTTCTGGAGCACCTTTCCCAGATCCCATACGCACACCGATAGCTTTGGCAGTGTATGATTTATGTGGGAAGATTTTAATCCAAACTTTACCACCACGTTTCATGTAACGCGTCATAGCGATACGGGCAGCTTCGATTTGGCGGTTTGTGATCCAATGGCTAGTAGTTGCTTGAAGACCATATTCTCCAAATGCTACTTCTTTACCACCTTTAGCTTCACCGCGCATTTTACCACGAAATTCGCGACGGTGTTTAACACGTTTAGGTACTAACATTGGTTATTTACCTCCTTTAGTGTTTTTACGAGCCGGAAGAACTTCTCCGCGGTAAATCCAAACTTTAACACCAAGTTTACCGTAAGTAGTATCTGCTTCTTCCCAAGCGTAGTCAATATCTGCGCGAAGTGTGTGAAGTGGAACAGTTCCTTCAGAATATCCTTCTGCACGAGCGATATCTGCACCGTTCAAACGACCAGATACTTGAGTTTTAATCCCTTTAGCACCAGCACGCATAGTACGTTGGATAGCTTGTTTTTGAGCACGGCGGAAAGCAACACGTTGCTCTAACTGGCGAGCAATACCTTCACCAACAAGATGAGCATCTAAATCTGGTGATTTGATTTCAATGATGTTGATGTGGACTTGTTTTCTAGTCAATTTGTTAAGTTTTGCACGAAGTGCATCAACGTTTGCACCACCTTTACCGATAACCATACCTGGTTTGGCAGTGTGAAGGGAAACATTTACTTTGTTTACTGCGCGTTCGATTTCAATAGTTGAAACAGCTGCGTCAGCTAATTCTTTTTGAATGAATTTACGGATTGCAAGATCTTCATGAAGGTAATCCGCGTATTCTTTTTCAGCATACCATTTGGCATCCCAGTCACGGATGATACCGACACGCATACCTATTGGATGTACTTTTTGACCCACGATTTTACCTCCTTATTTTTCTGCAACAACCACTGTGATGTGGCCAGTGCGTTTGTTGATTGGTGAAGCTGAACCTTTCGCACGTGGACGGAAACGTTTCATGGTTGGTCCTTCGTTTGCGTAAGCTTCAGATACTACCAAGTTTGCTTTTTCCAAACCAAAGTTGTTTTCTGCGTTAGCGATTGCTGAATTGAGCACTTTTTCGATAATGCCAGCAGCTTTGTTTGGAGTGAATTTCAAGATTGCGATTGCGTCAGCGACATCTTTCCCACGGATATTGTCCAAAACCAGACGAGATTTGCGAGGGGAAACGCGCACTGTACGAGCCATTGCTTTAGCTGAAGTAATTTCTGCCATGTCCTTCTCCTCTCTTATCTACGTGTCTTCTTATCGTCAGCTGCGTGACCCTTGTAAGTACGAGTTGGCGCAAACTCACCAAGCTTGTGACCTACCATGTCTTCCTGAATATATACAGGTACATGCTTGCGGCCGTCATAGACTGCGATTGTATATCCGATGAAACTTGGGAAGATCGTTGAACGACGTGACCAAGTTTTGATGACTTTTTTCTTTTCGTCGTTGGCTTGAGCTTCAACTTTCTTCATCAAATGCTCATCGACGAAAGGTCCTTTTTTAAGACTGCGTCCCATTTTTATATTTTCTCCTTTAAAATAAGTACCACAGCGGCCTGCGCTGCTAAGCAGCGCTACCGAGCTGGCGGATAGATTGTTTTAGATTATTTCTCGTTGCGACGACGAACGATGAGTTTGTCAGATTTCGCTTTTTTATTACGAGTTTTAAGTCCAAGAGCAGGTTTGCCCCATGGAGTAGATGGCGCTTTACGACCAACTGGTGCTTTACCTTCACCACCACCGTGCGGGTGATCGTTAGGGTTCATTACAGAACCGCGAACTGTTGGGCGAATACCTTTCCAACGGCTACGTCCTGCTTTACCAAGATTAACCAAACCGTGTTGTTCATTTCCGACAACACCAACCGTGGCACGGCAAGTGCCAAGAATCATACGAACTTCACCAGATTGAAGACGAACAAGGACGTATTTCCCTTCTTGTCCCAACACTTGAGCAGAAGCTCCGGCAGCACGTACTAATTCACCGCCATGACCTGGTTTCAATTCAATATTATGAATCAATGTACCGACTGGGATATTAGCGAGTGGAAGAGCGTTTCCGACCTTGATATCTGCTTCTGGTCCAGAAACGATGCGTTGGCCAACTTCAAGACCCTTAGGAGCGATGATATAAGCTTTCACACCATCAGTGTAATGTACAAGAGCGATATTCGCTGAACGATTTGGATCGTATTCAATTGTTTTAACGACTGCTTCAACACCATCTTTATTGCGTTTGAAGTCAATCAAACGATAGTGGCGTTTGTGTCCGCCGCCTTGGTGACGAACAGTGATACGACCGTTGTTGTTACGACCGGCTTTGTTGTTCAAAGAAACAAGCAAAGTTTTTTCTGGAGTGCTCGTTGTGATTTCGGCAAAATCCAAAGAAGTCATATTACGGCGACCATTTGTAGTTGGTTTATAAACTCTGATTCCCACGATATTTCCTCCTTAGATTATTCTGCTTCAGCACCAAACAACTCGATTGCTTTAGAATCAGCTGTAAGAGTGATGATAGCTTTTTTAGTTTTATTTGTAAAACCAGTATAACGCCCTACACGTTTTGCTTTTGGTTTTACATTGATTGTGTTCACGTTTGCAACCTTTACTCCATCAAAAGCAGCTTCAACTGCTTGTTTGATAAGAAGCTTATGAGCATGAGTGTCCACCTCAAATACGTATTTACCTTCTTCAAGAAGAGCCATTGAGCTTTCTGTAATGATAGGCTTTTTGATTACGTCATACAAATTCATTATGCAAGAACCTCCTCAATTGTAGAGATAGCTTCTTTAGTAACAAGAAGTTTGTCGCTATTTACGATGTCAAGAACACTTGCAGTTGTTGCAGTTGCAACTTTCACATTTGGAAGGTTACGAGCTGAAAGTGCAGCAAATTCATTTCCTTCTTCAAGAATTACAAGTACTTTTGAATCAATGCTAAGCGCAGCAAGTACTTTCGCAAACTCAGCAGTTTTTGGAGCTGTAAATGAAAGGCTGTCTACAGCTACGAATTTGTTTTCAGCAACTTTTTCAGAATAAACTGATTTAAGTGCCAATCTACGAACTTTTTGTGGAAGTTTGTAGGCATATGAACGAGGAGTTGGACCAAATACGGTACCACCACCACGCCATTGTGGAGAGCGAATAGAACCTTGACGCGCACGTCCAGTTCCTTTTTGACGCCATGGTTTGCGTCCGCCACCTGATACTGCAGAGCGGTTTTTAACAGCGTGAGTTCCTTGACGAAGACTTGCACGTTGACTGATGACAACATCAAATACAACTGATTCATTTGGTTCGATACCAAACACTGCATCATTAAGAACTACTTCACCAGCTTCTTTACCAGTTTGGTCAAATAATTTTACGTTTGCCATTGTGACTGATTTCCCCTTTCCTTATTATTTACCAGCTTTAACTGCTGATTTGATCGTGATAAGAGATTTCTTAGCACCAGGTACGTTACCTTTGATAAGGATAACGTTTTTCTCTGGAACAACTTGTGCGATCTCAAGGTTTTGAA
Source organism: Streptococcus constellatus subsp. constellatus (assembly GCF_023167545.1). NCBI lineage: Bacteria > Bacillati > Bacillota > Bacilli > Lactobacillales > Streptococcaceae > Streptococcus > Streptococcus constellatus. Next base: position 1,739,176 of record NZ_AP014647.1, read on the forward strand.
TTGTTACACGATTTCCACCCATACGACCTGCCAAGTGTTTATTTTTGAAAACACGGTTAGGCGCAACTGGTCCCATTGAACCAGGACGACGGTGATAACGAGAACCGTGAGCCATTGGCCCACGAGATTGACCGTGGCGTTTGATAACACCTTGGAAACCTTTACCTTTTGAAGTTCCTGTTACATCAACAACATCGCCGGCTGCGAAAGTGTCAACTGTAATTTCTGCACCAACTTCTAAGCCTTCAATGTTTTTGAATTCACGAATGAAGCGCTTAGGAGCCGTGTTAGCTTTTGCTACATGTCCTTTAGCAGGTTTGTTGCTCAATACGTCACGAAGATCGTCAAAACCAACTTGAACTGCGTTGTAACCATCTGTTTCAACTGTTTTCACTTGAAGAACAACGTTTGGAGCTGCTTCAACAACAGTCACAGGGATTAATTCGCCAGCTTCAGTGAAGATTTGAGTCATTCCCACTTTTTTCCCTAAGATTCCTTTTGTCATGAGAAAATGTTTCCTTTTCTATAGTTTTTTCAAAAAGTTTTTAACGAGCGTTTTTCATGCTCAAGATTAAGATACCAAGGGCGTCAAGAGCGAAGCAAAAATAGAAAACTGACGCCGTGTTCGATGAACACTAGGAAGTTTATCTTTTTTGCACGGCTCTTAGCCTGTGTTCAATTTCACTTGAACGATTTCTTAATATTTGATTAAAGTTTAATCTCTACGTTCACACCACTTGGAAGATCCAATTTCATCAAAGCGTCAACTGTTTTTTGAGTTGGGTTAATGATGTCGATCAAACGTTTATGCGTACGCATTTCAAATTGTTCGCGAGAATCTTTATATTTATGAGTCGCACGAATGATTGTGTAGAGGCTGCGTTCAGTTGGAAGTGGGATTGGACCTGCAACTTCAGCGCCTGTACGAGTAGCAGTTTCTACGATTTTTGCAGCCGCTGTGTCAAGTGTACGATGTTCGTAAGCTTTCAAACGGATGCGGATTTTTTTGTTTGCCATCTTTTTCTCCTTTTTCGTCTATTTAAGATAATAGGCTAGCTCCACAAGAAAACCGACAGGCGATCACGTGGCAATGCAACCGAGCGTGTCGCAACCTCTTGCATCAAAGCTATAGACTGTTTTTCACAGCACCATAATATCTTAACACAAAGAACCAAGCATTGCAAGGGATTTGAGCAAGCTTTTTAGTTTTTTTATTTGAAAGCGTTCCCCTTTCTTATTGAGCTTTTACTATCTTCTGAAAAAGCAAGAGATTAAATATAGAAATCTTTATTAGTCGTAAGTACCAACACAAAAAAATCAAGTCTCATTTAAAATGAGGCTTGACATTTACAAATCATTTTTTCTTTAATCTGAATAAGTAGAATTGCTTGGATAAGAAGACAATCTGCCCCTTCCACGCTTAAAGTCAGTTTGTTTCCTACATGCTTAGTTGAAAGGCTTGCACAGATTTTTAACTACTAGGATAAATCGAATGATCAATACAAACTTGCACTTCCCCATGCACTAAGAATTTACTTGTGCTTTACAGGCCCATCCGCTGCTTTTGTGACAGCCTTTTGAATTTCCTGCGCATAGAGTCGACCACCTGCAGCAATTGTGTCGGCATCTTCTCCAAAGTGGATATGATCACTACCTACCCAGATTTCTGGGTGCTGCTTGGCAGTAGTGTTCCAATCGGCAATGGTGACGTAAGCATATTTCTTGGCTAACTCTCTGGCATATTGCGCATGTTTTTCGGCGACAGGATTGTCATATTTGTCTGAATTACCATCGTAAGGAGTTACCAGAATAAGCCGATGTCCCTTCGGTAAGGTCTTGACCAACTCATTCAGTTCTTCTTCGTAGTTAAAGACAATATTAACACCGGTTGCTACCACGACGGTCTTGAGCAAGCCGCCAGCTGCGGCATTATTGCTCATAATTTCGCGAGCCTGAGCTGTATTGCGACTGCCTTGAGCATCGACTTGTGCATCCGGCAGGACTTCCTTCAGCGGAGTACTAGCCCGTAAGGTAACGGAGTCACCAATAATCGTCACACCATCTGCAATATTGTAACTACTAGCTTCTCCTTTTTCTGCAAGACTTTTAGTCCGATTTAGCTTGGTGTCAGCCTGATGAAGACCATTGACTAGCATATCTGTCTCAAATGCCCCAATCTTCGGAGCAAGTCCGATAGCCAGCAGGCTGATAAGAAGCAAACCTACGGAACTCATTGCCAAGACCTTTTTCAACTGCGTAAAATGCAAGTCCCAACCGAGAAAAGCAGGGGATTTCCCAGCAATGATTGGCTCAATAACATAAAAGGACAGTCCAGCAAAAGCAAGAGAAAGAAGACTTGTTAACATCACCGCAGGCAGATTGCCCATCAGCTGTGAAAAAATCGTGTAGAAAGGCCAATGGAAAAGATAGACTCCATAACTCGTATCAGCAATCACTGTCAAAACTAGTGGTTCTTTTAGGTCAGGAGTCTTCTCATGCAAGATCCGTGTAGCCAATATCATAGCCGCCGCTGACAAACTAGCCAAAAGAAAACCAAGCAAATAGGTAAAAAGCGAATCAAACTTGACCCAAAGCATCATCACGCCTAAGAGACCCGCTCCCGCCGCAAAGACCAGACAAGCCTCTCGCAAAGACCAGGAGCGAATTATTTTCTTTAACAGGCCTGTCATCTGTTTGATACCGGTCAAGGTCGCTAGGATACTGCCGACAAAGAAAGGATAAATGTGAGTCCAGGTCGAGAAATAAAGCTCCGAAAAACTGAGTCCTAAAAGGCTGCCAATAAACATACTGAGAAAGCTGATAAGCAAACCAAACGAAGACAGCAAAAAGATACTGCCCCTCAGCTGACCGGCTGTTTTGCAATATTGAGCTAGGAACCAGATGGCCAGTCCCCAAAGTAGATAATAATGAACCTCTACAGCCAGACTCCAGTTATGGACAAATAAATGCGGAATAAACTGAGCCTCGTAGCTTCCGCCCGTCATCATTTCGTAAAAGTTAGTCACAAATCCCATGACTGCTGCAACCTGCGTTCCAATACCGGCTACAAAATCCCGCCGAATCAAAAAGGTAAAGGGCATGACCACCAATACCATGACGATGACAGGGGGAACAATCCGATAAAAACGCCGTCGAAAGAAGGCTAGAAGCTCTATTTTTTTACTCTGAGAAAACTCATCAATCAAGAGCGCTGTAATCAGAAAACCTGAAAAGGTAAAAAAGACATCAACACCGAGAAATCCCCCAGGAAATAATTTTTGAAAAAAGTGATACAAGAGAACCAGCAATAAGCCTGTCACTCGAACCATTGAAAACCATTTGATACGCATATTTCTCCTAAATCCTTTTCACTACTGCTACAGACCGACCAACTCCCGCAAGCCTACATCACTGCTGAGTCAAGCAAGCCAAAAATTCTGTTAATTGCTGCATTTAGCAACGTTGCTATAAAATCTATTTTATTCTATTTTACCAAAAAATAAGCCAAAAAAACAAAAGACCTGGAATTTTATTTTCCAAGTCCATTGCTTATTTTATCTATTCCAAAGCCCTCTTCAGTCTGGCTGATGAGAAAATCAGCCTCTTCCTGATACATTTTATAGTAGTGTTCATATTGCTGGCGGCGGCTGGTGTGCACTTGCCGAATCCAGTGCACATCGCGACCTCGAACGGCTGTATCTCGAGCCAAGCGGCGCTCCAGCTCTGTCCCCTCATCTGTGTGAAAGCAAATAGATAAATCAAACAGATTCTTTGGTAAAAAAGCTGCTGACATGCCTTCTACTATTAAAATCGGCTTTTGAGCTGACAAGCGGAGGCTGGATGCCCAAGCTGTACCTATCGTCAAGATATCCAGACCAGACTGCAAAGCACGAATATCTCGTTCTAGACTACTGAGCTCATGAACAGCCGGGAGATAGGCTGTTACTTTTTGATGAGGAAAATCCTTAGAACTGAGCAAATCTCGATACTCTCCAACAATTACGTAAGGATCTGTTGCCAGCAGATTGGCTCGTTCCTCACCCAGAATTAGTTGGAGTTTTCGAGCGAAAGTTGACTTGCCTGAAGCACCAATGACCGTAAATACGCAGGGTATGTTTTTGGTCGTCTGACAGATATGCTGTCAATCTTTCCAGCAATTTTTCTTCATCAGACATAGTTTATCCTTTCAAATAAAATTTCTTAAAAATTCCTCTTGGATCGATTGTAGCCGTAACGCTCGACAAAGTCTTCACGAAATTCTAGTAAATTATCATCTAAAATAGCTTGACGAACCTTTTTCATCAGATTAACCAAGAAATAAAGATTATGATAGCTAGTTAGACGCAAGCCAAATGTTTCATCAGCTTTTAGTAAATGACGAATATAGGCTCGTGTGTAATTTTTACACGTATAACAATCGCAATCATGGTCTAGTGGTGTAAAATCTTCTGCAAACTGAGCATTCTTAATCACCAAACGTCCTTCGCTGGTCATACAGGTACCGTTTCTGGCAATCCGAGTTGGCAGGACGCAATCAAACATATCAACGCCCCGAATCACACCGTCTATCAAACTATCCGGCGCTCCAACTCCCATGAGATAGCGAGGTTTGCTTTCGGGCAGCATAGGCGTTGTGAAGTCTAGCACTGCATTCATCTCTTCGTGAGACTCTCCGACAGCTAGCCCACCGATAGAATAACCTGGAAAATCCATGCTGACCAAATCATGCGCCGATTGACGACGCAGATCTTCAAAACCAGCTCCCTGCACAATCCCAAAGAGTCCTTGATCGTGAGAGCGACTGTGAGCTTTAAGCCCACGCTCTGCCCAGCGACTCGTCCGCTCAATGGATTTCTTGACATAATCATATGGTTGGTAGAACTGCGGGCATTCATCAAAAGACATCATGATGTCACTTCCCAGATTGTTCTGAATAGAAATCGCTTTTTCTGGCGACAAAAACATCTTAGAGCCGTTTAGGTGATTTTTAAAGGTCACACCCTCTTCTGTGATATTGCGGCTGTCTGCCAAGGAATAAACCTGAAAACCTCCGCTATCCGTTAGAATAGCTTGATCCCAGTTCATGAACTTGTGCAGCCCACCCGCACGAGCAATCAGCTCATTACCTGGTCGCAACCAGAGATGGTAAGTATTGGCCAAGATGATACCAGAGCCCATTTGCTTGAGCTCCTCAGGAGACTGAGTCTTGACCGTAGCCTGAGTGCCGACCGGCATAAACATAGGTGTTGGAAAGGTGCCATGAGGTGTGATAATCTCTCCCAAGCGAGCACCTGTGTGCTTTTCTTTTTTAATCAAACGATACTGAATCGGTGAATCTGACATTTTTACCTCCGATGCTGGGAAAAACAGTCCCAGATCTTCATTCTATAGTGTGTGAGTTTCACTTGCTCACAACATCCTGTATGATTTTATCAAAAAAAAGAGGAAAGATAAAGCAGTAATTTTTTCAAAAGGTTTTCTGCTAGCTATGATTAACTTGACTCCAAAATATGGTATAATATGTTTCAAATTAGGAGGCAAATATGAATTTAAGTGAATTGCGGGCAGAGGCTCGTCGTATCCAACGTCAAACCAAAGGTATCTATGCACTCTTTTTAGTACCAATTCTAACGGCGATTATTTCCGTTGTTTACAATTATTCTTCAGATACCTTTCCCAATAATATCTTACAATATGGCATTCAAAAGACGATTATCCACGGAATCAATCGTTCTCTTTTCCCAATCGCGATTAGTTTTATCGTATCTTTCTTTTTGACGGCTGCTTTTTGGACCTTACTGGAAGTCATTCGTGGAAAACGGCAAGAGGTGCATTTTACAGATTCAGTTCGGACTTTTGATAGTAAAGTAATTGGTCCTGTTTTCATGACACTTTTGCTCAAACGTGTATTACTATTTCTGTGGAATATTTTCGTCTGGATTGGAAGCGGCATGATGATTCTGGCTAGTTTTAGTGTCATAAAACTCCTCCCCAATTCTCAAGCTCTCTCACAAAATACTGCACTTCAAACAACTGTTGGGACATTGTTACTTTATATTCTAATCGGTTTTATTTTGATGGTAATCGGTATTATTATTGCACTTCCTCAATATTACGCTTATTCGCAAGTAGAATTTATTCTTTGTGACACATTAGAAAACCAGAGCTATGAGAGCGCCTTTAAAATCATCCGTGCAAGTCGCCAAATGATGAAAGGTTATAAAGGAAAGCGATTTGTTCTTGATTTAACCTTTATCGGTTGGTACTTACTAAGCGCTATTACTTTTGGCATTGCTTCCATTTACGTTTATCCTTACGTTTATACAGCTCAATCTCTTTTCTATGAAGCTGTGCTAAAAGAACAAGATCAGACTCCAATTTTTTATTAATTTCTTGTGTGAAACAATTGGCAATCCAACAAAAGACTTGAATAAACTGTTCAGGTCTTTTGAGTTGTATCCATTTTTCGTAAAGTGATTCCGCTAAAGTGTTCTATTGCAAACTTTACATGAAAAAAGCCACCAATGGGTGACTTTTATTAGGGAGATTATTATGAAAAAGTTTAGGATTTCTATCAAATAAAGTTAGGAGGTCTTCATTTGATAAACATAGTATAACCAAGTTAACTTAAATCAACCTTAATTTTTTATAACAAATTGATATTTTTTGAAATTTTTTGAAAAGCATCTTCCAGCGAAACCTGATCTGTAAATATCGCTTCCTCCCAACCCAAAAAATCACATTCTTTCCACCAACGTTTCATATCAGCTGGACTAAAGTCTGCTTTCTTGTTCCTCGTTTGGTGACGGCGAACTGTCTCTTCAAACGTTAAATCATAATAGTAAGACAGAACTTTTGAATAAAAGAGAGTATGCAATTTTTCTAGCATTTGCCCATAAATATCTGTTTCATAAAAACCTTCAACGATAACCAACAAATCTCGCTCATAGCCATAGCGGGCGATCGTTTCTGTCAAAGAGATTGATAGATTGCTCGGCTTGACCTTTTCTTTCAGCATATCACGATGAACGATATCTTGTGAGATGAGCAGCGTCTTTCGACCATAGTATTCTTGCAATTTCTTTGCCAAACTCGTTTTTCCTGAACCAGAATTACCTCTGATAATCACCAATGTTGCCATTTATTCTCCAAAAATTAGACGGGTGTGCTCCTGCTTGATACAGCGATCCATGACAATATCATCCCGACCAGCTGCCCGCAGAATCTGCTCCGCTTCTTCATTCTCCAGACCCAACTGCGCCCAGAAAATTGTAGCATCTGCTTCCAGAAAATCACGCGCCACATCTGGCAAAAATTCACTGCGACGATAAATATCTACAATGTCAATAGAAAAAGGAATGTCCTTTAGACTGGCATACACAGTCTCGCCTAGAATTTTCCTACCAGCTGCTCGTGGATTAATCGGAATAATCCGATAGCCTCTCTCTTGCATCTCTTTGGATACACGATGGCTAGTTGCCTCCTCACGATCCGACAAGCCAACAACCGCAATCACCTTGCTATTTTTTAAATACTGTTTGATAACCCCATCGCTGGGATTTTGGAAATGATAGGTCATAAAATTTTCTCCGTAATCTTTCATGTATCGTGAGCCATACCGTCCCTTTTTGAACCAGAAACACAAATATTTTATAAAGTTGATGTATTTGCCTTGAAAGTTTCTGATCTGAACTGAACACAGCTAAAAAATCAGAATGATATAGCTCTTTGGGGGACTTTTGATTCTACTTCGCTTCATACCAGGTTTTGCCAGCACTTTCGTCCGCTTTCAAGGGTACAACAAGTTCAATGGCAGATTCCATGATGTCTTTGACCAGCGTTTTGATAGCGGTCAGTTCGTTTTCAGGTACTTCCAGCACAATTTCGTCATGAACTTGCAGCAACATCCTAGTTTTAAAATTCCTATCTGTCAGAGCTTGATCCAGCCGAATCATAGCAATTTTGAGAATATCAGCTGCACTGCCCTGAATGGGCGAATTGATTGCTGTTCGTTCTGCAAATCCTCGGACATTGAAATTACGAGAATTAATATCTGGAATCTCCCGACGACGGTGGAAGAGAGTTTCTACATAGCCTTTATCTCGAGCCTCTCGTACCACATTTTCCATATAATTCTTAATTCCAGGATAGCGTTCAAAATAAGTATCAATATAAGATTTAGCTTCTTTACGGCTAATCCCCAGATTGTTGGCAAGTCCAAAATCAGAAATCCCGTAAACAACACCAAAGTTGACAGCTTTAGCATTACGGCGATCATTTGGTGTCACATCCTCTGGCTTTTCAATACCAAAAACCCGCATAGCTGTCGAAGTGTGAATATCAGCTCCATGTCTGAATGCTTCAATTAAATGTTCATCACCCGAAATATGCGCCAAAACGCGCAGCTCAATTTGTGAGTAGTCGGAACTGAGCAAGACACTATCCTTCCACTCCGGCACAAAAGCTTTCCGAATTAAGCGTCCTTGCTCCAAACGAATTGGAATATTTTGCAGATTGGGATCCACGCTAGATAGTCTTCCTGTCTGGGTCAAATCTTGAAGATAGCGAGTATGAATCCTTCCGTCTGCTAAAATCCAATCCTGTAGCCCCATGACATAGGTTGATTGAATCTTAGCAATTTGCCGATAGTCCAGAATTTTTTCCACAATTGGCGCGATTGGTGCCAAACGTTCTAAGACATCCACGGCTGTAGAATAGCCCGTTTTGGTTTTCTTCGTGAAAGATGTTGGCAGACCTAATTTTTCAAAGAGAATGCCCCCCAACTGTTTAGGCGAATTGATATTAAACTCTTCCCCTGCTAAGTCATAAATTTCCTGAGTTAGTCGAGCTAAAACTTCCTCATTTTCAGTCTGCATCGTTTGCAATGTTTCGCGCTCTACCTTGATACCAGCAATTTCCATCTTAGCAAGGACAAAAGCTAGCGGCTGCTCCATTTCGTACAGGAGATTAAGTTGATCGTGCTGACGTAGCAAGTCCGTCATAGGTTGTTCTGTTTCAACAAGAACTGTGACTTTTTTGGCTAGATGACTCAATAAAATAGCTTTTTCAGGCAATGCCCGCTTAGCTCCTTTTCCATAAACCACTTCATCTTCAACGAGTCTAGTCTTGCCATAAAGATTAGCAATCGTTGCAATTTCATTGTTATCAACGGTCGAAAGAAGGTACTTAGCTAAACGACTATCAAACGCTGGTTGCGAAAGCTCAATGCCTAAGCGACTGAGTAAGACTTTAGAGCGTTTAAAGTCATAAACCTTCAAGGCTGTATTCCCCAGAAATTCTTTGAAAACCGGCTGCTGCAAAAGACTGATGTCCTGACTGGCATAAATCTGCTGTGAATTTCCCCAAGCAAAGCCAACCATCTCGTCTATGTGGTAATTGTCCCCCAACATTTCAAAGTAGAAAAAACCGTCTGCACTGAGCATTTCTGGACAAACTTCCGTCACTTCTTCAAAAGTAATGTCAGTCGTTTCCTCTGGATCTATCTCTGCTTCTAGCGCTTGCTTAAATTGTTTAAAGCCCATCTCGTCATAGAACTTGCTCAGGGTCTCTATCTGCGGACCCTTATAAACCAAATCATCCAGCCCGATTTCAATCGGAGCCTGAGTGTTAATAGTCACCAAAGTCTTGGACAAGAAGGCTTGTTCCTTGTCATTGATCAGATTTTCCTTCATCTTGGAAGCCTTGAGCTGGTCGATATTTTCATAGAGATTTTCTAGGGAACCATACTCCAAGAGGAGCTTGAGGCCGGTTTTCTCGCCAATCTTGGTCACGCCGGGGATATTGTCCGACTGATCGCCCATCAGCGCCTTAAGGTCAATGAACTGCTCTGGCGTGATACCCATCTTTTCCATGAGGTAGGCTGGGGTAAATTCCTCAAACTCGGCCACGCCTTTCTTGGAAATTTCCACTACGGTATTATCATCCGTCAGCTGAATCAAGTCTTTATCGCCGCTGACAATGGTCACATCGTAAGGCACAGCTGTCTTTTCAGCCATCTTATCCAAGGTTCCGATGATGTCATCTGCCTCGTACTGAGCCAAGTCGTAGTAGCGGATGCCTAAGTAGTCCAGCATTTCTCGGATAAAGGGCAGCTGCTCCCGAAATTCATCCGGTGTCTTGGCCCTACCAGCCTTATAGTCGGCGTACATCTCGGTCCGGAAGGTCGTCTTGCCAGCATCAAAAGCTACCAAGATATGAGTCGGCTGCACGCGCTCCATCAAGTGATTGAGCATGAGATGGAAGCCATAAATGGCATTGGTGTGCAGACCCGATGGACTCTTGAAACGGTCGATTTGATTATAAAGCGCAAAAAAAGCGCGAAAAGCAACGGACGAACCGTCGATTAATAATAACTTGTTCTTTTTTTCCATAGGTTTATTATAACACGAAAGGCGGACAAAGACAGAAAAGGCGATGTGGAAAATAATTTACTTAAAACTCTTTTTCCAATTCTCTTTCAATAGCTTTACGCTTGCCATCTATTAGTTTATCCAAGTATATTAGCAAGTTAATGTAGTCTATATCAGCTTCAAATATTTCTTTGATCTTTTCTAAGAGTTCTTTTTCTAGTTCCAAGACCGGAACGTGACTACCAGTAAATAAATATGAATACGGACTAAAATGTATTTCTTGAAAAGACTTCTTACCAAATTCTTTCGATTTGAGCAGTTTAAATAATAGTAATCTTTGCTTACTATCTTCTATAACTTCTACACCTAGATTGACTAATCTAATTGCAAATTGCTCATTGTTTGTTTCCTCCAGCATTTCTAATATGATCTGACTGTCATTTTTTAGAATATCATCAAGCATATTGTTATAGTAGTAATATGGCCTATTTATTGCAAAGCGGATAAACTTTTTATAAATTTCTTTCTTATCTCTAAATCCATTTATAGTATGTAATACCATGTATCCTAAATTAGAGCTTCCCATTTTTAGCTCATCAATTTTCTTCAATACTTCTACCGCAAAATTAATATCATTTTCTCCTAATTTTTGAAAAAGCTTATAGGTGTGATCCTTACTGCTCCCTAAATTGATTAAATACTGAGACTTTAAATCGTTTTCTCCAATTAGATTTATTAATTTTGGCACCTCTTCTTCTCTTATAAAATCAAAAATAACAAAATTATTATTCACCGCTTTTTGTATTAACAACTCTTTTAAACTAGGATCTTTCAAAATCAATCTCTCAAAATTTAAGATTGTAAAATAACATGGTAAAGAATTAGCTTCTAGAATACTCTTTAATGTTTGTAAATCTTCATTTTTTACTTTTTCAAGTTGAGTTAAATAAGCAAGCTCCCATTCATATTTTTCTAATTCTGGAGAGGATGCAATAACATACCGCATTGAACTTTTCTCAATATTTTCTAAAAAACTAATAGGAGTCCTGTTTTCAAAATGATAGTTTGATTTAAACATAGAATTTAAAAATTTTATCTTATTATCATTTTTTAATAGCAAAAACATATTAAATAGCACCAGTTCAATATTTATATCATTCATAAACAAGCTATTTTTAAATTGATTTGCAAAATTGAAAATATTTTGCAAATTGCTTGAATAGCTATTTGCAATTTGTTGTAGTTTAATTTCAGCATCATCCTCATAAAACCAAGCATGGTTAGGATTTGTTAAATTATTATATATTTTTTGTCTGTCAGAAATTATATAATCATCAAAAACAATCGGTAAGTTTTCTTTCACTTCAGCTTTATGCAAAGCATAGACTATTTTTTCTCCAATCATAGATAAGTTTTTAATGTCATTAAAAAATAATTTCCTAATATTTCTCAAATCTCCAAGGATAATATTACAATGACTTTCTGAATAGGTCAAAATTTTTCTTCTGTAATCATATAGCATTTTCTCAATATAAAATCGAGTTTCATAACTCCCTATATTATACAAATTCGCTAAAAGTTTTAGTATACTTCTATGATACTGTTTTAATTTTTCACTATCTGGGACTTTATAGCGCCCAAATGTAAATGTCTCTTCATGAGCTTCTGTTCTTTCGATTTCAATTTTAAGATACTGCTTCAAAATTGTCACGATTAATTCTTGGTTATAACTTTTTGTCAAATCAAGATTAGCAAGTTCAGAAATGGTATTTTCAGCTAAGGTATAATCAATATATTCTCTTTCTGTAACCAAACCGTAGTTTGCTTCAAGAATACTATAAACCTCAGAAATCTTATTAGGATTTTTATCAAAGTACTTTAACAATAATTGGAGAATTTGACTACAATATTTTGTCCGTGTAGTTACAAATATAATATTTAAAACTGAATCCTCAATAGATTCCTTTTTATCCTTCTGATTAATAAAATTAGTCTTTGTATAAGCCTGAGACTCTATATTATCAATTTTATTTTTAACGTGTGAAATTGCTTCTAAAGGAAGTAATACTCCAAATTGTATTAAAAACTTTTCTTTAAGTTCATCACTTTCAAAATTACTTTCATTGTAATAATATGATTTAACTGCATCAGAAACGCCTTCTAAATCACTCTCTTTCCTAATAAAATTGGAACATTGATTTAGTATTTGAACAACTCTTTGACCGTTTACTGGATATAACTCATGTAAAATTTCTAAAATTGATATTTTCTTATTAATTAAAAACTTGATAACTATATAATCATCTAATGATTGATCTGCTATCTTTACAATTTTGTCGTTATAAATATTACACAACTCTCGCTCATGAAGCTTCTCCACTGCACTCTTAAAGTCAGTATTTGTTATATCAGTTATTTTTAGTAATTTATTGAATTCCTGGTTCTCTTCTAAACTTTCCAGTCTAATCTTTTTTAAGTAAGATAAAATAAATAAAGTCTTTTGTTCTGCATAAATAATGTTGTTTTTATTTAAAATTTCTTCATAGTAATCTTTTAAAATATCAATCTCGTCATTAAAATTAGTCAAATCCCGAGAGCTAGATAACTTCGCTGCAATGACTGCAATACGTGGATTGCTTTTAGATATCGTTTTTATATGTTCTATTTCTTTATTGGTAAAATCGTTTCGAGAGAATTGATTGAGTAATTCCTTAAAATTATCATCTTTTATAAGTTCTGGCTCAATATTATTGTACCCATAAACTTTAATATTATTGATTACATCTTTTTTAGCATAATCACGTACCGTAAGAATAAACTGAATATTACTAGTCGTGTTCAGTAGCCCAAGTGTAGAAATATAATTTTGTGTAGTATTAACATCATCAATAAAAACAATATTTTCTTTGTGTAAATTTAGATTGCGTTTTACATCTTGATAAATGTCTTGATTGTTGCTCTTAACACAAATAATGTTATATTTATTTCGGTCGAGCAAAGAGCAAATTTCAATTGCTAATCTAGTTTTCCCTGTTCCAGGCTTAGCAGATATTAAGAAGATTCGTTTCTCACTTGATTTAATGGTATTTATAATTTCACTTACATCTCCAATATAGTCATTTGATATAGGAGCATTAGTTTTACTCTCATCATGAATTCTTATGAAGTCATTGATAGACCAAACTTGCTCTGTAGATTCACTGATTGATAGATACTCTTTTGCTAAATATTGAAAATCTATCTTTGTAAGATCATTAGCAATTTCATTAATTCCAATCAATTCTAGCTGATAAGGCTCAGCCATTTTTTCTAGATCTTCTTTTTGTTTAATTGTTATATTTGAAGAAGTATGACAACAAATAAGTCTCCCAACTTTATCTTCAGCAATATTTTCCTCTAAAATTTTTTCCTTAACTGACTGAATGTCTCCTTCTAATTTAGATATTACAGACTTATGGGTGCCATACATAATATAAATATATTTACCATCTTCCTCAGCGTAAGAATCTGGAGTCCCTTTAGTTGTTTTATCTGTTCCTTCTTGTGAACCTAATGAAACAATTTTAAAATCGTATTTTCTTCTTAGGTACGCATCACCTAGTTTTTGAAATCTTCCTCCTTCTAACTCTTTTATAGCATTTTCAAATTTATTAACTAAGGTCATGGTCTTCCCTCTTTTAAATTTTTATAATTAATTAGATTATATCATCTATTTGATTAACAAGTATATGTTTTATACAAGACTTGCCGCCTACATTTTGTTTACTAAAATCTCCAACTATCCTATCTTTAGATAAAAACTAAAGAATCTCTCGCCTTCTCCAAAAGAAAAAAGCAGGCAAGACTGACAATAGATCAGTTCTAGTCTGCTTTTGTTTTTTTATTCTAAATTTGAAGCTTATAAACTCAGCAATTGTTCCAAATGCTTGACTGCGTCTGCAAAGCTATCAACGACATAGGTGGCAGCCGCTTGGACATTGGCTGAGGCATGTGTCATACAATAGGAAATATCGGATTTTTCAAACATCGAGATGTCATTTCCAGAGTCGCCAAATGCCACAACTAGTTGATAATGCTTTTTCAAAAGCTGTAAACCACTACCTTTTGAAACATCTTTCGCAGTCACTTCTATGCGAGTGCTCCCTGATTGATAGACTTCTAAGTGGGGGAAATGTTCTTTTAATTCTTTTACATAGACAGACGTTTTCGCTGCTTCTGGACGAATGTTAAACTTGTAAATCTGACGTTGCCGAACCAGATCATAAGGATTTTCCAAGCAAAGAATGGGCATATTCCACAAACGCCGATTGTCCTCATGGTCAAAGTTGCCAATTCTCTCTTCGCCATCAAGTGCATCAAAAACGAGTTTTTCTTTTTTGAGGTAGTCTAACAAGGCCTGTACATCTGCTGATGCCAACTTTTGAGAAAATAATATATTCCCATTTTCAGCAATCATGGCGCCGTTAAATCCGATTGCATAGCTTAAATGAAGCTGATTACGTTGCGTAATGTAGTTGATTTCCTTGACAGAACGACCCGTAGCAATAGCGAAGTCACTGTAACGTGTCAACTTTTGATAAGCTTGCCAGTCTACTGAATTAACATCAACAGAATTTTTCACAAAAGTTCCGTCTAAATCTGTTACACATAAAATCTTATGTGCCATGGCTATTCCTCTAAACCTAGAATGTCTTGGATTTCCATTTTGAGAACATTGGCATAAGCGCCATAGATAGATTGCATTTGCATGCCATTTTCAGCAAAACCAAGTGCTTCATATTGGTTGACAATCGTATCCTTATCCACTAATGATTTATCCTTGACATCAATCCGCAAACGAGTGATACAAGCATTGACATCAACAATATTTTCTGGACCACCGTGGGCTGCAATCAAACCGAGAGCCTGTTGGTGCGTTTTTTCTTGCTTGCTAAGTTCTTTCCCTTCAGATTTTTCTGGAATAGGTGCTGTATCCTGCGGAGCTGCTTGACCGACATTTTGAATCTTCAAGCCATATTTACCACGCGCTTCTTGCTTACTTGCCAACTTGACTTCATCCGTATCTTCTCGACCTGGAGTCTTAAAGTTGAATTTCAAAATCATAAATTTAAAAACATAATAATAAAGGAAGAAATAAGGGATACCTACTAAGAAGACGAGCCACCAGTGCGTTTTAGGTCCTTGCAACACACCGTAGATTACAAGGTTAATGAAACCATGTCCAGTAGGAGTTGCTACACCAGCACCCAGCATGTGCATAACAAACAAAGCAGAACCTGCCAAAACAGCGTGCACAGCGTAAAGCATTGGTGCCACAAAAAGGAAAGTAAATTCGATTGGCTCTGTAATACCAGTCAAGAATGAAGTTCCGGCTGCTGCAAAGAGAAGCGAACCTGCTACTTTACGTTTTTCTGGAGAAGCTGTCTTGTACATAGCATAAGCAGCACCAGAAAGACCGAACATGAAGTAAACAAACTTACCACCATTGAAACGCGTAATAGATGGGTCAATAGACTTGATTGAAGAATCCGCTAAAGAAGCAAGGTAGGCATTGACCGTACCAACGACATGGTTACCACCAATTGTCCATGAGCCACCAAGCTCTGTCGTACGGACCGGCCAGTTGAGACCATGGTGCAAACCAAACGGCAAGAGAGCCCGCTCAATCAATCCATATAAGAAAGTGCCAATCGGGCCTGACTTCAAAACGAGGATAGACACTGCGCTAATGCCTGCTTGAATAGTCGGCCAAATAAAGAAGATTGCAACGGCTACAAAGGACATCGCCACCATAGTGACAATTGGTACGAAACGAGGTCCACTGAAGAAACCAATCATGGTTGGCAATTCTTGTTTCACAGCCCATTTGTGAATGAAGTAAACAGAAACCCCAACGATAATCCCTCCAAACACACTGAGGTCCATGGTTTGAATTCCTAGAACCTTTGTCTGCATGGCATTTGATAAAGCTAGCTTAGCTGCACCGCTTGATAAGTTAGCAGTATTGACTAGCCTTCCACTGATTTTCAATAAGAAATTCAAAACATTGTGCAAAACAAGAAAACCTAACAAACCAGATAAAGCTGCCGACCCTTTTTCCCGTTTTGCAAGACCAACTGAAACTCCGACTGCAAAAATAACAGGCAAGTTGCTAAAAGCTGTACCACCAAGCGCAATGAAAAATTTCATGACAAATTGAAAAACTGCATTGTTCAAAAATGGGAACATCTTGAGTGTGTTTTCATTGGTAAAAGCTGTACCAATACCTTGAATAATCCCTGCACCGGGCAGTACCGAAACAGGGAGTAAGAATGAGCGTCCAAATTGCTCAAAGGCAGAGATAAATTTATTCTTCTCTTTCATTTTTTTTGCTCCTTGTATTTTTCTGTTTTCATTTTAACAAAAATAAACGTGAAAACGTTTTTTTAGAAAGAAGTTTCTATCTTGCATAATTTTGACTATTTCGGTAAAATTTTACTAAGTAGAAAACGTTTTTCTAAAAACAAGGTTTTAGAAAAGAGGCTTTATGTTTCTAAAAAATTTAAAACAACACTATGATCGATTGTCTGTAAATGAGCAGGAAGTCATTGACTACCTCATGCGTCAGAAAGAAGTAGAGACAATCACATTAAAGACCATTGCAAACGAACTTTTTATTTCCTCTTCCACTGTCATTCGTGCTTGTAAAAAATTAGGCTATCAAACTTATAATGAATTACGCTATGATTTACGCTTATCAAAAGAACTAAAAAAAGAGCAAGCCAAGTCTGAACGAACTTCTTTTGAGCAATTAAAAGAACAGGTACAAGTCGAATTTGAACACACCGTATCCATCTTGTCTGAACAAGATTTTCAGATTTTTGCGGCTAAAATTCTTTCAGCTAGAAGGATCTTCTGCATCGGAGTAGGATCTAGTTACATGCCTATGAGTGATTTTAACCGAAAACTCAAACTTATCAATATTTGGTCCAATGATTACTTTGAGCAATACAGCATTGACCGGATTAAAGACATTGCTACACCAAAAGATGTGATTATCGTCTTTTCACTCGGTGGCAGCAATAAAGACGTCAACCACAGTATCTTACAGGCAAAAGAACAAGGGGCAACTGTTCTTACAATCACCACTTTAGGAAACCATCTTCTCGCTAAAATCAGCGATCACATGATTTTTGTCTATGATGCACCAAAAAAACGCGAAAAATTGCGTTCGCGTTTAATGTTCAATTTAGTTGGAAATCTTCTCTTTGAAGTCATTCTAGCTGAGCAACAAACAAACTAATAAAAACAAAGAGTGAGATAAACCGGAAATGTTCATTTTTCTAGTCTATCTCATTTTCATTTTATAAATCTAATACAAGCGAAAAACTACTACCTTGTCCATACTCACTTTGCACGAAAATATCACCACCCAATTGGCGTGCCAATTCACGTGCGATATAAAGCCCTAGACCGTGCCCGCCTGTTTTCATATTGCGCGAGCTTTCCACTCGATAAAGGCGCCTGAAAATCTTGTCTAAATCTTCTGGTTTGATGCCCTGTCCTTCATCCGTAACACTGACAGTCAAACGCTGACTTTCGACAACTGCATCAATACTTAACTTTGTTCCTGCCTCTGAATACTTAAAGGCATTGCTGACAAGATTGAGAATAATTCGTGATAACTTGTCATAGTTGCTAATGATCTTTGCCGATGCTGGCTGCACAGAAATTTGAATATCTCTCTCCTCTTTATCAATAGCCAGCTGAAATTCTGACATAATATCAATCAGTAGCTTATCCAGAAAAATCTCTTCTTTTTCAAGCGGCGCATTTGGCTGATTCATTGTATTCAGGGTAATGAAACTCAATTCTTCCACTAGTTTATTCAAGCGATCAGTCTGGCGACTGATAGTTTTTAGATAATGTCGCTGCTCATCTGCTGCAATCACACCGTCTAGCATTCCTTCCACGCTTGCCTGAATGGAAGTTAAAGGAGTCTTGATATCATGCGATAGTTGTGCAATCATCAAACCCTTTTCCTTCTCACTTTCTTCCAACGAAGTAAAGGTACTTTGCAAGTGTCTTGACATATTATTAAAGGCATCTGCCAGCTCTTTAAATTCAGTTGGATTTTTTATATCATTTACTGTTGCAAACTTCTTGTCAGAAATTCCTTTTATGAGCTGTTTTAATTTATCCAAAGAGAGAAAGACACGGCTCAACAGCAAAAGGCTAACCAATGCCCCTGTAATACTAGCCAGAATGCTAATACCAATAATAAAATAAATATCACTTTTTGAAATCAGCATGGTGTTGACAGACCAGATGATTGCAACAACCGTGATCGTTGTGGAAATGAGGTATCCCACAATAATAAAGTGTTTTAATTTCATTTTAAACCTCTATCTTATACCCTAAACCCCAGACGGTCTTAATCGTGGGCGTTTTTTCAGTACTGAACTTAGCTAAATCCTGCCGCAGAGCATGAATGTGTACGTTTAGCGTATTGGTGTCATCCACAAAATCTTCTCGCCAAACTTTTTCGTATAATTCTGTCTTTGAAAATACACGCTGAGGATTACTAGCAAGAATCCATAGTAGTTCAAACGATTTAAGGGTCATTATCAATAGTTGTCCGTGAACTGTCACTTTGCGTGTTTCATAATTTATCTCTAAATCTCCTAGTTGGAGTTTTTCATCTGCTCCCGCACTACGGTGAATGCGACGTAGGATATTATTGACTCGTAAAACCAATTCCCGCGGACTAAAAGGCTTGGTAATAAAATCATCCGCGCCCATACTGAGAGAATAAATCTTATCTGGCTCAGATGTTTTAGCCGTGATAAAAAGGAAAGGCTGGTCTGGAGCAAGATATTGTATTTCCCCAATCAGATCATAGCCATCCATATTAGGCATCATAATATCTGTAATTATCAAATCAATTGAATATTTCTGAAACAACTCTAAAGCTTCTTGTCCATCATGCGCCACATTGACTTCATAACCTGCCTGTGTTAAATAACGCTTGTTAATCTCGGTAATCTCTACTTCATCATCTACTAACAAAATTCTCTTTGTCATATCCTTACCTCTACTGTGAAAAATAGTGTTATACCATGAAAAAGTATAACACTATTCCTATACTTGATTCAAGCATTATCGCTCACAAAGTGCGAGGCTTATTTCTTTTCTCTGCGTTTTATTCCGACAAGTGCTAGAATAGCTGCTGAGCTTAATCCAAGAAGCCCTAGAACTGTCAAACCAAGAGAAGATTTTTGACCTGTATTAGGAAGCGATTTTTTACTTGCCTTAGCTTGTCCACCTTTTGAAGATGTCGCAGAAGGTGTTCCGCCTTTATTTGAATGCTCGTTTCCATCATGTTCTGCTTTTTTGCCCTGGTCTTGTGTTTGACCATTTTGACCTGGTTGTGATTTTTCTGGCTTAGCTTCTGCTTTCTTTTCACCTTTTAGGTTAATTGTGACAGATTTGGTTGCAATGACATTGCTTAAGTCAGCCTTGCCATCTTTTGCACCATAGACTGTAACAGTTGCTTTATACGAATGTGTTCCATTGGCTTTTAACTGTTCTAACAGAGCTTTGTCTTGTTTACCTGCAGCATTACCGTCCAATGAAACTTGGTAGAAATATTGGCCTTTGCCTAAGCCCGCTAGTGGCAATAGACCTGGATGCTTTGCCTTACCGTTATCAGACCATGGTGCTCCATTTGAGGATTTGAGTAAAAGACGTGTTAACATCCCATCTCCACCAAAGAGTTCATACGGAATCACTTGGTTGACACCGGCTGTAAATGGTCCAGGAAAGACTGCATTTTTCAAGTAGCTTGCTGGAACATCAATCTTATCTTTGATATTTTCTGAAACAGATTTCTTGATTTGATCTGCTGTTGTTGTGCCATTTAAGTTCAATTTTACTTGACGAGTCGCAATTACATTGTTCAAATCAGCCTTGCCATCTTTTGCACCGTAAACTTTAACAGTTGCAGTATAAGTATGAGTTCCGTTGGCTTTTAGTTGATCTAAAAGTGCTTTGCCTTGTTTGCCTGCAGCATTACCGTCCAATGAAACTTGGTAGAAATATTGGCCTTTGCCTAAGCCTGCTAGTGGCAATAGACCTGGATGATTCGCTGAGCCATTATCTGACCATGGTGCTCCGTTTGATGATTTGAGCAGAAGACGAGTCAACATGCCATCACCACCAAAGAGTTCATACGGAATCACTTCATTCACACCAGCTGTAAATGGTCCAGGATGGTTCGCATTCTGTAAGAAGGACGCTGGAACATCTGTACTTTCTTTAATGTTTTCTAAGACGGATTTCTTAATTTGGTCCGCTGTTGTTGTGCCATTTAAGTTCAATTTTACTTGACGAGTCGCAATCACATTGTTCAAATCAGCCTTGCCATCTTTGGTTGCACCGTAAACCTTAACAGTCGCAGTGTAAGTATGAGTGCCGTTGGCTTTTAGTTGATCTAAAAGTGCCTTACCTTGTTTGCCTGCTGCATTGCCATCCAATGAAACTTGGTAGAAATATTTGCCCTTTGGAATGCCTGCAAACGGAGGCAAGCCTGCATGATTTGCTGTGCCATTATCTGACCATGGCGCTCCATTTGAGGATTTGAGTAGAAGACGCGTCAACATGCCATCACCACCAAAGAGTTCATACGGAATCACTTCATTCACACCAGCTGTAAATGGACCAGGATGGTTCGCATTTTGTAAGAAGGACGCTGGGACATCCGTACTTTCTTTAATATTTTCTGAAATAGATTTCTTCGCTTGTTCTAATGAAGGATCTGCTTTAGATTTCAAACTATTAAGGTTAATCGTCACTTGACGAGTCGCAATCACATTGCTCAAGTCAACTTTACCATCTTTTGAACCATAAACTGTTACGGTAGCGGTGTAACTTTGTGTACCGTTCGCTTTCAATTGATCCAACAATTCTTTATTTTGCTTGCCTGCTGCATTTCCTCCAAGTGATACCTGATAAAAATACTTACCCTTCGGAATGTTAGCAAAAGGAGGCAAGCTTGCATGATTTGCTGTGCCATTATCTGACCATGGTGCTCCATTTGAGGATTTGAGTAGAAGACGTGTTAACATCCCATCTCCACCAAAAAGTTCATACGGAATTACTTGGTTCACACCTGCTGTAAAAGGTCCTGGATAAGTAGCATTATCAAGGTAAGAGGCAGGAACATTGATATTACTTTTAATATTATCTAAAACTGATTTTTTCGCTTGATCCAATGAAGAATCCTTCTCTTCCTTTGAAGTAGCTTCTTTTACTACTTTTTCAGTTGCTTTTTGAATTTCCTTAGCAGCCTCTGCAATCGTTTTGCCAACTTTGTTTTCTTTTGTAACTTCTTGCTTTTCTTGAACTTTCTTATCTGGTGCTTGATTTGTTTTTCCAGCTAATTCTTGTGAAGGCTTCGTTGTATCTGGCGTTGCTTGCTTTCCAGCCGTTGCTTTTTCAGTTTGCTTTGTATTAGCATCTACTATCGGCTTTTGCAAATCTGTCGAACTATTTGAAGGGGTTGTTGTCACCACCTTGTTTTGCGAACCAACTTGTGCATTTACAGGATTACTAATGAGAATAAAGAATCCGCTTGTCACAACAACCGAAGCTACACCCACACTCAGGCGGCGAATAGACCATTTGGTATATCTTTCATGATTTGGACGATGATTTTTGGCAACCATATTATTACTCCTTTAATTTATTTTTAATGGTTGACTAAAGTATACCAAGCCCCTATTAACCATCCGTAAGGAAAAGTTAAAATTTTTCTTAAATAGGAGTTATTATTTCATTATGTTAAAAAAATAATGAACTATCAACAACATTTCTTTTTTGATACAATATTATTTATGAAAAACACATATTACTTAATCCGCCATGCACATTCTATTTATAGCCCCGACGAATGGAGTCGTCCTTTATCACAAAAAGGACAAGCTTCTCTTTCGCAATTAAACATGTTAGAAAGCAAACCTATTTCTGCTATTTATTCCAGCCCCTACAAGCGGGCAATTGAAACCGTTGAGCCTTTGGCTCAAACATTGGGACTTTCTATTCAGCTGGACAAACGCCTGATTGAACGAAAATTAAGCAGTCAAAGTATTTCCGACCAAGCATTTGAAGCTACTCTGAAACAACTTTGGAAAAATCCTGCTATTTCTCTACCAGGCGGTGAATCCAATCTCACAGCTCAAAAACGAGTCCTGTCTTTTCTACAAGACTTAGAAAAACTGCATCAAAACGAACACATTATCATTAGCTCACACGGAAATCTGGTTTGTATCCTACTCAACTATTTTGATGATACCATCAATTATAACTTTTGGAAACAACTGCCTATGCCGGCTGTTTTAGTATTGAAGGATGATAAAATTTACTTGCAATGAAATTTAAGCCTATTTTATTTTCTATAAATAATTACATGTTTTTACTAGTGAAATTCTTAAATCAGATAAAAAGGATTTAAGAATTTTTATTTTACAAATATATTCTTTCACCACTGCTTTCTGGTATATTTTTTCCAAATTAATAAAAGTATTGACAAAAGTTTAAAATAAGATTACAATATAATTGTTCAAAAAATGAACAAAGGAGTGCGCCATGAATGACTTGTTTACTGTTTTATACGAACTCAATCAAAATAGATACTTGTCTCAACGAGAAATATCAGATAAAACTAATATTTCTCTGGGAAAAATTAACAATATCCTTAAATTATTAGAAGAAGAAAACTACTTGTTAATCGAAAAGAGAAAAAAGAATATTTATCATTTGACTGAAGCTGGCTTACAGCTATTGGAACGTTTCTTAAGAGAAGAACAGCAAAAAAAAATTTCATTGAGCAATGATAAAAAAGTTATCACGAATGCTGTCATCCTATTAGCTGGACAAGCACAAGAAATTAATATTCCTGTTGGATTACTACCTCTAGATAATGAAACCATTTTAGATAGAAGTATTCAATTATTGATTTCATCAGGTATTACCAATATCGTATTAGTTGTAGGTTTTGCCAAAGAAATGCTAATTCCGATTGAAAAAAAATATCCTCAGATACACATAGTTGTTAATCAACAATTTAAAACGACCGGAACAATGGCCTCTTTAGCAAAAGCAAAATCCTTTATAAATGATGATTTTTTACTGATTGAAGGAGATCTAGTATTTGAAGAACGTGGCTTGACACGACTTCTTCATTCTAACGATACTAGCAGTGTTTTAATTACTAGTGTCCGAGAAAATTATGATGAAGCTATGGTTGAAATTCAAGGAGAACAAATTTCTAAGATAAGCAAAGATATCCATCAATTTAATCATATTGATGGAGAGATGATTGGAATGTCTAAATTCTCTTTTCCTTTTTTTGAAAAAATGTTAACTATTTTTTCAAAAAATGAAAATCCTCTTGTTAATTATGAGTATATCATGATGGATGTTGCTAGAGATTATCGTTTAGGATATGTCCGCGTAGATGATTTTATCTGGGGAGAAATTGATGATCAATCACAGATAAAATCTGTCACACAAATCATTTACCCACGCATTCTTCAAAAAGAAAAACGATTAGAAATTGACACTGTTCGCACGTTCATAAAAGATAAACTAGATGTTACAGATAAAGATATTGATTTATTAGAAAGTGCCGGTGGCATGACCAATAAAAATTATAAGGTCATTCTAAATGGACAATCCTTTATCGTCCGAATTGCTGGAAATGGGACCGATCGCTTTATTGATCGTACAGCTGAAAAAGAAAACAGCATCATTGCTCAAATTTTGGGACTTGATGTCGAGACAACTTATTTTGATGCTGAAACAGGAACTAAAATTAGTCAATTTATCACAGGTGCAGAAACACTGAATCCAGTAACAGCGGCTTATCCTAAAAATATGGAATTAACAACTAATTTACTGAGAAAACTACATCATTCTGGTTTAGAGTTCAGTAATGAATTTAATGTATTTAGAGAAATTGAAAAATATGAGCATTTAGCAGATGAAATGGCTGCCACTTATTATGAAGGATACCAGGTCTTACGACCTCTCGTTTTATCCTTGGAAAAAGATTTATTAAAAATGGGAATTGAAAAAAAACCATGCCATATTGATACTGTACCAGAAAATTTTGTTAAAGATAATCAAGGAAAAACTTTTTTAATTGACTGGGAATACTCTGGAATGAATGACCCTGTATGGGACTTAGCGAACCATAGTATTGAATGTAATTTTACAAATGCTCAGGAGCAACAGTTACTAGAAACTTACTATCAAACCAAAGAACTTCCTCCACTGATTGAATTAAAAGTTCTTGCTTATAAAATTTGTTCTGATTTTGTCTGGTCAGCTTGGACAATTTTTAAAGAAAGTAGAGGCGATAACTTTGGTAGTTATGGAAAAGACCGTCTGGAGCGCGCTTGGAAAAATATGACCTTGTATCAAGAAAAAAGAGAGGATTATCATGAACTCTTATCGTAAAGGAATTTTCAGTGGTTTATTATCGGGACTACTATGGGGAGCAGATACAGCCTTTAATGGATGGGTGTTACTCGCCGTTCCATTTTCATTGGTTGACAAACGTTTAGTGGCTGCATCGTTACTTCTAGCTTTTTTCCATGATCTATTTTCTGCTTTATATTTAACACTTTTGCAGGGTATAAAAGGTGAACTACGAACGACTATTTCAAAATTCAAACTCAAAAGTGCTTTATTTGTAATGTTTGCTGCTTTATTTGGCGGTCCTATTGGCATGCGTGCTTATTTATATGCCATTGATACAATTGGAGCTGGATATACTGCAAGTATCTCCGCTCTATATCCAGTTGTAGCTGCCGTTTTAGGAGCTCTATTTTTAAAGGATTATTTAACCAAAAAAGGGTGGATAGGACTGCTTCTATCTGTACTAGCTATCAGTATATTAGGATATTCTCAGCTTAACTCTTTAAATGAACAAGCAGTTTGGGGTTTCATCGCGGCCTGTATTTGTGCTGGCGGTTGGGCATCAGAAAGCGTTATTTGCGCCTATGGTATGAAAGATGATATTACTCCAAAAGAAGCACTGTTCATACGGCAATGGGTATCCAGTATCGTTTACTTTTTCTTTATCGTTTTTGAAGGACATGCTTTGTTTAATTTTTACAGCGTATTAAGTCGTCCTATTACTTTTGCTATCATCGCTTTAGCGCTTATCGGTACTACATCCTACCTTTTCTACTATCAAGCTATTGATACAATCGGACCCGTCAAAGCAACAGGAATGAATGTCACCTACTCCATCTGGGCTATTATTTTTAGTATCTTACTAATTGGTGGACATTTTGACATAAAGTTGATTTTATGTAGTATCATGATTATCATCGGTACTCTTTTCATCTCAAAAGAGTGAACCATAACATTGTATAAATCAGAAAGTAGGTTATTATGAGAGCTATTATTTTAGCTGCTGGCATGGGAACTCGTCTCCGACCAATTACTCTAACGACTCCCAAATCTTTAATCAAGATAGGAAACGAAACCTTGATTGAACGACAAATCCATTTCTTACGAGAAAAAGGCATAGATGAAATTATTATTGTTACAGGTCACTTAGCCGAAAAATTTGAATTTTTAAAAGATAAATATCAAGTAACTTTAGTACATAATGACAAATATGCTATTTATAACAATTTTTATACAATGTATTTAGTCAAACAGTATCTATCAAATACTTATGTTATTGATGCCGATAATTATTTAGTTGATAATTTTTTGTCAAACAATCTAGAAACTTCTACTTATTTTTCTGCTTATAAAACAAATTTTAAGCAAGAATGGGTTCTTCACACCAATAGTGATTCTTTTGTGACAGATATCACTATTGAAGATGGAGAAGGACCTATTATATGCGGAGTTTCCTATTGGAATTCTACAGATGGTGCTTTATTACAAGAAGCAATTGAAAAAAAATTTGAGTTAGGAAATTATGCAGATATTTATTGGGATAATATCGTTCTAGAGCAGCTCCCTAACTTAAACGTTAAAATCCAATCTATTTCCCATAACAGTATTTTTGAAATTGATAGTCTAGAAGATTTGCAACATCTACATAATGTATTAGGATACTCCCAATATCAAAGTGATAAATAACGAATTCTTACAGAAAAAGAAGCAGAAAACTGTGTGCTGACTCCAAAATAATTGTTGAAAGGATTTGGTTTTGTATTGAACAGGACTCAATCCTTTTAATTTTGTTTTGATTCGCTTGTGATTGTAAGAATCAGCCTTAAAATAATAGTCATCATCTAAACGCATTCTCTTTACCAAACAACTATAAATTTGATTAAAAATTCTCTTCTTAGTTAAATATAATTTTTACATATAACTTACAAGAAATACAAAAAACAAATTGAAACACATGATATAATAAATTATATTATAAATTTAAAGGAAATATTACTATGTCTAAAATGAAAAAAGCTACACTTATTATTGGTGGAGTCAGTTTGGCATTTTTAATGTCAGCGACTCCTGCATCAGCAATCACATCTCCAAATACTGCAGAGTTGGTACAACATAAACAGAACAATATAAATAAAGATATCACTATCAAAGTTTGGAAAACAGAAGATGAAGTTAAGTCTGGAAAGCCTTTATTTACTTATAGAACAACATTCAAAGGACAATTAGGGCAAAATTATATCTCTGAAATTTTAAAAAATATGAAAGATGATATCCTATCCAAAAAATTGTTACGCTCTTATGGATATAGTGCAGAAACTAAAGATTTTCACTTTTTTCTTACTGATCTAGGTGGTTTAAACGTCGGAGATAGTGAGCGTACCCCTTATAAAATCGAAATAAAAACAAATAAGGACGGTACAAAATATCAAGAAGTGAGTTACACTCCCCCTACAACAACTCCTCACTATTATTATACTGATAAAACGGGGAAAGAAGTAAGTGGCAAAACCGTAGTCTCTCCAGACGATGCCGTCTATGATACCTATCTTAATAAAAAATCTACTCTATTAATCAAGGATGGTAATTTTGCAGGACCTACTTCAATTTTAAAAGAAAATCAACAAAAAGTTTTCAATATTAAGCATGGGAAAGACTTCTCAGTCTATTTAGGGTATGGAAAAGATGTTCAAATAGACTGGGATCAGGTTCGAAAACAGCTACCAGACGGTTTAACGGTTACGAAAACTGATAGCCCACAAATAATTAAAATAACCGGCTCTCCTAAAAAAGTAGGAAACTACACTATTCCAATTACACTAAGATTACCGAAAAAAAATAAAGTTACCGAAAATACTACTGTCAAACTCGTTTTCAATATTCAAGGAAAAAAGAATAGTTGGGGACAGGATGCTAAAGGTGATTGGTTCTACTACAAAGCTGATGGCACTCTAGCGAAAAATCAATGGATTGACAATACCTATTGGGTCGGGCAAGATGGAAAAATGGCGAGAAATTCTTGGGTTGACAATGGTAAATACTATGTAGGAGCTGACGGTAAATGGGTGAAAGACGCTCATAAACCTGGCTGGCATAAAGATGCCAAAGGTGATTGGTTCTACTACAAAGCAGACGGCACCCCAGCGAAAAACCAATGGATTGACAATACCTATTGGGTCGGGCAAGATGGAAAAATGGCGAGAAATTCTTGGGTTGACAACGGAAAATACTATGTAGGAGCTGACGGTAAATGGGTTCCTAATTATTCTAAAAAGTCTTAATTGAATCATAAATTCGCTTTAAATCATAACCCCAAATCGTTAGCTTTAGGCTCTTTATCAACTGTGGTGGGTGAGGAAAAGCTAACATCGAGAAAGGACCATATTGGTCTTTTCTTTTTTAATGTTTAGCATGATGAAAACAGGCTTCTTAAAGTTTAAAAAATTTCTAAAGCCGAACCCCTAACACTTGATATCTTTAATAAGCTTGTTTGTAACTTCAAGTTTGGAGTTCAAATAATCTGATTCTAGTGCGCTTGTGATGTATTGTTTATGCTTAAGAAAAGTTTTAAAAACAATCTGAAAACAAGAATTGATGACAGCTAAGTTGTTATGGATTAGCTCAAAAAACTCAGCCACCCTCTTCTCTTAAAAGTGAAAAAGCAAAAATTGATAGAGATTATAGTAATTGGTGATCTCGTTTGAGAATCCTAGTGTTTTCTTAATAAATTCGTATGGCGACAAGGTTTGACGGGAAGTCCCTGAATAGAAGGTATTGTGTGATAGTTTTCGACTGTCCTTTTGAAAGAGTCGCTAGTAATTCTTTAGGGATCGATAAGACAATGATTTTTTGTCATACTGATTCATGATGGCAATGCATGTCTTCAAGAATGTCCGACCTAGATGCTGGATAATCCAGTTTTTCTTGAATCTCAATGTGAGTATTTTTTTCAAAAACGAATGAAATAGTCATATTAGAGTCTTTAATTCCGATTAATTCTGTGGTATTCTTAATAAGTTTCACGAGCAGCTTTCTAGTGTATTATGTGGTGCTTTCATTATAATTCTTATGAGACTTTTTATGTGCACTCAAAAAGCTCTATAATTTCTGTAGTGGGTAACTCCACCGCAGGGATTATGGAGCTTATTCTGTTGTAGAAAACATACTAAGATTAGTAGTGAAGAAATCTCCGACGGGAGAGAGTACTCACTACTTTTTCTTTATGTTAAAGTAGTGGTGTCTTGTAAAGTCGTAGGGCTCTATGGCGCTAGACGTCGCTTGACAAACTGGCAAGACACCTTGTTTTAGGTGGAGTTTGATCAAAGTATGTGGGACGCTAAACGTCGCGTATTGAAAATAAAATCACTAAAACATGGAATTATTCAAGACAAAAGAGGTAATGTCATGCGTGCAGTATTTGGAATTGATGTAAGTAAAACAAGTTCTGAGGTGGCAATTTTAGTCAACGGTGAGAAGGTTCATGGCTACTCCATACTCAATGATGCCATTGGATTCAATCGCCTGTTGGGGGACTTGAAAACTGTTCATAACCCTGAGATTATATTTGAGGCCACAGGCGTCTATTCTCGACGTCTTCAGGCTTTTCTTGAGGAATGTGGTTACGCTTATACACGGCTAAATCCACTGGAAGCTAAGAAGCAATTGGACAGTCTGCGAGTTCGTAAAACAGATAAAATTGACGCTGAAAAGTTGGCTAAATCTCAGCTTGTGCACAATCGTAAACCAACTTACGTGCAGGAAGAAGTTTATCAACACCTGCGTGATTTAAGCCGTTTCTATCAAAATATGACTGAAGATCTTGTTCGAGCTAAAAACCGTCTGCACAAGGTTCTACAAGTTACCTTTCCTGAATTGGAAAATCTCTTATCCACACCAACTGGAGAGCAATATTGGAACTTAGTGATGGCTTTTCCATGTAAAGAGTTTGTATTAAGCCTATCTCAAAGTGACTTGTATGAGATTATCCGTCAATCTACCTCCAAACGCATCTCTGAAAAGCGTATTGCTTACCTGACTGATAAACTTATAAAACTCGCTAAACAATCTTTTTGTGCGGTCAAGAAAACCTCTCCAATGCTTGAAGAGGTTCGTTACTATGCTCAAGAATTGCTTCGTCTTTCTGAACGCAGACAAGTTGTCTTAAACGACATGATAGCTCTAGCTCAGCCTTTACCAGAGTATGACATCTTACGGTCAATTCCTGGCATCTCAGAAACCACAGCGACATCTATCATTGGCGAATTGGGAGATATTCGTCGATTTCACTCTGCCAATCAAATCAACGCTTTTATTGGCATTGACCTGAGACACTACAAATCTGGAAACTTTCTGGCTCAAGAACACATCACTAAACGAGGTAATCCCCATGCCAGAAAAATCTTGTTCAAGTGCATTCACAACATCGCTTCAGCTAGTCATACCAATCCCTGCCATATCGCTGACTTTTATGAGAAACGAAAAAGACAATCAACAATAGCTTCAACTAAGCCACATACGATTGCCTCTATACATCGTCTCATTCGAACAATGTATTACCTCATTACGCATAACAAACTTTACGATTATTCTTTGACCCAAAATCGATAAGGCTGTCTATGCCGTATTATTGTAACACCTTGTTTCAAAAAATACCAGATGAGGTGTTTTTTAGCATGCCCTTTTATGGATCAAAAAGTGTTAAAAATAAGACAGTAACCTCAGAATAGCTACTGTCTTATCTCTTTTTTTACTTAAAGCCTTGATAGACTTGACAAATGGTAGAAAAGAGCCATATTCTATTGAGGCACTTACTTTACTATCACTAAGAACCTATTTTAAATTTACTCTACTACTGAATGCTTGATAACGCTTGCTTTTGAAGCTAGTACTTTTAGTTCCACAGGATTAACTACCGTACTTCCTGCTGGAACATCATGTAAAACCATAGTTCCTGCTCCAATCTTAGAATTAGCACCAATTTTTACATTTCCTAAAATAAATGCATAAGCTCCTATAAAACAGTTCTCACCTATGATAATTCTATCATCATCATTTTTAATCCCTAATGTTACATGGTGTTGTATGGTCACATTGTCTTCAATGATAGCATTGCTACTTATAACTGTTCCTAGCCCACGATGTTCAAAATTAACATTTTCCCCTATTTTAGCTTTACGTGGACACTCAAAACCATACAAAACTCTAAGCAGAAAAACTCCGCCTTTAACTTTCTGCTCCAATTATATATAAAATAGAATAATCTCATAATTTCCTCTTTCTTTGTATAGTAAGCTATCATTTTTTATAAGCTTTAAAATAGTGATGTCCTACTCTATCCTTTTCGGGAGGTAAGATCATATAATCTCCATATTCATGTCGCAGAATTTTGTCAAACTCTTTAGGAATTCTAAATTCATATTTCTCAAAAGGAACTAAAATAGTCTCATCAAACCACTCACGCGGAAAGATGTCTTTTTCTCCCCATGATAACCAAATCACACAACCAACAAAGTTACTGTTGTCATAATCTTTGACTCTCGCTAACTTATCTAATTGACTTTGAAAGTAATTTTTTCCAATCACTTTAGAAAACAGATAAACCGGGTATTTAATTAACTTCCTAAAAGCTGATGTTGTCGTTTCAATCGCAAAATGTTCTCTAGTTGCCTGATAACAAAACGATGATAAACGATCCCCCTTCATACCGAAGGCAACCGCTTCTTCTTTCGTATCTCCCAAACCATCATAGGGATAGATATCAATGAAAACTCCCAAACCAAAAGGTTTCTCATTTTCCATCTCAATTCGGTATCTCTGATCACTAATTCGAGTAATCATGTAAGGATATTCTGGACACTCTTCTCGATTAAATACTTTTAAATGTGAATAATCGACGATATTTTCCTTCAAATACTCCAATAGGCGATCATAATCAGGTCGGGGCATCATAATGTCAACGTCATCATCCCAAGGAATATACCCTTTATGCCTAACCGCACCAATTAAAGTCCCGTAAATCAAAGCATAGCGAAAATGTTGCTTTTCACAAATACTAGCAATCGTGTGTAAAATCTCCAACGATACTTCTTGCATCTCTCGAGTAGTTAGTTCTTTCATATCATCCCTCCCGATAATATCTCAATAGCATTCTATACCTAACAACAGTCTCTCAATCAACTACTATCATTTTTATCAAAATAAGTGTTTATAGTAAGTATTCGGTATTCTCGACTTTTCTTCTTCAAATTTATATGTTAGCTTATGGAATGGTGTCTGTTCAAGAATATAATGATACATTGTTTCATCGTACTTTTCAAACAAGCGCAACTGTAGAATATGAGGAGTTGAATTATTGAAAGGAACGACTTTACTCCAGTATTCAGGAAATTCTTCAATTGATAACTGAAAGAAATGATGAATCAGAAAATAATCAACCATAGTATTATTCTGTTCCCAATAAAAATAAAGCAAATCCTTTGTTAATTCTAAAAGCGGATGGTGAGACTTGCTCGCTGTCATAAACCAAGTTGAAATAGCTAATGCCTGCCCATCAAGACCAGGTTTTAAATTTTGAAATAGAAATAAATTCGAATCTAACATATACGAGGGAATATCTGAACTCGAACAAAATACCGTCCCATCAATCCATGTACCACCATACTTGGTCAGTAATTCCAAACGCAATAAATCTGACAAGTGGGTCTTGGAAATAATTCCCTGAGCAATTTTTGTTTTAATGTGATCTGGGAAAGTCACATAGTGATGGTAATTAGCATCTGTTAAAACAACCACTTCTCTGTCTGATAGGTGTTTTTTAACCGAAGCGATACACTCCTGAACCACATGAGGGGCAGCCTCTAAACCTTGAAACCAACAAATCCATATCTTTTTGGAAAAGTTTCTTTGTTGTTGATCATACACAAGTGAATATTGATTGTCTTTCCTAAATTTTGTAATAGTCGATCTGTACTTCCTTCTCAATCTTGAAAGAACTACATTACTATTATTTAGACGGACTATTTCTAATGATTTTTTTGAAAAACCAACCAATGGTAAAATAGCTATCGTTCTAAAAAGGACTCTTGACCTAACTAAATCTCTGAAGATTTCTGTGCCTTTTGTTTTTATCAATTTTGCAAAAATATTCACTAAAAAATTCCTTTCTTTACTTACCATTAAAAAGCATTCTAAAGATGGAACAGTTCATTGAAAAACTGTTTTTTAAGTTCGAATAATTGTTTATAAAATACCTTTTCCAGTCCCTAGTTTTTCAAAGTTCATTGGGATAATGCTCTAAATATAAACACATTTGCTTATTAGTTAGCGTTGAAGCTTAGGGTTAATAACAAAGCCAAGAATATTTTGAAGTAAGATACATTCTTTCCTCTATATAATCCGTCACTCTGCCTGATTATAATTTTATGTGTCTCATTTTTGTTTTTAATAGTAAAATTAGTATCAAATATACTAGGACAGTGCCTAGACCATATACAACAATAGATAAGATTAAATTATTTATAGTAAAGACTGCCTTTAACCAATGTATAAAGACTACCGTCCCCAACATTGCCAAAATATTTTTAGTCATTTCGATTAATATATAGCTAATCTTTATACCTAAACCAAAATTCTTATTGAAGCGAATTGAAATCATGCATAATGAAATTACATTAGATAACACAGTCCCCAGAACAATACCATAAACCCCCAAAAAAGGAACTAGTGACAAGCTAAGTATAATATTTGAGATACTGACTATGACACTATTCTTAAATGTTTCTTTTGTATTAGAATTTGCGTAGAAGTATCTATAAATCAAGTCACGAACGACATTAAACTGTTGTCCGCTGATATAAACACAGGCACAAATATAGAGAACATTTACATTTTCTAGTGTAAATTTCCCACCAAAAAATAGCAAAGCTAATCCCTCAAAACCAACATTTATAAAACCTGCAATAATGATTGCTAGAACACCGTGAAAAAGAATACAGTAATCCCAAAAATATTTAAATATGTTTTTACTCTTTAAATTTGCCACAATTTTAGGATACACATAGACCGTTAAATTCCCAACAATAACAGTATTTACCATTGTTATAATTTGTGAAGCATAACTTAAAATTGTAGCCTGACCTTCTGCTAAATTGGTTGCAATAGTAGTATCTACCATTGTATGCAGTTTATAGACCCCTGAACTTAACAAAGTAGGTAAAAATACAAACATCATATGTTTAAATTCTGGATTTTTAATATCAAAGCAGAATTTATACCTAAAGCCTATTCTAACAGCCACAATAACATCTAAAATTAAATTAATAATTGATCCTGCAATCAAAATCAGAAAATACAAATAGATATTATTAATAACCCCAAGCAATAAAATAATTAATACTATCATATTGACAATAAGTACTATTATCTTTGGAATGTTGTACCTATCCTCACATTGATAATACGCTGTAGTTACAGCTAATACAGATGTAATTCCTTGAATAATAAAAGAGACTATTAAAAAATCTGAAGCAATAGTTATAAAGTCAGTCCCTCTACCAGTTAAGACGGATAATAAAGGTACTCGAAAAATAATAAGCCCTAAACTTAATAATAAAATACAACCATAGGTTAGTGTAATAAAAGTATTCACTGCTTTAGAAGAATTTTTCTTTACATACGCTGGAATAATTACAGTAGTTACCCCACCTGTAACAAATGAAAAAACAAATGTTGCAATTTCCAAAGAAAAATTATAGGCATCCATATAATCGGTTGCACCAAAGTTAACAGCTGTAAATCGAGATTTATATAAAGCCACAATTTGAGATAGGCACGTTAATATAATCATCAAGATTAATTGAATAGCTGTTTTTTTATTTTGATTACTTTTTTTTGTAGTACTCATTATTTCAAAGTGTGCCTCTCATTAATAGTTCATCTAGTTTCATAAAATGCTCATTAGCTTGTTCTGTTATATTAGTACTGCCGTCAAATAATAAATAATTCAAATCTTCAGGCCCTTGACGATCTATATCTGAAACTGAAATACAATAATGCGATAAGTCAAAATTAGCAAGAAACTGTTCAAATTTTTTATTATAAGCAATAGGGAGAATTAACACACCAAAGACCATACCGAGAATCATACTATGGAATCTTGAGGCAATGATTTTTTCTGATTGTTGGATAGAAGCAACTACCTCTCTCCAATTCTCTCCATTATAATTCAAAATAGATATTTCAGATTGTTTATCTGATGGTAGCTTCTCTAGAATTCTATCAATTACCTCTTCATCACCTTCCATTTTACAAAAAGAAGAGAGGATAATTTCATAACCTTGCTCATTATAATAATTTATGCAACGAAGGATAAATTCTTCATAATTAGTTGCATATTTTTTTATATTTTCCCCTTTTTTAAAACAGTCTACAACGGAAACAAAAATTCTTTTCTTTTTCTCATCCATTTTTGGAATGATGTTCTGTATTCCCAAAACAATATCCGGTGCAAAACGGACCTTCGTTAATTCTGGAAACTTTTGCTTGGACCATTCATCACGGAAACAGACATCTTCTGCTTTAGTAAGATAATCTTTAACAAGCAAGCGATACTCTTCCGTTACATAGGGACCGAAATTTGCTCCTAAAATATAAGTAGGATTTAATTGAGGCATTCTAGCTAAACGTTCACGGGCAAGCACATCATCTACATTTTCCTGAAAAATAGATCCCCCGATCACAACATTGAGTTGGCACTTTTTCTCTATTTCTACATAGTAATCTTTATTACAGTTAATTAAAAAACGATCTAATCCTCTTCTTATTTTTTTATATGGATGGACAATGATATTTTTTTCATTACGAAATACCTTTGTATATTCTTCATTAAGAATCACATGAAAATTATGATCTGGATATCGTTTTGCAAGAATATACAAAAATAGATCATCACCTAAATTAACATGGAAAAAACCTCTGACAAATATTTCCATTATATATACTTCCTCCTCATATCATCACATATGGAATAGTCGCATCTATTCCTTGTATTCCATAGTAAAACCACCAATAAAAGAGAAGATAGGCAAGTAAGGCACTAATCATGAAAAAGCGATACCCTTTTTGCGGTCTGCAGTAACACAAGGAAGGATAGACCAAAACATTAACAGAAGAGAAAAAGTAGGCAATTCTTCCCGAGTATACATTTACACTAGTTAGTTGCAAACACAAGACCTCTAGAATAAACATCGCTATGAAAAATCTAGCATAACTTTCCCCTTCATTCCACTTATACCAGCTGATAAGCATAAGAAGCATAATTGGAAACCGACTCAATAATTGACTCTGTACAAAATGAAATGTTCCGCCAATATAATTTACGTAGCTTCCTAAACCTATAATTTTTAAAATGCTAGACACTACTCCTAAGGAAAACAGGGAGGCTATACCTAAAACCAATATGAGAGCAACTTTTTGAAGCTCAACTCTCCTTGAGAATAGCGTGTCAAGTTGCTGATTTGGTTTTATAAAGTAAAACATCGCTGCAATCATTAACAAAACAAGCCCAGAAATATGGAAGGAACAGCCCACCAATAAACAAGTAACAAAGCCCTTCTTATTTCTCTCAATAAAGTATAAAATACCCAATAAAGTGAATGCGACTGCTATTGATTGTCTCATCATATTCAAGGTTGAATTATAGGTAGTAAGATAAAACACCATCATCCCTAGCCATGCTGGGTATTTCCCATATTTTTTTATAGCTAGATAGGTTGGAGCTATCATAAGCAGTTCCAAAATAAACTTTGTCCAGAAAGCGCCTAATAATTTTGTAGTTATATAGACTACAAGTGTGAAACCTCGTTCAAAATCTTTTACGGATAAAAAACGCCAAATTCTATACCAACTAGTATTCAAATATTCTGAAAAAGAATGAGAGGTGGTGGCCGCATTAATCGTCGGCATTAAGTAAACCTCTGTATCAGTTCCAATATGGTCTGCTCTAAATCCTGCAAGCATGCATGGGAGAGCTAAAGCTAATATAACAAAAAGAAGTCTTTGATTTTTCTTTATTTTCTCTGACAATGCTATCAAAGAACTAGAGGCAAAAAAGACACCAATATAAGGTAACATCCCTACTCCTTATAAGCTATTTTTAATTTTCAAGTATAGAATCCTCATTCTACTAGCTACTGCTAACAGCAACCACCACTTGTTGAGTAATACTGTTAATTGAAAATTTGATTTAGACAGTTTTTGTTCCTGAATCAAATCTACTGTCTGCTTATCCAACTCTAACAACAACTGTACTGTGTAGTCTTTTAACTCTTGCGACAACAAGCCCATTTCTAGCAAATCTGCAAGAGAATTGAATAATTGCTTTATATATATCTCTGTTGCCCTTTTTTCAAATGTGTGTTTATGTTGATTGCTGGAAAATTGATTAATCAACTGAATCATATTTTTATAGGCAACAACATTATTTTGTATAAAAACTTTCGAGCAATTTTTCAAGCGGCTGTTAGACGTATTTGTGTCTAATTTATAGATATAGGTACATTGAGAAATATAATACATTTTAGGTTTTTGTAATAAGATATGGATAAAAAAAACCAAATCTTCTCCCGTTATCATCGTTTTGTCGAACTCTATATGGTGTTGGTCTAACAAATTTTTTCTTATAATCTTGCAAACAGGACCATTTAAGGTCCCATCGCTGACAATCCTACTAATTACTGTCTCAAAATCGATCTCCCGTGAGTCACCTTCAAACGCCTTCCACATATGCTTTTGTTGGATATCAGTCGCTAAATCGCTAAAAATAAGGTCATACTTGCCATCCAAAAGATACTGTTCCAACTCATTAAAGGAAACAAGAATATCATCTGAATCAACGAATATAATGTATTGTCCTTTAGAAAGGCTAATCCCCATATTTCTCGCTACGCTAACACCTTCGTTAACTTTTTTATAAAATCTAAAACCAGCCTTTGTCTCTGAAAACTCTCGACACCAGTCAGATACCTTACCCTTTGAACCGTCATCAATGATAACACATTCCATATTTAAGGAACTATTCTTATCCATAAAAGTTTTGATAGACTGAAAGCATTGTTCTAATTTATCTATAGCTGTATTGTAAACAGGAACAATTATGCTCAAATGTATCATATCTATCCTCTTTTTCTTCATAAAAATATTAGCTTATCTCTTTCAAGGGTTCGTATTTGTCCACTAAAATCATCACATCATTATTAAATCACATTCGTTTACTAAACATTCGAAATTTCAATAACATAATGAAGAAGAGTCTGTAAACAAAGCAGGCACGATAGAGAAAAATTAATAGAAGATAAGCTAACAATCTGTTAGTATGCTTTATTAATTAAAAATTGTCTCATATCTAGCCACAATCTTCTCCCACGTAAATGCATCCTCAATTCGTTGACTAGACTTTTCGTCTAATTCCGAAATAGCACCTTCATCAAATCGTTCCACTTCTTCGATTACATGCGCTAGCTCATCTTTTTTCCAATAAATCGCTCCATCTTCACCCACTTCACGATTAAAGCCAACATCTAGTAATAAATTCAGCTTAGTTGATGCTAAAGCTTCAAGAAGCGACGGATTAGTTCCGCCCACTTCATGACCGTGGAAATAGGCAAAAGCGTTCTCGCGGATATACCTGAGTAACTCTTGGTCATAAACAGTTCCGACAAATTTGACTCTAGAATCTTTGTCAAAACCTGTGTCCTTAAGTAACTGATCGTAAAACTTATTTTGTTCCACATTTGTAATGAGAACAAAATCTTTTTTAGAATTAGACTTCATAAATTCACGAATCATGGCTTCATAGTTGTTCTCAGGCACAAACCGTCCCACCACTAAATAATATCCATTTTCAGTTATGTTTTTTTCCTGATACCAGCTACGAACCTTTTCGTCTCTAGATTGCAACTTAGAGCTACTTGTGCCTGTTCCATAGGCGATATAAGTCGTTTTAGGTTGATACTTTTTATAGTCAGCTTGAATATATTTCTCAATATTCTTACTATCGCATATTAACAAATCCGCATGCTTGACCATGAGTTGCTCTGAATATTTCCAATATTTACGAACAGGCAAGCTCCACTTAGCTCGTAGCCATTCGTGCCCGTCCGGATTAACCATCAGAGTTCCTCCAAGAGCTTTGATTTTTCTTTTTATACTTGAAATAAACGGACCAATTCGGCAGG
This sequence comes from Streptococcus constellatus subsp. constellatus, assembly GCF_023167545.1. NCBI lineage: Bacteria > Bacillati > Bacillota > Bacilli > Lactobacillales > Streptococcaceae > Streptococcus > Streptococcus constellatus. The sequence goes on from NZ_AP014647.1 coordinate 1,778,234, forward strand.
CTAAAATATAAAATATCGGTGCTTCGTCCCTGTTTGTTTTTGCTATTTCAATCGCCTTATTTAGAGCAGCAATATCATAGGAAATGGCGCGAGCTGGACCAATGTTTGGAACATCAATATTGAAACAAATTGCTCCATTATGCTCAAAAAAATCTTCTGTAATGCCAGATTTTGCTGAATTTTCCCTCATGCAAGCAACATAATATTGAATATTTTTACTGTTTTGAAATTCTGTTAATTTCTCTACAAAGGTTTCAAATCCACCATATTTAGCTGGAATTCCTTTAGAACCAATAATATAAACTGTTTTTATCATTTTTCTTTCATCAAAAATAGAGAAGAGGAAGCAAGACTACTTTGCTCCGTCTTTCATTAGCACAACTTTAATTGTTTTGAGTAAGATTTTGATGTCTGACCAAATGGTCCAACCGTCAATATAAGCGACGTCTAATTTGACAACTTCGTCAAAATCAGTAATACTGCTGCGACCACTAATTTGCCACAGACCAGTGATACCTGGCTTGAAACTCAAACGCCGTTTTTGTTCAGGAGTATAGTGCTCATATTCATCTTTGGTTGGTGGGCGCGTTCCCACAAGACTCATATCTCCTTTAAGAACATTATAAAATTGTGGTAATTCATCCAAGCTTGTTTTCCGAATGAATTTCCCAATTGGAGTAATCCGAGGATCATCATCCATTTTAAACATCCCACCACTCATGGTATTATGTACCATCAGTTCTTTCTTACGTTCTTCGGCATCTATGTACATAGAGCGGAATTTGTAAAATTTAAAGATCCGACCATTTTTCCCAACACGTTCCTGAACAAAAATAGCTGGCCCACCATCTTTACGAATCATTGGCACTAAGAAAATCGCTGCAATACCACAAAGCAAAAGTCCAAAGAAAGAGCCAATAATATCTAAAATTCGTTTGGCAACAATATGACTATAATTGTAGAAATTTGTTGAGAAAGTGACTACGCTAAAACCAGCAATCTCTTGAAGCCTCTTCTCACCAATTTGAAAATCTAAGGCGTTAATATTCACATTAACTGTGATTCCCATATTCTCAAACTGAATAACCAAATCCTCAATGGAATAGTAATCGCTTGGCAAACTAATAAAGACTTCATCAACAACGGAACGAGTCGCAAATTCAATGAGACATTCTCTCGGAACAACATCGAAGTTGGGATGCTGATAATAGGAATTATCAAATACAGAGACAGCAGCGATGCAATCATTAAATGAGCAAGTTTGCGTTAGCTGCTGCAAAATTCTATCCAAGCGGCTTGAAACAGTAATGACTAGTACTTTCTTACTACTTTTTAGTCTGGGATGCACTCGCAGATAATATTGTTTAATCAACAAATTGATACAATAAATACAAACAGCATTTAAAAGAATAAAAAGAATAAGATCTTTCCGAGTTAGTAAAAAGCTACCTTTTGACATAAATGAAAAGAAAGTAATCATAACAGTATATAAGGCACTGTATTTTATCGTTTCTGTAAACTCAACCAAATAACCGCGTTTGAAAAAGTGGTAACCATAATTACTGATATAAAAAGCAACGATATGCAGCAATACTAGTATGATGATGTCATTACTTGTTAGTTTTGAATTCAAGACTAAATTCATAATTGTAGAAATAGTGACAACAGAAAGTAGTTGTGTCAATACAATCTCTATTTTTTGAAATTCTTTTCTATTTTCAAGCATCCCTACTCCTAAATTTTTTCTTGCCATAGTTCCCATAGTCTCCATAATTACCATAAGAACCGTACTTTTCTAGCTGTGTATCATACTTATTTAAAATAACTCCCAAGAATGGAGTGCCTGTTTGCTCTAGTTGCTCCTTAGCTTTTTGTAAAGCTTTACGTTTTACATTTCCTGATTCAACCACTAACGCACTAGCATCACATTTTTGAGCAATGATGGCTGCATCAATCACAATTCCAATAGGAGGAGTATCGATGATAATATAATCATAATGATTTCGTAAAATAGCAACCATCATCCCAAAGCTCTTACTTTGAAGAAGTGCAGTTGGGTTGGGCGAAATCTGTCCTGCTTCAATCACAAATAAATTTTCAACATTTGTATCACATAAACCGTTTGATAAATCAGCTGCACCAGCTAAATAATCTGTCAAACCTGTAATTTTGTCACGTGTTTTAAAAACTCCCGACATGACTGAATTACGAAGATCTGCATCAATCAGCAAAGTGTTATAGCCTGATCGTGCAAAAGCAATAGCTAGATTAGTAGAAGTTGTTGACTTCCCTTCACCGGACTGTGCAGAAGTAACAGCAATAACTTTAATATTTTCTCCACTAAGCTGAATGTTGGTTCTTAAAGCGTTGTAATATTCTTCTGACTTTTTGAGAGCTTTCTCTTTATTTTTAGCTAATTCTAATCTTGGCATCATTTCCTCCTATTTTAGTTTATCCATATTCGGCACAACTCCAAGAAGAGTAATTCCTAACGCTTCTTCCACATCTTCTGGCTTTTTCACTCGATCATCCAACACTTCAACGATAATAATAACCATTGAAATCAAGGCTCCTCCAGTTAAGAAACCAATTAAGGTATTGCGTTTGATATTCGGTGAAGAAGGAGAGTTTGGTACTTCTGCTTCTTCTAATGTCGTCACGTCTGCTACTTTTGTAACAGCTATAATCTTTTCAGCTGCTACTTGGCGAAGGCTATTAGCAACACGCGCAGCTTCCTTTGCATCACCATCTGAAACGGCTATTGAGACAATACGTGTATCGGTCGGAACAGTGACTGTAATCTTCTTAGCTAGTGCACTTGGCTGCATATTTAATTTTAAGTCAGAGATTACTTTGGCTAATACATCCTGCGATAAAATGATTTCCTTATAGTCTTTAACCAAGTACGATCCAGCCTGCAAATCTTGGTTTGTCAATGTGGAATTATCACTAGGCTGTCGATTTACTACATAGATCCTTGTAGAACTTGTATAATTAGGCTTTATAATAAAGGTATTATATCCTAAAGTAATGATAGCCATCACAAAAGCTGTCACAACGATGAGAAATTTTCGTCTCCATAGACTTTTAACTAATGATAGAACATCAATTTCCATCGTCTGATTATCTTGATTTTTCATTTCTTCTCCTAAATTAATTCATCTTTTAATAATATTTCTTGATTTTCACGGAATAGCATATCAGCGTATGCTTTGCCATATTTTTTAGAAATGATTTGATAGGCCTCCTGCATATAAGGGGGGCGCGGACCTAAATTATGCATATCACTCGCTACAAAATGGACTAAATCCTGCTCCATAAAGAACTGCGCCCGTTTCTTCATGAATTTATACTTATCGCCACTAAATAACTTCGGCTTTAGGACACTGGAGCTATTGATTTGCATATAACATCCCATGTTGATCAAGTCTTGCACTTTTTTCACATCGTTTTCCAAGTAATGATAACGCTCAATATGGGCTACAACTGGTGTAATTCCTAAACGCAGAACATTATTTAAAGCACTGTGGATTTCTCTGTATGGAGTTGTCATACTAAACTCAATCAGAGCATAACTCGTTCCACCCAAAGTTGGAATAATTTTTTTATCCAATTTTTCTAAAATATCGCTAGTATAGTAAATTTCGGCACCATAAAGAATGGTGAGGTCGTCCGCCACTTCTTTAGCGATTTGCTGAACCTCATGAAAATTTGCCGCGATTTTTTCTTCAGGAGTTTCAAACATTCCCTTTCTACGATGAGAAGTTGAAATAATCGTTCGAACTCCTTGGCGATAACTTTCCGTCAAAAGCTCTCGCGTATCCTGACGTGTCTTGGGACCGTCATCTACATCAAACACAATATGCGAATGAATATCAATCAATCTTATTTACCTTCCATCACTTTCTGAATTGCCGCTTTGGCTGCATTCAAGCTATCTTGATTTAATTCCATCATGTAAAGATTCGCATCTGGCATAGCATAAGACGGAAGATCTGTCCGTCCCTCACCTGTAACAGCTTGAGAAGTCACAGTATAACTACCGCCAGATTCTAGTTGTGTATTAATGAGATTCATCATCGTTTCAAGACTCATATTGGTTTGAACTGAATTTTGTAAACCTGAAATAATCTCATTGTAATTCTTCAAAGCATGTGTTGAAGTCAACTTTTTAATAATTGCCGCAATTACTTTTTCTTGATTTTTACCACGGTCGTTATCTCCGCCGCTCAATGAATATCGTTCTCGCACAAAGCCTAGAGCCTGCTCAGAATTTAGATGAACATCTCCTACACCAAAATGATAATTCCCGTGCAAACTTGTAAATTCTTGGTCATTATAAACGTCAATACCACCTAACAAGTCCACTAATTTGAGGAAAGAAGTGAAATTGAGTCGGATGTAATAGTTGGTTTTAATGCCATAGAGATTTTCCAATGTATGAATGGACGCTTCCACACCATAAATGCCAGCATGCGTCAATTTATCATTTTGATTGTTGCCACCATCAGCAATCGGTACGTAAGCATCACGCGGTGTTGTTGTTAATAACACTTTTTTTGTTTTGCGATTCACTGTCATGATGATATTCACATCCGAACGAGATACAGACGAAACGGGACCATAAGTGTCAATACCACTAACATAAATGTTAAAGACATCGTTGTTGGTAGCTGGTGATTGCGCATTTTCTATTTTCTTACTAATCTTATAAGTATAGATTTTCTTAATTTTTGAAGCATAATCTGGATGTTCGTTTTCGATAACACTTTCAAAAACACTATTTAGCACCATAGCCTTCGCTTCACCATTCCTCAAAGAGTTATAAGCTGCCAGATAAGAAGAAGATTGATCAACCGTTAGATTGACTTTTTTAGTTTTTGCTAAGTTGTTTGTTAATGCCTTGATATTTTTTTCATCATTTGCTGTCGGAGCAAGAACATTTTTCACTTGGCTAATATCTTTAATGTCGCTATTTGCCAGTACCACCACACTCATTTCATATTCAGAATAGTTGGATGTTGCATTTAGACCATTAGACAAATCCAGCACTTCTTTAATGGCATACATCGCACCTGAACTAACTAAAATAGCCAAAATGAGAATAATAGTCGTTGTGACACGCGCTTTATTTTTAAAAATTAAAAAGCCAGTCACTAGTGCTACGGCTACTAGGAAGATTGATAGTAAAACATTCAAGTACCGAAATGCTAGAATGTTATACCGAAACATTGAAAAAACCAATAATGCTGTTAGCAATGCAAAAACGATTAGCAATGCAATATTTAAGATTCGATAACCTCTCTTCTTAGAAGAGCGCAATCTTTTTTGGACCATTTTAAACCCCTACGTAGAATTATCCATTTCATTACTCCATTATAGCATAAAATAACTGAAAGTTAAACATTCTTTAAAAATTACAAAAACTTTAAATTATAAATGCGTTTTCAATGCAATCTTTCGCCATTACATTTTAAACAACAAAAAAGCAGGAACAATCAAGTCCTACCTTGGTTTAAATTTATTCTGTTTTATCTCGATTAACCTGCTCAAAACTTTCTGTGCCATCATTCAATCTATCCCAAATAATCACTTTTCCAGCTTTGAGAGACTTTTGTACATCAATAATACGCTGATTAGAGGAACCTCGAAATTGTAACATGAGATTTCGTTTTGCCTTATCAAAACGACCATCTACCAGAATATCAATGAGACTAAGAAGTTCAAGTTTATCTGGTGTTTCCAGCATCATTTCTTCCCATGTATAGCCCGTCCAAGACCAAATATCTTTGTCAGGCAACTCTCGTCGAATACGCTTGACTAAAGGCAAGAGAATCCCAGTATTCAGAAAAGGCTCTCCTCCTAGCAAGGTCAGGCCTTGAACATAGGGCTCAGCCAAATCTTTCATGATTTGCTCTTCCAGCTCTTGCGTATAAGGAATCCCGGCATTGAACGACCAGGTCGCTACATTGTAGCAGCCCTCACAATGAAACATGCAGCCGCTGACATAGAGGGAATTACGCACCCCTTCACCATCCACAAAATTAAAGGCTTTATAGTCAATAATACGCCCCTTGCTTAACTCTTCACTTTTCCACTCACCTGGCTTCGGTGTATTCCATGTCATTTTTCTACTCCAAATCTATCCAATAGCGCTCTTTCCCAGCTCGTACATCTTCCAATATTCCGCCATTTTTTAAAATTACTGCTCGACTAGCTGGATTATCTACCGCACAAGTCACCAGCACTTGGTGAATATTCTTTGAAGCAGCAACAAGAAGTCCTTCTTTCAGCATCGAAGTAGCACGGCCTCTCCCTTGCATAGATGGACGAACACTATAGCCTATATGACCACCGTGTTCGAGTAAATATTCATTTAAGCTCAGGCGCAAATTTAAAAAACCAACTGCTTGTCCTTCATCAAACCCGACAAGTTGTATAGCTGGCACCCAGGTATCAGGAATATTGAGACTCATTTCTGCATCTCGGTTCCCAGCAATCCAATCTTCATAATCAAAATCCTCCTCGTTCCAAAAACCACCATCATGTGCGGCATTCAAACTTTCAAATTCCATTATGAGAGCCATGACTGCGTCCTTATCTTCCAATCTTGGTCGTCTTAATTTCATATTTCACACCTTGATAGAAAGAGAGTGAGACTAGCTTCATGCAGACCTCACTCTTTCCCTTATTTTTTCTTTGCTTTTTGCAAAAATTGTTCTCGCAAACTTGTAACACGAGCTTTCTTGTTGATTCCACCTTTCGAGTGTTTTTCATGATAGCGTGTGACTTGTGCTTTCCCTTTGTCGTCTAATTGATATTTTCCCATGAAAGTTCCTACTTTTCTACATGATGTCCTTCAAACTTGATTGTTGAACCATTCATGTGTTTAACACGAGCCGAAATCTCCTTGTGACGTCCATTTACCATCGGACGAGCTTGAGGATTTCCAAGATAACCACAAGTTCGCTTCACAACATCAACTGTCTTAGGATCGCTATTGCCGCAGTTTGGACAAGTAAATCCACGTTCGGTTGGCGTAAAGTCCCCTTCAAAATCGCACTTGTAACAATGGTCAATCGGAGTATTGGTTCCAAGATAGCCCACACGATCGTAAGCATAGTCCCAGACTGATTCGAGTGCTTTCGGATTTTGTTGTAGAACAGGATATTCACAGTAGTGAATAAAGCCTCCTGAAGCCCCAGCTGCTGGATAATCTTTTTCAAAATCTAATTTTTCAAATGGTGTCGGATTTTTACGGACATCATAGTGGAAACTATTCGTATAGTATTCCTTATCTGTAATATCTTTTACAAGACCAAATTTTTCTGTATCCAGACGACAAAAGCGGTCTGTCAGACTTTCAGACGGTGTAGAATAAACAGAGAAGTGGTAGTCATATTGGTCAGACCATTCTTCTACACGGCGCTTCATTTCACGAACGATATCGACTGTGAATTTCTTGGCTTTTGGATTGTGCTCCCATTCACCACCATAAAAGACTGTAGCCACTTCATACAGACCAATATAGCCAAGAGAAACCGTGGCTCTACGATGCTTAAAGAGTTGATCCACCTTATCATATTTACCTAGACGTTTTCCAAAAGCACCATATTGATAAAGAATAGGAGCATTAGCTGGAGTCGCTTCTTTGGTGCGTTCGACACGGTAGACGAGCGCATCTTCAGCAATATTCATCCGCTCATTAAAAATTTCCCAGAATTTCTCCATGTTGCCTTCAGATTCAAGGGCAATTCGTGGAAGGTTGACCGTCACAACGCCAAGATTCATCCGACCAGAATTGACTTCTTGACCGTTTTCATCTTTCCAGCCTTGTAAGAAAGAACGGCAGCCCATTGGAACTTTAAAAGAACCTGTTAATTCCACAATTTTGTCGTAAGACAAGACATCTGGGTACATCCGTTTCGTAGCGCATTCCAAAGCCAGCTGTTTAATATCATAGTTTGGGCTATCCGGTTCTAAGTTCAATCCGCGCTTCAACGTGAAAATCAATTTAGGAAAAATAGCTGTCCGATGTTCAGACCCCAGACCTTTAATGCGAATTTGAAGAATCGCTTTTTGAATTTCACGCTCAAAACGATTGGTGCCAAGACCAAAACCAAGCGATGTAAATGGGGTTTGTCCATTTGACGTAAACAAGGTATTGATTTCATATTCCAAAGACTGCATGGCATCGTAAATGTCTTTTTTCGTCTTTTCCCAAGCAAACTCTTCCTGTTTTTCAGGAACGACCCATTCACGCGCATCCTTCAAATGCTTTTCGTAATTCTTTTCAGCATAAGGCGCTAAAACTTCATCAATTCGATCAGCTGAACAACCACCATACTGACTAGAGGCGACATTGGCAATGATTTGAGAAATTTGCGCAGTCGCGGTTTGAATCGACTTTGGACTTTCCACCTCTGCATTTCCAATCTTGAAACCATTTTTCAACATCCCTTTGAAATCAATCAAGCAGCAGTTTGTCATCGGCGTATATGGGCTATAGTCCAAATCATGATAATGAATATCCCCTTTTTGATGGGCGTTTGCTACATGCGGCGGCAGCATTTGCAAACCAATTGATTTCCCAACAATCCCCGCTGTCAAATCACGTTGAGTATTGAAAACATCACTGTCCTTGTTGGCATTTTCATTGACAACCGCTTGATCTTTATTCAGCAATTTGCCGATTGTGAAGTTGATATCTGTTGCTTTTGAACGCGCAAAATCGCGTTGGGTACGGTAAGTAATATAACTTTCCGCAATAGCATATTCATTGGCTTGCAACAATTCATGCTCAACGATATTTTGAATTTCATAAATTTTAACACCAGCAGGGAAGCGTTCAATCACCTCTGCTACAATTTTATTGGTAATCCCTTCAAGTTTTGCTTCTAACAACGGCGTCATCGTCGTTACTTCTTGACTAGCTTTGACAAGCGCTTTATAAATCTTATCTGCGTCAAAAGCCACACGACGACCGTCACGTTTTTCAACATAAATATCAGCAAAACCTTGTACTGTTTCTTCTTTTAATGCTATCATGAGCTCCTCCATTCATATAAATCATATTATATCACTCTCATAAAAAAAATCAATATCTTGTGGTAAAAAACTTAAAATTTTATTTTAAACACAAGATATTGATTAAATCATTTTAATTTATAAAGCTTGAAATGATGAAGTTCCAGGTCAGTTTTCTCATAATTTTTCTGAATTTGTTTTTGCACATCTTGAAGAACAGGCACTTGATTATTCACTAAAATATAGGTTGGTGCATTTTCTTTCAGACTCCTAGCTAGCGCCATTTTATTTTCATCGGTTCCTTGGTACAAGCTAGGTGTTAAAATTGGTACTGCAGATAAGTGTCTACTCGCCTGATAAAGCGCTGCTGTTTTATCCCAAGCATAGATTTTATCAGTCTTCTTCGCTTTATCTTTGATATAATTTGCCGCAGAAACACGTTCACTTGCTTCACCTGAAGATAAAATATAGTGATTAACAAGCGGAGAACCAATTAAGTAAGTAACTGCTAAAAGCGGCAAGAAAGCATTTTTTGCAACATACGTTCCTAAAATAGATGTAGATTTTTGTACACGGCTATGACGTCCACCTCTTTTAAGTTTACTTTTTCCTAACCACATACTGAGCAAAATCAGGAAGAATGGCAAAACAGGCAACAGCTGATAAGCGCCTTGATCTGGCAAAAAGAAAACAAATAAAACTAAAATTAAGGACGCGAAAAAACTAAATAGCTGCAGGAAACGTTCCAAAGAATTTGCTGGCAATGAAAAACTTCTCACCCAAGAAAACACTAAACCAATTCCAATGATTAACCCACCATAAAGTAAACCATTATACAACAAGTGCTGCCCTGCAAAGCGTAAGCTTTCCAACGGATAAAGAATCTGACTAATCGCAAGACCAAAGCTACCATTTAAAACCGTATAATAGCCTAAAGGATAAAATAGAAACGAAAAGCCTACAAGTGCTGCTAAAAATTGATAAAGGCCATGTACTTTTTTCTTTACACTAATATTATAAGCTGACAAAACAAGGAAAGCCACTAAATAAAACACGAGACTTGTCATCGGATCTGTCATAAACATCAATGTACCGAGCGCACCAAAACCAATAAAACCTCTGTCACTAGCTTCTCCTGCAACATAGCGCATCAGAAAGTACAGTGCACCAAATACAAAAGGAAAAGCAAAAATACTAGAATATAAACCGCCCCAGCCCAAAGCTAAGGTTAATCCATAAAATAAAGAAAGAATCTTTACAGAGGTATTCCTTACAGTTGTTAATTGGTAAACAATTTTAAAAAGAAAAATTCCTGCAACAAATAGGGCAAAGCACTGCACTACTGCAAATAAAATATTGCCCATGAAAAGACTACCCACCCAATTAGTTAGATAATAAAGCAAACCACTCGTTCCATAAATATTTCCATAAATAACCTGCCCCTGCGCCATTGCCCATCCAGCATATAAATTTTGAGATTGCAGATTAGTAGCAAAGTTGGTCAAAAATGGATTGGCAACACTTAAAACACTCAATAATAAGCTCCACAAAAATAAAACGACAAACGGCGTCGGTGTAGGTTCTACAAAAAATTTTTTCTGTTCACTTTCTTCGTGAATACTCTCTACCATTGGCCCTTGTTCAAGCATTGTGTCGTGCATAAAGATTCTCCTTGATATCAGTCTTATTTAGTATACCAAAATCTCCTCTATCTGTCAGCTTGATTCTGACACAATCTTCATCTTTTGCAAAAGCAAGGCATAATATTCCAAATCTCGAAAACGGTGATGACTTCTGTTTGTATACTTTTGCAAAAATTCTTGTTCTTCTTGTGTTAGATGTATCATTATTTCGCCTTCTTTTTACTAAATTATTCGTAAAAAAGAAAAAATTCCTCTCATACAAGAGAAATTTTTATAGCATCGGCGCAAACAATTCGACAATCTCTTTGATTAAACGTTGATACCAAGTATTTTTAATAGTATCCTCATGAATTTCTTGAGAATTCTCAAAAAGGTTTTCAAAATCTTGTTTTAAGTCAAACATAGAAGGCGTTTTATACATCAAAATAGCATTTTCATAGTGGTGAACCAGACTTCGATAATCAAAGTTGATTGTTCCAACCACACCAAAATCATCATCTGCCACCACATGCTTACTGTGAATAAAACCTGGGGTATATTCGTAAATCTGCACCCCAGCTGCTATCAAGTCTGGATAAGCGCCTCGCGTAATGAGTTGAATCAGCTTTTTATCTGGAATGGAAGGGGTCACAATCCGCACATCTACCCCACGCATAGCTGCATTTTTAATGTCTTCTGTCAAGTCATAATCAATAATTAAGTACGGTGTAGCAATATACACATAATCTGTCGCTTGACTGATAATATTTTGGTAGACATTTTTACCCACTTGAGCTTTGTACATAGGCTTAGGTCCGCTTCCATACGGAATATAAAGTCCTGATGCATCTATTGCTTTATTGTCCAAATGATATTGATCAAAATCGCTAATGGTTCCACGGTTGATATACCAGTTCATAAGAAAAAGACGTGTCAAGGCCTTTACTGCACGACCATTTAAACGAATCCCACCGTCTTTCCAGTGACCAAAACGCTCAATGTGATTAATGTACTCATCTGCTAAATTGACCCCTCCAGTATAGCCAATCTGCCCATCAATAACAAGAATTTTACGATGATCTCGATTATTATAAGCTACTGTCATTCGCGGAATCACTTTGTTAAATTTATGGGCATCAATCCCTATAGCTTGTAATCGACTGGTGTAGTCGCCAGGAAGAGTCGCCATACAGCCAATATCATCATAGAGCATCTTCACTTCGACACCTTGAGTTACTTTCTCACGCAGAATATCCAAAATACTATTCCACATGAGACCTTCTTCCACAATATAATATTCCAAAAAGATAAATTTTTCTGCCTTACGCAAATCTTCCAGCATTTTTTGAAACATTTCTTCGCCTAAAGGGAAAAATTGTGATTCCGTACCGTCATATACATCCGCATTATGATCCATGCTAAGAAGTGATTTGATAATCCCATAAGCTGACTTATCTGTATTTTTCAACTCTAAACGCAACTCATAACTATTATCCTCACGAAATTTCATTTGATCCATATTTTTCAACTGTTTCAATTCACTTCTAGACAAACGACGCTCACCAAACATCAGATAAAGCAACGGTCCAAAGACTGGAATAAAAGCCACTAAAAGCCAGGTTACTTTGCTTTCTGGCGTCATTGAACGATTGACAATCGCCAAAATCGTTGCCACACTGAACAAAATCACAAAGGCAATCCATAAAGTAGGCGTCCATCGACCGAGCCAAAAGAAAAACCAAAAAACAAGCACCAGTTCTAACACCATAGTAATGATGCTAAAACCATATTTTGACATCAATAGCTGAAATTTCCTAAAACTCATATTCTCTCCCTATCAGTATTTAGTACTAGTATAACGGGGATTACCTAATAAATCAAGCCAAAGTCAAGTCTTGCTTGATTTTCAAATCATTTTTAAAACTTTCAATAAAAAAGGGAACCTAATTCGGCTCTCCATTTCTCATTAGGCTTCCACCTCTAGACTTATTTTTTTCTTGATGAAGTAAACTGCACCCACTAACAATATCATATCCATAAAGATTGCTAAGTAATGAACAGCTATTCCTGTTTTAGGCAAACCTTTCTTCGGCGGTGTTGCTGGTAGGGTATAGCTATTTTTAAAAGCTTTAACATCCTGATCATATCGACCTTTAGTTTCTAGTATACGCGAACTATTGTCTGTAACAGTCACTGTTACTTTGATCACTTTTTTATCATAGATTACACCTTGAAGTTTCGTATCTTTTTCAGTAATCATATAATGATATGTTCCCACTTTCGTGTACTCAATAGTATCGAAAATCACATCACCATTAACAGCATTTTTCTTGACTTGGTGGACATTATCCTCTGTGCCTTTGAGTTCAAACTCAAATTCACCTGCCTTTAAATCACGTCCAATTAATAATTTCTTAACTTTCAATTGACCTCAACCAATCCTCGTTTATTGAGAACTTCCAAATCATAAGTCTTCTCATTATTAAACTTATCCGGAGTAATCTTAAACTTTCGTTTAAATGGCTAATATCCAGCCGGAGCTTTTATTTCTTTAATTTTATAAGTATCTTTTAATAGATTCAGACTTGTTACTTCCCCTGCACTATCTGTGATAAATTCCCCAACTGTAGTACCGTTGCGATCTCGTATAACCCTAAAGATAGCTACCGTTAAAGGCATGCCAGAAACTTCATCCTTTTTATGCAGCGTGATTGAGTAAACATAATCTTCTGCATTTCCGCTTGCTTCTCTGTAAGTAGTCTTCACTATGGAATTTATGATTTTTATTTTACTTGACCAAAGTGAAGCAATATTTTCAACAATTTCTCCATTCTGTAAATTATAGTTTGCTTTAGCTTTATAGTTAATACGATAACCTTCTCCTGCTTTGATATGACCTAAATCAACCGAAAATTGTGAGTCAGATATGAAATTGATTGTAAATTGTTCCGTGACATTTATTTTATTCTTCAATACCCAACGATTATTTACAATCACCCACTTACCTTTTTCAATTTTGAAACTGTTCTTAATATAAGAAATTTTAGGAGTACTCAGAATGTCTGTTACTTTGGCATCAGAAATCTCTTTACCAGACTGATTAATAGAAATGTGATAACTGATAATCTTATCTGTTTTATAGCTACCTGATTTTGTAAGATCTGTCTTTTTAACTTGTCTTCCCCCTTCAAAATCCACCTTTCCTACTGGTACTGTATTTCGATTTACCGTAAGTTGAAAAAATTCTCTCTCGCTGTTCGTTTTTATCACCTATTACACTTCAAAAAGTTAGCCAAATTCTCTTCCCTCATCTTCCTATTTCTAAATTTTTTCTGAAATACTAAACTTTTTTCATTCTCACATAACTCCAGTATAGAGAATCACTAGCGAGCGCAGATAAAATCCACGAAGCGAACAATTTATAAACCATTTGGAGCGGTGGGTAAAACAAACACAATTTAAAGCAGTGGTTATAAAAACTGATGAAATATCTGAACTCAACCTCCTACATTTGCAAGCTACTATTTAGTTTTTCTATTAAGAGTCATTGCTCCAATATCAAATAAGTTATTGCTTCGTTAAAACAACCGTATCATTTTCGCCGTTTTCTTGCTCAATATCCTCAATTGTCAACTGATTGCCATTAATCATATAACGCTCAATGTCGTTACCAATCGTCATTCGCTGATTTGTTGGATCAATGCTCACTTGTTTTACTTCTTTCTTACCATTTGGCTCTTCTTCTGTCCACGTGCCACTGTTTCCCTTGATAACCAAAGTGATCTCATCTTCTTCGTCCATACCTTTATAAGTACCGTCTAATTTTTCTACCGAATTTTCTGCAATAGTTGACGAAGTGCTGCTCTCACTTGAGACTGTAGTTGATTGACTGCTTGAGATAGATTGAGATGATGATGAAGTTTGATTAGACTTGGCACACGATGTCAAAATGATAAGCCCTATTAGAAACAATGTGGCATAGCCAAGTTTCTTTAATTGTACCATTTGATTCCCTCCTTTTTTGATTGCATTTCTATTCTACTATTTCTCGTTTCAAGCAGTCAATTCTTTCTCCAAAAGAAAAGCACGAACTTCTGCAATGAAATAAAGAGAACCTGTCACAAAAAGAAGCTGATTATCAGTAGATTTTTTAATGAATTGTTCAATAAACTCCCGATAAGAGGAAACATAGGTTTCAGTTGTCAGATTCCGCTTGTCTATTGCACCGTCATCCTCAAATGTCGTTATCGTCAACCGCACATGAGGCAATTCTTGTTTTAGATAAGACAGCATTCCCTGATAATTTTTACGTTTCAAAGCACCGAATAAGAGAAAAATTTCTTTTTGTTCTTGCTGACGAATAAATTCCACCAAACGTGACAAAGCGGGTAAATTGTGAGCCCCATCCAAATAAATTCCTCTCTCAAAATATTCCAGTCTCCCTGCCCAATGGGTCTCTTGCAAAGCCTTGCGTATCCATTTTACTTGTGGTTGCCAATTTTGCTGTTTCATGAATAAAAGAAAACTTTGCAAAGCAACAGCTACATTTTCTTCCTGATAAGTACCTTTGAGACCCAGCTGTAAACCAACTATCATTTTATCTTGATTAGAAAATTGTCCTTTTGAAAATGAAAAATCCCTACCGTATTCATACAAAACAACTCCCAACTCATCTGCGCGCAATTCGCAGACCCTTCTGGCTTCTTCAGCCAGCGGCCCGATAACAGCTCGTTCCTTTTTCTTGAAAATCCCTGCTTTCTGCTCCGCAATTGCTACTATGGAGTCTCCTAATGTTTCTTGATGATCCAATCCTACAGACGTTACAACCGCAACATCTCCTATCACTACATTTGTTGCATCTAAAAGTCCACCAATTCCCACCTCAATTAAAGCCACATCTACCTGCTCTTCTTCGAAATACAATAAAGCTATGAGTGTTAAAATTTCAAAATAAGATAATGGATCTTGTGTCCGCAAAAGTTGCCTTTCCATTGCTTGAATACGGCGCCCAATTCTAACAAAATCCTTGTCAGAGATTGGTTTATGATTGACACAAATCCGATCATAAATGCTCACCATATGAGGTGACGTAAAGGTTCCCACCTTCTTTTTATGCTCTACAAATAATTGACTCATAAAAGCAATGCTTGAGCCTTTTCCGTTCGTTCCTGTCACATGAATAATGGGATAATTTTCTTCCGGATGATCCAAAAGACTTATAGCCTGTCTCATTCGCTCTAAACCAGAGCGAAAATTTAAACCAATGCGACTCTCTAGCCACGTTTCAATTTCATTCATATTCTTCTCCCAGCAAAAAGGGAGTGAAACAGAACCAGACTTTGGTTCATGTCACACCCCACAATTCACTTGAATGGCTGGAACTCTTGCTCCACATGGGAATTAACCAACCACTCATTCGTATACCATAAAAATAACTATTCACACAGCCTTTCAATCTCTTCATTGTTTGTAATACGAAAAGCTAGTGTACGCAATTTTTATTCTTCCATAAAGCTATTGAAAACTTCTTCAATCATATCCCATTCAGCATCTGAATCTTCTGGAATTGGTTGGAGGTCACCCTCTGTTCCGTCTTCATTTTCAGTAAACGAGTAGGCTTGAATTTCTACCTCGCCATTTTCATCTTCTTCTGCGCTAGCTGGAATCAATAGAACGTAGTTTTTCCCAAATTCTTCTTTTCCATCAATGGTCAAGAGAATTTCAAACAAAGTTTCGTTTCCTTGCTCATCCACTAAAGTAATTAGTTCACGTTCTTCGTGTTCATGGTCATGGTTATGATCGTGTGCCATGTTTTCTCCTTTATTATTAAAAATTTCGATCTAAATAATTTTGTAATATAAGCTGCGCTGCGAGCTTATCAATCACTTTTTTTCGCTTCTTTCTGCTCACATCCGCTTGCTCAATCAACATTCTCTCCGCAGCTACTGTTGTTAGGCGCTCATCTTGGTATTCAACTGGCAAATGAAATAGCTGCTCAATCTTAGTCCCATAAGCCTGACTTGCTTCTACACGTGGTCCGCTTGTATTATTCATATTCTTAGGAAGACCTACAACAAACTTGTCCACCTTATATTCTTGGATAAGTTCAGTCAAACGCTCAAAACCAAATTCTTCTTGTTCTTCATTGATGGGAATAATTTCAAGCCCTTGAGCTGTAAAACCAAGTGGGTCACTAATTGCAACACCAACTGTTTTTGAACCAACATCTAACCCCATAATTCTCATTAGAGATCAATGCCTTGTCCTTTCAAATAATAACGAACTAATTCTTCTACAATCTCATCACGTTCATATTTACGAATTTGATTTCGTGCATTATTATAGCGAGGTACATACGCAGGATCACCACTAAGCACGTATCCTACGATTTGGTTGATTGGGTTATAGCCCTTTTCATTCAGCGACACATAGACATCTTTCAATGTTTCACTAATCTCTTTTTTGTTTGAATCATCAAGATTAAAACGTACTGTCTCATCTGTAAATCCCACAATTACACCTTCTTTCACTAGAATACCCATATTATAGCACATTTCAAGACTTTTCACAAATGAAAGGGGTTGAAAAAAGCTGAATAAATTTCAGCTTTTTTTGTTTCATATACACCTATAAAATCATGGATTTGCAACTTCTTTAGCACCAGCTGCTTTGACAGATTCAATATATTGTTTGGGTGTTAAATTTTTGATAGTTGAAAACATAGAGCCATATGTATCCAGTTTTGATGCTTCATCAAGGTTGATTTTGCTCATATCAATATTGATTGCAACTTTAATAATATAGTCTTTTGTAATGTCTGTTTTAACATCAACACCGCCCAAAGACTTAAATTTATCCAATCCTGCAGCCTTTTCAAAAGCAGAAATCAAGTGCGGCTTAGTGCTTTCTAAATCTTGACCCGCTAATGCACTCTTCATATTTTCAGGAAGTATTTGTTCAAGATTTATCACAAACTTCTTAAAGGTTTTTCCTTCATAAGAAATAGTTTGCGTAAGTGTTTGTTCAATCCCTTGGACAGTCTGTTTTTGTTGAAAAGACTTGGTCACAACAGAATCCTTTTTCACAACACTCGAACCAGTCTTACTATCCCCTGACTGATTCTGACCGGATTTTTGACCACAAGCTGTGAGCAGCAACAAACTTGCTCCTAACAAAACAACCGATTTTCTCATAAAAATATCCTCCTTGTATTTTAGAGCTTTATAAGAATAGTATACCATCTTTTGTAAGCGTTGTCAAAAAGAGCCATCTAAAAAATCAATTCATGTTTAACAAGTTATTGATTGACTTCCGTTGCACCACTGGCAATCTGATCTTCAACATATTCTTTTGGTTTCATTTTTAAAAATTCTTTTAATTTCATATTCTTTAAATACTCAGTATTTGCGGCTTTATTAACATCCAAAACTTGAAAATCAAACGTATGAGTTCGCTTCAATTCTTGCTCATTTATAATTTCCAAAGAGGTTGAAAAGCCTTGCAAATTTTTTGCTTGTGTAAATTTTTCATCTTCAGCCAAAGATTTTTCCAATAATTTTTGCGCCTCAGCAACTCCAACCTCAGCAACCACCTTTTTTAATTCTTCTTTCATCGGCAAAATTTGTTCAATCGTTAAACCTAAAAATTGGTTCCCTTTGTAAGTAATTGTTTGCGTTTGCTGAACTCCCTCAGCTGTTTTTGGAAACGATAATTTTTTCGTCACAACCGTTTCTTTTTCAGTATTTGCAATAACTGGCAACGTACTATCAATAGATTGTTTGCTTGCTTTTGATTTTGTTTCTTTCTTTTGACCACAGCCTACTAAGACTGTAAGAATAATGGTTGATAAATTGCAAGAATAAGTGCAACATTTACTCTAACTCATCCACTAGAGCTTCATAAGCCGTTCTGTAAGCTAAACATTTTCGTGGTCGGTGATTGATATCATATAAGGCCTTGTTCAAAGCCTCATCAGAGATAGCAGCTAAATCTGTTTTCTTTGGGAAATATTCTCTTAGTAAGCCATTTGCGTTTTCATTACTTCCTCTCTGCCAAGATGAATAGGCGTCCGCAAAGAAAAAGGAAATTCCTAAATTCTCTACTAGAGGATAGCAGGCGAACTCTTTTCCCCTGTCTGAAGTGAAGGTTTTAAGAGTCTCTTTTGGAAATAGCCTACAAAGTTGTTCGATGGCTGAAAACATGGCTTTGGCTGTTCTATCTGGTATCTTGAAAGCTAAGTAAAAACGAGTTTTTCGCTCTAGAAAAGTCGCTAAACACCCCTTGCTTTTGCCTCTGGAAGACACTACAGTATCAAGCTCCCAGTGGCCAAAAGTTTCACGATTCCGAACCTCTTTAGGACGTTTGGCAATCGGCGTGCCAATCCTAAATGTCCCACGTGTTTCTTTGGGTTGTCGAGTTCTTCCTTTACGACGGAGGACGCTTAAATCCAGATCAATCAAACCAGCATAGAGCCAGTTATAGATGGTTTTAAAAGCTACCATTGGCTTTTGTTCAAGCTGATAGCGCCCACAAATCTGTTCAGGCGACCAGGAGGATTTTAAACCGTTCTCAATTTCCTTTTTCAACTTTGGTGTTAAACAAGACTTCCGACCTTTTTGCTTAGCCCTGTGGTCGTACTGTTCCTGTGCTAAGACTGCGGAATAACCATTTTGACATCGTCTTAACTCTCTTGAAATGGTAGACTTATGGACGCCAAGTTTACTTGCAATTTGGCAAGGTTTTAAACCTAATTCCAAGTAGGTTTCTATCTTTATTCGGTCGGTTATGGTAAGATGGGAGTAGCTCATAGTTTTTCCTCGGGTTCTGTTTGTGTGGTTACTTACAGTTTACACCAATGAAACGCTATGAGTTTTTTGGTTGAACTATATTTTACAATTTATCGGTTAATAAAATTAGGCTTCTTTTCATAGATTAACTCCTCCTCATTCTTTATTTTATCATATTTTTAATATCAATAAACATTGAAATAAAAAAGAGTGGAAATCCCACTCTTTACAAGGCCGCGCGTAAACGCGCTTCTGTATTTTCAACATTACGAACCGAGCGAGGTAGGAATGCACGAATATCATCTTCTTTGTATCCTACTTGAAGACGTTTATCATCTACTAAAATAGGACTTTTCAAAATACGTGGCGTTTCCATAATCAAATCAATCACTTCACTCACACTCAATTCTTCGATATCTACGCCTAAACCTTTTGCATAACGATTTTTTGAAGACACAATACTTGCAACCCCATTTTCAGTTTTTGTTAGAATATCTAACAATTCTTCTTTTGTAATCCCTTCTTTACCAAGATTTTGTTCTTTATAAGTTAACTGGTGAGCATTGAGCCATGTTTTTGCTTTTTTACAACTAGTGCAACTTGAGACAGTATAAATTGTAATCATGTAAGTACTCCTTTCGCCACACGGTACTATTATCATACTATATTATACCATAAAATCCCTCCGTCTTACGACCTATTTTTAAAAAATTATTCCTCAATCTCAATCGCATCGTCTAAGTCTAGAGTCACTTCCTCTACTTTGTTTGCTGATTTAATTGCTTCTGCATTTTTTTCATCTTCAGTATCATTCTCAATCAAACCATAGTGAACTCGAACCTTGTGATCAATTTCATCAAAAATTTCTGGATGATCTGCTAAGTATTTCTTAGCATTTTCAGACCCTTGCCCAATCTTTTCATCATTGTAAGAATACCACGCGCCCGCTTTTTTGATAATATCTAGATCTGTTGCAATCTTGATGAGCTCACCTGTTTTGGAAATTCCTTCACCATACATGATTTCCACAAAGGCTTCTTTAAATGGCGGAGCCACCTTGTTTTTCACAACCTTAATTTTGGTTTCCTTACCGACATTAGTGTCCTTTTCATCACCAGTTCCCTTGATTTGAGTATTGCCACGGACATCCAGACGGACAGAAGCATAAAATTTAAGAGCTCGACCGCCCGGTGTTGTTTCTGGATTTCCAAACATAATACCAACTTTTTCGCGTAGTTGGTTGATGAAAATCGCAATTGTCTTCGTTTTATTAATAGAAGCAGATAGTTTACGCATAGCTTGACTCATCATACGCGCTTGCAAACCAACATGGCTATCTCCGATATCACCATCAATTTCAGCACGCGGTACAAGAGCTGCCACAGAGTCGATGACCACCAAATCTACTGCACCAGAATCAATCAATTTCCCAGCAATTTCTAGTCCTTGCTCACCAGAATCGGGTTGAGAAAGGAGTAATTCATCAATATTAACCCCAAGAGCTTGCGCATACGCCGGATCCAGAGCGTGCTCAGCATCAATAAAGGCCGCAATTCCACCTTCTTTCTGAGCCTGAGCAACAGCATGGAGGGCCACTGTCGTCTTACCAGATGATTCTGGTCCATAGATTTCAATAATTCGACCTTTTGGATACCCTCCTGCACCAAGTGCAATATCTAACGCCAAGCTACCTGAGCTCATAACTTGAACTTTTTGTTCAGCGCGCTCACCCAAACGCATAATCGCCCCTTTACCAAAATCTTTTTCGATATTTTTAAGTGCATTATCTAACGCTTTTTGACGTTCCTCACCAAATTTCTTTGAAATTTCTTCTAATTTTTTTTGTTTTTTCGCCATTTATTTCTCCTGTATAGTGATAAATTAATTTTCTCGACTATCTAATTATTATAGCATATTTTCGTTTTTTAATAAAGTTTTTCGTAACTGATTGAAAGCATGCAGAACGGCTATTTTTCGTACATCAGTCCGACTACGACCGGCAATATTAACCTTAAAAGATTGTACATTCTCTGTAGTTGCTAAGCCAATATAAACTGTCCCTGCCGGATATCCTTCTAAGCTGTCTGGACCTGCCACACCCGTCAAACTCACTGCATAGTCACTGGCAGTCAATTTTCTGGCCTGCTCAGCCATTTTCTTTGCTGTAAAAGCAGAAACAACTCCATATTTTTCCAAGTCTGCCAAAGGAATGTCCAGCATGCGGCTCTTTTCCTCCATACTGTAAGTAACAAAGCCACCACTAAAGACTTTGGAAGCTCCAGAAAAGTTTGCCAAAGTTGCTTGAAAAAGGCCAGCAGTCAAACTTTCGGCTGCTGTAACAGTCTTGCCTGCTCTCCTCAACAATTCAAAAGTTGTCTGCGCTAGAGAATTATCATCTCCATAAGCATAGAAAAGGTCCACTAAACGTTGTTTCTCAAAAGTCTGTACAGCTAAAATTTTCTTTTCCAAATAAGCAAACTTAGTATCTGCTTCTTTTTGACTGCTAGCCTTTGTGGACAATCGCAATGTCACCTCTCCCGTCTTAGCATAAGGAGCAATGGTCGGATCGATCTGAGCATCAATTAAATCTCCTAAAAGAGTTACTAATTGACTTTCACCAATGCCAAAGAAGCGCAAAACTCTTGAATACAATTTTTGATCCGTTGCTAAAATCGGAATCAGCTCATTGTTCACCATAGGTTTTAATTCACTAGGTGGACCAGGCAGAACAACATAAGTTACACCACTTACTTCAATCACGCCCCCCACCGCAAGTCCGGTTTCGTTTTGTAGAGAAGTCGAATCTTCCACTATTTGAGCTTGCCGCTCATTATTTGGTGTTCGAACATAGTCCAGTCGACTCGCGAAGAAACGATCTAATTTTTCCATAGCTACTTGGTCAAAGACCAACCTGCGATTTAAAAATTTTGCCAACACCTGTTTGGTCAAGTCATCTTCTGTTGGACCCAAGCCACCACAAAGAATGACAAGATCGCTCCGTTTCTTTGCAATTTCCAAAATAGATAAAAGACGATTTTCATTGTCACCGACAGCAGTCTGGAAATAAACATCAATCCCTAAACTAGCTAATTTTTCCGATAAAAATTGAGCATTCGTATTGACAATTTGCCCGGTCAGAATCTCGGTGCCCACAGCAATAATTTCTGCTTTCATAGAACCTCCTATCTTACTATTCGCAATTTGGTCTTATTTTATCATAAAAAAGATTAAAATTTGTTAATAAAACAATTTTCAAGTTGCTCAGCATATCATCTATAGTATCTTGACAAACAAAAAGAGGCTATGCCTCTTTTTGTTTGTCAATCAATCTAATATGACTGTTCTAATGAGCCACTAATCTGTGTGATATCAACGACCTGATCAACTCGTTCAAAAACATTTGGATCATGCGTCGCAAAAATAACCACAGTGTCTGATGCAACCAAACTAAGCAACAAATCAATAATTGATTTTCCTGTTTGCTGGTCAAGAGCACCTGTCGGCTCATCTGCCAAAATGACTTTCGCTTTTTTTAATAATAATCGCGCAATTGAAACCCGTTGGGCTTGACCACCGGAAAGCTCATAAATTTTGGACTTCATGACAGACTCATTTAGTCCAACCTGTTTTAAAGCTATCAGAATTTCTGATTTACCCGCCAATAGTTTCAAGTTGTCGAAAACTGTTTCTTCTTCCACCAAAGCATAATTTTGAAAGACATAGCCCAGATAATGTTTAAAATAATCTTTTTCCTTCATTTTCCAAATATCTTGCTTATTGAGCAAAATTCTGCCTTGATCTGGTTTTTCTAAACGAGCAATTGCATTTAACAATGTTGTCTTTCCAGAACCCGAAAGCCCAACTAAAGCATAGGATTGATTCCTTTCAAAATGTAGATTGACATGGCTGTAGACGGTTTTTCGTCCATATTTTTTCGCTAAATTTTCTATCTCAATCATAGTATTTCAAAATCTCCTTTTATAATCTGAACACGATTTTTTCTGACGTTCATTAAAGCAAAGTAAGACATAGCAGTTATCTCAAACGCATAAAGAACTCCTACTAAACCAACTACTAGGAAACTACCTTTCATCACTAAAATTGTCAATGCACTGACGAATAAAATGCCTGCTATCAATGGCAGTAAAGACTGAAAAATTTCTAGATAGCTACTTGCTCCTAACAAACTTTGTAAAGAAATCTTTTTCGCTTTTTGTTTCATGCGAGTGGTAATATATTCATAAATAATAAAGAACTGCGCCAAGACTAACATCAGTAGAGCAGTAATCGTCCCTGTCAGTTGGCTAACAATGTTTTCACGAGCTAATAATAGTTGCTCTGAAATATTTGTCATACTAGAAAAATGAGTCAAACCAGCTTGGCTAATCTTTTCTTTTATCCATTTCTGTTTAAAAGCTCCTTTTGTTGCAAGAACTGTATAATAGTTATCAAAAGCTGCATCTGCTGGTAGATTGTGAAAATTGATTTGCACTAAAATCTTGTTCACTACTTCTTGTTTAGCCAATAATTCATCTGGACCGTCTTTATGGTTAAAAAGAAAAGTCTTCTGTCCATCAGGAATTTCTACGATTTGAAAATCCTCAGCTTTTAAAGCTGAATATCGGAAGTGCTCATAGTTAATTATCTTACGAATATTGTCTATGTGAGCCATCTGACTTTTTGGAATATAGATAACACCTAAGCTTTCTTTCGGTGCTTGCCCATACTTATTTTGAGGATACAATTTTTTATTTTTATTCATCAATCCTGTATTGACATAGAACAATGTTTCTGCAATTTTACTATCGACACCATTTCTTACCAGCTCCTGCTTAAATTCTTCCGGAGCGTGCTTAGTTCGATCTGGGCTAAGGCTAGATTGCTCTGAATAAAGCCAGCCATCTGTCCCAAAAGATTGAATCAATTGTCTATGCTTCGCAGCATTTTCTTTTATAAATGTTGAATCAATTTGATGATTTTCATCAGTATGAGTAGCGGTATTTTCAAACCAAGTGATCGCAGCATAATCTTGAGCTATTTTCCAATTTCCCAAAACAGCTATTTCTTGGGCAGATTTGGAAATGGTTTTAACACTTTCCGATGCAGTCACGCCAAAGATAAAGCAAGATAGCAAAATTCCAAAAAGCCAGATATAAAGTACTAACGGATTTGATTTTTTATTCTTCAAGACAGTTACAGCTCCCATAAGGCGAACATTTAAAGCAAAAAGTAGATTGACAAGTAAGCTAATAACCATCAAAATAAAGAGATTGAGAAATAGTAATAAGCTAAACGTCTTAACATAAACATTTACCATACTACCTTGCCATAAAACAAAAAGTAGCCACACAAGGATTCCTGTGCTAATCAAAATAGTAGAATCCAACCAAAGTGAACGCCGAAATTCTCTATCAAAAAGCCCCAGACTGCGCTGAATCATAGCTTTTTTAACATAAAGCATTTTGACTGCAAAAAGAAGCACAGCAAAAACAAAAAATAAAGTCCAAACTGCCAGAGAGCGTAAATTCATAAATAGAAAGTTGATTGGCACTAAGTACCACGGAAGGTCTGCTCCTGTGTAAGTCAAGCCAAATCGCTGCAATTCTGTTTTTAATTCTGTCGGTAGCGCCTTACTAGAATAATACATACCAGTCGCGGTACTTGCTGCCAAGACTCCTCGATCCGTGATATAAGATTGATTTTTGCGCTGTATCTTTCCAAAAACAAATGTAGCTTGCTGACCACTTTTATCTAAAAAAGGACGATAAATAGTTAATTGCTTTTTATCTGCAATTTCCTGTATTTTATCAAAAATTTGGTTTTTATCAACCTCACTAGAGCCCGTCAATGAAAAAGCTGCCTGCGCAGGATAAGGAATGTCGTTCCCAAACTCTTTAACAGCACCTAAAGATAAAAATGATATTAGTAAGACAAATAAAGAAAGAACGGTTAGCCGCCACTTCATACAAGACTCCTTTACAACAAAAAACAAGGAGGGAAAAACTGAAATTCTACTATGCAGGCATTTCCCTCCACGATAAGTTTATTAAATCGTATGACTATTAGAATTCATACCAAGAATAAAATGACTTTGCTTGAATCCATGACCAATGTTTTGTAGCTCCTGAATTTGCCCAGCCATAATTTGATTTGGCATAGTCTTTTACATTTCCCCATATATCGGTCACAGATGAGCCGCTTCCAAGACGGATTGGTGCTTCTAAATAATAATGCGAGTAGGCCCATCCATTTGATGTTACGCCATAATTCCAAGTATCCTTATAAGTAGGATGAGGATGCTGGGTATCTGCCGAGACCCCACCTCCAGCCAAAGGACTAAGAGTAAGGGCAAGAGCACCAATAAGTGCTAATTTCGTAAATTTATTTGAACTATTTGACATGGTTTCCTCCTTTATATATATGATATATCAAATATTGTCTTAACTAGTATAGACTTCCATTTGATGAAAATATCATAACGTGTTATTTCCTAATTTGAATGAAATGTAAACATAATTCACACCTTACTTATTAAAATGGCCAGATACTTGGATACAATAATAAAAGTATCATCAATTGTAAACAAGCTGTTCTCATATTCTCCCTCCGTTTCTTTATAAATTTTCACTTCTATGTTATAATATTTAAAATCACTTTTTTGAAAACGCCAACTTTTTTCGCACTATATTATTCTGAGAGGTTTGTAGGTTTGTTATGAGGTATGATTTCGGAGCTGTTTATAAAGAAATTCGCAAATCAAAAGGTTTATCGCAAGCAGATGTATGCGGAGAGGTTCTATCCCGAACAACTCTGGCTAAATTTGAAAGCGGGAAGGCTACTCCCAAATACGAAAATATGGAATTTTTGCTACGTCAAATCAATATGAGTTTTGAAGAGTTTGAGTATATCTGTCACGTCTATAACCCTAGCCCCAGAAGTATCATATTTAACAAAGCTTTAAATATAAGCTCTATTAGTGGCACACAAGATTTAGAAGAGCTACAAGAACTCTGTGAAAGATATCTTCGTAAGGAATACGATTTACCAATTAAGCATATTCATAATTTATTAAAACTTTTCATTTCTATTAGAAAAAACGGAGTTAAAACATTAACAGATGAAACAATCTCTATCACCAAGCAGTTTTGGAATTATTTAGAAAAAGAAGATACTTGGTATAAAAATGATTTTAGGATTCTAGTATCTATTTTACATCATTTTTCGATGGATACCCTACATTTGATTACTGATAAAATTTTGGAAAATTTAGAGAAATATAAAGACTATAAAAATTTTCAAAACGATCGCTTAACTCTTCTCTCAAATTTAGCAGGAATCTATTTGCACCATAATGAATTTCACCAATGTGAAAAAATTGTCACACTAGCTTTAGAGACTGCACAAAAGTTAAAGAGGTATGATGCTTTAGCTTTATGTAATATTCGATTAGGAATTTGTCAAAATAATAATAAATTAATCAAAAAAGGATTGGTCTTATTAGAAATCACAGATGAACTGGATTTATTACAAGATACGAAACACGAAATCAACCATTTCCACAGGTCTTAGCTTGTGGTTTTTTATCAACTATGTTCAAATTCTTTCCATATTTTAATTTATACAAAGAAAAACCAGACAGTTCTTGCTGCCTGAGTTTTCTTGGTTTACTTGTGTTAGATAGAATCAAATGTGATAAAATAAAAGAATAAAACTTTAAGGGGCTTCCATTATGTGGGCAATTTTTGCATTTTTTTCTGCTTTGTTTGCAGCACTGACATCTATCTTAGCTAAAATTGGGATTGCTGGGGTTAATTCTAATCTAGCAACAGCTATTCGGACAGTAGTCGTCGTTTTGATGGCTTGGGGTATAGTTTTTTTAACTAAAGGACAAATTGGTTTAGCTAACATCAGTAAGAAAAACTGGATTTTTCTGATTTTATCAGGCCTAGCAACAGGCGCTTCTTGGCTTTGTTACTACCGAGCATTGCAAGAAGGAGAAGCCTCCAAGGTCGCTCCTATTGATAAGCTTAGTGTTGTTCTCACGCTCATCCTTGCTTTTATCTTTCTCCACGAAGATTTTACTATGAAATCCTTAATTGGCACCATCTTGATTACCATTGGAACCTTAATCATGGTTTTGTAGCGTTCGGCATATTAAAGAGACAGTTTTTTCTCTAAACTGTCTTTTACGTTATTCGACTGTCATCTTTTGATTCCATTTTATTGTATGTTTAGTGAGAATATAGTACAAATTTAGCAATATTGGTAAATGCTTTTATGCCTTATTTTTTAGGATTCCATTCACAACTTGTTTCATGATCATTGACCAATCCTGCTGCCTGCATGAAAGAATAGACACAAACAGGACCGACAAACTTGAAGCCTCGTTGCTTCATATCTTTAGCTATTTTTTCGGACAGGGAAGTTTTAGACGGAGCAAGTCTGTAATCCTTGACAGAATTGTCAATCGGTGTAAATCCAACAAAAGACCAGAGATAATGATCAAAACTACCGTATTGTTCTTGAACAGCCAAAAAAGCTTGGGCATTGGCTCTGGTCGCATAGAGCTTCATCTTATTACGGATAATATCCGGATTGTCCAAAAGACCATCCAAGTCTGCATCTGTCATCTGAGCAATTTTCTGCGCGTCATAGAAATGAAAGGCCTCCCGAAAAGCCTGACGTTTATTCAAAATGGTCTCCCACGAAAGTCCCGCCTGATAGGTCTCCATGCAAAACAGTTCAAATAACTTCCAATCATCATGAAGGGGTCGACCCCACTCTTCATCGTGGTAAGCTACATACAAGGGGTTGTTCATTTTTACCCAGCCACAGCGTTTGGTCATGCTTCTACCTCCTATTTCACCAACATCTTGAGAGCTGACTTGATATAATTTTCAGCCGTATCTGTTGTGCCTTCAAAGAATTTCTTGATTTTCTTGAGTTCAGCAGCCTTGTAGCCCAGAGCCAGCATGGCTTCCATGGCTTCTTCCAACTCTTGGTTGTCCGATGTCACTGCTTGGGTCTGAGGCGCAGCCACTTGCCCAGCCGCCACGACCTTGTCTTCCAAGTCCAACACCATCTGCTGGGCTGTCTTTTTGCCTATCTTGGGAAACTTGGTCAGATAGGTGATGTTTTTCCGCTCAATGGCTTGCACTAATCCAGCATTATCATCAGCTGCGATTATCGCAAGAGCAGAAACGGGGCCAATACCAGAAACCGAAATCAAATTGAGAAAAAGCTGTTTTTCGTCTTCTGTGCGAAAACCGTAGAGGAGCTGCGCATCTTCTCTGACCACTTGATGAACAAAAACCTGAATTTCTTGATTGAGCTGACCTGAATAGGCATAAGGGTTAGCCACATGAAGGATATAGCCAATTTGTCCTACTTCCACCACAATATACTTGGCTGTAATTTTACTTAAAATTCCTTTGAAATATTCGTACATCATGTCTCCTTTTCAACCCTTTTAGTATATCATATTTTGGAGTTAGAAAATAAAAGAAATCATTCTATCCTTTTGAAAATCACTTTACAAAATTCTTGGGTAGTTAGCTATTTATCCATGGATATCTATCTTGCTCTTCTCTTAACTATAAATTTGTATAGCCTAGTATTGAGGTATTCATAATATCTATCAAGAGAGACAGTCTGTCAATCCTTTTGTCAAGCTCGGCAGAAAGTCTCTTCTCTTGTCTTTTTAGCTATAGGACTTTTCATAAGGACAAAAGCAGCCATTCAGTAGATCTACTAGCTGAAAGTCTTGCAGATGATTTTAAAAACAGCTTCAGTCATTGTTAGCTGAAGCTGTTTTAGAGTTTCTATAAATAGTTTCAATACTTGCCCAATTCTCGCAAGCTGGTGTGGTTTTCCTGAATGCGACGGAACATTTTTTCCATATCAGATTTGGTAAAGTTTACCAAAACTGGACGACCGTGAGGGCAATTGTAGGGATTGTCACATTGCGATAACTGGAAGATCAAATCACGTGCCGAATCATTATCTAAGCTATGATTGGCCTTAATAGAGCGTTTGCAACTCATCATAATCGCTAGTTCAGCTCGGTATTTCTTGATAGAAACTTCCTTGGTAAGGAGCAGCATATCACACATCTCATAGATACCCGACTCGATTTCCTCTTCCTTCATCCAGATAGGGTATTCCCTCAGAATAAACTGATTGCTGCCGTATTCGTCCAAGAAAACTCCCACTTCTTCCAGCAGATTCATCCGCTGCTTGAGCCGCAGCATATCGTCTGCTGGAAATTCAAAGATATAGGGAACCAAAAGTTGCTGCTGACTGTCATCCACATCACCGATTTTTTCCCGATAATACTCATACTTGACTCGCTCCTGCGCTGCATGCTGGTCGATAATATAGAGACCACCATTTCCTTGTGCAAAGAGGTACGTGCCATGCATTTGCCCGAAATATTCCAGTTCTGGAAAAGTTGAAGTTTCTTCTCCATCTAACTTATCTAAAGCTCTTTCTAAGCTTGATTGATCCAGTTCTGGATGATCTAGCTGATCGTAAGAAGGAGTTTGCCTTGCTGCAAATTTGACAGAAACTGCTCTGGAAGCAAGCATATCTGTATCAGTATGCTGCTGATCAAATGTAGCATTTTCCTCAAAAGGAAGATTGCTTTCTGATACTTGAGGTCTAACAAAAAAGTCATTTCTCTCTTTGTCATAATAGAGTCGGTTTTCTTTGAGCGGAAGACTCGTCTGCTCCGACTTATTTGCTCTGTTAATAGTTGATTTTGCTAAATTCTCCAAAGCATCCGGAATCAAATCCTGTTCTTTTAAACTCGCAGCAATAGCTTGCGAAATCAAGACCATCAGTTCTCGCTCCTTGGAAATCCGCACTTCTTGCTTGGTCGGATGAACATTAACATCTGCAAGGTAAGGATCAATCTGGATAGCAATCACAGCAATCGGGAATCGCCCAACCATGAGCTTACTACCGTAACCATCAAGAATAGCTCGATTGAGCAGGAAATTCTTGATGTAACGACCATTGATGAGAATGGTGATGTAGTTACGATTGGCACGCGTCAACTCTGGTAGACTAATATAGCCTGATACTTCAAAATCCAGATTAGAAGCTGAAATTTCAATCATTTTTTTTGCTGTTGTTAATCCATAGATACCAGCAATTGCTTGACGCAAATTTCCTGTTCCTGCTGTCCGAGTCAACTCTTTACCATCATTGAGCAAGATAAAAGCGACCTCTGGATGAGCTAAGCTCAAACGGTTAATCATATCTACAATGTGAGATAGTTCTGCTTGCTGACTTTTCATATATTTCAAGCGAGCAGGTGTGTTGAAAAAAAGGTCTTCCACTTTGATTTTGGTACCCTTAGGGCAACTACTTGGTTCCACAGTTTCAATTTCTCCCCCCTGAGCAATTAAACGCGTCCCATGTGTTCCACCATTTGTCGCAGTTTCAATTGTCAAGCGTGAAACAGAAGCAATAGACGGAAGCGCTTCACCACGAAAGCCCAAAGTCCGAATCCGAAAAAGGTCGGCTTGCTTCTTAATTTTACTTGTTGCGTGCCGCCGCAAAGCCAAGGAAACCTCCTCATGCTCAATTCCTTCACCATTATCGATGACTTGAATACTCTTGAGCCCTGCTTCTTCAATCTCAACTATAATTTGAGTGGCACCAGCATCAATGGAATTCTCTATCAACTCCTTGACCACGCTGCTAGGTCGCTCGATGACCTCACCAGCCGCAATCTGATTAGCAAGATTTTCTGGTAATTCTATAATTTTTGACATAGTTTTCTCCGTAATTATTCTAGCTACTATTATAACATAAAGCCGTTTTTCAATCAGAACTCTAGTACGAAAAGAATTGTAATTACTCCTTCGCAAAACAACCAAATAGACAGGCAAAGCAACCACTTAGGCAAAAGCTCTTGTTTTCCTAGCTAAAATAATGTTTAATAGACTTAGGAAAAACGAATCCTCCTTGCAACGAAAGTCAGCAGCAGGCAAGATACAATCTAGAAAGAAGGGATGTTTATGAAAGTTCAATTGCATATTGATGAAAAATTTTCAGAAGAAAAGGTTGTCATTGAAGCACCAGCTTTATCGGATACTATTCAACAGTTGCTGGTTTTCACTCAACATCTCGGTGGCACTAAAACCATTCGAGCCAAAAAAGAGGAGGAGATTTACCTATTAGATACTGCTGAAATTCAGAGAATTTACACTGAAAACCGCCAAGTTTGGGTTGAAACAGCGACAGACACTTATCTTTTAGGGCTTCCACTTTATCAAGTTTTGGAATTGCTTCCCACTGATTTTCTACAGATTTCCCAATCTGAAATCATTAACATCGAACATATCGATCATCTGAAATTGACTGGTAGTGGTCTGATTCAGATTGCAATGAAAAACGGTCAGATAACTTATTCATCTCGTCGTTATCTCAAAGTCATAAAGGAGAAATTACAGCTATGAAAAAAACATTATTCAGAGATGCTCTAGGAGGTACTGTAATCGGGCTACTCCTATCCACCATCTATTCTTACTTTTTTGCTCCTGTCTATCATCCACTTAATCCTTATTCAGCAGTTGGTCTTTGGATGGAACAGCACCATATTCATGAAGCTTTAGTTGTGCTCTATTGCGCAGTGATCTGGAGCTTTATTGGCTTGCTCTTTAGCCTAGGAAAAGAGCTTTTCAAAAAAGATTGGAGCATCCTCAAAGCAACTATCTGCCATTATGGACTTATGATTTTAGGATTTATTCCTCTAGCTCTTCTAGCCGGCTGGTTTCCAAGCAAACCCATTTTTATCTTACAGTTGATTTTGGAATTTACTATTGTTTATCTCATCCTGTGGGCAATCTTGTTTTATCTAACCAAAAAGAAAATTGAACAAATCAACAATGGATTGAAGAAACAGAATCAATAGTAAAGAAATAACCACCAAGTGAATTCTTGGTGGTTATTTTAGCTTATTCTGCTATATATCAATACAAAACCCTACCTACTTTAATAGTAACTGAACAGAAAAACAGGAATTTATTTTAGGCATTTTCATAGTTGTATCTATCAGAGATGTTTTTTCATATCTGATACAGCCAGCATCACTTCCATTGGAGTCATGTTATAGATGTCCAACTGACGTAATTTTTCTAAAATAGGGGATTCAGTTGTTTCTGTGAATAAAGATATCTGCTCAGATACTTGATTTTCCTTACTATCATTAGCTCCTTTATTAGAAGGATTGAGAGACGGTTTCTCATTTGCTTGTTCTTCTAATCGTGTTAAGATCTGGTCTGCTCTCATCAGCAAATCATTCGGTAAACCTGCAATTTTTGCCACATGAATCCCATAAGATTTATCCGCAGGACCAGCTTCAATCTTATGAAGGAAGGTCACTTGCCCATCTTTTTCTAAAGTTGCTACATGAACATTTTCTAACTGTGTCAAGCTAGTTGACAAGTCTGTCAACTCATGATAGTGTGTGGCAAAAAGGGTCTTTGCCCCTGTTCGATTGTGGATATATTCAATAATCGCCTGAGCAAGAGCCATCCCATCATATGTCGCTGTCCCTCTTCCCAACTCATCAAAAAGAATAAGAGAGTGCTCTGTTGCTTGAGAAATAGCATGATTTGCTTCCATCATTTCTACCATAAAGGTTGATTGTCCAGATACCAAGTCATCTGCCGCACCAATTCGAGTGAAGATGGCATCAAAAATTGGTAATTGAGCACTCTCAGCTGAAACATAGGAACCCATTTGAGCCATAATAACAATAATCGCTAATTGACGCATATAGGTTGACTTCCCACTCATATTTGGACCTGTAATTAGCTGAACGTTGACATTTTCATCCATTGAAATGCTGTTAGGAATATAGGTTTGTGCACCCATGACCTTTTCTACAACCGCATGCCGTCCCTTATCAATTTCAATGGAAGGACGTTCAATAAATTCTGGGCGTACAAAGCGTTGCTTTTCAGCAACTGCTGCAAAACTTTGTAATACATCAATCGTTGCCAGAGTTTGTGCCAAGGATTGCAGACGCTTGATATATTTGCCAGCTTCTTCACGAATACGCATAAAAATCTCATATTCTAAATTAGCAGATTTTTCACGCGCTTCCAACATTTCGCCTTCAATACGAGCCAATTCCTCTGTACCAAATCGTTCTGAATTTTTCAACGTTGCTTTTCGGAAAAAGTGGCTAGGTACGTGCTCCAACTGTGAATTAGTAACATGGAAATAATAACCATCTTTTTTATTGTAATCAATTTTTAGATTATTAATCCCACTAGCCGCCCTTTCTTTCGCTTCGATATCAGCAATCCAGCTCGTACCATCTCGCATAACCACTCGATATTTATCTAAGATTTCATCAAAACCAGTTTGAATGATATTCCCTTCAGTAATAACATTTGGAGCATCGGGAGAAATTGCCGACTGAATCAAGTTTGCCAATTCTGGAATGTCATCCAAGTTTTCAATCAACTGTCCCAAAACAGGATGATCAATTCCTTGTAAAATTCCCTTAATCTGAGGGACATTGCTCAATGTTGCCGCCAACTGCAATAAATCTTTCGGATTGGTCTTTCCAAACGAAACACGACTGGCTAAACGCTCAATGTCATACACACCTTTGAGACTATCTGCTAAATCACTGCGCTCAAAAAAATAATCTAGAAATACCTGCACGACATCCTGCCGCTTAAGGATTCGCTCTTTGTCAATCAAGGGCTGCTGAATCCATCTTCTTAAAAGTCGCGTCCCCATAGCTGTCTTGGTCTCATCCATCAGCCAATACAGACTACCGTGCTTCTTTCCTGTACGTGCATTCTCTGTTAAATCCAGACTTGCCATGGTTGCATAATCCATCTGTAAGAAATCCTTGATTTCATAATGATGAACTCGCTTTAAGTGACTAAGCTCACGCAGCTGCGTCTGATGAACATATTCTAACAGTTTTCCAGCTACTTGATGTTCTAAGCGAGACAATTCATCCCCTAATAGCTGAACATCTTCAAAAGCAGTTCCCACCTGTGATAATAACAAATTCATTTGATTTGCCAACACTTGGTGCTCTGATTCAGGTAATTCATATCCTAAGACCACTTCACGCGCTCGCAAGTTCCGAATTTCTCCACAGACCATGTTAAAGTCACTAAGACTTGTGACCTGAAATTCACCTGTAACCAAGTCCATGTAAGCCAGCCCATATAAATTTTCTAGTTTATCTAAAGCTACCAAGAAATTATTTTGACTATCTGGTTTTGAAGAATCAACGACTGTCCCCGGTGTGATGACTTGTACCACCTCACGTTTGACTACACCAACTGCTTTTTTAGGATCTTCCACCTGCTCTGCAATCGCTACTTTATAGCCCGATTCAATTAAAACATCAATATACTGTTGCACCGAATGGTAGGGAACTCCTGCCATCGGGATTGGATTTTCCGAATTTTTATTACGGCTAGTCAGAGCAATTTCTAAAATCTGTGCTGCATTGATCGCATCTTCATAGAATAATTCATAAAAATCTCCCATGCGAAATAGCAAAAAAGCATCCGGATAATCTTTTTTTATATCTAAATACTGTTGCATTCCCGGAGATAGTTTTTCTTTTGTCATTCTCAACCTTTCCGTTTATTAAATAGCAATGAGAGTCGGACAGAAATTAAATATTTCGGAGACACTTAATTTCGTCATCCCACTCACACTACATCTTGTCATTAGAACTATATAAATAAAGGAAGCTGAGCGCTTCTATCTCAGCTTCATCATCTTCTCCTCTTAATCCATTTTCTCAAGGAGCTGCTCTTCCATTTGTTTAGCAGCTGCTGTATCACGACAGATCACTAAGAGCGTGTTGGCTCCTGCTACCGTTCCTAAAATCAACTCTCCTTTATTAGCATCCACGAAGTTAGCTAAAATAGAAGCATCTCCTAAGCGTGTATGAAGAACCAAGGAAAATTCAGCCCGAGAAACTCCCTGCAAATGATAAGATAAGAATTCAACCAGATCAATCTTGTTTGTTTCATCCGCTAAAACATAATAAACTTCATGGTTTTTCTTGGCTTTCGTCAAGCCAATTTCTCGTAAATCTCGAGAGAGGGTTGTTTGTGTGACAATAACTCCTTGTACTTTCAAACGATCCTGAATATCTTTCTGTGTGCTTAGTTTCTCTTCCTTAATTATTTTCTTGATCAGTTTATGACGCTCAGTTTTTTTCATTTTATCCTCAACAATGTATATTTATACTCTAAATTATATCAAAAAAATTGAAGATTCGTCAAAAAATATGTTAAAATACTAGTAAAAGACCAAAGGAGAAACCATGAATAATAAACAATTGATTGCAAGCGAATTGGCTAAGGTCATTGACAGCTTAGACCAAGATGCTATTTTTAATTTACTAGAACAACCAAAAAGCTCAGAGTTAGGCGATATTGCCTTTCCTGCCTTCTCTTTAGCAAAAGTAGAACGTAAAGCTCCTCAAATCATTGCTACAGATATTGCAGAAAAGATTGATACGACAAACTTTGAAAAAGTGGTAGCAACAGGTCCTTATGTAAACTTCTTTCTTGATAAATCAAAAATTTCAGCTCAAGTTATTAAAGAAATTGTAAAAGAAGGAAATAACTACGGGCAACAAGATGAGGGGCATGGGGAAAACATCACAATTGACCTCTCCAGTCCTAACATTGCAAAACCCTTTTCAGTTGGTCATTTGCGCTCCACCGTTATCGGAGATGCTCTCTCTAATATTTTCCGTAAACTAGGCTACAACACCATTAAAATCAACCACTTGGGTGACTGGGGTAAACAATTTGGGCTTCTGATGGTCGCTTATAAAAAATGGGGCAGCAAAGAAGCTGTTGAAGCCAGTCCAATTGACGAGTTATTAAAACTCTATGTCCGAATCAATGCGGAAATTGAAACCGATCCTGAACTTGATGACGAAGGACGTCTTTGGTTCAAAAAATTAGAAGACGGTGACCCTGAAGCTACAGAATTATGGCAATGGTTCCGTGATGAAAGTCTGAAAGAATTTAACCGCATCTATAAATTGCTTGGTGTTGAATTTGACAGCCTAGCCGGCGAAGCCTTCTATAATGACAAGATGGACGAAGGAATTAAGCTCCTTGAAGAAAAAGGATTGCTAGAAGAATCTAAAGGAGCAAGCATCGTCAATCTTGATGATGTCAACCTTCCGCCAGCTATGATTAAAAAATCTGATGGTGCGACTCTCTACATTACTCGTGATATTGCTACAGCTATGTACCGCGCCCGTACTTATAACTTCGTCAAAAATGTTTATGCTGTGGGTCAAGAACAAGCGAACCACTTTAGACAATTGAAAGCTGTTTTAAAGAAAATGGGATTCGGCTGGAGCGACGATATGATTCATGTAGACTTTGGTTTGGTGACAAAGAACCGTCAAAAATTGTCTACACGTAAAGGTAATATCATTCTGCTTGAACCAACCCTTCAAGAAGCTATCAGTCGTGCGAAGAACCAAATTGAAGCTAAAAATCCTGATCTTGAAAACAAAGATACTGTTGCTCGTGCTGTCGGTGTGGGAGCTGTCAAATTCTACGATTTAAAAACAGACCGCCGCAACGGTTACGACTTTGATTTGGAAGCAATGGTGTCCTTTGAAGGAGAAACAGGTCCATATATCCAATACGCTTATGCGCGTATCCAATCCATCCTTCGCAAAGCTGATTTTAAGCCAAGTGTTGAAGCAACATATAGCCTTAAAGATGCTGAAAGCTGGGAAATCATTAAACTGCTGCAAGATTTCGCCCGTGTTGTTAAACGTGCAGCTGACAATTATGATCCATCACTCATTGCAAAATATGCTATCAGCCTTGCACAAGCATTCAACAAGTTCTACGCTCATACGCGTATTTTGGACGAAAGTCCTGAACGTGACAGCCGCTTAGCTCTCAGCTATGCAACAGCTGTTGTTCTAAAAGAAGCTCTTCGTCTTCTCGGTGTTGACGCTCCAGAAAAAATGTAATTATTTTAATGGTATCATAAAAGAGTCTGGGACAATAGTCCCTTTGCTACAAAAAAAGCAACGGATTTGCCGTTGCTTTTTGCATGGTTGCGATAGTCTTGGTAAAATAGAATTGCCCAATAAACCATTTAGAAAGGCTATCCCATGCATATTCACTATAACACAAATCAAACAACTTTACCACTAGAAATCAGTTCTTTCTTGCCACAAGACCATCTCGTCTTTACTATTGAAAAAGTGGTGAATGCCTTGGAGGATCGTCACTTCCACACGTTCTATCATAACTTTGGTCGCCCGTCTTATCACCCTAAAATGCTTTTAGCCGCTCTACTATTTGCCTACTCGCAAGGGATTTTCTCTGGACGAAAAATCGAAAAAATGATGATTGAAAATCTGGCTATGCAGTACCTAACAGGACAGTTGGTTGTCAGCTACCGCACTATCAATCGATTTCGAGTCGCTAAAGGGATGGAAGACCTCATTCGTGATCTTTTCATTGACCTCAATCTTCGTTTAAAAATGGAAGAGTTAGTGACCTTAGATTGTCTGTTTATTGACGGGACTAAGATTGAAGCCAACGCTAACAAGTATAGTTTCGTGTGGAAAAAGGCCACAGACAAGTTTTCCGTCAAACTTCAAGAACAGATACAGGTCTATTTTCAAGAAGAAATCACTCCCCTTATCCATCAGGCCATTAGGCTGGACGAAGAAGAACCGATTGCTTCAGAGCAGTTGATTGAATTCGCTCAAGTCCTCGAAGAAGAATTGGAAAAACTGAACCAAGACATTGAGGAGACACCCGTTAAAGGAAAGGATGAACGTAAAACTCAACGTCGGAAACTCAAGAAAGTCCTGCGTAAAGTCAAGGATGATTTTTCAGTACGTGCTGAAAAATATGAAGGCTACCAAGAGACATTTGAAGGGCGTAACAGCTTTTCCAAAACAGATACAGATGCCACTTTTATGCGGATGAAAGAAGACCACATGAAGAATGGTCAACTCAAGGCTGCTTACAATCTTCAAATCGCTACTGAAAATCAATTTGTTCTTCATTATGATGTCTTCTCAAATCCGACAGATACCAAGACTCTCCTGCCATTCCTTGAAACTTATCCACATGACTTGAAGACCGTTGTCGCAGATGCCGGCTATGGAAGTGAAGAGAACCTCCTTCGTTTAGATGAAAATGAGGTGAACCATCTGATTAAATATGCCATGTTTGATCAGGAACAGAAGAAAGGGTATAAACAGTCGGCTAGAAACTTAGCGAATTGGTACTATGATGACAAGGAGGATAGCTACACTCATCCTGATGGCTGGTGCTATCGTTTTCATCATATCAAACATCAGAAAACACAGACGGACTTTCAACAGGAAATCAAGGTTTACTACGCTGATGAACCTAAATCAGCCCCTCAAAAGGGACTATATATCAACGAACGTTATCAACACTTAAAAGCTAAAGAATGCCAAGCGCTTTTATCTCCCGAAGGTAGACAGATTTTCAATCAACGTAAGATTGATGTGGAACCTGTCTTTGGGCAGATAAAGGCTTATTTGGGTTACAAGAGATGTAACCTAAGAGGCAAGCGTCAGGTGAAAATTGACATGGGTTTAGTGCTCATGGCCAATAATCTCCTTAAATACAATAAGAGAACGACTCAAACTTAAAAAGCTAGAGTTCCATAATTGGGAATCTCTAGCTTTTTTGTGACTGAGAACTATTTTGTCTCAGACTCTTTTGTCTTATAGCCCGTATAATTCTTCGATTTTTAGACCAATTCGTTTAATATCTTCATTCAAGCCACGAAGCTCAAATGTATCTAAGACTGGAAAGCCAAATCGTTCTGAATATTGTTTAGCTGTTAAACAATATTGGTTGTTAAAATTACGATTACCACTACCAACAATTCCAAAACAGCGCTTGTAATTCTCTTCAAAAGCGATAAAGTCACCTAAATCATTGGTAAGAATCTCTACATCTCCATTATCCAAACCATTTCCACCTTCTAAGTAGGTTGGTAAAAAGGCTACAAAGGGCTGAGACATGGCGTAAAATGGTCGCTCCTCTTTCACCATATCTTTTATATCCACCTGCTCAATCTCAA
This sequence comes from Streptococcus constellatus subsp. constellatus, assembly GCF_023167545.1. Taxonomy (NCBI): domain Bacteria; kingdom Bacillati; phylum Bacillota; class Bacilli; order Lactobacillales; family Streptococcaceae; genus Streptococcus; species Streptococcus constellatus. The sequence continues at coordinate 1,817,793 of NZ_AP014647.1, forward strand.
CATTTTCATGTCGCTCTTGCAAAAAAGTGGACAAACGTTTGATAAAACTCGCTGTGTTCCCACTTAAGCTAATATAAACCAAGGAAATCTTCATATTTTCTCACTTTCTAAAAATAAAACACATCTATCATTCTCTTAAAATTCTAAGCTGATAGATATGTTTTGTCAACTATTGTAATTCTTCTTTTGCTAAGTCTTGTTGCTGCCGTTTCATCTTGAAAAAGACAATAACAAGGAAAAGAATATTAAATGCAAAATAAATAATGGTCAAAACTCTTGTCGATGAGATTGCTGTGGCACGCATCGTTTGATCTTTATAAAGATTGTTGAGTGGCATACCACCGATATAATTGTAAATTGTCCCAATAATTCCTAATAGCACATAAGCAATATAGGCAAAATTAGCGTACAAAATGTTTTTCTTAACAATGAAAACAACAGCAGCTATCAACAACAGAATAGAAAGGATAGTTAATAATTTATGGGGACCATTATGAAGAAAGACAAGACTCTTTTCAGTCACTTTCACTATTTGTTTTACAACTGTTTCAGATAAACCTTTGTAGGAACTTGTATTCGTTATTTTTTCACTGCCAAAAAAAGTTCCTATAAATGTAAACGATGATAAAATGGCTGATAACGTCAGCAATACATATAAATAAATTGGTCGTTTTTTCACAATAAGCCTCCTGCTTAAAAGAGTTTTCAGTTTTATTTATTATAACGTAAGCAGTCAAAAATGGCAACAAAAGTTTCACTAGTGTCAATTATTTTTTTCAAACAAAAGCCCCTCAACTATCAATCAAGGGGCCCATTCGCTATTGAACTAGTTCAAATGCCAAATTTCATCGTTATATTGAGCAATCGTACGGTCAGCAGAGAAGAAGCCTGCTTTTGCAATATTGACAAGAACTTTTTCAAGCCAGACGTCACGGTCTTCATAATCCGCAAACATGCGTTCTTTTGTTTCGATATAATCTTCCAAGTCAAGAAGCGTCATGAACCAGTCTTTATTGATCAATTCATTGTAAAGTCGTTCCAAGCGCTCTTTCTTACCAACTGCAAGAACAGCATCACTGACAATGAAATCAACCAGCGGTTTGATTGCTTTACGAGCATAGAATTCACTTGACTTATAAGCTTCTTTGGCATACAAATCAATAACTGTTTCAGAATCTTCACCGAAGATATAAACGTTGTCATCGCCGACTAATTCATGAATTTCAACATTTGCTCCGTCTGAAGTACCAAGCGTTAAAGCACCATTTAGCATGAATTTCATGTTACCAGTACCTGAAGCTTCTTTAGAAGCAAGGGAGATTTGCTCAGAAATGTCACCGGCTGCAATTAAGAAGCTAGCTGCTGTTACATTATAGTTTTCAACCATAACGACTTGCAAGTATGGAGAAACTTCTGGGTCGTTAGCAATTACTTCTGACAAGCAAAGGATTAAATGAATAATATCTTGCGCAATCGTGTATGCTGGAGCAGCTTTCCCACCAAAGAAGACTGTAATTGGACGCGCAGGAATGTTTCCAGCCTTGATGTCCAAGTATTTGTGAATGACATAAAGAGCATTCATTTGTTGGCGTTTGTACTCGTGAAGGCGTTTGATTTGGATATCAAAGATTGATTCAGGATTGATTTCAACACCTTGGTGTTCTTTCAAGTGACGAGCTAATTTCCGTTTGTTGTGAGCTTTGATTTTTTCAAGTTCGGCTTTCACATCAGCCTTACCAGAAAATTCAAGTAAGTCTTCTAATTTTGAAGCATCATGGTGCCAATCGCGGCCAATCAAGCTATCAATGTAATTTGACAAGCGTGGATTTGCGTGCATGAGCCAGCGACGGAAGGTGATTCCGTTTGTTTTATTGTTGAATTTTTCTGGATAAATGTCGTAAAAGGGCTTGAGTTCTGAGTTTTTCAAGATTTCTGTATGAAGAGCAGCAACCCCATTGACACTATATCCATAGTGAATGTCCATGTGAGCCATGTGTACACGATCATGTTCATCAATAATTTGAACAGCTGGATCTGCGTATTCAGCCTTCACGCGCTTATCCAATTCTTTGATAATTGGAACCAAGTGTGGAACAACTTCTTCCAAGAATTCAAGCGGCCATTTTTCAAGCGCTTCAGCAAGAATGGTATGGTTTGTATAAGCCGTCATATTCTTAACGATATTGATTGCTTCATCAAGAGAAATACCACGTTCTGTCAAAAGACGAATCATCTCTGGAATGACCATAGATGGGTGTGTATCGTTGATTTGGATAACAGCATAGTCAGCCAAGTCATGAAGATTGCTACCTTTTTCAATCGCTTCATCAATAATCAATTGTGCACCATTTGACACCATAAAGTATTGTTGGAAGATACGGAGCAATTCACCTTGCTTATTACTATCATCTGGATAAAGGAATAGAGTCAAATTACGAGCAATATCTGTCTTATCAAAGTCAATCCCATCTTCAATGATACTTGCATCTACTGAGTCAAGGTCGAACAGACGAAGGCGGTTTTTAGTAGCCGTCTTGTAACCAGGCACATCAATATCATAAAGAGTTGATGTTAATGTAAAATTAGCAAATGGTACTTGATAGCTACGGCTTGATTTTACCAACCAATTTTGTTCAGTTAGCCAGAAGTTTGGAACTGTTGTTTGCTCATTATTTTTCAAGACTTGTTGGAACAAACCAAAGTGATAATTTAGTCCAACACCATCTCCATTCAAACCAAGAGTCGCAATTGAATCAAGGAAACAAGCAGCCAGACGTCCCAAACCGCCATTTCCAAGTGAAGGTTCTAATTCTACTTCTTCAACTTCAATTAGATCTTTACCAGCGTCTGCTAACTCTTTTTTAACATTGTCATAAAGGCCAAGGTTAATTAGGTTGTTTGACAAAAGTTTCCCAATCAAAAACTCGGCAGAAATATAGTAAAGCTTCTTTTTACCAGTATTAACTGACTTTTGTGCACTAGCTAATTTTGTATAGTTTAAAAGGGCAATATACAATTCTTCATTGCTACATTCAGCAATTCCTTTTTGATAATTTTTCTTAATATATTCTTGTAAGTTTGACATTTTTTCTCCTAGACTAGAAAACAAACACTAGAGTTCATTTTCATGATTTAATAATTTTTTATTTACACGACGATATGTTTTCGTCAAGCTATATAACTCTGCTTCAACCACAGGATTCAATTCATCTGCTGTCATACGCCAGGACCAATTTCCACCAATAGTTGATGGATAGTTCATGCGAGCTGAACCGTCTAATTCAAGTAAATCTTGCATGGTTGCAATTGCCATAAAGCTGACAGAAGCAAAGATAGTCCGTAACATTGCATGAGGTACTGTTTCATATTCCTTACGATTGGTGTATTGAGCCATATATTCACGTGTAGCATCATCAATTTCATCGCGATACCAACCAAGAACAGTATTATTATCGTGCGTACCTGTATACATGACAGAATTGTTAGGTGCTAAGTGTGGACTATCAATGCTTTCGCTGTCTGGATTAAAAGCAAATTGAGTCACTTTCATACCAGGGAAGCCTGTCTTTTCACGTAAAGCAATCACTTCATCGGTCATAAAGCCCAAGTCTTCAGCAATAATATTCAGATCACCTAACTCTTCTTTCACTGCTTTAAACAAAGCATAGTCAGGTCCCTTAACCCATTTACCAGGAGCTGCTGTATCGGAACTAGCAGGGATTTCCCAGTAAGATTCAAATCCACGGAAATGATCAATACGCACTACATCATAAATCTTGAAGCTTTCACGTAGGCGTTTAATCCACCAACTATAACCATCTTTATCCATTGCTTTCCAGTCATAAATTGGGTTCCCCCAGAGTTGGCCAGTTGCAGAGAATTCATCTGGTGGGCATCCCGCTACGCATGTAGGCTGCCCTAGCTCATCTGTTTTAAAGAAGTGTGGTTGTGCCCAAACATCACAGCTATCAGCTGCTACATAGATTGGCATATCGCCGACAATTTCAATGTAATGTTCATTGGCATACGCTTTTAATTCTAACCATTGTTTAAAGAAAAGATACTGCGTTACACGATGATAAGTCAATCTGTCAGCTAATTTTTCACGATAATGAGCTAAACTAGCTGCTTCACGACGCCGAAGAGCCGCATCTGGCCATTCAGTCCAAGCTTTCAAGTCAAAATATTCTTTAATCGCCATGTATTCAACAAATACTTCAAGCCATGATGAATTGTCAGCCACAAATTTTTCATAGGCTGCCAAATCTCCACATTCTAAGAAACGTTTCACAGCTTTTTCCAAAACAGGTCTGCGATTGTTAAACACTTTCGCATAATCTACTTTTCTTGGATCCTGACCAAAGTCTAACCCTTCAAGATCACTTTGCACAAGCAATCCTTCTTCAATCAATCGATCAAAATCAATAAAATGTGTATTTCCCGCAAATGCAGAGAAAGATTGATATGGAGAATCTCCATAACTAGTTGTTCCTAGTGGCAATATTTGCCAGTAACGTTGCTTAGTTCTCACCAGAAAATCGACAAAATCGTAAGCACTTTTCCCAAATGAACCAATTCCATATTTTCCTGGCAGAGAAGAAATATGCATGAGAACACCACTTTGACGCTCTTTCATCTTTTTCACCTCAATAAATTTTTCTGTTAAATTTTGCATTCATTTAACGAAAACGTTTGCGTTGATTTGATTATAACTTAATTCCAAAATGGACGCAACCATTTTTCTGCTTTTTTTATTATTTTTTAAAATATTTTGGACAATCCTCTCCTTTTCTTCTATATTTTGTCAACATTTTTGAGTGAGAAATAAAAAATTTTTAAGATTTTTAAAAAAAGTGTTGCAACCGTTTTCTATTTATGGTATACTAATCTCAGTTTAAGAAAACGTTTGCGTAAACTAATTAAATTATTATCTTATTATTTTATTCTTTAGGAGGAATAAATCATGAAACATAAAGTGTTGAAAAGTGTTGCAGTTCTTGGAACTGTAGGATTAGCTAGTTTGTTACTAGTAGCTTGCGGTAGCAAAAATAATAAATCAGCTTCTTCTGGTGATGGTAAAAACCTCACTATTTACGTAGAAAAACAATACGAAAAATATGTAAAGAAAGCAGCTGAAGCTTTTGAAAAAGAAAGTGGAACAAAAGTTACTATTAAAACTGGCGACCAACTTAAAGGTCTTGAAAATCTTTCACTTGACAACCAATCTGGCAAGGCTCCAGACGTTATGATGTCTCCATATGACCGCGTAGGTAGTCTCGGTTCGGACGGCCAACTTTCAGAAGTGAAACTTGACAAAGGTTCAATGACTGATGACACAACAAAAGCACTCGTAACTACAAAAGGTAAGACTTATGGCGCACCTGCTGTTATCGAAACATTAGTAATGTACTACAATAAAGACCTTGTTTCTAAAGCTCCAACTACATTTGCTGAATTAGAAGAACTTGCAAAAGACAGCAAATATGCTTTTGCCAGCGAAAATGGCAAAACAACTGGGTTCCTTGCTGACTGGACAAACTTCTACTACACTTATGGTCTGTTAGCTGGTAATGGTGGATATGTCTTTGGTAAGAACGGTACCGATCCTAAAGACATTGGACTTGCAAATGACGGTTCTATCAAAGGTGTTGAATACGCTAAAACTTGGTATGCAAAATGGCCAAAAGGAATGCAAGATACTAAAGGTGCCGCAAACTTAATTCAAACTCAATTCCAATCAGGTAAAACAGCTGCTATCATTGAAGGCCCTTGGAAAGCCGCATCATTCAAAGAAGCTAAAGTGAACTATGGTGTTGCCACTATTCCTACACTTCCAAATGGTAAAAACTATCAAACCTTTGGTGGTGGTAAAGCTTGGGTCATCCCTGCAGGATCTAAAAATGCCAAAACAGCTCAAAAGTTTGTTAACTTTTTGACTTCGACTGAACAACAAAAAGCTTTCTATGATGCTACAAACGAAGTACCTGCAAACACAGAGGCTCGTAAATACGCTGAAGGAAAGAATGATGAATTGACTTCAGCTGTTATTAAACAATTCCAATCTGCTCAACCTATGCCAAATATCTCTGAAATGAGTACTGTATGGGATCCAGCAGCAAGTATGCTCTTTGATGCTGTAAGTGGTAAAAAAGATACTAAAACCGCTGTAAATGATGCCGTTAAATTGATTAAAGATACTATCAATCAAAAATTTGGTAAAAAATAAAACAGATTGAGGTAGGATAGAACTCGATTGGCAGCACCAGTCGAGTTCTATATTTTAGACAAAGGAGGCTCTGATGACTACACAACAACAGCCACGTAAAGCATTGCTGCTCTCCCTCATCCCAGGACTTGGGCAAATTTATAATAAACAAAAAGCAAAAGGGGCTATCTTTTTAGGAGTTACCATTTTATTTTTGATTTACTTTTTCGCCATTGCTGCTCCTGAGTTAGGAAACTTAATTACTCTCGGTGAGGTGCCTGGACGCGATAACTCTCTTTTCATGCTGATTCGTGGTGCATTCCACTTTATTCTTGTCATTGTTTATTTCATCTTTTATGCTCTCAATCTAAAAGATGCTTATACTATTGCGAAACGTTGGAATAATGATTATCCAGTTCCTACGACTTTCAAAGATATGTTAAAAGGAATTTACGCTAATGGTTTTCCTTACCTATTGATTATTCCTTCATATATTGCAATGACTTTTGCTATCATTTTCCCTGTATTGGTTACTCTTTTAATCGCCTTTACAAACTATGATTTCCAACATTTGCCTCCAACCAAGCTCTTGGATTGGGTTGGCGTGACAAACTTCACTAATATTTGGCGACTTAGCACTTTCCGTTCTGCTTTTGGAGCCGTTCTTGGTTGGACTATTATCTGGGCACTGGCTGCCTCAACTGTCCAAATCGTTATTGGTATTTTTACCGCTATTATTGCAAACCAACCATTTATTAAAGGAAAACGCATTTTCGGCGTTATCTTCCTACTGCCTTGGGCTGTCCCAGCATTCATCACTATCTTAACTTTCAGTAACATGTTCAACGATAGTATCGGTGCAATCAATACCCAAGTCATTCCGCTTCTTGGTAAAGTATTGCCATTCTTAAATGGACATCTGATTCCTTGGAAAACAGATCCGACCTGGACTAAAATTGCTCTAATTATGATGCAAGGTTGGCTTGGTTTCCCTTACATTTATGTATTGACACTTGGTATCTTGCAATCCATTCCAAACGATCTTTACGAAGCAGCTTACATTGATGGTGCAAATGCATGGCAAAAATTCCGCAATATCACTTTCCCAATGATTTTAGCAGTTGCTGCTCCTACACTCATCAGTCAGTATACTTTCAACTTCAACAACTTCTCTATCATGTACCTCTTTAATGATGGCGGTCCTGGTACAGTTGGTGGTGGTGCAGGTTCGACTGACATCCTCATTTCATGGATTTATCGTTTAACGACAGGTGCAGCTCCTCAATACTCAATGGCTGCTGCGGTAACACTTATCATTTCTCTTATTGTGATTTCAATCTCCATGATTGCGTTCAAGAAACTACATGCATTTGATATGGAGGATGTGTAAGATGAATAATTCTATTAAATTTAAACGCCGTTTAAACCACTTTTTAACTTATTTCTATCTAGTGGCTTTATCTATTATCATTATCTATCCTCTCTTGATTACGATTATGTCTGCTTTCAAGACAGGGAATGTCCTTGCGTTTAAGCTAGATACAGATATTAATTTTAGCCTAGAAAACTTTAGCAAGCTTTTTACTGAAACTCTTTATGGGACTTGGTACTTTAACACTTTAATCATTGCTATCTTGACAATGATTATCCAAACAAGTATAGTTGTACTAGCTGGTTACGCTTATAGTCGTTATAATTTCCTAGCTAGAAAACAAAGTCTGGTCTTCTTCTTAATCATTCAAATGGTGCCAACAATGGCTGCCCTGACCGCCTTCTTCGTTATGGCTTTGATGTTAAATGCGCTCAACCACAGTTGGTTCCTCATCTTCCTTTATGTCGGCGGTGGTATCCCAATGAACGCTTGGCTCATGAAAGGATATTTTGATACTGTGCCTATCTCGCTTGATGAGTCCGCTAAATTGGACGGTGCTGGTCACTTCAGACGCTTCTGGCAAATTGTACTGCCACTCGTTCGTCCAATGATTGCTGTACAAGCTCTCTGGGCTTTCATGGGACCATTCGGAGACTACATCTTATCTAGTTTCTTACTTCGTGAAAAAGAATTCTATACAGTTGCTGTTGGTTTACAAACCTTTGTTAGTGATGTGAAGAATTTGAAGATTGCTTACTTCTCAGCAGGCGCTATCCTGATTGCTTTGCCAATCTGTATCTTATTCTTCTTCCTACAAAAGAACTTTGTATCTGGTTTAACAAGTGGTGGCGACAAGGGATAATCTTGTCCCACCCTCTTTTATTTATAGTTGTATGATAGCTAATAAACTTTGCTTTATTAGCCATTACCTGATTATAAATTTTTAGAAAGAGTATCTTATGCTACCTTATCCATTTAATTATTTTTCTAGTATTTACGGTTTTAAAAAGCCTTTTGCCAACCGAAAATTACTGACCTGGTTTCAATTGATTTTTACAAGCATCTTTTTAATTTCCTTATCCATGATACCAGTTGCTGTGCAAAACGCGTCTCTCAAGACTTATCCACTCACTACTTTTGTAGATGGTGTTTTTGACCCTGTTACAAAGGAAGTAATGGACGATATCACAGAGAATGCTAAAATAGAAAATCATCAATTCAGCTATACTGGTCAGCAATCAACTCACAATAGCAAAGCAGGAACTGTCCTTCTAGGGAAAGAACAGTCTACCTTAGGAGAAAAACTAACACTTGCTTTTGGATCCAAACAACTGATTATCAGCAAAAAAGGAAAAAAACTGGCAAACATTCAATATCAGCATATCAATCAAGCTGCTCTAAAAAATAAAAAGTCGCTCAGTGCCGCCATTTCACAAGATTGGTTTCAACAAAATCGTGTGACAGTCGGTCTATTTCTCGTTCTCCTTTCTGGCGGTCTTTTGACACTGAATTTCTTCATCATCATCTTAGGAGCTACCTTTTTCCTTTATTTAACGAAAAAATCACGTCTTTTTTCTTTTAAAACCGTCAAAGAATGCTATCATTTTGCTTTGAATTGTTTAGGTTTGCCAACTTTGATTGCTGTTGCAGCAGGGTTATTGTTCGGTCAAGCCATGACCACTATGATTACCATTCAAAACATTCTTTTTGTTCTTTATCTCGTCATTATTTTCTATCGGACACATTTCCGTGATGAAAAAATGAAAAAGTAGGAGGTTTTTTATGCGAGTTACTATTAAAGAAGTTGCTAAATTGGCAGGAGTTTCGCCTTCTACCGTTACCCGTGTTGTCCAAAATAAATCCAGCATCAGCGATGAGACCAAAAAAAGAGTCCGTAAAGCTATGAAGGAATTGAATTATCATCCTAATCTCAATGCACGTAGTCTTGTTAGCAGTTACACACAAGTCATTGGTGTTGTTTTACCTGATGATTCCGATGCTTTTTATCAAAATCCATTTTTCCCTTCAGTATTTCGTGGGATTGCTCAGGTAGCTTCTGAATTTCACTACGCTATTCAAATTGCGACCGGGAAAAATGAAAAAGAGCGCATGGAAGCTATTTCCCAAATGGTTCTAGGGAAACGTGTGGACGGGCTCATTTTTCTCTATTCTCAGGAAAATGATCCATTAGTGAAAATGGTTAGTGAGGAACAATTTCCTTTCTTAATTTTAGGAAAATCTCTTTCTCCGTTTATTCCTTTGGTGGATAATGACAATATCCAAGCTGGATATGATGCAACAGAATATTTTATCAAAAAAGGCTGCCGCAATATTGCTTTTATCGGTGGTAGTAAAAGACTATTTGTAACGCAAGATCGTTATAAAGGGTATCAAAAAGCGCTGGAAGATTACCACTTAGAGCTTGATCCTCAAAACACAGCATTTGCAAATGAATTTTTGGAAGAAAAAGGATATCAATTCACAAAACATCTTCTAAATCATGATTCAAAAATTGATGCGATTATCACAACAGATAGCATGCTAGCAGAAGGGGTCTGCAACTATTTAAATCAAAATCAATTATCTATTCCTACTCTAGCTTTTGACTCTATTAAACCCAAACTTGACTTGGCAGCTTATGTTGATATTAATACGCTAGAACTGGGGCGGATTTCTTTTAAAACTATCCTGCAAATTATCAATGATACCAAAGAAAATCGACAAATTTGTTATCGCCAAGTAATTCCACATCGCATTATCGAACAATAAAGAAAGGAAGTTTATGGCTTTCCGATCATTCCAAGCCTACTTAGATGACCAAAGTCTCATCACTATCGAGTTAGAAAAACAATTTTATACTGAACAATTACAATTTACAATCGAAACGGTCGATAGCACACAAATTTTACAGATAAGATCTCTGGAAGAACAAGACGACTTTGTGCAATACAGTCTTGCTCCTCTAAAACCGCTAGATTTAACTGAACATTATTGGATTTACGACCAAGATCGTAATAAAACGTTCTTACAATTTCGCCATATTGTGAGAAAGCCAATTTTTGACCAGACTTTTGCTTACAACGAAAACGATTTAGGAGCTCATTATACCCCGGAAGCAACAACTTTTAAGCTCTGGGCACCAATTTCTGAACAAGTATTACTTCATTTACAAAATACTGTTTACCCAATGACTCTCGGAGAAAAGGGAGTGTGGCAAACAGAAGTATTCGGAAATTTTGATGGAGCTGCTTATTACTATCTACACAAAGTAAATGGTCACTGGGTAGAAGTTCACGACCCTTATGCTCTATCGTCCGAAAGTAATTCTGGAGCTAGTTACATAATTAACTTAGAGAAAATTTCTCATCCTATCCATCGAGCACAGACACAAATGTCAATGACAGAGGCCATTATTTACGAGATGAGTGTGCGAGATTTTTCCATGCAAAAAGAAGCTAAGTTTACTTATCCTGGTAAATTCAAATCTCTGACAGAGTCTCCGCAGTTGCAAAAACATACTTTAGGGATGGAGTACATCAAACAATTAGGTGTAACTCACATTCAGCTCATGCCTTTGTATGATTTTGGCAGCGTTGATGAAAATCATCCAGGGCTCGTATACAACTGGGGATACGACCCTATGCAATACAACCTTCCCGACGGCAGTTTTACAACTAATCCACATGATCCATATGCAAGAATCGTTGAATTGCAAGAAGCCATCACTACTTACCACAAAGCTGATATTAGCGTTATCATGGACGTTGTTTATAATCATGTCTACGATCCTAAAGCCTATGCTTTTGAAAAAATCGTTCCAGGTTATTTTTTCCGCTACGATCACAACGGTAATTTAACAAATGGTACATTTTGTGGAAATGATGTAGCAAGTGAACGAGCAATGGTTCGTAGCTATATTAAGCATTCCCTCAAACAATGGTTAACGATTTACGGATTCGATGGATTCCGCTTTGACCTCATGGGGATTTTAGATATAGAAACCATGAAACAGATTGCAGAGGAGTTGCAATCTCTCTATCCGAACGTCTATCTTTACGGAGAAGGCTGGCGTATGAATACGGGGCTAGATAACAATAGACTGGCTCACCAGTTCAATGCTGACAAATTACCAAGTTATGGTTTTTTCAATGATCATTTTCGCAATACAATAAAAGCAACCATCGCAAAAGGCGAACAAATACAAAAAACAAATTCCATAAATTCTATAGAGAATGTTTTAACTGCCAATATTGGTTTTATAGGTACTGAACACTTTATCGCACCGCAACAAGCAATCAACTATGTAGAATGCCATGACGATGCAACTGCTTTTGACTATTTTGCGATACAAAATCCCAAGATTGATTTAAAAGAGCGACTTGACAATGCTCGACTTGCTCTGCATCTCTCTTTGTTGACACAAGGAGTACCATTCATTCATAGTGGTCAAGAATTTTTCCGTAGCAAAAATCTCATTGAGAATACTTATAATACTCCAGATACTATTAACCGTCTAGATTGGCTACGCTCAATTGAATATGAGAAAGATGTGGCATTTATCTGTCAGCTCATTCAATTCAGAAAAAAACATCCACTCTTACGTTTGAAAACACGTACAGAAATCAAAAATTGTTGCTCTGCTCAATGGCTGAATGAATCTATAGTCGAATACAAAATCAAAGAAAAAGAAAATCAAATCACTATCCTCATTAACTTTGGGAACAATTCATTTATCTATCCAAATCAGGATAAACAAGCTGTGTTTATCAACTATCCTAAAATCAGCCTTGATACTCCTCTCGACGCTAACAAAGATTACTATATTGTCCCTGGAAAACAAGTTCTCGCACTTAAATAATTATGGAAAGAAGACTTGCTTTATCAGTCCTGCCCACTTTTCAAAGCTGTGCTTTTTGAACCCAGCTATTGTATCTTTGATTTATTTCATTCTATACTTTAACACAAAAACTTTTTAGCTCACTTCCTATTGATTTTGATCTTAAAAAAAGGAAGACAGTCTTAAAGGTGTCTAACAAAAAGAGTCTGAGACAAAATAGTTCTCAGTCACAAAAAAGCTAGAGATTCCCAATTATGGAACTCTAGCTTTTTAAGTTTGAGTCGTTCTCTTATTGTATTTAAGGAGATTATTGGCCATGAGCACTAAACCCATGTCAATTTTCACCTGACGCTTGCCTCTTAGGTTACATCTCTTGTAACCCAAATAAGCCTTTATCTGCCCAAAGACAGGTTCCACATCAATCTTACGTTGATTGAAAATCTGTCTACCTTCGGGAGATAAAAGCGCTTGGCATTCTTTAGCTTTTAAGTGTTGATAACGTTCGTTGATATATAGTCCCTTTTGAGGGGCTGATTTAGGTTCATCAGCGTAGTAAACCTTGATTTCCTGTTGAAAGTCCGTCTGTGTTTTCTGATGTTTGATATGATGAAAACGATAGCACCAGCCATCAGGATGAGTGTAGCTATCCTCCTTGTCATCATAGTACCAATTCGCTAAGTTTCTAGCCGACTGTTTATACCCTTTCTTCTGTTCCTGATCAAACATGGCATATTTAATCAGATGGTTCACCTCATTTTCATCTAAACGAAGGAGGTTCTCTTCACTTCCATAGCCGGCATCTGCGACAACGGTCTTCAAGTCATGTGGATAAGTTTCAAGGAATGGCAGGAGAGTCTTGGTATCTGTCGGATTTGAGAAGACATCATAATGAAGAACAAATTGATTTTCAGTAGCGATTTGAAGATTGTAAGCAGCCTTGAGTTGACCATTCTTCATGTGGTCTTCTTTCATCCGCATAAAAGTGGCATCTGTATCTGTTTTGGAAAAGCTGTTACGCCCTTCAAATGTCTCTTGGTAGCCTTCATATTTTTCAGCACGTACTGAAAAATCATCCTTGACTTTACGCAGGACTTTCTTGAGTTTCCGACGTTGAGTTTTACGTTCATCCTTTCCTTTAACGGGTGTCTCCTCAATGTCTTGGTTCAGTTTTTCCAATTCTTCTTCGAGGACTTGAGCGAATTCAATCAACTGCTCTGAAGCAATCGGTTCTTCTTCGTCCAGCCTAATGGCCTGATGGATAAGGGGAGTGATTTCTTCTTGAAAATAGACCTGTATCTGTTCTTGAAGTTTGACGGAAAACTTGTCTGTGGCCTTTTTCCACACGAAACTATACTTGTTAGCGTTGGCTTCAATCTTAGTCCCGTCAATAAACAGACAATCTAAGGTCACTAACTCTTCCATTTTTAAACGAAGATTGAGGTCAATGAAAAGATCACGAATGAGGTCTTCCATCCCTTTAGCGACTCGAAATCGATTGATAGTGCGGTAGCTGACAACCAACTGTCCTGTTAGGTACTGCATAGCCAGATTTTCAATCATCATTTTTTCGATTTTTCGTCCAGAGAAAATCCCTTGCGAGTAGGCAAATAGTAGAGCGGCTAAAAGCATTTTAGGGTGATAAGACGGGCGACCAAAGTTATGATAGAACGTGTGGAAGTGACGATCCTCCAAGGCATTCACCACTTTTTCAATAGTAAAGACGAGATGGTCTTGTGGCAAGAAAGAACTGATTTCTAGTGGTAAAGTTGTTTGATTTGTGTTATAGTGAATATGCATGGGATAGCCTTTCTAAATGGTTTATTGGGCAATTCTATTTTAGCAAGACTATCGTAACCATGCAAAAAGCAACGGCAAATCCGTTGCTTTTTTTGTAGCAAAGGGACTATTGTCCCAGACTCTTTATTCTTCCACGAAACGTCCAAGAATGTGAACATTATCCGCTACCGATACAAAAGCATGCGGGTCTACTTTTCGCATGATATGCTTGAATTCATTAAATTCAGCACGCGTAATAACTGTAATCAAAACTGCTTTTTTCTCATGATTGTAGGTACCTTCTGCACCATTAATAATCGTTGCACCACGATGCAACTTATTGTGGATTTTTTCAATAACGGCTTCAGGATAACTGGTAATAATCATAGCTTGCATCCTCTTTTGCTTGGTAAAGACGGCATCTGTCACCCGACTCGAAACAAAAATCGTAATCATCGAATAAAGCGCATATTTCCACCCAAAGGTCACACCCGCAATAATCATAATCATACCATTGACAATAAAAGAAATATTTCCGACATTTCTGCCCGTTTTCTTCCGAACTGTCAAACTGACAATGTCTGTCCCACCACTAGAAATATTGGAACGCAAAGCAAAACCAATCCCCATTCCCATAATGACCCCACCAAACAATGCATTGATAATTGGGTCATTTGTTAAACTCACTTCAGGAACAAACTGGATAAACAGTGAGCTCATGGAAACCGTAATAAAAGTAAACACCGTAAACTTGTGCCCAATTTGATACCAAGCCAAGATCATTAGTGGGATATTGATGAGATAAAAAGTTACAGAAACAGGAATGGCAAATCCCAAAAAACGTGTACTTAAAGCGGCTAAAATCTGTGCCAATCCCGTCGCCCCACTTGAGTACACATGCCCTGGTTGAAAGAAGAGATTAACTGCAACAGCAGATAAAAAACCATAGATTAGTGAAGCAGATATTTTTTCATCATACTTCTTACGGGAGATACTTTTAAGCACTTGTATCAATTTAAAATTATAAGCCAAACGGCGCAAATAATAACGAAATCGTTTATAAATCTTAGTTTTCTTCATGAGTTTCTACTTGTAAACTTAATTCCTCAAGCTGCTTAGTGTCAACTAGACTTGGCGCCTGTGTCATAGGATCACTTGCTTTATTATTTTTAGGAAAAGCAATCACTTCGCGGATATTTTCCTCACCAGCTAGCAACATGACAAAGCGATCTAGTCCGATAGCTAACCCACCATGTGGTGGAAAGCCGTAATCCATAGCTTCTAGCAAGAAACCAAACTGATTAGTAGCTGCTTCTTTAGAAAAACCAAGGGCTTTAAACATTCGTTCTTGCAAATCTTTATGGTTAATACGAAGACTTCCACCACCCAATTCATAACCATTCAAGACAATATCATAAGCAATAGCACGAACTTTACTCAAATCACCTTCTAACTCATGAGCTGTGTCTGCTTGTGGAAGGGTGAATGGGTGATGTGCACTCATATAACGTCCTTCCTCTTCTGACCATTCAAACATTGGCCAATCCACTACCCAAAGATAATTAAATTTCGACTCATCAATCAAGCCTAGTTCTTTTGCCAAACGGACACGAAGTGCACCCAAAGTTGCATTAGCAACTTGTACAGTATCAGCTACAAAGAGAACCAAATCATTTTCTTCAAGCTGTAAAGCATCCGTCAACTCACTTGTCAAATCTTTCAAAAATTTAGCAATTGGACCATTTAATTCATCTGAGGCCACTTTGACCCAAGCAAGTCCTTTTGCACCATATTGTTTTGCCTGCTCTGTCAACTTATCAATATCTTTACGAGAATATTTATCAGCAGCATTTTTCACAACAATAGCTTTAACTACTGGTGCTTCTGAAAAAACTTTAAAGTCAATCTCCTTGACAATATCTGTCAAGTCTTGCAAAAGCATTTCAAAACGAGTATCTGGTTTATCACTTCCATATAAAGTCATTGCATCATCATATGTCATTCGTGGGAATGGTAGTGTAACCTCAATCCCCTTTGTTTCTTTCATCACTCGAGCAATCAAGCCTTCTGTAATATCTTGGATTTCTTGATCAGAAAGAAATGAAGTTTCCAAGTCAACCTGTGTAAACTCTGGTTGACGATCTCCACGCAAATCCTCATCACGGAAACACTTCACAACTTGATAATAACGATCAAAACCAGCATTCATCAACAATTGTTTTGTAATCTGAGGACTTTGTGGCAATGCATAGAAATGCCCTTGGTTCACTCGACTTGGCACCAAATAATCACGCGCACCTTCTGGAGTTGATTTCGTAAGAAACGGAGTTTCTACATCAATAAACTCAAGCTCATCTAAGTAATTACGAATTGAATGTGTTACTTTAGCTCGTAATTTCAAATTTGCTAACATTTCAGGACGTCGAAGATCTAAATACCGATAACGAAGGCGCGTATCATCATTCGCTTCAATACCATCTTTAATTTCAAATGGAGTTGTTTTGGCTGTATTGAGAATTGTCAAAGTCTCCACATACAGTTCAACAGTTCCTGTTGCAAGTTTATCATTTGCCTGTGTACGTGCTTCTACTTTTCCAGTCACTTCAATAACATATTCGCTTCGCAACTTTTCGGCAGTTCCCATGACTTCTTTAGTCACATTCTCGGGATTGATAACCAGCTGCATAATGCCTTCGCGGTCACGTAAATCAATGAAAATCAAGCCTCCTAAGTCACGACGACGAGATACCCAGCCTTTTAAAGTGATTTCTTGACCGACATGTTCACTACGAACACGTCCAGCATACATTGAACGTCTCATTTTTATTCTCCAAACTTTTAATTCTTTTACTATTTTACCACAAAAGAGATGAAAAAGAAGTCCGCTTTTCAAAAACTTCTTATCTTAACCTAATCTCTCATAAAAAGGAGATTAAGTTTCATTTCTTAATCTCTCTTTCATATAATTCAGGATGCAAAATCTTAACAACATAACTTGAGGCTAAGCGCAACAGTCCTGCCGCTAAGCCAAAAATCGGTGCTAAAAATCGAAAGAAAAAGTCTCCTCTCACAAAATAAGCAATACCACCTATTACTAAAAAAACTATTATAAATTGAAGTATAGATGGAATGACAATTTTTTTCATCAGTTATTCAACCTCTGTTCACCTTACACAAATAATAGCAGAAAGCTAGTACCTAGTTTTTGCACTTCTCAACTAAAATCCTACTTGCTTAAAAATTGCTTGAAAATCTTCTTGGATCTGATTTAAATCGACAATTAATTCTTCACGCGTTTGGTTGTTTTTGACAGTGACTTGCTTGCTTTCAATTTCACTTTCGCCAAGAGTTATTAACACTTTAGCACCAAAGGTATCTGCTGACTTGAATTGCGCTTTTAACTTACGATTTAAATAATCACGCTCAACTGTAAACCCTTGCCTGCGAAGTGCTTGCACAATTTCCAATGCTGTATTATTAGCACCTTCTCCCAAAACTGCAATATAAACATCTAAGCTATTCTCTAGCGGCAATTCCACACCTTGCTTTTTAAGAACGAGGAGGAGGCGCTCCACACCCATTCCAAAGCCAAACCCAGCTGTCTCTGGCCCACCAAAATAAGCAACAAGGCTATCATAACGACCCCCTGCACAAATTGTCAGTTCATTATCTGCTACATCTGCGGTAAATTCAAAAATCGTATGATTATAATAATCTAATCCACGAACCATATTGGTATTGATGGTATAAGGAATTTCCAGCGCCTCCAACAGCGACCGCACAGCTTGAAAATGAGTTTGGCTTTCTTCATCTAGATAATCCAAAATAGATGGTGCATTTCCAACAGCAAGTTTATCTTCTTTTTCCTTACTGTCTAATACACGAAGAGGATTCTCTTCCAAACGCCGTTGGCTATCTTTAGACAGATTGTCTTTTAATGGCATCAAATAATCAATCAAGGCCTGACGGTAAGTGGCACGACTTTCCGCATTCCCCAGACTGTTCAATTGCAATGTCACATTGCGAATACCAATTTCATTAAAAAATTGGGCTGCCATAGCAATCGTCTCTACATCGGTCGCAGGATTGTTTGAGCCAAAACACTCTACACCAATCTGATGAAATTCCCGCAAACGACCAGCTTGTGGACGCTCATATCGAAACATTGAACCCATATAGTAAAGTTTTACCGGTTTTTGGATTTCTGGTGCAAATAGCTTATTTTCCACATAAGAACGTACGACAGGTGCTGTCCCTTCAGGACGCAAGGTAATATGGCGATCGCCTTTATCGTAAAAATCATACATTTCTTTCGTCACAATATCGGTCGTATCCCCAACAGAGCGACTGATCACTTCATAGTGCTCAAACAGTGGTGTGCGAATTTCAGCATAGTTGTATTTTTTAAAAGTATTACGAGCAAATTCTTCCACATACTGCCATTTCCCAGAATCCTTTGGAAGAATATCTTGTGTGCCCTTTGGTTTTTGTAATTTCATAGTCTTTCCTCGAATTTATATAATATAATTATTGTACCACAAGTCCGTTATTTTGCGAGACATTTGAAAATATTTCCCATAGAAAACTTCCCTTTGCTGAAAAAAACTGGCTAGTTTGTCAAAAAAATTGTCAAGTAACTTTACTTTACAAAAAAAATTTGATATACTACTAAAGTTGATGAAATTCATCATTGAATAGATTTTAAAAACTAAAAGGAGAATTTAAAATGGCAGTACCTGCACGTCGCACTTCAAAAGCGAAAAAAAACAAACGTCGCACTCACTACAAAATTACAGCTCCATCTGTAACTTTTGATGAAACTACTGGAGATTACTCACGTTCTCACCGTGTATCCCTCAAAGGATACTACAAAGGACGTAAAATCGCTAAAGCTGCTGCAGCTGAATAATAGAAGGGAGCTATCATGCGCGTAAATATTACACTTGAACACAAAGCATCTGGTGAACGCTTGTACCTTACTTCTAAAAACAAACGTAACACTCCAGACCGTCTTCAATTGAAAAAATACTCACCAAAACTTCGCAAGCACGTTGTGTTTACAGAAGTGAAATAAGAGTTAAATACAAATCAATACAAAAGAAAAATGCTGATTTCAAGCGTTTTTTCTTTTTGTCAATTGCGATATATTGCACTGTATTTCAATTTAATCTCTACCTTTTTTAACACCTAGTTTGACTATGTTTTTAATCAATAGTATATAATATAAAAAAGGAGAATCAATCGTGGAAAAGAAAGCTATTATATCTAAAGATAAGATTTATCGTTACAAACTATCTCGTACGTGGGACTCCACAAAACCTACAATTCTATTTATTGGATTAAACCCATCAATCACTGATGAAAATATTGATGATCCTACAATCACTAGATGCATAAATTTCGCAAAAGATTGGGGATATGGAACTTTACTTATGGCTAATTTATTTGCTTTTAGAAGTACTTATCCGAAAGATATATATTTAATTGATGATCCTATCGGAAAAGATAATGATTATTATCTTTTAGAATGTGTAACACAGTCTGATTTAATAGTTGCTTGTTGGGGAAACAATGGTACTTACATGAACAGGGAAAAAGTCATTACGGAACTAGTACCAAATCTATATTGTCTTCAGAAAAACAAAAATGGAACTCCACATCATCCCCTCAGGCCGCCTAGAAATATTCATCCAGTACCATTCAACTTCTAATATCATTTTTCAAAAAATAGATATTTTCTCGAAAGAACTTGATTCTTCATTATAATAGACATTCATTTTTGTCTGTTTCAATAGACTTTTGCATTATTTCCCTAATGCTAAGTTGATAAACTAAGGAAGTGCTACTATTATGAAGAAACTACTCCCCCATTTCTATTGATGGTATCAGCTATCCTTCTTGTCGCTTTGTTCAACCAAGGGAAATCAATTATTATATGGTGAGTATTACTGGTATTGACCATGAATATTATAAAAAAGTAGAGAATCATACGACAATAAATAATAATGACTATACTTTTGGAGGGCAGTACAATAATGCTAGTGTGATTTTTATATTGTTTAAATAGTCTGCAGATTATTACTCCTAAAATACTATAAATTATTTATCTAATTCATATATAGAAGAGGATAGGGATTCCCTTATTCATCACGTACTATTCCTTTATACATTTCAAATCCCATATGTTCGTAGAAACCTTTGGCAAGAGATTTCTGTTCGTTAACAGCTAAATCACGAATCAAATATCTGCTTATTCACATTTTAGCAGTTTCCTATCTCTATGACAAGCTGAGCTACTTTTGCAACATCTAGGAAACAAATACCCCAACTGTCTTCTTTTGAAAATTTGTTGATAACAGATTTAACACTTTTCAACAACTCCTTAACAGCGGAATGCTCCATTTTTTTCTCCTCATTCCTCATTCTCTCCACCAATACAGCATTCTTCATGCTCATCTAAACTTTCATCTGCTTGAATGGTGACTTTTTTAATTCCATATATTTTAAGATGTTGGCGAATAAGCTGTTGAGTTTCTGCTTGTTGTTCGGGATGTTTCATGCAAATATGAATCATCGCAAATTTTTCTAGTCCATCGGTTGTCCAAACATTTAACTGAGTTATTGCTTGGATATTCTCAATTGTTTGAATTTCTGCATAAAGATCGTTCAAATTCACATCACTCGGTACGTGATCAAGAAAGATTTGAACATTTTCCCAAAACTTTGGTAGTGCTTTACTTAAGATAAAGGTCGAAATGATGAGCGAAAGCAACGGATCAAGAAAATACCAGTTTGTAAAACGAAGAATAAAGGATACGAAAATAACAGCCAACCAACCTAAAATATCTTCTAGGAAATGCAGACTAAGAATAGATTCATTGTGTGTACGTCCATGACTAACCACCCTGCTAGCTGCAAAGTTGATCACAATTGCAAAAATGCCTAAGACAAGCATACCGTCGTAGTTCACCCGTTCAGGTGCAAATAATTTAGGAACATTTTCAACCAGAATAAGAATAGAACCCACTATTAAAATGGTAGAGGTCAACATGGCTCCCAGTAAACTATACCGTTTATAGCCTAATGTATAGTTTCTATCACCTCGTCTATTGGAAATTCTTTCAAAAAATGCTGATAAGCCAATTGCTAAAGCATCACCCGTATCATGCACCGCATCTGCTAGCACAGCACTAGAATTAAAAAGAACACCAAAGGTAAATTCAATAATTGCAAAAGAAAAATTTAACAAAAATGCAATCCAGACATTTTTACTTGATTTCATGATCTTCTCC
The DNA here is from genome assembly GCF_023167545.1 of Streptococcus constellatus subsp. constellatus. Classification (NCBI taxonomy): domain Bacteria; kingdom Bacillati; phylum Bacillota; class Bacilli; order Lactobacillales; family Streptococcaceae; genus Streptococcus; species Streptococcus constellatus. Next base: position 1,839,275 of record NZ_AP014647.1, read on the forward strand.
TTCTAATTGCACATTGAGATTTCATTTTATTTGTTGTATAATGTATTCAAAACAAAACACTTTGTTCACTTATATTATCTACTATTTTAATGGAGGAAACAAGAAACAAATCTAATGCTTCGTTTGATAGCGTACATTTAGGGAGATTTGTTCGGAAACGATGGATAGACGAGTTAAAAAATCACGCACAGCCATTTATCAGGCTTTTCTCACTCTTTTGAATGAAAAAAGTTATGAGTCCCTCACAGTTCAAGAAATCATTGACCTTGCAGATGTCGGTCGGTCGACTTTCTATGCTCATTTTGAGACAAAAGAGGCACTACTTGAAGAAATGTGCCAAGATTTGTTCCAGCATACGTTTATTGAGCGCTACCAAGCAAGTGAGCTTTTTGATGCAACAGCTCATATTTTTTACCATTTCAGGAAAAATCAAGATAAAATAGCCACTTTATTATTATCTAAAAATATCTATTTTATTAATCGTTTAAAATTAGAGCTAGAACACTATCTCTTTCCTCTCATTCGCGAAAAGCTATTGACACAAAAATCTAATTTACCAGAACCATTTTTAAAAAACTATGTCACAACAACTTTTATCGAAACAGTTACTTGGTGGCTAGGACAACGAAATAAAATTGAAGAAGCCACTATTACATCCTACTATCTGGAGCTCATGCACTAATATAGAGCTATAATTTCAGCTATTTCTATGGTATAATTTTCTAAGAACCCCTTAGGAGTATTTATGAAAAAACAACATTCTATCTTTTTATTACCAGGAATTATCATGGTGGGTGTCGCTTTGCGGACGCCTTTTACAACGCTTCCAACTGTTTTAACGAACATTGCTAGTGGGCTTCATGTTTCGGTGAGCTCACTTGGTCTTTTGACCAGTCTGCCTTTGATCATGTTCGCTCTCTGTTCTTCATTTTCAGCGCGTTTAGCGAGTAAAATTGGGCTAGAAAAACTGTTTGCTCTTGTCCTCGCTCTTCTTACAATCGGCTCTTTAATTCGGATTTTTAATCTACCACTCCTTTATATGGGAACCATTCTTATTGGAGCTTCCATTGCAGTGCTTAACGTATTACTTCCAAGCGTCATCCAAGCCAACCAACCGCATCGGATCGGGCTATTGACAACGATGTATATCACTTCTATGGGATTATCAACAGCTATCGCTTCCTCTATTGCTGTGCCCATAACAGAAGCCAGTTCATGGAAAGGGTTGGTGCTTTGTCTGACAGCCATCTGTCTTTTAGCATTTTTAGTTTGGTTGCCAAATACTTCCTACAATCACTACTTAGTCAGCAAAGACAAATCAAGTCAAGGCAACACTATTTGGAAAAATAAAAAAGTCTGGGCTATTATTATTTTTGGTGGTCTGCAATCATTGCTTTTTTATACTTGTCTAACCTGGCTACCAACTATGGCAACGCAAGCTGGCATTTCAAATGCTTCTGCTGGATTTTTAGCTTCTGTTTTTAATCTGATTAGTCTGCCATTTTCAATGACCATTCCCAGCTTGACAACTCGACTCTCTCCTCGTTATCGCCTCATCATGCTCGGTCTAATATCATCATCCGCTCTTATCGGCATTAGCATGTTACTGATACAGACAAATAATTTTATGTATTGGCTCATTATCAACATTCTAATTGGTACAGCCGTAAGTGCACTCTTCCCTTATCTTATGGTTACTTTTTCAATGAAAACAAGCAGCCCTGATCAGACTGCACAGCTATCTGGATTAGCACAAACAGGCGGGTATGTCCTTGCTGCTTTTGGTCCAGCTCTCTTTGGTTACAGTGCAGATTTTTTCCGCTCTTGGATACCAGCTATCGTCATTTTGCTTGTTCTTACAATCATCATGATTATTGCGCTCTTTTATGTAGAAAAATCTGATAAAATTTTATAAAAAAAACGAGAATGAAATTCGAAACTAGATTTCTATGAAATCACACGTTCGGCTTCATTCTCTTTTTTCTTTAACAAAGTTTGAGACATTCTTCTAAATCAATATCTCGCTCTAAATGCTCTGGTGTCCAAGGGATGAAAATATCTGGTATCACTCCTTTATCATTCATTCCTTGTCCTTTATCAACGGCAAGGCTCCGTGAAGTCGGAAATACAAATTCATAATCCCCAAAATCCACTGTGCAGCAATTAGAATAATCTAAAATTCCTAGAGTTGGTCTACCTATCACGGTAACTTTGTCAAATGCTTTCATCATCGAAACGAAATTATCCCCTGATGAACCACAGTAGACATCCGACAAAATAAACAATTTTTCTGGTTTTGCTTGTCCAGTCACATCTGGTAAAATCGCTTCATCTGATTGATCATAAAGTACATACCCCTTGTCTTTATTGACAGCCAATTCAGTTATAAACTGCTCCAGCATATTTCGAGTTTCAGGCGAAATATCTTCTTGCCTTAGCATTGCTTGAAAATCTTGTAAACGCAGTTCTACATTACGCTTAGTATATAAAATTTCCATACTATCATCAGAAAAAGTCACGTCCTTAAAACTTTTGCCATCAGAAAGTGCATATTGCAATAAAGGAAAATACAACGAATCCGATCCACCATGATTAACACGCACATCAACAATAACATTCTTTGCTGTGCTAATAGCCGAGCTACTTTCTTGGTATAAGTTTGCAATGGCTTCTTCATCAAAGAAATTTTCCATTTTCAAATATAGAGTTTCTTCTGATAATTGTTTATATTCAAAAGCAGGAGTGTGTGTAGTCAATTTTGTTTCCTGTACTGAAATTGTCTGCTCTTGCCCATTTCGCAGCAAGGTCACCGTATCAGATTTAGCCACAAAGTAGGCCCACTCCATATATTGGCGCTCTTCTGTCTCACTGACAAAATAATCACGATACACTTGATAAAATGCTGGAATTGTTTGATTATCTATCAAAATTATCTGGTCTGCAACGCGTAAGTCCGTATCAGGATTTGCATTCAGTATATATAGTCGATTCTCAAATTTTCTCAGCCGAAACCCTAGTGCCTGCCGATGTTTGGGATGAAAACTAACGTGACTAATGATTCCAAAACTTGCCAGATAACACCGCATTTGATAAAGAAAATCCTCATCCTTCATCTCGTTTGTGATTTGCCTGCGATACATGTCTGGATCTGCTCCTTTTAGATCCTTTTTGGTTGACGAATCCTGTTTCATCATCGCCACAACCTGTTCAAAAATTTCAATTTTCGTCATCAAGTGTTCTCCTCCATGTTTCTTCATCTGGTAATAACCCTATTTTTGCAATTTTTGACACATGACGATTGCCAGCTACATAAAAGCAAAGTGGCTCTTCTCGCCAATGATCTGTACAGGTGACGCCGATTCGTGGACGTGAACTAATTTGCAAAGGAAGTGCATCGGCTGCCAGTTGCAAACGTGATTCTTGTACATTCTGACCATCAAAAGCTTTACTAATCCCTACAAATTTAGTTAATTTCCCCGGACCATTAGCAAGTAATGTACCATCTGGTAATTCCAAGGCCCGAATCAAGACGGCTTCTGCTATATTTTCAGCCCTCGTCACTAAATTCAGCATCTGATGACCGTAAATCTGATAGACATACCAATGCCCTGCTGATAAATACATAGATTCATTTTTCGGACTGCGTTTACCATGCGCACTATGGCAAGCACTATCTTTTGCACCCAGATAAGCTTCCGTTTCAACAATTCTTCCTACGGGTTTTCCATCCAAACAAAGTTGCATGCCAAGCAAGGCTTTTGCTGTGGCAATTGTATCTACTCGCATCAGCTCTTGAAATTCTTTTGAAATCATGGTCTTATTATAACATGAATTTCACACAAAAAAGCAATCGTATTTGTCCAACTTTTGAAGGCAGTACAATTCGATTGCTTTTTTCTTTAGGAGATTAGTATGAGAAAAGTTTTTTAGGATTATCTATAGTATAAGAAAGTTAACTTAAATTTGCCTTAAGGCTTTACAGTTGAACCACACTACAAAAAACTTATAAATCATTAGAAAAACTTGAAAACGCTTATATTCTATGCTAAAATGAAATCATAGGAGGAATAGTATGTATCAAGAACAACGATTAAATAAAATATTAGAATTACTTGCAGAGAAAAGACAGCTTTCTGCAAAGGAAATGGTTGACTATTTTCACGTTTCTAAAGATACCATTCGCAGGGATTTTGCTATTTTAAATGAGCGTAAGCTCGTACAACGGACTCATGGCGGAATCCTTCCTTTAGAAAACAAACAACAAATCCTATCCTTCAATGATCGTAGCAAAAAATTTACCAAGGAAAAAAGAAAAATTGCTCAAAAAGCGTACGAATTGATTGAGGAAGAACAACTGCTTTATTTTGACGTCTCAACAATTATCTTGCAATTAGCTCAAGTGATGAATCAAAAAAACACTATTTATTCGCATTCTTTAGACAATGCTATCATGCTTAGTGGCCAGAAACAGATTGATTTTCATCTACTTGGAGGTAAATTCTATCCCAAAAACCGCTTCTATTATTCCTTAAATGAAGCTGAATTATTAGAACATCTTCAATTCGACATTGCTTTCTTTGGAGCAGCAAGTTTGAAAAATGGACAAGTTAGCTATGAGGATGCTGAAGATGCCTATATTAAAAAACTAGTCATGCAACATAGCCAAACGAAAGTATTGCTAGCCGAGCAGGAGAAATGGCAAAAAAATTTCAATTATATTTTAAGCGATATCAGTTCATTCGACTATTGGATTACAGACCAAAAGCCAACTACAGAAATCAAGACACTCCTACCTGACACTTTAAAAATCATCTACTAAATTTACGGAGGATACAATTATGAATAACCAAAGTATTCGTTTGATTGTCAGTGATATTGATGGAACCATCTTAAATGACCAACATCAGGTTGACAAAAATCTGAAAGAGCAAATTCCGCTTTTAAAGAAGAAAAACATTCCCTTTGTCTTGGCATCTGCTCGCTCTCCACTTGGTATGAAGCCAATCGCGCACGAACTAGGGCTTGGTGATAATCCCTTAGCTTGCTACAATGGTGCTCTCGTTATTAAAGGTAATCCGCAACATTATGAAACTATCATTGAACACCCTTTGAATAAAAAAGAAATTCGGACTTTCATTGAATTAATCAAGCAAGAATTTCCAACAGTTTCTATCAATCTCTACTCTGGAAAGAACTGGCTAGCCGACCGTTTTGATAAGTGGATCCAGATTGAAGCTGACATCACTGGAGAAGTCCCCACAATTCAAAATCTACTCATTCCTGTCTTAGATGTACTTGTCCCAATCCACAAACTTCTCTTGATTGATGAACCTACAATAATTCAGCGTCTCTACAATTATCTCCAAACTCTTGATTTTCCCAATACAGCTTTCTATCTTTCAAAAGATAATTACTTAGAGGTCACTGCTAAGAATGTCTCCAAAGAAAATGCCCTCCAAGAAATCGCTCAACACTATCAAATTCCGCTTCCTCAAGTCATGGCAATCGGAGATAATTTTAATGACCTTCCGATGATAAAGTTAGCGGGTTTTGGAGTCGCCATGGGAAACGCCCCTGAACCTGTAAAAGTTCAAGCCACAGCTATTACTCAGACCAATAACCGACATGGTGTTGCCAAGGCCATTGAAGATTATATCTTGATTGGATGTAAATAAAATTGTCAAAGTGCTGAAACATAAACGTTCTGACATAATAATACTGGTAAATCGTATCTTTTTACAAGTCGTATCATCCCTTTCTCCCATTCTAAAAGAGTCTGAGACAAAATAGTTCTCAGTCACAAAAAAGCTAGAGATTCCCAATTATGGAACTCTAGCTTTTTAAGTTTGAGTCGTTCTCTTATTGTATTTAAGGAGATTATTGGCCATGAGCACTAAACCCATGTCAATTTTCACCTGACGCTTGCCTCTTAGGTTACATCTCTTGTAACCCAAATAAGCCTTTATCTGCCCAAAGACAGGTTCCACATCAATCTTACGTTGATTGAAAATCTGTCTACCTTCGGGAGATAAAAGCGCTTGGCATTCTTTAGCTTTTAAGTGTTGATAACGTTCGTTGATATATAGTCCCTTTTGAGGGGCTGATTTAGGTTCATCAGCGTAGTAAACCTTGATTTCCTGTTGAAAGTCCGTCTGTGTTTTCTGATGTTTGATATGATGAAAACGATAGCACCAGCCATCAGGATGAGTGTAGCTATCCTCCTTGTCATCATAGTACCAATTCGCTAAGTTTCTAGCCGACTGTTTATACCCTTTCTTCTGTTCCTGATCAAACATGGCATATTTAATCAGATGGTTCACCTCATTTTCATCTAAACGAAGGAGGTTCTCTTCACTTCCATAGCCGGCATCTGCGACAACGGTCTTCAAGTCATGTGGATAAGTTTCAAGGAATGGCAGGAGAGTCTTGGTATCTGTCGGATTTGAGAAGACATCATAATGAAGAACAAATTGATTTTCAGTAGCGATTTGAAGATTGTAAGCAGCCTTGAGTTGACCATTCTTCATGTGGTCTTCTTTCATCCGCATAAAAGTGGCATCTGTATCTGTTTTGGAAAAGCTGTTACGCCCTTCAAATGTCTCTTGGTAGCCTTCATATTTTTCAGCACGTACTGAAAAATCATCCTTGACTTTACGCAGGACTTTCTTGAGTTTCCGACGTTGAGTTTTACGTTCATCCTTTCCTTTAACGGGTGTCTCCTCAATGTCTTGGTTCAGTTTTTCCAATTCTTCTTCGAGGACTTGAGCGAATTCAATCAACTGCTCTGAAGCAATCGGTTCTTCTTCGTCCAGCCTAATGGCCTGATGGATAAGGGGAGTGATTTCTTCTTGAAAATAGACCTGTATCTGTTCTTGAAGTTTGACGGAAAACTTGTCTGTGGCCTTTTTCCACACGAAACTATACTTGTTAGCGTTGGCTTCAATCTTAGTCCCGTCAATAAACAGACAATCTAAGGTCACTAACTCTTCCATTTTTAAACGAAGATTGAGGTCAATGAAAAGATCACGAATGAGGTCTTCCATCCCTTTAGCGACTCGAAATCGATTGATAGTGCGGTAGCTGACAACCAACTGTCCTGTTAGGTACTGCATAGCCAGATTTTCAATCATCATTTTTTCGATTTTTCGTCCAGAGAAAATCCCTTGCGAGTAGGCAAATAGTAGAGCGGCTAAAAGCATTTTAGGGTGATAAGACGGGCGACCAAAGTTATGATAGAACGTGTGGAAGTGACGATCCTCCAAGGCATTCACCACTTTTTCAATAGTAAAGACGAGATGGTCTTGTGGCAAGAAAGAACTGATTTCTAGTGGTAAAGTTGTTTGATTTGTGTTATAGTGAATATGCATGGGATAGCCTTTCTAAATGGTTTATTGGGCAATTCTATTTTAGCAAGACTATCGTAACCATGCAAAAAGCAACGGCAAATCCGTTGCTTTTTTTGTAGCAAAGGGACTATTGTCCCAGACTCTTTTATGATTATTTAAAATCCTTGGCATCGCCGTCATAATTTGCCCATTCTTTGCTAAAGAATCGATTATTTATCTGATAGTTAGGAGCTGGTTTTGGATTTGAAATAAAAGGATTCACAGCCTTATCAAACGCTAGCCAACCAAGCCATCCCATATGAATCGTATCCTGCATAAAGTAAGGTTTTCCGCCATCGTTTGAAAAGTCAGCAATATTCTTGAATCCTTGACTTTCTAGTTGATAACGAATTTTTTTCACAGCCTGTTGGTATTTTTCCTGACTCAATCCTGTGTAAGCCGTCCATTTCGCATTAACGGGCGGAATCACAAAAATTGGATTGATTTTTGACTTTGCGAACTGATTCAAGACAAGCTGCAAATCATTATACTCAGGAGATTTGGTATAAGAAAACCTTTTTTGCGTTCCTTTAAGTTTCTTTATGCGCTTTCGCAAGCGATGTTTATAAAACTTATTGTCAATTCCTAAGTCATTGTTTGTTGTATTCCTCTGAGCATCTCTTGTCGCAAATTTCTCTAGATCTGAGTAAGAAAATTTATCTGGCAATCGATTGACCTGAGGTTGTACTAATTTTTCATAATTCTCATTATGTTCGGAAAAAAGGGAGCTAAAAAGAGCGTCTTCGCGGTTATTCAAGCGGCTTATAAGGCGAATGTACTGTTTATCGAAATTTGACAGTTTCTGATTGTCAGAGACTTTTTTTACATTATCTTTCATAGCTACTGTCGGATACAGTTGTAAGAGACGCTTCGCCGCATATTGAGCAGCAATGTCTCCTTCTTGTTGGTGCAAGAAACTAGTTAATTGATCACTATTAAAATATTGTTGAAAAGCTGCAGGGCTGTAACCTTTTTTTGTAAACCATTGAGGAGAAATCACATAAACAGCTGTTTTATTTTCTATTTGGGGGAGCATTTGTTGCATCCCAAAATATTGTGTGAGAGATGCCGCTCCACGTTGTCCCAAAAAATATGGACGATAATTCCGCTTGTATTTTTCAGACAAAACAGCAGGGTGCATACTATCAAATCGCAACCATTCACTTGACCCAAAGTAAGGAACAAAACGATGCTTTTTATCTGTTAAAGCACGTACTTTTTGTGTTCTTCCTTTGAAACTTCCTGCTGTCAAGGTAACGGCTGAACGTTTTTCTGATTGATAATCATGTCGCTGCTTGGTTGGATAGAAAAATAGTAAGGTTACAACCATCAAAAAGGCACAGATAACCGGACCTAAAATAAGCCATAAACGTTTAAGCATTACGAAGCTCCGTTACACCTTCAATAATTTTATTAGCTGTATTCCAATCGTCGCGACCAAATTCTGATACTGGAACATGAATATCAAAGCGATTTTCTAACTCAACAATCAATTCAACTGTTCCCATACTATCCAGAACGCCTGCATCAAACAAATCTTCATCCATCATGTCTGATATATCTTCCATAAACAATTCATCAATAATTTCCAATACTTCTGCTTTTATATCCATTAGAGAACTCCTTTTTATTTTTTAAACCATAAATCATTCAAAAATCCTGAAAAGATTAAGAATGAAAACATTACAACATTAAAGGTGATAAACATTCCCGCTACTTGCGTCCATTTGTTATCTGACAAGGGAGGTAAATTCTTCTTTTTCCGCTCTTTATTGATGATCTTCTTCTTTCGCACCCAAGCATCATTGATAACGAGTCCTAGACCGTGAAAGAGTCCATAAGCAATATAATACCAAGTGACTCCGTGCCAAAAGCCCATGACTAGCATATTGATGATATAAGCTACACTTGAAGTGGTATTCCGATTTTTAAAAACTTTGTTTCGGATAAATACTGTAACCAGACGCATAAAGACAAAGTCACGGAACCAAAATGATAAACTCATATGCCAACGATTCCAAAATTCTTTCAAATCATGCGAAATAAAAGGCTTATTAAAGTTAATCGGACTTTTAATTCCCATTAGATTGGAAATAGCAAGGGCAAACATCGAATAGCCTGCAAAGTCAAAGAACAAATCCAGTCCAAAGATATACATTACTCCTAGCGTCGGTAGATTAAACCAACCACCCATTTGTAATGCGTACTGCTTCAAAGGCGGTAATATCATAGAGCCGAAGATATGTGCTAAAATAAACTTATATAGGAAACCTAGCATGATATAATGCACTGATTTCTCAAGCATATCCAACAATTCATCACGCTCAGGAATCTTTTCATAGTCTTGATTAAAACGTTTGAAGCGATCAATCGGTCCACTTGAAAAAGTTGGCATAAAGAGCATGAAACGTAAAAATTCCCATAAACTAAAGTCTTTGAGCACACCATCTCGAAGTTCAATCATCATTCCTACTGAACGGAAAGTTAAGTAGGAAATTCCTAAAAAGCCCAATAGTGATTGATGACCATAAATAGCCGGCGTTACCTTTACAAAGAAAAGCGGCAGAACAGAGAGCGCAACATGTAAATAGAATATCCACTTACTATCTCTTGTTTTTCGATAAATTTTATAAGTCCAAACCCAAAGCATTTGCCAAAGAACATAAAACAGTAGAGCATAGATTTGCGTTAATTTAGGTCCAATTAACATAAAAATGATGAAAGCTAAACTAACTAAGGCCTCATAAATGGGAAATCTCTTTTTGAAGAACAAACCAACAAAGATAGGCAAAACAGCTAAAATGATATACACAAAATATTGTGGATCCCCGTACGGTTCCAAATGAGGAATCTGTCTTATGAAATCCATCATCGATTGTTAACCTCACTAATCAAACCTTTAATATCAATCTTCCCATTCGGTGTTAGTGGTAAAGATTCACGATAAAGGAATTTTGAAGGCATCATATAAGACATCATAATATCTTGTAAGTCATCCTTGATAGCTTTTGTGATGTCGATCTCACGCTCAAATTGTTCTTTCACTCCGTCTTTCAAGATAACATAGGCTAAAAGATTTTGTACTTTATGATCTTTGTTATATCGCGGTACAGCCACAGCCGAGTCGACATATTTGGATTTGTTCAGATTTTGTGAGACATCTTCCAGCTCAATGCGGAAACCATTAAACTTAATTTGGAAGTCCATGCGACCACCGTAAAGAAGTAAACCTTCGTCAGTCATGGTGCCAACATCTCCTGTATGATAGGCTGGTAGCCCTTCAAATTCAAAGAATGCTTCAGCTGTTTTTTCTAGATTGTTCATATAGCCTTTTGACACAGCGGGTCCAGAAACGATAATTTCGCCTTGCTCACCGTTTGGTAACTTGTTTCCATCTTCGTCAATAACAAAGGTTGGTGAATCTAGTTTGGTATAACCAATCGGCAAGCGTTTCATGTTTGCTAGCATATCATCTGTTATGGCAACGGCAGATAAAGCCACCGTTGCTTCTGTCGGACCGTAAGCATTGATAATACGCGCATTTGGGAAACGGTCACGCAATTTTTGTGCTGTTTTAACCGTCAATTCTTCCCCGTCAAAGTAGAAATGCGTAATGCTTGGCATTTTTCCAGCGTTGAAATCTTCCGATAGCATCGCCATATCTGCAAAAGACGGTGTTGATGTCCAAATGGCAATCGGCAAATTCAAGATAGTTTCAAATAACTGCTTGAAATCTTGCGTAATGGCAGACGGAACCGCAAAAAGTGTGCCTCCAAGTGCTAAGGTTGGCGCCCAATACATAACCGATAAATCAAAAGAATACGGTGGCTGTGCCAGCATTTGTGGCTGCTCTGGAGTCGCAAATTCCTTATCTGTAATCATCCAGTTAGTGAAACTGAGCAAATTATCGTGCGAGATTTGCACACCCTTTGGCTTTCCAGTCGTTCCTGAAGTGAAGATGATATAGTAATTATCATCCCCTTTAACAGAATGTGTAAGCTGGTAAGGCTTTTTTTCTGCAAAAGCTGCTTGAACTGTTGCTAAATCAAGAATTGGTATCGATTTATCTTTCAGTGGAAATTCATTGATTGCAATGATGAGACTAGGTTGTGCCACTTCCACAATTGCTGTCACACGTTCAAGGGCGGAATGACTATCAATCGGGATATAGGCATGACCTGACTTCGTTAAGGCTACAAAAGTCGCCAACATGTCGTATTCTTGCCCACCAAAAACTACTACTGGTGATTTCTCAGGAAGCGCAAGGCTATCAATCTTTGCAGCAAGGGAATCTGAGTCCACTTTCAAATCATGATAAGTATGAACTTCTCCGAGGACATTGTAAACTGGAAAATCTGGTTGAGACTGAGCAAAATACTCAATCGTTTCAATCATATCATTAATTACTGAATTGGTCACAATCTGCTCCTAAAATTCATTGTAGATAAAACCACCTTGACCTTGGCCAAGATAATTAAAGAAATAAAGCAAGGCTAAAAATATCACAAAATAAAGTAGCGTCTGCCCAAAAAATTTAAAAATTATTTTATGTTTTTTCATTATATTCATCACTTTTGTCTTACTTCTAAGATAGACTTAGTATATTTTACCATTTTCTAGCGCAATTTTTCAATACAAAACATTCTTTAATTAATGAATTAAGCTAGAATTAAGGTTTATTTACAACAAACCTAGGGAAATCACAGATGTGCTGTCTCAAAAAACTAGAAAAGAAAATGGTTTTAGACTTACATTTTAAAAATATATAAAAATTTTATATATTTTCTTGACTTTGAAAGTGAAAAGCACTATACTATGTATAGAAAAATTATATATAAAAATATTATACATAGGAGGTGACTCATGTATTTTCCAACATCTTCTACCCTGATTGAATTTCTCATTCTAGCGATTTTGGAAAGTGAAGATTCCTATGGCTATGAGATTAGCCAAACGATTAAATTGATTGCCAATATCAAGGAATCAACCTTATATCCTATTTTAAAAAAGTTAGAAAAGAAGCGTTACTTAACAACTTATTCTCAAGAATATCAAGGTCGAAAACGAAAGTATTACTCTCTTACTTCAAATGGACGGGAGCAATTAAGTACCCTTAAGGAGGAGTGGAAAGTGTATACAGCGACAGTCAACGGTATTATAGAAGGGAGCGTTCGTCATGACAAGAACTGATTATTTAGCCGCATTAGAGAAATACTTAAAAACATTACCTGAGGCAGACTATAAAGAAGCGATGGATTATTTTACGGAATACTTTGAAGACGCTGGATCTGAAAATGAAGCACTAGTTATTAAAGAGTTAGGAGATCCTAGAGATGCAGCAGAAGAGATTATTCGCTCGCTTTCAGTACATTCGACAGAAGAGATAAATTCTGATAGTCCAGCAAAACAACCATCTCCGAATATTCATCCTTCACAATATGCTAGCGACACTTATATTTTTGAAGATTACTCAACCGTCTCTGAATTGCATATTGATGTGAGTACTAAAGATATTCAAATTGAGCCTTCACCTGATGCTTTCTTTCATATCAAATACTACAACGGAAAGAGCAGCAACCAGTTAAGTTCGATTGTTCGTGACAAGAAATGGTATATTACAGAAAAAGGAGCAGCAAACTCTAGTGGTTTGAACTGGATTATTCATGTCATGAAAAATGGTCTGGATCGTTATCCAGTTTGCATTCAAATCCCAAGAGAAAACCCTCTTCAAGTCTTCTCTTTGCAATCTTCTTCAGGTGATGTTGCTATCTCTCGTCTTCAAACACAAAAGGGAGATATCGAACTTGCAAGTGGCGATCTGTCCATGCGGCATTGTCAATTACAACAGACCGATGTTACCCTTACTAGTGGCGATATCCATCTGGCACATGCCAAATTAACAGATTGTAAAATTACTCTTGTATCAGGTGATCTCGACACGCATTCTTTAGAAATTGCTGGTAAAACCTCTATTCAAACAACAAGCGGAGATGTTACGCTTCATTTGTTGCACCATGATTTTAGCTATGATATTGAAACGGTACATGGAGATATTTCTATTTCTGATCAGCTCCAGCCAAGCCACCAAATTGTTGGCAACACAATCCATCATAAAGTATCAACTTCTACAGATTCTCTTGCTATCCAAGCTGTCAGCGGAGACATCAATCTTTATTAGAGGTTTAGCATGAAACAGATTGATTGGTTATTCTTTGATGTTGGCTCACCTTTGGTAAATGAAGAAAAAGTCTATCAAGATCGGATTAAACAGGCTCTTGCTGATACTAATATTTCTTATGCAGCATTTTATCAAACTATGATCCACTATTTTATGGAAAATAAAAAAGGCGATGTAGAAGCTCTGAAATATTATGGCTTGAAATGTCCGTCTTGGAAGTCTGATTTAGAAACGCTATATCCTGGCTGCAAACATGTGCTAAAAACTCTTCACTCACACTACAAGATTGGTGTCCTTGCTAATCAATTGCCGAATTTACTGGCAAGATTGAGAAACTTTGGTATTGATTCTTACATAGATCTCATTATTTCTTCTGCCGATGTTGGCCTGGCAAAAGCTAATCTAGCCATTTTTAAGCTGGCTCTCCAACAAGCAAACTGCTTGGCTGAACACGCTGTGATGATTGGCGACCGTTTAGACAATGATATTCTTCCAGCTAAACAACTTGGTATGCGAACTATTTGGATCCGGCAGGGTTTTAGTCGCTTGACTCACATAACTAATCCAGCAGAAACTCCTGATTGGACTATTGATAATTTGACAGAAATAGGAGATATTTTGAAGAATTAGTAACATAAAAAGCTAGAGCAAGAAACTCTAGTTTTTTACTGTCATTAATTTTATTACAGCATATATTTTCCTTCAAAAATAGACTTGTTTTTTACTATTGTGCTATATTGAAGCGCAAGGAAGGGGAATTGTTTAAGCAGTTCCTTAATGTTATTCTTAAATTGTATGATTGGTTTTATTGTGAAGGTCAAACGAAAGAGGTTGGGGCTCCCCAACCTCTTTTTATGCTATTTCCGACCTCCGCTCATCCCATTTGCATTTTGAGTAGTTAGGCTAGCTGTTGCAGTCGTGGATTGTCCATTGACTGTAATGGTGTAGCTTTTACCGTCTTTAATAGCAGCTGAGCTCGCCAGAACAGATTGGAAATTCTTAGCAGCGGTGTAGCTGAGGATTTCTTTTCCTGACGAATCAGAAATCGTCACCTTAGCACCAGCATTCCCAGATACATTCGTAAGGATAGAGGCCTGTTTAGAGTTTGAGCCAAAGCCCATTGCCATGCCATTGCTACCGACCATTACAACGGTGCCACCAGTAATGGTGCCATTGCCATCATAGTCAAGAGCGCCATTGCCACCATTTGTGGGACCATCCACATAAACTTCCCCACCTGAAAGGGTTAAATCCCCGTTAGAATCCAAACCGTCACCTTGTGCGTTAATCTTTATCTTACCACCAGTAATTGTCAGGCTGACACCAGCAGTAGCTTGTCCCGGATTCTTTTTACTACTACTGCTACCGTCTGCGGCATTGATTCCATCGTCATTCGCTGTCAAGTCTAAATCCCCACCGTTAATGGTTACGGTTTTGCCTTCCAGCGCTTCTTCGCTCTTTTCTACCTTAATCGTACCACCATCAATAAGAGCAGTATTAGAAGCATGAATACCATCATCTCCAGCGTGAATGGTTATCTTGCCAGAATGGATATAGAAATTCCCTAGAGACGTATCTTTATCATTGTCTGCATGAATTGCATCATAAGTAGCAGTCAAATTCATTGTTGCGGCTTTGATATTGATTGCGTCATTAGCTGAAAGGGCGTTTTTATAACCTTTAATCGTATAAGTTCCGCCTGAAATACGCAAATCATCATTAGACTCAATAGCATTCCCATAATTGCCTTCTACCGTCAAACTGCCAGAACCATTGAAAATGAGATCATCTTTACTGTAAATTGCAGCATCATACTTTGTATTCTTGTGATGGGCAGAATCCGAAATCGTATTCTTACTACCTTTTGCAAGGGTGATAAAAGTCTTATCTGCATTTTCTACGACAATTGCAGCATCTGTTCCAGTCATCCTGACACCATTCAGAACTAGCTGAACCTTATCTTTTTTCTTAACTTTCACAATGATTTGAACGTTTTCACTTGAACCAGACAAGATATATGTCCCAGCTTTAGTAATTGTCACCGTAGATCCCGACACTTCTGCACCAGAACCAGAAGCCTTAGCAGATGAACCGCTCAGACTAATCTTAGTTGCTTTTGATTCATCATAAGAAGCATCTTGGTCACGCTTGGTAAAATAATTGGACAGTGTAACGGTCGTTACCTTACTGGTGCTAGAGGAATTGGTACTGGTTGAACTACCGTTTTTCGCACCACATGCTCCCAAAGCAACTGTCAATAGGATAAGCAGAATCAAACGTTTGAACTGTTTTCGTTTTGAGGTTGATTTTCTCATGGCTGTCCTCCTTTTACAGTTCATTTTCTTTTGTGACATAGCGGCTAATGGCAATCTCTAAATTCCCATTTCGCGTCCGCAGAGCGTCTACCAATTCTTTCTCTGTCATCGTACCATTTAATTGGACAATATACTTAATCTTGAACAAACTTCCCATATCAGACGTTTTGACATTTGCCAGTTCAACATAGTTGGTCGCCTTTTGAAAGATGTCATCAAAGACCATCTCATAATCCAAACTTTCTGGAATGACAACAGTCACTTGGCGCATAGAATGCTTCATTTGCCCAAAATTCACCGTTTCCAGCAACAACATAACCACCGACATAATGATTGTAAAGACGCTAGCAAAAATAAGATAGCCCATGCCGACAGCAATCCCAATCGTCATAACAAGGAAAATTGCGAGCAATTCCTTAGCACCACCCGGTGCTGAACGAAAGCGAATCAAGCTGAAAGCTCCCATTACCGCAACCCCTGCTCCCAGACTACCATTTACTAAAAAAATGACAATAGCAATCAAAGTCGGTAGCATAACCAAAGTCATCATAAAGGACTTGCTGTAAATGGTTTTGTACTGATAAACCTTGGCTAATATCAGTCCCAGCACAAGGGCAACACCAATCGTACCAAACATACTGGCTGGATTGATTGTTGTTCCTGTAAAAACGTTATTAAATAACTGATCGAACATGTCTGATTACTCCTTTATAGTCTGTTGTTTTCTTATAGGCGACTCCATATTTTGAGAAAGATTTTGGAAAAACGTGGTAGCAGTCCAAAATTTCTGCCAGCCAGAGTGGATACGCCCCAGGTACCTTAATTTCCATGATAACATGGTTGTCAGGTAGCAGGTTCTTGCCATCTTTTCCTGCTAACAAACTTAATTTTTTCGTTCGATAAGCGACATCATAATCGATGGTAATCCGCACATTTGAATCTTCCAAACCTTTTAAAGAGTAGCGGTTGTAGTAAATATACATCATGGGCTGCACACCTCCATACCGCTTGCAGAGCCATTCGATTTCTTTCTTAATTTGCGAATCCTCAAGCTGGCATTCCCCCGCGAGGTATCGCTCTGCTGTCAACAACTCAGTCGCAATCCGACGTTTATACACAACCTTACGCACTTTTTTCTTGATTTCCAAAAAAACTTGGCTATCAGCCTGAGGGCTAGCGTCATAAGTCCGCACGCGCAATTTTTCCTTGAAATAAGGCTTCTCCAAAGACTCCCGAATCATCTGATAGGTCGGCGTGTCATAGTAGAGGTTGCCAATCGTTGAATAGGCATGCTCGTCTTCTGCCATATACGCTTCAAACTCCTTTAGCAAATCTGCCAACGTTTCCTTTGAGATGACATACTTGGTTTCTATCCGTTGAAATTTATCTTTAAATGTTTTTTTAGCCATGAGATTGCTCTCCTTTGTCGTTCTTTATCTACGTAGTTTACGGGCAAATCCTTAAAAGAAAGCTAAAGAAAACTTAAAGAAAACAAAACACCCCCATTTTCTGGAGGTGTTTAATAGATGTCTGTAGAATGAAATAGAAAATAGAAGTTGTCACATCTTATTATTCACTCTTCTCTGCTTTTTCTCTTTTGATAAGAAAAGTACAAATAACGAGAATATCTGCTATCAGCAAAATCCAGTACCACACGGTATCACCGCTTATTGGACCAGAAGAGAAAGTACGTAAAAAATAAAACATCATATACAAGGAAATATCATTATAAAATTCCCAGTTAAAATGATAGCTGCCTACTGGATAAGATCGCTTATGAGAGCACTCTGGCACAAAGATCTGTAAGAGCAAAAATATTCCCAGTACAGTAAAATAAATCACATTGAATACGTCCCATTTCGCATAAGGATCGACCGAGGAAAAGAATATCATCATGCTCAACAGATAAAACCGCCACCGAAACCAAAATTCGTTATTAAAATGAAATCTTATCATCCCATCACACTTTCTAATTTTCTGCTCGTTCCTCTTCGTCTTTATCCTACCACTCTGACAGACAAACTTCAAGTAAGATGAAGGAGAAATGTTAACTGATTTCTGCTACTTTTCCTGCTTCTGCTTTAGGCTCTTTGCCCTTGCGACGGGCAAGGACATCCGCATAGTGCTTGCGGCTGTTATTGAGCACGGAAAGGAAGGTCGCATAAAAGCCATCGTCTTTGACTTGGTGCAAAATCACCACATAGTCCGCCAACTGTTGGTAAGGCGTCGCCACTTCTTTGCGCAATCGCTTGACATCATAGCTCACTTTTTGCAACTTCTCTTGGGAGCGAGAAGCAAAAAGTTGTTCAAAAGCCGAATGGCTTTCGGTCAGATTTTCAACGAATTTCCCAAGCGCTAAAGTCCCCACCTGCTCCTTATATGGGGCTGTTTTTAGCTTGTCCAGTAAGCTGACAACGAGGGCTGTTTCTTCCTCGTAATGCTTCTGATGAGCGTCTTTGTATTGGTCAAACAAGCGTTTCAAGCTGGCATAAGCTGCCTTTTCCTCTTCCCGCTTGGCTGCCCGATAAGGTTTCAGCGCATCGCGAAGAGCTTGCAAATCAGCGTCGCGCAATTCGTCAGCCGCACTAATCGAAGCTGATTTTTCACTCGCCCGAATCTGACCGAGAGAGGCTTGATAAGCAGGCAAGGCTGATTTTATCTTCTTGACGAGAGCGGTAATGACATCCTCATTTTTAAAGTCGAGCGCTTCTTTCTCCACATCATCTAAAAAACGAGTGATAAACTGCGTGAATTCCGCATGACGGAGATTACTAATTTTAAGTCCAATGAGCTTTTCTTGCTTCATAAATTCCTTCTTTCCTTTTTTACTTGTCACTTAAAGCGACCGTTTCAATGACTTCTCCTTTTTCCGTCAGCGCGGCGGATAACCTCAACTACTTTTCGTTTGCTTCGTCCGCCCAGCGGAAAGTTTCCCTTACTTTTGGTTTACTCCGTCCGCCCGGCGGACAGCATGAATCAAAAGAAGTTTATCTCGTCCGCCGGGCGGACGGAGTGAACAACAATCAGTTTGCCTTGTCAGCTCCGCGGACGAAATAAAATTGTCTCGCCTCACCTCATTAGCCAACGAAATCCAGAAAAATCATCTCATTTAGTATAACATGAATGGGAAATTTTCTGAAAAAGAGGAGTGTTTTTTGAAAAAGTTCAATATTTCATTATTATATTAAACCATTCTGGTAAAGTCGTCTGCTCTTCATTCAAGACTTCAAAACCATTGTCTTTTTTTAAATAAATCAGCGTAGGTACACCAGTCACATTATATTTTTCCATAGCTTTCTTTATTTGAGAATTCTTATGAGAATCTTCTGTATTTAAGTAATAAATTTTAAAAGGCGTATGATACAAGTCTGATGTTTCTTTCAAGACCGGAAGAAATTCTCTACAAAACGGGCACGTCTCACGACCAAAATAGAGCAAATTTCCCTTTGTTAATTTATTGTTTAAAACATTTTCTGCATTCGTCTCTTGAAAGCTCTTTACAATTTCTTTGTATAATTTTGTCAATTTTAAATCGTGTTCTACCTCATTTTCACTTGTTGAAACCTGAGAAACACTTGAAACTGTAGAGCTTTCAGAAGCTTGTGATGAAGAGGTGCATGCAGAGAGGAAAAAGAGAGTTGTGCAAATAATAATGAAGTATAGACTCATGCGAATACATTTCATAAAAATTCTCCTTAATCTTTTGGGATTTTTTTATTATTGTCGTTAAAAGCAGAATTATATATGCTCCCAAAAATAGAATATCACCTATCACATCATCATGTGAGAAATATAAAAAGTACAGTATCAATACAATTGTATAAAAATAGAAATGATATTTCTTATAAAAGTATTTGTCAAAAGAATATTTTTTCTTCATTATTTTCACTCCTTTTTTAACACAGAAATAATAAGTCTATTTCGCTATGCTTTTAAGCATTGATATACTACTGGTCCATACGCCATAAGCAGAGAATACCATGTGGTTGAAAAGCTAAATACACCAAGCCCTAAAGCCCATAAACAATCTCTTTGCGCTGGTGTAAGAGTAGCCGAAGCACTCCCATCTTTCAAACAATATCTTTTGTAAGTATAGCTATTCTTGTTCATATCTCCACATACACCTCGATCCCGGAAAGGAACTACTTCTTCATATTTCATACTATTCGCATAAATAACAGAAGTTGAGGACGGTATAACTGTTGCACCGATCATAAAAGCTGCTGCAATCGTAAGGAAAATTTTATATAATTTTTTCATAGTATATACCTTTTTCTTTATAAAGACAAATACTTTTAAAAAAACAATACTAATTACATCAACACTTATAGTACATTGGTTTCACTCCTCCCTTTCTTTAAATTGTAGCACTATATACCAAATGGTGGCCACCATGGAAATGTACCAATTATTGCAGTAATAAAAGATAGTATTGAGAAAAATCTAAATTTTTTCATATATTTTCATCTCCTTGTCTTTATTTATCCTTATGATATAATATTATGAAAAGGCATTCACAAAATGCCCACTATTTTCACATTTCATATTTAACACAAGGAGTCGCCTATGCATTGGGATATTGGCACAGTTTACAAGACGATTCGAAAATCAAAGGGAATCACCCAGCAAGAGATTTGCGGAGATTGGATTTCGCGCTCCAATCTTTCCAAGTTTGAAAGCAACCAATCCGTTCCCAGCTATGAAACCATGGAATTTCTGCTCCACCAGATTGACATGAGCTTTGGGGAATTTGAATATATTTGTGATTACTATAAACCGCGGACAAGACAAGTGATTATCAATCAGATGTCCAATCATTTATCTACTTCAGATAGTACAGAATTGATTAAAATTGCTCAGCTTTGTAAAGAACACTTAAAAAAAGTTGAACATGATCTTCCTATCCAGCACATACTAGAGACCTTAAATATTATCATAGAAATCCGAAAAAATAGTTTTAGTGACCACTCTAGAGAATTAGCTGAAGCCATGTGGTCTGATCTTAAAAGGCGTGATATTTGGTACAAAAACGACTTTAATATGCTAGGTGTGATTCTCTTTATTTTTCCTATTGAGACGCTTCAGGATATTACAGAAAAAATCTTAATTAACCTTGAAAAATACAAGGATTACAAAAGCATCAAAAATGCCCAAGTTTCCTTGCTGCTCAACCTTTCTACTATCTATCTCTGTAATCAATTATTAGATGACTGCGAACACATCTCCGCTATCGCCTTAGACTTAGCCAAACAACTCAAGCGCTATGATTTTCTCGGCTTTGCTCAAGTCCGTCTTGGAATCTGTCAAGCAAATGATGAACTAACACGGAAAGGGCTTAGTCTGTTGGAATTAACCGAAGAAACAAAATTGTTAGAAGATTTACAAGAAGAAGTCAAACAATATCGTGCTTCCTATTTCTCTCATATTTCACATGGAATTTCAACCACTTCAATAGAAACGGAGAAGTAAATGACTTACAACGGATTTGTATTTTTTGATATTGATGGTACTTTAGTAAATAGTCAGGGACAAGTTCCGATAGAAAATAAAAGAGCCATTGCTCAACTACGAGCCAATGGCTTTCTTCCCATTGTCTGTACCGGACGTGGCCGCGGAGAAATGGGAACGGTTCTGGAAGACGCTGGGATTCATTCTGCCATTTTGCTAAACGGAATGGAAATTCTCTATGAGAAGCAATTCCTGTTTGAAGGACGGATTGCACAAAACAGCATTCTCAAGCTCCTGCAACTGGCAAAGGAAAATAAGCACGGCCTCGGTTTTTATTCACAAGGAGAAATGCGTGTGACAGCACTCAGTTCAACTGTTCAGCAGAATTTCCGTTATTTCCATCAAGACCTGCCCCAAGTTGGACCGACCATTTACCAAAACCAGCCTTGTCAGATGTTGCTCATTTTTAGTGAAGATCCCGAAAAAGACACTCAGTACCAAACAGAAGTCCCTGAACTGCACTTTTTCCGTAACAGCCCTTACTCGATAGACATCACGCCGCACGGTTGTAATAAAGGCTCTGGAATTCAGCACCTACTGACCTTATTAGCAGATGAAGCACCAACTTACGCATTCGGAGACGGACTCAATGACCTATCAATGTTTGAAAGAGCGGATTATTCAATTGCAATGGGCAATAGCCAAGCAATCGTCAAAGAAGCAGCCACTTTCATCACGCGCTCTAATGATGAAAATGGCATTCCACACGCCCTTGCTCACTTTGGTTTAATTTAAAAAGAAGCTCCTGTATTCGAGATACAAGAGCTTTTAGATTAGACTAATTCTTTTTTATTCGGATTGTAGACCAAGAAACCAAGACCGACAAAGAGCAGCAGAACAACTGTCATGAAGGCAACTTGTCCACCGACTTGCCCTGTTATCGAAATTGTTTGACGCAAAGCCGAAACAGAGTAACTCATTGGCAACCAAGGATTGATATTTTGGAAAATCTTATCCGTCAACGGAAGTGGGTAAGTCCCTGCACTAGAGGCTAGTTGCAACAATAACAAAATCAAGGAGGTGAAAGCACCAAGCTTAGTGTCCCACGTTACCAGAGCCGTCACCACCGCCATGAAGCACATGCTCGTTAAAAGAATGATTCCAAGCGTTGCCCATTCATGATTGGCAGTCAAGCCAATCATGTGCACTGCACCATACACCAATAAACCTGCCAAGAGAGAAATAACGCCATTGACCTGAATACGTGCTTTCAGCCATTCCATACGTGTCTCAGGTTTCTTACCAGAAGGCAACGTGTTAAAAATGATATTGGTTGAAATCGCTGCTACAAAAAGTGCCACAGAAATCATGTATGGAGCCATACCGATACCATTTTTACCAACATGGTCTTTATCTATTTTCTTCGTTGTCAATGGATTTGCGAGAGCTTTAGCATTGGCTTTATTGGTTGTCACCATAGATAATTGATTTTTGGCATCTGTCAAACCTGCTGTCAAGGCGTCCACACCCGACACAAGCCTTCCCAAATTAGACGTCATCATTGAACTACCATCCGCCAGCTTCGTAGAACCATCTGCTATTTTACCAGCACCATCAGACAACTTACCTACTCCTGACACTAGTGCCGCAGAATTGCTAACTAATTGATTGGCTCCTGCTGCCAATTTTGCCAAGCCTGCGTCAATTTGACCATTATTACCAGCTAATTGATTGGCTCCAGAAGCAACCTTTGCCATTCCAGATGTCAATTGACTGTTTTTACTAGCTAAAACCTTAGAACCTGAACTAATTTTCGCCATGCTAGATGTTAGTTGCTCGTTATGACTAGATAAGGTGTTAGCTCCTGCCGTAATTTGAGCCACTCCATTTGTATAGTCTGTCACACCTTTCACCAATCGACCAGCACCCGTTGCTAAACTCCTTTGCAATTGGTCAACTCCTGCTGCCACTTGACTAGCACCCGTAGTCGATTGTTGTAATGCCGCAAGAATGCTTTCTTGAGATTGTTGTGCACTCGTTTGGAGACTTGAAAGAGCACCTTTGGCTTGTTCGATGACAGCGATGCTTTGTTGGTTAGAAGATTGATCTGGCAAATTTTCCACTTGCGCCTTGAGCGCTTGAATCGTTGTCAACATCTTTGTCACGGCTGTAGAAGTTTGGCTTGGAGCTTGTGAAATAGCGGTATTGATTTCTGCTTGTTCACTAGCACTTAATTTTTGATAAGCAGCTGTAGCAGCTACGTTATTTGTAATCGTAGCCTTATCTGTCGCAACACTATTGACAAGCATATTTGCAGTTGTTTCCATATCATTCAAAGCAGTTGTCATGCTCGCTTTAGCAGCTGACAAGTCTGAACCTGTTGACAGAGCAGTTTGAACAGCAGTTAAACCTGTTTGCAAAGCTTGTAGTTTTTGAACTTGCTCAGCTGTCATACCAGATTGTTTAACAGTCGCCATCAAAGTGTTCAGACCCGTAGCTAGTTGATGCGCACCGCTTGATAATTTTTGAATTTCCTCATTAGAAGCAGTTAATTGATTGACTCCTGCCAATAAATTTTTTGATTGATCATTTAATTGATTGGCACCACCTGCAAGATTTGCCACGCCATTAGTATAGTCGCTTAAGCCATCTGAAAATTGTTCTGAACCGTCCGCTAACTGACCAACAGCATTTGTATAGTCTGTCAACCCTTTTGATAATGTTGTTGAGCCAGAAGCTAATTGACCGACACCTGATGTATAAGCTGAAAGGCGTGTTGACAAGGTACCAATCCCGTCTGACAACTGACGCACACCAAGAGTATACGTTCCCAAACCTGTCGTTAATGTATTAGCACCATCCGCAAACGTCATACTAGAACTAGATAAAGTCTGTAAATTATCTGTCAAGGTTTGACTACCCTCTTTCAATTGTTGACCACCAGAAGCGAGTTGACCACTACCAGAAGCAGCTGTTGTCATACCTTTTCTCAATTTATTCATACTCTTAAAAAGAGAAGTCATATACGTATTGGTCACATTGTTTGCGACAGTTTGTTGAAGTCGCGTCATAGCCGAATCACTCATCTTACTAGCAATAAAGCTATGTCCACTAGACGTTTGATAATCAATCTGCATTTTTTGTGGCTTATTATCCAGAATACTAGCTGCCTTTTGGGATAAATCACTCGGAAGCGTGATAATCATATAATAATCACCCTTCTCCAAACCTTTCTTTGCCTTTGCTTCAGATACAAAATGAAAATCTAAAGCATCATTCTTTTTAAGGCTTTTCACCATATCATCCCCAACAGACAACGTGTTACTGTTAAATCTTGCATGTTGATCCTTATTCACCACTGCTACTGGTAATTCCGATACTTTTCCATAAGGATTCCACATTGAACTCAAAAAAATAACATTATAAAGAGCCGGAATCAAGGAAACACCAATCATGACAATAATGAAGAGTGGTTTTTTAAAAATTGCTTTCCATTCGTTGAACATTTTTTCTCCTCTATCTTAGACACTCTGTATAAAAATTTTAATTTTTGAAATATTTTTATACACATTGTCTAAATATTTGATATAATAGATTATACAGTTTCTGAAATTTTTCACAAGAGAAAAAATTCATTTTTATACATGTTGTATAAAATTGTTCAAAAGAGGAAAGGCATATGGTAGAAAGTAACAAACGTCAAAAAACGAAAATGATTATTGAAAATGCAATGGTCGATCTGCTTAAACACGAATCATTCGATCAGATTAGCACTGTCAAGTTGACAAAAACGGCCGGTATCAGTCGCAGCAGTTTTTATACACACTATAAAGATAAATATGATATGATTGAGCATTATCAACAGAAACTTTTCCATAAGTTAGAATACATTTTTGAGAAGTATGCTCAAGACAAGCGTAGCGCGATTATAGAAGTTTTTGATTTCCTTACACGCGAATCCCTCCTTTCTGCTTTGTTAACAGAAAACGGAACAAAAGAAATCCAAACATTTTTACGTCATAAATTTCAAATTATGCTGGCTGAAGACCTACAAGAGCGCTTTAGTAGTAAACTACTAAGTCAAGTGGAGAAAGAATATAGCTATGTTTACCTGACAAACGCCTTTTTTGGGGTTTGTCAAATGTGGATTGCTAGAGGGAAAAAAGAGAGCCCTGAACAAATGGCAGATTTTCTTTTAAAAATGTTGGATTAGAAGATAATTCTATTTTGCTACTATCAAGATTATTCAAATATTAACGAATAAAGCCATTTAGTGTTAAAATGTGAAAAACTTCAAGACAAAAATGCTCATCACTTTTAAAACTAGAAAAGAGAAAACGAATTTGAACTGCACCCCAAAAGTTAGACAGAAAAAATCTAACTTTTTTGAGGTCAGTACATTTGTTTTCTCTTTTTTGATATTTTCAATGAGTCATAAAAAAGAAGCTGGGAGTCTTCCCAACTTCGGATAAGTCTTAGATTAAAGTTGTTTGTTGTAGTATTCAACGACAAGCGCTTCATTGATTTCTGGGTTGATTTCGTCGCGCTCTGGCAAACGAGTTAATGAACCTTCCAATTTGTCAGCATCAAACGATACGAATGCCGGACGTCCAAGAGTTGCTTCAACCGCTTCAAGAATTGCAGGTACTTTCAATGATTTTTCACGAACTGAAATCACTTGACCTGGGATTACGCGGTATGATGGGATATCAACGCGTTTTCCATCAACAAGGATATGACCGTGGTTTACGAATTGACGAGCTTGACGACGAGTAGTTGCAAGTCCAAGACGATAAACAACATTATCCAAGCGACGTTCCAAAAGAAGCATGAAGTTGAAACCAAGGATTCCACCTTTGATTTTAGTAGCTTGTACGAACAAGTTACGGAATTGTTTTTCACCTACACCGTAAGTGAAACGAAGTTTTTGTTTTTCAGCCAATTGCAAACCGTATTCTGACAATTTGCTACGGTTGTTTGGCCCATGTTGACCAGGTACATAGTTACGGCGAGCCAATTCTTTACCTGTACCAGTAAGAGAAAGACCCAAACGACGAGCTTGTTTCCAAGATGGTCCTGTATAACGTGACATAAAAATGTCCTCCTATAAAGTATTTTTGAGGAAATAGTCACTTAGAAAGCCCTGATTCGTGCAGAACATTTTCGCCTAAACAGCCAAGGCTACTTTTATAGCTATGTTCTGTTGACGAGCTTCATGCTCTCCTGCTGCTATTTCACACAAAAGCCATTATATCAAAAAAAATCCTATCTGTAAAGACGGATTTTGTCAGATTATTTCTTTCTATGGAAAGAACCTTTCTTTTTCAATAATTCCTCTATCGCAATTATATTTTGCCGTTCAGATGTTGCTAAAATAGTTTCAAACCCCAGACTTTTAGCAGTATCTAGATTAACCTGTAGATCATCTATAAACACACATTGACTAGCTTGCAATGTATACTGGGTCAGTAATTTTTGATAGATACTTTTATCTGGTTTTGCACATCCTACTTCATAAGAAAGGATTTTCCCCGTCAATACTTTTGTCATTGGTAATAAACCGGCATTTTCAACTATATAAAAGATCTCACTGGTAGTAGATAAAATATAAATACTATACCCCATCTGAACCCATTCAAAAATTTTCTCTTGTAGCTGATAATAGCTATCTATTACCTCATACCAACGAGTAAAAACAGCTTCAACAGTAGGAGCATACGAACCGTCTAGCAATTTTTGAGCTTTCCGAATGGCTTGTTTCAAGCTTAATTCTCCAATATCCGTCTGAGCCCAAATTCCCGAGTCAAAAACAGCCGTTTTGACACGCTTACGATCTTCTTCATCCTCTACGAAAGCAGCTAAAATCTTAGCAGGGTTCCATTCAATTAAAACATTGCCAAAATCAAAAATTAGATTTTTAATCATTTCTTACTCCAGCCGCATTACATTAAAATAAATTTATCTTAATCTAAATACCGAATCAAGTTTTTCTCTGTTAAAATATCCGAATAAGTATAGGATTCGACGTAAGTATTTTCAATTTCACCTGGATTACTACTATTGTTGGTATATTCAACGATAAACAAAGAAGGATAGACTTCGATTAAACGACCTTGCTTATTTTTTTGACGTTTACGACCGTTTTCAAGAGTCATTTCTACCATTTTTCCTTCATGGGCCTTGATTTCTTCTTTAATTTTTCTCATTTTTGCAACATCTGTAAATGCATCACTCATTATCTATTCCTCTCTCTTAGAAATACTTGAAAACTTATTGTATTCTTTTTGAAAAATCAATTCCACCGTACCACGTGCACCGCTACGGTTCTTTTCGATAATCACTTCGACTTTGTTGTTTGGAATCCCTTCAGTTTCTTCACCGCCCCGTTCATAATAGTCATCGCGGTAAAGAAAAGCTACAATATCTGCATCCTGCTCAATTGAACCAGACTCACGAATATCTGACAAAACTGGTCTCTTATCCTGACGTTGCTCCACACTACGCGAAAGCTGGCTCAGCGCAATAACAGGCACTTTCAACTCTTTTGCTAAAATCTTTAATTGACGAGAAATTTCAGAAACTTCCTGTTGACGATTTTCTCGACCAGTCCCTGTAATTAATTGCAAGTAATCAATTAAAATCAAGCCAAGATTTCCTGTTTCTTGCGCTAATTTTCGAGCACGTGAACGAATCTCTGTAATCCGAATTCCTGGTGTATCGTCAATGTAAATGCTAGCTTCTGCTAAATTTCCTTGTGCAATCGCATACTTGCTCCATTCTTCATCTGTCAATTGTCCCGTTCGAATTGAATGCGATTCAATCAAACCCTCAGCCGCCAACATCCGGTCTACTAAGCTCTCGGCACCCATTTCTAGAGAAAAAATAGCAACTGTTTTATCTAGCTTGGTTCCAATATTTTGTGCAATATTGAGGGCAAAAGCAGTCTTACCAACCGCAGGACGAGCTGCCACAATGATGAGCTCTTCTTCATGGAGACCAGTCGTCATATGATCTAAATCTTGATAACCTGTCGCAATCCCTGTAATATCAGAAGTTTGTTGGGAGCGTGTTTCCAAACTACCGAAATTAAGATTCAAAATCTCTTTGATATTTTTAAAACCACTTCGACTAGCATTTTCACTAACATCAATTAACGCTTTTTCCGCTCCAGCAATGATTTCATCTGCAGGACTAGCACCATCATAAGCTAGGTTGATAGAGTCTGTCAAACGTGAAATTAACCGCCGCAGAACAGCCTTCTCTGCTACAATTTTAGCATAATATTCAGCATTGGCAGAAGTCGGCACTGAATTTACAACTTCAACCAAGTAAGACAAACCACCAATGTTTTGCAAATCACCCTGACTGTCTAAAATATTACGAACAGTCGTTGCATCAATGGCATCACCTCGATCTGCCAAATCAATCATCGCTTTAAAAATTAAGCGATTGGCATATTTAAAGAAGTCGTTTGGCTCGATATATTCACGAACAAAAACTAGCTTACTCTCATCAATAAAAATCGCACCTAAAACAGATTGTTCTGCCAAAATGTCTTGCGGCTGTACTCGCAATTCATCAATATCTGCCATAAGACCTCCTCTCTCAAAAAATAATCTTCTTTATTAGCCTTCTTTTACACGTAAATTGATAACGCTAGTCACATCTTGATAAATTTTCACTGGCACATCAATCAAGCCAACAGAACGAATAGGATTCTTGACTTGAATCAATCGTTTATCAATCTTAATTCCAAATTGCTTTTGTAATTCTTCAGCAATTTTTTTATTGGTAATAGAACCAAAAGTACGTCCATCTGGTCCTACTTTTTCAGTAAATTCAACAATTGTATTTTCTGCTTCCAGCTTTTCCTTAATAGCTTGTGCTTCAGCTAACATTTCTGCATGCGCTTTTTCTTCTGATTTTTGTTTACCACGAAGTTCACCAATAGCTGCAGCAGTTGCTTCCTTTGCAAGATTTTTTTTAATCAAAAAGTTCTGTGCATAACCAGTTGGCACCTCTTTAATCTCGCCTTTTTTCCCTTTTCCTTTAACATCTGCTAAAAAAATTACTTTCATTTCTTTAACTCCTTATCTTTTAGTACTTCATGAACAATAATTTCATTCAACCGTTGGATGATTTGTGCGATTGTCTGGTCAGAAATTTGCGCTGCTGCCAAATTAAAATGACCGCCTCCGCCAAGCTCTTCCATAATCCGCTGTACATTGATTTTACTACGACTACGAGCAGATATCGATATACTATTTTGTTTATTTTTGCTGACAACAAAACTCGCTTCAATTCCCGACATAGCTAGCATAGCATCTGCAGCTTTACTAATAACAACTGTATCATAGCATTTTTCTTCTGCTCCAGTGGCTACAAGTACATTTGGCAAGATTTTCTTACCATTTAAAATTAGCTCATTCACCTCACGGTACTCATCAAAGTCTGTGGCAGAAATATCCTGAATGGCTACACTGTCACTTCCACGCGTGCGCAAATAACTTGCTACATCAAATGTTCGACTAGTGACACGCGAAGAAAATTTCTTCGTATCCAGCATAATTCCAGCCATCAATACACTAGCTTGCATTTTACTCAAACGTCGATGCTTAGAATTTTGGAATTGAATCAATTCTGTCACTAATTCACAAGCACTGCTTGCTCCACTTTCAATGTAGCTAATAATGGCATTTTCTGGAAAATCCTGGTCTCTTCTATGGTGGTCAATGACGATAATTTGATGAAATAAATCATAAAATTCCTTTGATAAGGTCAGAGCTGTTTTTGAATGATCCACCATGATTAGTAAAGAGCGATTCGTTACCATTGTCATCGCATCAGCGACCGAAAGAAGATTGGTCTCTCCTTCATCTTGCAATCTATGAACTGCTCGCTCAATATCAGCAGCCATTTGATGAGGATCATAGACAGCATAGGTCTGATCAATAATATTGCTAGCAAATACTTGCATTCCAACAGCAGAGCCCAGTGCATCCATATCCAAATTTCTATGCCCAACCACAAAAACTTGGTCCACACTTTTAATCTTATCTGAAATAGCAGTCATCATAGCGCGCGTGCGAGTACGCGTCCGTTTCACAGATGCAGCTGATCCACCACCAAAATAAACTGGATTCTTTGACTCATCATTTTCTTTTACAACAGCCTGATCACCACCACGAACTTCAGCAAGGTTCAAGTTTAACAGAGCTACTTTACCAATCTGTTCATGATTGCTATCTCCATACGAAAATCCCATACTCAAAGTAAGAGGAATTTCCCGCTTTTTCGCCTCTTCCCTAAACTGATCAATCACTGTGAACTTATCTTGCATTAACTGATCCAAAACTGTGTAATCTGTAAAAATATAAAAACGATCCATCCCCACACGACGAGAAAACATGGCGTATTTTTCGGCAAATTCAGCAACAAACTTTGCGATGAAACTATTAATATGACTAATATCTGAATCTGACACAACATCCTCCAGATCATCATAATTATCAACTGAAACAATGCCGATAACTGGTCTTGTCGTCACGAGTTCTGTAGTTGCTTCATATTCGCTAGACGCATCAAAAAAGTAAAACACACTTGAAGCCTGATCCATATACACTGAATATTTGGTATCACCAATCGTTGCATACGATCCTGTATTTTCAAATGGTATTTTAGTGATTTTTTGCAGTAAATCCATATCAAACTCACCATCTTCATTGGTGAGAACCAACTCTGCATAGGGATTAAACCATTCAACATTTCCAGATGCTTGGTCTACTTTCACAACACCAACTGGCATCCTTTCAAGTAATGACGCCAAACTGTTTTCTGCTTGATTGTTTACATACTGGATTTGTTCTACTTCATTAAGTTCATAACTTTTTTGTTGGAAAATCAATAGAAAAATCAAAATAGCCAGCACCAAAAAAAGCACAACTAACATCAAAATGCCGCTACCAAGAACTCTTAATAAAATAGCTAAAATTCCAAAGGAAATAACACCCATGATTACAAAATGGATTGGAGTAAAACGAAATTTTTCCATCATAAACCTCTTAACCGCCATTTTACCATAAAAGCTCTAAAAAAGCGAGCTTTCCCTGTATAAAGCAAGCCAAATATCTTGTTAGACATCAATCTTTCTATTACTACTTGGTCTACTTTACAAGGAAAAACAAGTTCTGTCACTGTTTTCTCAACTTTACTAACTCAATAGTTTACAAACTTGTCAAACATTTTTCACGAAAAAGATACTTGTTCAATAGTATGAACAAGTATCTTCATCATTATTTTTTTGTTTTTTCCTGGTTTTTCGAAATACTTCGTGATTTACCTTCCAAATAAACCATCAAAATAGAAATATCTGCAGGATTGACACCAGAAATCCGACTAGCCTGACCAATAGTTTCTGGATTTATTTTCTTAAACTTTTGACGAGCTTCTGTAGCAATAGAATCAATATCATCCCAATCTATAGTTGCCGGAATACGTTTTTCTTCCATGCGCTTCATCTTCTCAACCTGATCCAGCGCTTTAGAGATATAACCCTCGTATTTGACTTCGATCTCAATCAATTCAATAATTTTTTCATCTAAATCTTCCGCTGCTGAGCCGATAAAATTGACAACATCTTGATATGAAACTTCTGGACGACGTAAAAATTCTTTCGCTGTAACTGCATCTGTCAATGGTTTAAAGCCTAATTTTTCAACCATTTCATTCGTTTCTTTAATTGGCTTTAATTTAATAGAATTCAAACGCTTCATTTCAGTTTCATATTGATGTTTCTTAATTTCAAAACGCAGCCAGCGCTCATCATCAACCAATCCTACTTTACGTCCAATTTCAGTCAATCGCATATCCGCATTGTCATGACGTAAAATGAGACGATATTCGGCTCTACTAGTCAAAAGACGATACGGCTCTACCGTTCCCTTAGTGACCAAGTCATCAATCATGACCCCAATATAACCATCACTGCGTTTCAAAATCAGTTCCGGTTTTCCTTGAACTTTTAGAGCTGCATTGATTCCTGCAACAATGCCTTGTCCCGCTGCTTCTTCATAACCAGACGTCCCATTCGTTTGCCCAGCTGTAAACAAACCTGAGATTTTCTTAGTTTCTAGAGTAGCACGAAGCTGATGTGGCATAATCATATCATATTCAATCGCATAGCCAGTTCGCATCAATTCAGCATTTTCAAGTCCCTTAATAGAATGCACTAAGTCTTTTTGAACATCTTCTGGCAAACTCGTTGAAAGCCCCTGAATATAAACTTCTTCTGTATCTCGTCCTTCCGGTTCCAAGAAAAGTTGGTGGCGTTCTTTATCTGCAAAACGAACAATTTTGTCCTCAATTGACGGGCAGTAACGTGGACCAACACCCTTCACCATTCCTAAAAACATTGGTGCACGATAAAGATTGTTTTGAATAATTTCATGACTCCCTGCATTAGTATAAGTCAACCAACAAGGAATCTGATCCTTAATATAATCTTCATCTCTAGAAGTGTAAGAGAAATGGTTTGCCTTCTTATCTCCTGGCTGAATTTCTGTTTTATCATAATCAATTGACGCCGCCTTTACACGTGGTGGCGTTCCTGTTTTAAAACGTCCAATTTCAAACCCTAAGTCACGTAAATTATCTGCTAAGTTAATTGCAGCTAAACTATGATTAGGACCAGAAGAATACTTCAAATCCCCAATAATAATTTCTCCACGCAGGGCTGTACCGGTCGTTACAACAACTGCCTTTGCAGCAAACTCTTGATGCGTAGCTGTTTTCACACCAATGACTTTCCCATTCTCAACTAGAATCTCATCTATAACGGTTTGACGCAAAGTCAGATTTTCTTGGTGTTGAACCGTCTTACGCATTTCTCTGGAATAGAGTTCTTTATCTGCTTGAGCACGAAGAGCACGAACAGCAGGCCCTTTCCCAGTATTAAGCATCTTCATCTGAATATAAGTTTTATCTATATTCTTAGCCATCTCTCCGCCTAGAGCATCCACTTCCCGTACAACAATTCCCTTAGCAGAACCTCCAATAGAAGGATTACAAGGCATAAAGGCTAACATTTCAATATTGATTGTCGCAAGTAAAACTTTACAGCTCATCCGGCTGGCTGCTAGTGAAGCCTCAACACCTGCATGCCCTGCTCCAATTACGACAATATCATAACTTTCAGTAAAATTGTATGTCATCTTTTCTTTCCTTATTTTTTCACCAAAAAAGTCAAACCTCTAGAAGTGCAGGACAAAAAGCCTGCAACATCCATGAGCTTTGACCATCATAGTTATTGCTACATCTATTTTAGCAGATTGCTAAAATATGTCAATCTAAATATACTGTTGAAGCTTTCCATTTTTATAGGCATTATCAATCAAACCACCACCCAAACATTCTTCTCCATCATAAAAAACAACAGCTTGTCCAGGTGTAATAGCGCGTTGCAATTCTGCAAAGTTGACAGTTGCCTTGTCACCCTTTACAGTAACTGTCACCTTAGAATCTGGCTGACGATAGCGAAACTTAGCAGTACATTCCATAGTAAATTCTTCTGGCATTTCTTTTGTGAAATGAACCTGACTAGCGTCAAGGCTGGTTGACATTAAGTTGTCATGATAAAAGCCTTGACCAACATAAAGAATATTTTGACTGAGATCTTTTCCAACAACGAACCAAGGTTCATTATCACCACCATGCTGACCACCAATTCCAAGACCACCTCGCTGGCCAATAGTATAATACATCAACCCAGCATGCTGACCCATATCTCGGCCATCCAGAGTCATCATGCGGCCGGGATGGGCTGGTAAGTATTGACTCAGAAACTCTTTAAAATTCTTTTCGCCGATGAAGCAAATACCCGTCGAGTCTTTTTTCTTAGCTGTAGCCAAACCAGCTTTTTCAGCTATTGCTCGAACTTCTGGCTTTTCTAGATGCCCCAGAGGAAACATGGTCTTCCGAAGTTGTTCCTGAGACAGTTGACTTAGGAAGTAAGTCTGATCCTTATTATTGTCCTTACCTCTCAGCATGTGGACTAAGCCATCTTCATCTCTCTTCACCTGAGCATAATGACCAGTTGCAACATAATCTGCTCCCAGTGTCAAAGCATAGTCAAGGAAGGCTTTAAACTTGATTTCCTTGTTACACATGACATCTGGGTTTGGAGTCCTACCAGCTTGGTATTCTGCCAAGAAATATTCAAAAACGCGATCCCAGTACTCCTTTTCAAAGTTGACAGAGTAGTAAGGAATGCCAATTTGATCTGCAACAGCTGCTACATCCTTGTAGTCTTCTGTAGCTGTGCAAACACCAAATTCATTTGTATCGTCCCAGTTTTTCATGAAAATGCCAATCACATCATAACCTTGCTCTTTCAAGAGCAAAGCAGTTACTGATGAATCAACACCTCCGCTCATACCAACAACGACACGAATTTTAGAGTTATCACTCATTGTATTCTCCCATCTTTTCGTTATTTCACGATTGAAGGTCGTGCTGTGCTTTCAACGATTGAAGGTCGCTTAGAGCAAGGTTTATTATAACATGAAATAAGTTTAAGAACAAATTTCAACAGCCAAATAGTTCTACCTTTACACCGCTGTAAACTAAAAATGTGGTAGATAACAACTATTGAGACAGTGATTGAACAATGGATACTCCATCAAAATAGTTTCTTGGAATCTAGTGAATGACTTTGCAACTTCTATCGTAAAAAACAGGCTGGAACATTTTGTCCCAACCTCAATTATTTCTCGTATTCATCAATACCAACCATTTGCTAGCCAGAAAGCCTTAGCAGCTGACCAAGAACCATAACGACCTGCTACATAAGCGTCTGCTACTTTTTCTTGATTTTCTGCTGATAAGTCACCATTTAAGTAAGATAAACTCAATTGGTAACGACCATAATATTGTCCATTTTGTGCTGTGTAACTACCACTTGATTCTTTTTGTGCAATCCATTCTTTTGCTGCTGCATCTTCAGCACTCAGACCAGATGTAGTAGTTGTAGAATTGCTTGATGCCGTAGTAGTTGTAGTGGTATCATCTAACTCTAATACTTGCCCAACACTAATCAGATGAATATTGCTAATCTTATTTTTCTGAGCAATGTGATCAACTGTTGTATTATGTGATGCAGCGATAGCTGAAAGAGTATCTCCAGATTTTACTGTATAGCTATCTGCATTTGCAAATGTAGGAAGAAAGAACAGCACTGTTGCTGTTAAACTCATTAAACCTACTTTTGTTTTTTTATTTGTGCTATTTAAATTCAACATCATTTAAATTCTCCTTTTCTATGATAGAACTATCATATACCTTAATTGTTACTCTTGGTTTTTCCTTTCATTAAAAATATTACAAACAAATTGAAGAAAGACTAAAATCCACCCTATATTTCTTTGCTTTAAGGTAACTATAAGAAAAGTTACATTGAAGCAAGTCTAGAAGTTGGGTCACATCTATTTTATCAATTAAAAAGGCAGAAAAATATACTGAACTTTGATATAATGAAGACAATGAACTTATAAGGAGTTACGATGAACTCACTAAAATTTCAATCTGTTTTTGATATTATTGGACCTGTGATGATTGGTCCGTCTAGCAGTCATACAGCAGGTGCTGTTCGTATTGGAAAAATTGTTTCATCAATTTTTGATGACGAGCCAACAGAAGTTGAATTTCAACTATTTAATTCTTTTGCAAAAACTTATCGGGGACATGGTACAGACCTAGCTCTGGTGGCTGGGATTCTTGGGATGGACACAGATGATCCTGAAATTCCAAACAGCCTTGAGATTGCTCATAAAAGAGGCATTAAAATTGTCTGGACGATTCAAAAAGATAGCAATGCTCCACATCCAAATACAACTAAAATAACCGTTAAAAATGATCGGAAAACGATTAGCGTTACTGGTATTTCTATTGGTGGTGGAAATATCCAAGTGACTGAATTAAATGGTTTCTCTGTTTCGCTCAGTATGAACACTCCGACCATCATTATCGTTCATCAAGATATACCTGGAATGATTGCTCATGTTACTGAAGCACTTTCTCGTTACAACATCAATATTGCACAAATGAATGTCACAAGAGAAAAAGCTGGTGAAAAAGCAATTATGATTATCGAAGTTGACAATCGCAGTTGCGAGGAAGCAATAGAAGAAATTCGCAAAATTCCTCATCTCCACAATGTCAATTTCTTCAAATAGGAGAACTTATGTTTTATTCAATCAAAGAATTAGTAGAACAAGCTGATTTAGACTTTCAAGGCAGCGTTGCCGAACTTATGATTGCTACTGAATACGAACTGACAGGGCGTGAACGAGATGAAGTTTTACGGTTGATGACCAGAAATCTAGAAGTTATGAAAGCCTCTGTCATTATGGGATTAGATGAAAGTAAATCTCGGAGTGGTTTAACAGGTGGTGATGCAACCAAACTTCACAAATATATTCAATCAGGAAAAGCACTTTCAGATTACACTGTCTTAACGGCAGCAAAAAATGCTATTGCTGTCAATGAATATAATGCTAAAATGGGGCTAGTTTGTGCAACACCAACAGCTGGAAGTGCTGGTTGTTTACCTGCCGTTCTTACATCAGCTATTGAAAAATTAGAACTTACTGAAAAACAACAACTAGACTTTCTATTAACTGCTGGAGCTTTTGGTCTAGTTATCGCTAATAATGCATCCATTTCAGGAGCCGAAGGAGGCTGTCAAGCTGAAGTCGGGTCAGCAGCAGCCATGAGTGCAGCAGCACTTGTTCTAGCAGCTGGGGGCACACCATTTCAAGCCAGTCAAGCAATTTGTTTTATCATTAAAAATATGCTTGGATTAATCTGTGATCCCGTTGCAGGTTTGGTAGAGGTTCCCTGTGTCAAGCGAAACGCTATGGGAGCTAGTTATGCTTTCATTGCAGCCGACATGGCTTTAGCAGGAATTGAATCTAAAATTCCCGTTGATGAAGTGATTGATGCTATGTATCAAGTCGGGGTTAGCATGCCAACTGCTTTTCGCGAAACTGCTGAAGGTGGCTTAGCAACTACACCTACTGGTCGTAAACTGTCTAAAGAAATTTTTGGAGATTGACCTCTTTTTATACAAAAAAGCTGGGATAACAACCTCCAGCTTCAAAGTACACTGTATAAGACACCAACGCTGCAATAACTGTTGCTCAAAGTAGCGCTTTGAAGCTGATAAGATTTGCAAGACAAATCTTAACACTGTTCACTTTTCAAGCTGAGAAGAGTACTTTTAACAAAACCTTCTTTTTCTTCATTCGCAACCTCAACAGTCTTCCAGACTGTCTCCCTTATAAAAATACAGACTATGCAAAATTTTAAGTATATTTTTTTCGATTTAGATGGAACACTTGTTGATAGTTCAGCAGGAATCAAAAATGCTTTCCACTATGCATTCACCTCGTTAAATATCAAAACCCCTGATAGCAAAGAGTTAGATACCTTCATTGGACCACCTTTAGAAGTAAGCTTTGCTTCTGTTGTTCCAGAAGCTGATATCAATCATGCTATTGCTTTATTTAGAGAATATTATAAAAATAAAGGTGTGTTTGAAACTCAGCTTTACCATGGTGTAAAGGAACTTTTATTAGAATTAGAAAATTCAGATTATCATATCTATATCACTACTAGTAAAAATGAAGTGATGGCTAATAAAATGGCACAATACCTAAAAATTGATAAGCATTTCAATGGCATCTTTGGCTCACTTCCGAATTCTTACCATAAAGCCGATGTTTTAACACGCGCTTTAAACTATTCTCATGCCAACCTTAACCAATCTGTTATCATCGGAGATACCAAATTTGATATGATAGGTGGAAAATCCGTTGGAATGAACACTCTAGGAGTTTTGTGGGGATTTGGATATCGAGATGAATTAATTAACAATGGAGCAGATTTTATCTCAAATTCACCACAAAATCTTTTAACAGCATTGATAAATAATACTTTACATAAGTTGTAAACTATATTTACGATATACAAAAAAAGATGAATAAATCTTTACTTGATTTATTCATCTTTTAATTAATCCGTTCTTGTTATTCCATTTAGTAATTCCAAGCTGATAACCCTTGTGCACTATATGCACGATAAGCAGCCTGAATTTGATCATCTACTGTAGCTGTTGAACCCCAACCTGGCATTGTTTGAAAAAGGCCACTAGCTCCTGATGGGTTATAAGCATTCACTTGTCCGTTTGACTCACGAGCAATAATCTGTTCCCAAGTTGACGCTGGAACACCTGTTAATTCTGCCATACGAGCAGCTGCATAAGCACCTGTCGCTCCTGCTGTATTACCATTAGAAAGAACAGCATTTGAAGAATGATTTGCTGTAGCTGGTTGCGAATAAGTAGTTGAAGCAGCAGGTGCATTATACGTCACATCTTCATAAGTTACAGCTTCTTCTGTTGCAGTCTCTGTCGAACCTGCTGAAAGATTCTCTTCATCAAGCTCTAAAATTTGTCCAACTTTAATCAAGTCCGGATTTTTAATTTTATTGAGCTCAACTAACTTTTCAACTGATGTATTTTTTTCTTTAGCAATTTCTGATAAAGTATCGCCTGATTTAACAGTATAAGATTCAGCACTTGCAATAGTTCCTGTTGCAAAAAAAGCAACTGCAGTAAGAAGTCCTGATAACGTTAATTTCATTGATTTCATGTATATATCAATTTCTCCTTTTTTCGTATAATACTATATTACACATAAAATATTACTCTAATCTTATAATTGTATTACAAAGATTACAGAAATATTGATTTTATACGCAAAAAACGCTTTAAAAGGCGTTTTTTTGCTAACAATAATATAAGTTTTTTAACTTTTTAAGAAAAATAACATCAAACCTAAGACAAACATAGCAAAAATAGAAAGTGTGTCTTCTTTTTTCCACCTCAACTGGCGGTAACGGCTTCTTCCTACACCACCTTGATAACCTCTCGCTTCCATAGCAGTTGCCAAAGCATCTGCACGTTTAAAGCTAGAAGCAAATAACGGAATCAAAATAGGAATAATTGATTTTACCTTTTGAACAACACTTCCTTCACCAAAATCAACCCCACGCGCCCTTTGAGCATTCATAATCCGTGTTGTGTCATCCATCAAAGTAGGGACGAAGCGTAAACTCATTGACAACATCAACCCTATTTCATGAACGGGTACCTTTAATACTGCTAAAGGCCGCAATAATGATTCAACTGCGTCTGCCAAACTAAGTGGCATGGTTGTTAAAGTTAGGAGAGTAGAAAAAATAATAATTAAAAGAAAGCGACTAAAAATGATGCCTGACTGAGCTAAACCTACCTCTGTGATTCTTATAAAGCCAAATTGAAATAACAACGAGCCACCAGATGTAAAAAATAGTTGGAATAAAGTAGTAAAAGCAATCAAAAAGACCATAGATCTTAATCCTTTAAGGAAAAAAACTAAAGGAATCTTTGAAAGCCCAACTAGTAATATTGCAAAGATGAACAATAGGCCATTAGTTACAATATTATTTGCTAAAAAGATAATTAAAATAAAGAAAAACATTGACAAAAGTTTGCTGCGAGGATCTAGTCGATGAATGATTGAATTTCCAGAAACATATCGCCCCAAAATCATACTATCCATGGAATACCTCCTTAAATTCTTCTATAGTGATAGGTAAATATGGAAAAGTTAGCCCTCTATTTTCTAATTCTTGTGCAAATTTTGTAATTTTGGGAACTCCTAGTTGAATACTTTCCATAAATGCTACATCTTGGAAAACTTGCCGAGGCTCTCCGCTTTTGACTAGTCTTCCTTTTTCCATCACATAGACAGTATCCGCAAAATTAGCAACATCATCCATCAAATGTGTTACCAAAACAATGGTCATTCCTGCTTCATGTAATCGCTTAAATAAGCTCATCAATTCTTTTCGTCCAGCGGGATCTAAACCGGCTGTTGGCTCATCCAAGACAAGAATTTCTGGCTCCATCGCTAAAATACCAGCTATGGCTACTCGACGCATTTGTCCTCCAGATAATTCAAATGGGCTACGTTCAAATAATTCTTCTGAAATTCCGACAAGAGTTAATTTTTCACGTGCTAAACGTTCAGCATCATCTTTTGATACTCCAAAATTTTGTGGACCAAAAGCAACATCTTTTAAAACTGTCTCATCAAAAATCTGACTTTCAGCAAATTGAAAAACCAATCCTACTTTTCTACGTACTTGTTTAATATCCTTGTTTATAGATGTCGAAGTAATTTTGACATCATTAATCACAACACTTCCTTCAGTTGGCACTAAAAGTCCATTCAGTAATTGTAAAATAGTTGATTTTCCACTACCTGTATGACCAACCAAAGCAATGTATGATCCATTTTTTATTTCTAAATTGACTTCAAAAAGTGCAGGACTCTCAAAGGGAGTGCCTGCTTGATAAGTATAACTAACATTTTCTAAAGTAATTCCCATAAATAATCCTGCAATTCTTTTTCTGTTAAATAGCGCTTTGGCAATTGAAAGCCTGAATTCATCAAAGTTGCTTTTACTTGATTTGTAAAAGGTTCATCTAAACCTAAATCCTCTAAATCCGCTCGTGAGAAAAGCTCACTTGGTGTACTAGTCGATTCTACCTGTCCTTCTTTCATCACCAAAACTCGATCACTAAGAGCTACTTCATCCAAATCATGTGTGATAGAAATAACAGTCATACCATGTTGATCTTTAATCTTTTTAACTGTCTGAATTAACTCTAAACGCCCTTCTGGATCCAACATACTAGTTGCTTCATCTAAAATAACGATATCAGGACGCAAAGCAACCACACCAGCAATAGCCACACGCTGCTTTTGCCCACCAGAAAGTCTTGCTGGTTCACGTTCTTTAAAGTCTTGCATTCCAACAATATCTAACGCTTCTTGAACTCTGTCAAACATCGTTTGGTAATCCATCCCTTGGTTTTCCAAACCAAAAGCGACATCATCCTCAACGGTTGCTCCCACAAATTGATTGTCTGGATTTTGAAAAACCATCCCAATATGCCGGCGCTTTTCCCATACATTTTCAAGAGTTAATTCATCTCCATCAATGATAATCTCGCCACTTTCTGCTTCTAACAGACCGTCTATTAAACGAATTGTCGTAGATTTGCCACTGCCATTATGACCTACAATAGACAACCACTCTCCTTGTTTCACGTGAAACGTCACATCTTTAAGAATATAGTCCTCTACATGATTATCATATTTATACTTTAAATGCTGAACGTCAATGATATTTTTCATATTATCTAAATGTATCTTTAAAGAGATAGGCACTTCCTTTGAAATAGTCATAACCCGAATAAATCGTAAAAATCAATGCAATATATAGCAAAATTTGTCCTAGCAATGTCCAGTGCAATAACAAAAAAATAATGGAAAACATCTGCGTAAATGTTTTTATTTTTCCTGGCATAGCAGCAGCTAAGACTGTCCCCCCAGTTTCAACCAATAATAACCGCAAACCTGTCACAGCTAACTCTCTGCAGATGATAATTGCAACAACCCAAGCAGGTGTCATATTCATTTCAATTAACATAATAAAAGCTGACATTACTAATAACTTATCTGCCATAGGATCAGCAAATTTCCCAAAGTTTGTTACAACTTTCCATTTACGAGCTAAATAGCCATCTAAATAATCTGTAATACTAGCTACTGCAAAAATAATCGCTGCAAAAACATGCATTCCAACAGAGTAACTTAAGGATAGAACTAAAATAAAAATTGGAATTAAAGCAATCCGTAACAAAGTTAAAGCATTGGGAATATTTTCTTTTTTCATTTTCATTTCCTTAATTATTTATTATAAGTGTAATTGTACCTGTCAAACTTGTCAAGCCTGATGTATCAATCTGCTGATTATCTATTGTAATTGTCACACCTTGAACCACACCAAGAGTAATTGT
Source organism: Streptococcus constellatus subsp. constellatus (assembly GCF_023167545.1). Lineage (NCBI taxonomy): Bacteria > Bacillati > Bacillota > Bacilli > Lactobacillales > Streptococcaceae > Streptococcus > Streptococcus constellatus. The sequence continues at coordinate 1,881,566 of NZ_AP014647.1, forward strand.
TGATGTAGTTCCTGGTGAAATAGTGGTTGACACACTTTGATTTTCAGGGCTTAATGTTGCACCACCTTCTAAGTCTGTACCTGTAACACTTACCCAGCTAGTTGTATCATTAACAGATAGTTTTAAATTGACAGGTTTGACTGCTCCTGTCAATATCGCTGTCAAGTTGCTGCCGTTTCCCGATACAGTCAAATTTGTTTTGGAACTGTTAGAAGATTCACTAGAAGTAGATCCATCATTTGAGCTAGATGAAGTAGTTGTTTGTTTATTTACAACACTATAACTTGATGAAGGATTTGTGGTTAACGAATTATGACGAACATATGTCCAAACATAATAACTAACAAAGACTAAAATAGCTAATGCTAGAATGGTTAAGTAGAATAATGGCAAAAAAGAAGTTCGCTGCCTTTTCGTTCTTCGGCTTCTAAAATTCTCTTCCTCATCAATGTCCACTTCATCATAAGTAATCATGCTTCCTTCTTCATAAGCTTCAAGAATAATTCGCTCATCTAAATCAACAGCCCAAGCATATTTTCTTAGAAAAGAACGAGCATAGAAAGGACTAGGGAGACGATCAAAATCATCAGCTTCCATAGCTTCTAGTAACTCCAACTGAATATCTGTTTTCTTTTGTAAATCTTCTAAGCTCATCCCTTGATTGATACGAGCCAATCTCAGGACTTCACCAATTGTTTTTTTTCTCATACGCCTCAGCCTTCTTTCTATTAAACACTATTTTACCAAATTTCACTAAAACATGAAATCATTTTGGAAAAATAGTAAAATCAATCATGTCACAAGAATCAATAAAATAATGTCCTATCTCAATCACATCAACTAAACTAATTGTCTGCAATATTTTGGGTAAATCAAATAAATTCTCACCTTCTGAAAAGGTTTTATATTGAGTTGCAATATACTCTAGCGAATTGAGCCCATGCAAAAAATCACCAAACATTTCACTTTTTATAGTATCAAGATGTTCTTCTGTCACATCAGGATCTTTTTCAAAATCCCGAATTGCCGAACGAAATTGGTGAGATAGAGTAACTGGTTCACTAGTATCCATTGTCAACATCACAAAGTGAAAATCTTTTTCTACCTCAACTTCTAACGATAGAGAGTTGTCTATTTTTCCAACTTCGTAAAGCGCTTGAAATCTTTTAGATGTCCAGCCAAACATCATTGCAAATAGCAGTTTTAAACCAATTTTATAACGAAATAAATCAACTTCCGCTAACGATTGATTTCCACGTAACCCGATTGCTAGCTTAGAACTTGCCACTTCCATTCGTACACTTCCAGTAGCAATAATAGGATTTAACGTAAGAGAAGAGCGTTGAATGAGTCCTTGTTTAGCAAAAGAATCCAGATGTTCTTGTTGCTCTTGAATAACAGTAATAGTCTTTTCTAAGTCAAAATTGCCAATCAACAATAGGCTCATATTGGATGGATGATAAAAGGTTTCAAAATTTTCATTCAAATCCTCAACTGTTATTTCCGTAACTGATTCAATGCTTCCTGCAATATCTTCTGCTAATGAAGTGTCTGGATAAAGATTTGCTAAAGTATGAAAAAACAAACAATAATCTGGATTATCTTGATACATGCTAATTTCTTGTTGAATAATTCCCTGTTCACGTTGAACTGACTCCTCGGTAAAAGAAGCATTTTCTAGTAAACTTTGCAACAATCTCACATTTTCTAAAATATTGTCCGTCGCTGAAAAAAGATAGCTGGTCTTAGTAAAACTTGTAAAGGCATTGCTCTCAGCTCCTAACTTAACAAACTGTTGTAAAATATCCTGGCCATTTTCATCTTCAAATAATTTATGTTCTAAAAAATGAGCAACTCCTGCAGGATATTGAACAACTTGATTAGAACCGCGCGGAATAAAACAAGTATCAATTGACCCAAAATTTGCTGTCATAATCCCATAAGTTTCATTGAAGTCTTGTTTGGGTAAAAGAAACACTCTTAAACCATTTTGCAAAGTAGTTTGATAGACTACTTCCCCAACTGCCGGATAATCCTTTCTCTCCATTTTTAAAATTTGCATTATTTTCCTTCCATGAAATAAACTGCTTGTAGTTTGAGTTGTTTTGCAATGACGATAATATCTTCTCTAGTGACTGTTTCTAAAGCATTTAACCAAACATCAATTGACATAAATCTTTTCTGCAAAACAGACGCCATATAAGCTCGTTCTATCAATGTATTTTGCCTATCTAAAGAAAGGAGCATCGTATTTCGAAGCATTTTTTTAGTCTGATTTAAGTCTTCATCTGTAAAACGTCCCTTTTTCAAATCTGCAATTTGTCGATAAATTAAACTGACTGTTTTAGTCCTATTTTTCCTGTCAATTCCAGCGTAAATACGCATCATACCTGAAAAAATATCAATACTACTTGAAATCGTGTAAGCTAAACTTTCTTTCTCACGAATATTAACAAATAATTTTGAATGAGCAAAACCACCTAAAAGTCCATTCAATACAACAAGAGGGATATGATTCCTATCTCCATATTGAACTGAAAAATGATATCCTAATTCAATAATGGATTGATGAGCATCATTTTGTTTCAATCCCTCTTTTAAAACATTCGAAAATTCTTGATGATAATGCAAGTGTAACTCAGGTTGACGAGGGTGTAAACCAAACATCTTTAAATGTTCATAGACTTCAATCTCATTAAAATCACCTATAAAAAATATGTCAATCTTATCATTTTGAAGCATGTCTTGAAAAACTGCAAAGCTACTTTTTGGAGTTTCTTTTTCAACCAAATCTAATGTGGCAAAATGAGGAATTTGCATGTCTTGCTTTGTATAAAATAATTTATTCAGTTCTTGATGAGCGTGATAAAAGTGATCCTCAATTTCAGCTTTTAAATCGTTAAGTACATTCTTCTTTTCAACTTCAAAAACAGTTCGATTAAAAGCCCTTCCATCTACTAAAGGTTTTAACAAGCTATCTTTTAAAAAATTAAGTATCTCTCCTGTTAATGTATTTTTACGACTTAAAAATGCATCACTAACAAAGGAAATATCTAAATCTACATAATGAATGAGTCCTCTTCGTGATAGTCTTGTTGAAAAGTTCGCACCATAAAGATTTGCTAATCGCTCACGAAAGATCTGTGACGTGGGATAAATTTCGTTAGCTGTTTCGAGCATATTTGCAGCCAGTACGCGTCCCGCTATCGTATCCATAGACATTGGAGCTGAAAATCTTATTTTTATTCGATTGGTTTTAAATTTTTTGGATGTTATAAAATGGAGATCTACTCCAGAAACCAACTCCATATCGTCCCTCATCTTCTTTTTTTATTGACCTCTATTATATCACGAAACAGTGCTTAATTTCTCATTCAAGTATTATTCTTTCATCTTAAAACGTTTTCTTCATGATACGTTTGAATAATTTTAATATCATCTTTTCACCCAATTATGATATAATGACAAAGATTGAGGTGAATTATGAAATACAAATTATTTGATGAATATATTACTTTACAAGCATTATTAAAAGAAGTTGGAATCATTCAAAGTGGTGGTGCTATTAAAAGTTTTCTTCAAGAAAATCAAGTTTATTTTAATGGAGATCTCGAAACTCGTCGCGGAAAGAAAATTCGTATTGGCGATATCATCACTCTTCCAAATCAAAAATTAGAAATACTATTGACTGCACCAAATGAGGAGGAAAGAATTGAGCACGAAAAAGAGCTTTTAGAAAAAAGACGAGTCGGTGCTCTTGTAAAAGAAATGAACAAAAGTATCAAAAAAAGTAAACCAGCAACAGTAAATCAAAAAGCCAATAAATCTAATAAAAAAGCTCCTATCCGCTTCCCAGGTATTTAAATATGTGGTTAAAAAACTTACAAATTCAACATTTTCGCAATTACGAGCTAACTGAAATAGACTTTCATCCTGGACTCAACATTTTTCTAGGTCAAAATGCTCAAGGAAAAACAAATATTTTAGAAGCTATCTATTTTCTTGCATTGACACGGAGTCATCGAACTCGTTCAGATAAAGATTTAATTTATTTTTCTAAAGACACCTTAAAAGTATCTGGACAACTTGTCAAGCAAACTGGAAAGATTTCTTTAGAGATTGACTTGACACCAAAAGGAAGAATTACAAAGGTTAATCATCTAAAACAAAGCAAATTATCAGATTACATTGGAAATATGAATATTGTTTTGTTTGCTCCAGAAGATTTACAATTGATTAAAGGAGCTCCAACCCTTAGACGCAAATTTGTTGATATAGAGTTGGGGCAAATTAAACCAATTTATTTATCTGATTTATCACATTATCATCATGTTCTAAAACAGAGAAATACTTATTTAAAGACAGCAAAAACAATAGATGAGACTTTTTTAACTGTCTTGGATGATCAGTTAGTAGAGTTTGGTTGCCGCATTATGCAGCATCGAATAGAATTTCTCAAAAAATTAGAATACTTTGGTCAGCAAAAACATTTGGAACTCTCAAATAATTTAGAAAATTTAACTATTAAATACTGCTCTTCTATTCGACTTTCAGATTTCAATAAACTAGAAGAAGCTTTTCGAATTGCATTAAAACAAAGTCGTAGCAGAGATTTATTTAAAAAAACTACTGGAGTTGGTCCCCATCGAGATGATATTGCTTTTTATATCAATGATATGAATGCTAATTTTGGTAGTCAAGGACAACATCGAAGCGTAGTCTTATCTCTCAAACTGGCAGAAATTGAGCTTATGGAAACTGTTACTAAAGAAAAACCAATTCTTCTACTTGACGATGTCATGAGTGAACTTGACAATAACCGTCAACTTAATCTACTTGAATCTATTTCCCAAAACATCCAAACATTTATCACCACAACAACTCTAGAACATTTACAAAACATGCCTTCTGATATTAAAATTTTCTCAATTCATGAAGGACATTTAACTGAAGACAAGGTGTAAACTAGATATTAACACGCTTTACACATTTGTAAAGTATGTTAATTATAAAAGCTCTGCATTATCTACTGCAGAGCTTTTATAATAGATCTTATTGTACAGAATAGTTTGGAGCTTCATTCGTAATTTGAACATCATGAGGGTGGCTTTCTTTCAAACCAGCCCCACTCATTTCAATAAATTGAGCTTTGTCATGTAGCTCTTGGAGATTGGCTGCTCCACAATATCCCATACCAGAACGAACTCCCCCAATCATTTGGAAAACGATATCTGCTGCTGCACCTTTATAAGCTACACGACCTTCAATTCCTTCCGGTACCAATTTATTTGCTTCATTAACAGAACCTTGGAAATAACGATCGCTTGACCCTTTCTTCATAGCTGCAATCGAACCCATTCCGCGATAAGTTTTAAACTTACGACCCTGGAAAATTTCCGTTTCACCTGGCGCCTCATCTGTACCAGCAAACATTGAACCGAGCATGACCGCATTGCCTCCCGCAGCCAGTGCCTTCACAATATCTCCTGAATACTGAATACCTCCGTCTGCAATAATTGTTTTCCCGTATTCACGCGCAACTTGTGCAGCATCATAAATTGCCGTCACTTGAGGTACACCAACTCCAGCAATGACACGAGTGGTACAAATTGAACCTGGACCGATTCCGACTTTCACAACATCAACTCCAGCATCGTATAACGCACGTGCACCTTCTGCAGTAGCAATATTTCCTGCAATCAACGTTCGTTCTGGAAAATGTTCACGAATCTCAGCAATCTTCCGAAGTACTCCCGCTGAATGTCCATGTGCTGTATCAATGACAATAGCATCTGCACCTGCTTCAAATAAAGCTTCTGCACGCTCAAATGTATCAGAAGTAACTCCTACTGCACCAGCAACCAAAAGACGACCATATTCATCTTTAGCTGCATTTGGAAATTCAATTACTTTTTCAATATCTTTAATTGTAATCAGACCAGATAAACGACCGTAGTCATCAACTAATGGTAATTTTTCAATACGATGCTCATGAAGTATACGCTCTGCTGTTTCAAGGTCTGTCCCAACAGGAGCAGTTACTAGATTTTTACTCGTCATATGCGCAGAGATAGGTTGATTATAATCCATAATAAATCTCATATCACGATTTGTAATAATCCCAACTAGCTTCCTATTTTCAAGAGTTTCAACAACAGGAACTCCACTGATACGATAACGCTCCATCAATTCTTCTGCATCTGAAACCGTATGAGTCGGAGTCAAGAAGAATGGATCAATGATAACTCCATTTTCCGAACGTTTAACTTTCCGAACTTCATCTGCTTGTTGCTCAATAGACATATTTTTGTGAATAACACCAAGACCTCCAGCACGAGCAATAGCAATGGCCATTTTACTTTCTGTAACAGTATCCATTGCTGCAGTGATAATTGGAATATTGAGTGTCAAATTTTGAGCCAATTTTGTTTGTAAATTAGCATCATTTGGCAAAACATGACTCTCAGCAGGAATGAGTAATACATCATCAAAAGTAAAACCTTTTTTCAAAAATTTAACGTCCCAGTTAGACATCCACAAATTCCTCTTTTCTTTATTTATTGAGCATAGCTCGTATTTATTGTTAATATGATACCATTCTATCTGTATTTGTCAATCTCTATTTTATAAAAAGTAAAAACCATCACGTTAGGTGATAGTTTTGCTCATTTTTATTGAAAATAGTTAATTCCCATAGCAGACTTTACCTCAAAAAGTGTTTGACTAGCTACTTGCCGTGCTCTATCACTACCTTTTTGTAACATAGTATAGACTTCTCCCATATCTTTTGAAAATTCAACACGACGTTCACGAATTGGACCTAATTCACGCTCTAAAATTTCTAATAAATAGCGTTTTGTTTTCACGTCTCCCAGTCCACCTTGTTGATAGTGTTCTTTCATTATTGTAATTTCTCGCATATCTTCTGGACGACCAAATACATCTAAATAATGAAAAACCATATTACCGTCAATTTTACCAGGATCTTCAATCTTGATATGGTCAGGATCCGTATACATGCTCATCACTTTCTTTTGTAGAGTATCCATATCATCAGATAAATAGATACCATTATTTAAAGATTTAGACATTTTTGCATTCCCGTCAAGCCCTGGTAAACGCCCTGCAGCTTCATTTTGAGGATAAATGCCTTCAGGCTCTACCAAGACATCACAACTATAAGTATGATTAAAAGAACGCACAATTTCACGAGTCTGTTCAATCATTGGTTTTTGATCATTACCTACTGGAACATAATTTGCTTTAAAAGCAGTGATATCTGCTGCTTGTACAATTGGATAAACTAAAAAACCAGTCGGGATACTTTCACCAAATCCTTTTTGAGCAATCTCTGACTTGACAGTTGGGTTACGTTCTAAACGAGCTAGTGATACCAGATTCATATAATACATTGACAGTTCTGACAACTCTGGGATTTGACTTTGAATAAAAATAGTTGTCTTTTCAGGATCTAAGCCAGCAGCTAAATAGTCTAATGCCACATTCCCGATTGACTCCACAATTGTCTTAGGATCCTTAGCGTGATCCGTCAAAGCTTGTTGATCAGCTAAAAATACAAATAATTCATATTTCCCTTCATCTTGCAATAAAACACGATTTCGCAAACTTCCTACATAATGACCAATATGTAACTTCCCTGTTGGACGATCTCCTGTTAAAATAATAGGTTTTGACATCACATTCTCCTTGAATTTTCTTGATAATATTATACCATTTTCAAGAAAAAAGTGTAGAAACTATTTCTACACTTCTAAAAATTATTCGACAATGGAATTGCCAGCTTTCACACGCCAATTATAATCAGAAAATATAATATCTTTCAAAGAATAACAGGCTTGCCAATTTAAAAATTCTCTTACTTTAGCAGTATCTGCTAACACACTTGCTGGATCACCGACACGACGTGCGACAATTTCATGAGGAATTTTTTTCTGTAAAATTTGCTCTACAGTATTGTATATCTCCTTGACAGTGTAACCATGTTCAGTTCCTAGATTGAATATCTGTGACGTTGACGAATCTGTAAACAAATAGTCAAGTCCCTTTACATGTGCCTGAGCTAAATCTAAAACATGAATATAATCACGGATGCATGAACCATCTCTCGTTTCATAATCATCGCCAAAAATTTTTAAAGCATCATTTTGTCCAAGAGCCGTTTTATTAATATTAGGGATAATATGTGTCGGATTTTTAACCCTCAAACCATTTGAAGCATCCATAGCAGCACCAGCAACATTAAAATAACGAAAAATGACATATTTCCAACCATAACGGTTGGCCATCCAATAAATCATGCGTTCTCCCATCAGTTTTGTCTCTGCATAAGGATTTACTGGATTTAATAGCGTATCCTCATTTGCTGGTTTATCCATACAATTATTTCCATAAACTGAAGCCGTTGATGAAAAAATCATCTTATTGATGCCTACTTCTGATAATACTTTTAAAACATGGTTCATGCCTGCTACGTTAGCCGCAAAATATTTACTAGGATTTTCAATACTTTCACTAACAACGATTTCCCCTGCACAGTGCAATACAGCATCAATTTTATGAGATTGTAAATAATCTTTTAATGCCAGCTCATCATAAACATCCAGTTCTTTAAAGTGCGCTCTTACATCCACCGCATCCCTGACACCTGATGCTAGATTATCCAAAACATGCACATCATAATCAGCATCTAAAAGTGCCTTTACAGTATGAGAGCCAATATATCCAGCTCCACCTGTTACTAAAATTGATTTCATTTTTTCTTCTCCTTGTTTTTTACATCAATACAAGAGTATCTTTTAGTAAGTATTGGTGTATTTCAACCAAACTTTCAATTCTATCTCCAATAAGAATACCATCAAATCCAATGGTTAAAATCTGTTCAATATCTTCACAGTTTACACCACCACCAAAAATCAACTGATATGTAAACCCAAACTTTACACTTGAATTATCTAAATAATTTTTTAAATCTTGGAAACTTTCTTCAACTTTTGTAAATGAATAATCCTTTTTTCCTTTTAATGTTGCACTTAATATTTCATAAGCTATGATAATATGTTTATCCTGAAGATTCAAACCATCTAAATATGTTGCACATTCAAAAATAGGTTTTTCATGATTTCCTACACAAATAATAGGGACAATATCTTTCTGTAAAGCATTGTCAAGCTTTGATCGAATAATTCTTGTTGTTTCATTTAAACACTTTTGCCTTTCTAAATGGCCTACAAAAGCATAGTTTATATTGTAATGTTTTAAATGTTGAGGTGATAAATCACCTACATTTCTTCCTTTAATTGACAAATTTTGAACTGCGATGTCAAAATGATACTCATCATAATTTGGTATAATAGGAGCTATAATCAATTGATGCTGCTTGTTTATTGGTTGATTGAACTTCTCTAACAATTCTAATTGTTGCTTGATTGACATCTGATTTTTAAAATTAAAAACAACTAACACTTTACTATTCCTTTACATCATATTTACAATTCTTTTAAAAAATAATCTTCCACTGTTTGTTTGTAAGATTCAAATTGAGGATTTTTTACAACATTATGGAAAGATAGTGTTTTTCTTTTCTTTAAACCACAAAATTCCATGGTCTTATGAAATGAAATCAAAATATCATCAACATCTTTTCCATCAAAAAATGTAGTCGGATTATTAAACGCTTCTTCTGGTGCATTCCAAGTTGTGGATAAGATGTACTCCTTGTTTTTCATTAAACCACCTTGACCATAAGTATCTGCAAACGAATAAAATTGACCATATTCAAAAACTTCATCCATATACAGCTTTAACTTTCCAGGCACATTAAACCAATAAATAGGAAATTGAAAAATAATCAAATCTGCCCACAAAAATTTATTTCTTTCGTTTATTACGTTGTAGTCCTCAACTGACGATAACTGAATATCATGTTTGTGTCGTAAATTTTCCAACATAACATTATACAAACTAAAATTTAATTCTCCTTTACAGAAATCATGCTTTTGATAACCATTTATTAATAAAATTTTCATTTTTTCCTCCTAAAAATTTATAAATTTATTATAAATCTATTTATTTTTTCTTACTTCTCTATATTCTAAAATGTAATATTTTATCCCTGAATCATTTGAAAAAAGTCAAATTTTCTAGTAAAATGAAACTAATTACAGAGTTAGGAGAAAAATATTGCTTACAGTATCGGATGTCTCACTACGATTTAGTGATCGAAAATTATTTGATGATGTGAATATCAAATTTACAAAAGGAAATACTTATGGTTTAATCGGCGCTAATGGTGCAGGAAAATCAACTTTTTTAAAAATCTTAGCTGGCGATATCGAACCAACTACTGGAAATATCTCACTCGGACCAGATGAACGTCTCTCAGTCCTTCGACAAAATCATTTTGACTATGAAGAAAATCGAGTTATTGACGTAGTTATCATGGGGAATGAGCATCTTTATAATATTATGAAAGAAAAAGATACCATTTATATGAAACCTGATTTTTCTGATGAAGATGGTGTCCGAGCAGCTGAATTAGAAGGTGAATTTGCTGAATTAGGTGGCTGGGAAGCCGAAACCGAAGCTTCTCAATTGCTACAAAATCTTCATATTCCTGAAACCCTCCACTACCAAAATATGAACGAATTATCAAATGGAGATAAAGTAAAAGTTCTTCTTGCTAAAGCTCTATTTGGTAAACCAGACGTTCTGTTACTAGATGAACCAACAAACGGTCTTGATATCCAATCCATCTCTTGGCTAGAAGATTTTTTGATTGATTTTGAAAACACCGTTATTGTTGTATCTCACGATCGTCACTTCCTTAATAAAGTATGTACCCATATGGCTGATTTAGACTTCGGTAAAATCAAACTTTATGTTGGTAATTATGACTTCTGGAAAGAATCTAGTGAATTAGCTGCTAAACTCTTAGCAGACCGCAATGCTAAAGCTGAGGAAAAAATCAAGCAACTGCAAGAATTCGTTGCTCGCTTCTCTGCTAATGCTTCAAAATCTAAGCAAGCAACTTCTCGTAAAAAAATGCTTGACAAAATTGAATTGGAAGAAATTGTCCCATCAAGCCGTAAATATCCATTTATTAACTTCAAAGCAGAACGTGAAATCGGAAACGACCTCTTGATAGTAGAAAATCTTTCTGTCAAGATTGACGGCGATATTATTCTTAATAATATCAGCTTCATTCTGCGTCCTGGAGATAAGACAGCCTTGATTGGACAAAACGACCTTCAAACAACTGCTTTGATTCGAGCTATTATAGGAGATATTGACTATGAAGGAACTGTAAAGTGGGGCGTTACAACTAGTCAATCTTATCTACCAAAAGACACCAGCAAAGACTTTGCTAGTGGGGAATCTATTCTTGACTGGCTCCGTCAATTTGCAAGTAAAGAAGAAGATGACAATACTTTCCTTCGAGGGTTCTTAGGGCGTATGCTTTTCTCTGGTGATGAAGTTAACAAACCTGTCAATGTTTTGTCAGGTGGGGAAAAGGTTCGTGTCATGCTGTCTAAACTCATGCTTCTCAAATCAAACGTTTTGATATTAGATGATCCAACCAACCACTTAGACTTAGAATCTATTTCTAGCCTAAATGACGGTCTGAAAAACTTTAAAGAATCTATTATTTTTGCTAGTCATGATCATGAATTTATCCAGACACTTGCTAATCACATTATTGTTCTTTCTAAAAATGGTGTCATTGACCGAATTGATGAAACCTATGATGAATTTTTAGAAAATCAAGAAGTACAAGAAAAAGTCAAGAACCTTTGGAAAGATTAAACCTTTTCGCCAGTAGGAGCTGATAAAAGATTCAGTTCCTTAATTTTTAGCATTTTATTATTTATCATAACCTATGAAAAAAATCAAAAAACTTCTTAAACATTATTATCTGTTTGCCTTTTTTATCCCATTTTTTATCCTGTTTTTAACTTATTTTATAAATGGAATTTATTGGAAAAGTGACACTTCTCCACTTTTGGGAGATGGTTTTCATCAGTATGTCATTTTCGATGTTACTTTAAGAAATATTTTGCATGGTACAGACAATATTTTTTACACGTTTACAAGTGGACTTGGATTAAATTTTTATGCTTTATCTAGCTATTATCTTGGAAGTTTCTTATCACCTTTAGTTTACTTTTTCAATTTAAAAAATATGCCAGATGCAGTATATTTATTTACTCTGTTAAAGTTTGGTTTAATGGGATTAACATGTTTCGTAAGTATTAAAGCTATCTTTAAAAAAATTTCTTCTCATCTTATTTTGATACTGTCAACATCCTATGCTTTAATGAGTTTTTCAGTTAGTCAACTTGAAATAAAAACTTGGTTAGATGTTTTCATCATTATTCCGCTTATTTTACTTGGTTTACATTATTTGATACTCCAAAAAGGTTATGTTCTTTACTTTACATCTCTGTCAATTCTTTTCATTCAAAATTATTATTTTGGATACATGATGGTTCTCTTTCTTATTCTATGGTATATTGTTCAAATTTCATGGGATTTTAAAACTAGGATTAAATCTTTCCTGGACTTTACAATTGTATCAATTTTAGCTGGGATAACGAGTCTTATCATGATTTTACCAACTTTTCTAGACTTAAAAACTCATGGTGAAAAATTAACAAAAGTGACAACCTTACTGACTGAAAAAAGTTGGTATTTAGATATTTTTGCCAAAAACTTCATTGGAGCTTTTGACACAACTAAATATGGCTCTATTCCTATGATTTATGTTGGTCTCATTCCATTATTGTTAGCAGTTCTATTTTTTACATTACGATCCATTAAGTTTCACGTGAAACTTGCTTATTTTCTTTTAATTACAATTTTAGTAGCTAGCTTTTCTTTACAACCGTTAGATTTATTTTGGCAAGGTATGCATGCGCCAAATATGTTTCTACATCGTTATTCTTGGACATTTTCCATTGTCATTATCTTCTTAGCTGCAGAAAGTTTAGAACGTCTAAAGGAATTTAAACTAACAAATATTCTAGTTAGTTTTTCTATCTTAGGATTTGGGTTTATTTCTACTTTTATTTTTAAGAAACATTACAAATTTTTAGGTTCCGTTAATTTTATCTTAACATTAGAGTTTTTAGTCGCCTATCTTTTAATTTTTTGGGCTTATACAAAAAAATATATCCCTTCTAAAATATTTACAGTTTCTACTTTATTATTTGTTTGTTTTGAACTTAGTTTAAATAGCTTTTATCAAATGGAAGGAATTGCAAAGGAATGGATCTTTGCAAGTAGGAATGCTTATGAACAAGATTTAACATCTATTGATTCACTCGTTAAATATAGTAAAAAGAAAAACTTAAATTTCTTTAGAACCGAAAAATTGTCTATTCAAACTGGAAATGACAGCATGAAGTACAATTATAATGGTATCTCTCAATTTTCTTCTGTTCGTAATACTGCAGCTAGTTCTATTCTTGATAAACTCGGTTTCAAATCATCTGGAACGAATTTAAATTTACGTTATCAAAATAATAGTATTATTATGGATAGCTTATTAGGAGTAAAATATAATATTTCAACAAATAATCCTCAGAAATATGGTTTTTCGTCTATTAAGACTAAAGATAATTTAACACTCTATGAAAATAGAAATGCTAATTCACTAGCATTTCTAACAAATTCAATTTACAAAGATGTAAAGTTTAATCATTTAACGTTAGATAATCAAACTCGTTTTCTCAATCAACTTTCTGGATTAAATTTAAAATACTATCACCGATTAACTCCTACAAGTAATCATAATGTTAAACAGGTTGGAAATAGAATAGTTGCAGAAGTAGATAAAAATGGTCATGATTCTTTTGCCAGTGTCTCTTATACTTTAGAAGTTCCAGCAAATAGTCAAGTTTATTTAACTTTACCAAACTTAACTTTCTCAAATGACAACCAAAAATCAGTTGACATAACTGTAAACAACAATCAAAAAATGCATTATAGTACTAATAATGTCTTTCCTTTTTTTAATCTTGGATACTTTAATCACAAGCAAACCATAACTGTAAAAGTAACTTTTCCAGATAATTCAAAAGTTTCGTTTGATAGTCCTGAATTTTATACTCTTGATACAAATCGTTTTCAACAAGCAATAAACAAGATTCAACAACAAAAAGTATCAGTAACAACAAAATATAATACAATAACAGCATATTATCAAGCTCAACGAAATAGTTCTTTATTCTTCACCATTCCTTATGATAAAGGTTGGTCTGCAACGCAAAATGGGAAAACAATCAAAATTTCAAGAGCACAAAATGGCTTTATGAAGGTTAATGTAAAAAAAGGAGAGGGAAAAATTAAATTGACATTTATCCCGAATGGTCTTAAAGATGGTAGTATAGCATTTTTATCTGGAATCTCGTTCTTTATTATTTATAATAAGATACGAAAGAAAAATTGTTATAATTAAAAACCCAAACTGTCTTTTTGCTCAGTTTGGGTTTTATTATATCTTGATAATATAAAAAAGCACCCTTTATGAATGCTTAGTAGCTCCGGCAGTAGGACTCGAACCTACGACATCATGATTAACAGTCATGCGCTACTACCAACTGAGCTATGCCGGATAATATAGTCCGTACGGGATTCGAACCCGTGTTACCGCCGTGAAAAGGCGGTGTCTTAACCCCTTGACCAACGGACCATATATGTTCTTTAACAGAACATATACTATTATACCAGTTTGGAAAACTTTGTCAATAGTTTTTATTTAAAAATTTAGTTTTTACTCATCCTTTTGATTCCTCTAAAATGGATTTCAACTTTCCAATTTTCATTCGAGTAATCGGACAACGGTGATCTTCATAAAAAATAATTTCTCTTGTTTTTTTATCATAACCTTTAATATTCCCAATATTAACTAGATAAGATTTATGAGGTGAAAAGAAGCGCTGTGTTTTCTCGTCTTTTTCCTGAATATCTGCAATCGTACCATAAAATTCTTTAAAAAAGTTTTTACCAACAATTCTTAATTTATGAGAAGAACCTGTCGTTTCAATATATAAAATATCATTAAAAGGCATTCTAACTTCGCCACCACGGAAACTATATTCAAAATAATCAACCATATCTTTATTTTCAATCAACGTTGCTTTTGTATATTCAATACTGTCTTTTATATGTTTTTTAAAAGCAGCATCATTCAAATTTTTATCAACAAAATCCAATGCAGATACTTTATATTTAAACGTCATAGTAGCAAATTCTGATTTTGTTGTAACAAAAACAATAATGGCATAAGGATTATGATGCCGTATAAATTTGGCTATTTCTAACCCTTTTGTTTCTTCACCTTTAATATCAATATCTAAAAAATATAATTGATTTACTTCATCGTTTTCAATATATTCTTTAAATTCTCTTACTTTTCCAGTTATTTTAACTTTTATCGGAATCCCCATTTCCTTAGCTATTTCTGCCAATGTTGTTTCCATTCTAACTTGATGTGTAATTTCATCTTCTAATATTAGTACTTTCATTATAGACCTTCTTTCCTTACTCTCATTACTTGTGTAAAATATTCATCCTCAATGTTTGTATCAAGAATAATTCCTTCATAGTTATTAATAATTTCTTTGATATTGCTTAAACCTAAACCTCGTCCCTCGCCCTTTGTTGAAAAATCGGTTTGATAAATCATTTCTAAGTCTAGTTGTCTTTTTTTACGTGAATTTTGAATGACTAAGATAGTTTCTGTATCCAAATCTACCAAAGAAACATTCATTGTTTTTTGATAACTTTCTGCTGCTCCTTCTATGGCATTATTTAAAAGAACACTTGTCATTCTAACTAGATCTAATAATTTAATCGGTAAAGGCTTGACAAAATCTTTTACTTCAAATGTTAATTCTATATTATAATCACGTGCCTTAAACAAGGTTTGTATCATAACGCTTCTAAGCGCTGAATCCCCAATGTTATTTAAATCAAAATAAGTATATTTATCTGAACGAAGTTGTAAATTAGCATTTACTAGTACTTCTTGATAAATTCGTTCTACTTCTCTTATATTACCTGTATGAATGGCAGATTGGAAACTTGCCAACATCCCACCATAATCGTGACGAAAACCTCGAATTTCATTGTAAAGACTCACAATTTCATCTGTATACTTTTGTAGTTGTAGCTGTTCTCGTTCTTTTTGTTTAATTTGCTCCTCTTTTTCATATTTTTCACGAATAGATTGTAAGTAGAATAAAATTGACATAAACATCAAAAAGCAAATCGTCGCAATCATACTAGAAAAACTATTTAAACTTTTCATATTGCTAAGCCAATGCGATACATTTAATAAAAAATGAATGAATAATAGATAAAAATTTAACTGTACAATCTTATCTTTGAAATCAACCTTTTTAAAATATTTAAAATTAAACTTAAAATAATCAATTGCTTTTAAAATGAAAACTAAAGAAATAATATTAATAAAAATATAGAACAATCCCCAATATCTATCAACAAACTTATCACCTGTAACAGAAGAAATAATAACTGAAAAGAAGGTTTCAGAACCTGATACAGCTAAAGATAAAAATAGTGCTAAAAATAAAGACGAATGTTTTTTAACTTTTTTTACTTTAACAAAGTATAAATAAAAAAATAATGGTTGAATAAAAAACATTATATATCTAACCGAATAATGTATTATTGTAGTAAAATCAGTCAAAAATACAATTCCTAAACATAATAAAGTAAAGTGAATATTCACTTTATTCACTCTACTTATCTTCTTATAACAATATACAACAGAAACAGCTTCTATAATTGAGAATATAATCCAATGTATAAATTCTATTTTCACTATACTTACTCCTAAATATTTATTTACCAAAAAGTTTAGAAAAATCAAATCCCATTCTTATTCGACTATCTCCACCAACAATTTTATTTAACTGTTCATCAGTAAGTTCTTTAAATGATTCAACTTCCACTTTAGTTATTTCCTTTTTGCTAAAAATTTTTTTCATAAATTCTCCTTAATGTTTGTTTTTTGTAAGAAATCTTACAAAGTAATTATACAAAATTTTTAAAACCAAATTGAAAAAATCTCCAAAAAACACATTTTTACATCTCAAAAGACTTTTTACACAGATATAGAAAAAGGCACGCTTCTCTCGTGCCTTTAAACTTATATGATCCCAGCAGGATTCGAACCTGCGACCGTTCGCTTAGAAGGCGAATGCTCTATCCAGCTGAGCTATGAGACCAATGCTTTATCATTTTAACAAAAAAAGTCCACAACGTCAAGATTACTTATGATAAGGACTTCCTTGTTGAATCATAAATGCTCGATAAATTTGTTCTACTAAAACTAATCGCATCAATTGATGAGGAAGAGTCAATTTTCCAAAACTCATCAATAAATTAGCTCTTTTTTTAACAGTATTAGATAAGCCAAGGCTTCCTCCAATCACAAAAGTAATATTTGAAATTCCACGAATGGTTATATCACTCAATATCTTACTAAATTCTTCTGACGGAAATTGTTGACCTTCAATAGCTAAAGCAATCACAAATTCCTTATCAGTTATTTTCGATAAAATACGATTCCCTTCTTTCTCCAGAATTTGCTGATTTTTTAAGTGACTTGCTTTATCAGGTGTTTTTTCATCTGAAAGTTCAATCAACTCAAATTTAGTAAAATGTTTTAAGCGTTTTGCATACTCTGCAATCCCATCTTTAAGATATTTTTCTTTTAATTTTCCAACAGTTACAAGTTTTATTTTCATATTTCTATTCTATCATATCCACAGTTATTTCACATCTTATTCACAAGATAAAACTTTAAATTTTCTTTCAAAAACCTTATAAATTACTAAGAAAGTCACAGATTTTGAAAGTTATCCACAATTTGTGGATAAGGTTAAACATTTAAGTTATAATTAAGATAAATTATTTATACTTTCAGTAATTGAAATAACTAGGAGGAAGATATGAAAAATTCTTCAAATTTTACAAAAAAATTATTATGGCTTTTCATGGTCTTAGCTATAGGTTTTATTGGTGGTTTATTTGGAAACTTAACCTCATCAAAATTATCAACAAATAGTTCCACAACAACTAAGGTTAACAAAGTTACTACTGCTTATAAAAATACAAATTCTACAACACAAGCTGTAAGCAAAGTAAAGGATGCAGTTGTATCTGTTATTACCTATGCTAATAATAATTCTCAAAATAGTGTTTTTGGAAATGATGATTCAAATACTAATAACGATAATTCTCAACAAGTGGCTAGTGAAGGATCTGGGGTTATTTATAAAAAAGACGGAAAATACGCCTACTTAGTGACCAATACCCATGTTATTAATGGTGCTAAAAAAGTTGATATTCGTTTGGCTGATGGGAACAAAGTTCCTGGAGAAATTATAGGTTCAGATACTTATTCTGATATCTCTGTTGTTCGTATTAGTGCTGATAAAGTAAAAACAGTTGCTGAGTTTGGAGATTCTAGTAAATTAACTGTTGGTGAAACAGCTATTGCGATTGGAAGTCCACTCGGATCAAATTATGCTAATACTGTGACACAAGGAATTATTTCTAGCTTAAATCGTAATGTGTCTTTAAAATCTGAAAGCGGTCAAACTATTTCAACACAAGCTATCCAAACTGATACAGCTATCAATCCAGGGAATTCTGGTGGTCCACTTGTAAATATCCAAGGACAAGTAATTGGTATTACTTCAAGTAAAATTGCTAGCAACGGTGGAACTTCTGTTGAGGGATTAGGTTTTGCCATTCCATCTAATGATGTTATTAATATTATCAATCAATTAGAAGCAAACGGAACTGTTACACGACCAGCTCTAGGAATCCAAATGATCGACATCACTAATCTGTCTAATTCAGATTTATCACGCTTAAAACTCCCATCCAAAGTAACTAGTGGGGTTGTTGTACGTTCAGCTCAAGCTGGGATGCCTGCAGCAGGAAAGCTTCAAAAATATGATGTTATTACAAAAGTAGATGGCAAAGACATTTCCTCAGTAAGTGATTTACAATCTGCTTTATACAAACATTCAATTGGTGATGATATAAAAATTACATTTTATCGTAATGGAAAAGAAACAACAACTACTATTAAGCTGACAAAATCTACAAAAGATTTAGATTCAAATAATTGACACTTTATTAACACATCTTTACAGAATTGTAAAGGTGTGTTATTCTATATAAACATGGAAAAATATCAATATATTACACTCAATGACATCCAAACAAATCCTTATCAACCAAGAAAAGAATTTTCAGAAGAAAAAATTGCTGAACTTGCTAATTCTATAAAAGAACATGGGATTATTCAGCCCATCATTGTACGAAAATCTCCAATAATTGGTTATGAATTATTAGCTGGTGAAAGGCGTTTTAGAGCTGCTAAATTAGCAGGCTTAACTAATATACCAGCTATTATAAAAGAAGTAACAGATGATGAAATGATGAAGCAAGCCATTATTGAAAATTTACAACGAGAAGACTTAAATCCTATAGAAGAAGCACAATCTTATCAATATTTAATTGACAAAGGGTTGACACACAAAGAAATCGCTCAAACAATGGGAAAATCACGTCCTTATATTACAAATTCTGTCCGTTTATTAAACTTACCTCTTAATATTATGGAAGCGATAAAAGAAGGAAGAATTTCTCAAGGACATGCTCGTTTACTTATCAACTTATCAGAAAAAGAGCAAAATCAGTGGTTCACTAAAATCCTATCTCAAGAACTTTCAGTTCGACAGCTAGAAAAACAATTGCATCCACATCAAAAAAAGACTTCAGCAAAAAACAAGTACCAACTTTTTCTCAAAGAAGAAGAAAACAGATTAAAAAAGATATTCGGTACAGAAATCTCACTCCAATTTTCTAAGCAATCGCAATCTGGAAAAATCTGTATTCACTTTTCAAGTCAAGAAGAATATCAAAGAATTATTGACAGCTTTAAATAAGGCT